>JASBUR010000036.1 GCA_030147805.1 Sphingomonadaceae bacterium
CAGCGAAGTCGACAAGATGGTCTGGTCGATCCGCTGGGGCGCCGACACGGTGATGGACCTGTCGACCGGCCGGAACATCCACGACACCCGCGAGTGGATTCTCCGCAATTCGCCGGTGCCGATCGGCACGGTGCCGATCTACCAGGCGCTCGAAAAGGTCGGCGGCGTCGCCGAGGACCTGACCTGGGAGATCTTCCGCGACACGCTGATCGAGCAGGCCGAACAGGGCGTCGACTATTTCACCATCCACGCCGGCGTCCGCCTGCCCTACATCCCGCTGACCGCCAAGCGCGTCACCGGCATCGTCAGCCGCGGCGGCTCGATCATGGCGAAATGGTGCCTCGCGCACCACCGCGAGAGCTTCCTCTACGAGCGTTTCGCCGAGATCTGCGAGATCATGCGCGCCTATGACATCAGCTTCAGCCTCGGCGATGGTCTCCGCCCGGGCTCGATCGCCGACGCCAACGACGAGGCGCAGTTCGCCGAGCTGGCGACGCTCGGCGAGCTCACCAAGATCGCCTGGGCGCAGGATTGCCAGGAGATGATCGAGGGCCCCGGCCATGTGCCGATGCACAAGATCAAGGTGAACATGGAAAAGCAGCTCGAGGCGTGCGGCGAGGCGCCCTTCTACACATTGGGGCCGCTGACCACCGACATCGCGCCAGGCTACGACCATATCACCAGCGCGATCGGCGCGGCGATGATCGGCTGGTACGGCACCGCGATGCTCTGCTACGTGACGCCCAAGGAGCATCTGGGGCTGCCCGACCGCGACGACGTCAAGGTCGGCGTCGTCACCTACAAGCTCGCCGCGCACGCCGCCGACCTCGCCAAGGGCCATCCGGCGGCGCAGGCGCGCGACGACGCCTTGAGCCGCGCCCGCTTCGAATTCCGCTGGCGCGACCAGTTCAACCTCAGCCTCGACCCCGAGACCGCCGAGAAATTCCACGACCAGACGCTCCCCGCCGAGGGCGCCAAGACCGCGCATTTCTGCTCGATGTGTGGGCCGAAATTCTGCTCGATGAAGATCACGCAGGAGGTCCGCGACTTCGCGCGCAAGCAGAACAGCGACAGCTTCCTCGCCGCCGACGCGCTGGCGCCGGGCGAGGCCGAGCGCGGGATGGATGCGATGAGCGAGCAGTTCAAGGCGAAGGGAAGCGAGATCTACCTCCCGGCGAAGTAAGGGACCGCTCGATGGCGTCACCGCCCTCGCCCGTCCGCATCGTCCGGCCGCGCGACGGCGCGCCGGCGCTCTACCTTCACGGCGCGCCGGGCGCGCCGGTCGAAGCCGAGCTCATCGCCGGCGCCGCGCACGAACAGCGCGTCGCGCTTCATGCCGTCAGCCGCGCCGACATCCCCTTCGGCGGCGGCCCCGCCGACTATCTCGACCGGCTCACCGAGGTGGTGGCCCGGCTCGACGGCGGTCGGCGGCTGCCGATCATCGGCTTTTCGATCGGCGCCGCGCTGGCGCTGCGCGTCGCCGCGCGGCTGAAGGGCGATGCCGGCCCGTTGCGGCTGCTGTCGGCCGCCGGGCCGCTCGACGTGCCGGACGCCTTCGAGGGCATGGGCGCCGGCAAGCGCGTCTTCCGGTCGGCGCAGGCCGGCGGCGCCGGCTTCGCGATGACCGTCGCCGCGCAGGCGCTGCTGGCGCGCCGCGCGCCGGAGCTGCTGCGCCGGCTGCTGTTCGCGGGCGCCGCGCCCAGCGACCGGGCGCTGGCGACCTCGGCCGACGGACAGGCGCGGCTCGCCCGCGTCTTCGCCGCGGCCTGGGCGGACGGCGGCCACGCCTACCGGCGCGACCTCACCGCCTATGTCGAGCCCTGGGCCGCCGAGCTCGACGCGGTCACCGCCCCGGTCGAGCTATGGCACGGCACCGACGACAATTGGGCGCCGATCGCCATGGCGCGCGGAATCGCCCGCCGGCTACCGGCGGCGCGACTGCACGAGGCCAAGGGCGGCCATTATACGACGCTGATCGCGCAGGCGCCGCAGGCGTTGGCGGTTGTGGCGGGCTGACCGCGTCACCGCTCTCTCCGTCGCGGCTAGCCGATCCCTTCGACGGCCATCGCGGCCTGAACCGCCGGGCGCGCCTTCATGCGCTCGCGCAGGCCGAGGAGCGGCAGCGGCAGATCGAGTGCGAAGCGGTCCGCCCAGAGCAGCATGACGAACAGGTAGAAGTCGGCCACGCTCGGTCGCGAGCCGAACAGATAGTCGCCCTGCAGTCCGTCGGCGAGCGGCTGCATCAGCCGCAGCACCGTCTCGCGCGCCTTCGCGACTTCGGCCGCGCTGCCGGCGTGCCACATCGGCTTGAAGGCCTTGTGGATCTCGGTGGTGATATAGGTCAGCGCCTCGAGCACACGCGTCCGCCCCATCACGCCGTCGACCTGCAGCGCCGGCGTTTCCCCGGCGATCCAGTCGAGCACCGCGAGGTTTTCGGTGATGATCGTGCCATCGTCGAGGACGAGCGCCGGCACATATTTCTTCGGATTGATCCGCGCGAAATCCTCGCCGCCGGCGGTGCGGAAGGTGCGAAGGTCGACGCGTTCGGCTTCGAACGCCATCCCCGCCTCGCGAAGCGCGATGTGATCGGCCAGACTGCAGGCGAGCGGGCTGTAGTAGAGCTTCATGCCGGCACCTGCGAGCGGGCGGGAGCGGCTGGCGCGACGTCGGCGGGATGCGAACCGCGAAAACCGACCTGGATGCGGTTCCAGGTGTTGATCGCGCCGATCAGCAGCGAGAGGAAGCCCTGCTCGCGTTCGTCGAACTGCGTCTGCAGCCAGGCGTAGTCGGCGTCGGGCGCGCCCGTGCCAGCGATGTTCGTGAGCACCTCGGTCCAGTTAAGCGCGGCGCGCTCACGGTCGGTGAACATCGCCGACTCGCGCCAGGCGCTGAGCAGATGGATGCGCCGCTCGGATTCGCCCGCCTTGACCGCATCGGCGACATGCATGTGCAGGCAAAAGGCGCAGCCGTTGATCTGCGAGGCGCGCAGCTTCACCAGTTCGATCAGACTGTGTTCGAGCCCCGAGGCGGCAATCGCCGCTTCCAGCGCCATCAGCGCCTTGGCGCCTTCGGGCGCGGCGGTGAAGATGTTCAGGCGTTGCGTCATCGGGCGGCCTCCTTGTCGGCGAATGCATGGATGGTGATGGCGACCGCCAGCAGCGCCGGCAGCGTCACGGCGGGAAAATCGCGCAGCAGCGCCGACGGGGCACAGAGGCCGACCGCCACTTCCCAGAAGTGGAACAAGGCATGACCCGAGAGCCAGGCGGCGGCGGTACCCCAAGCGACGGGACGATATTTCGGCTGGCGGGCGCCGAGCAGAAACGCCGCCCCCGCGCCGACGAAGATCAGGCCGATGTCGCGGATGAAATGCTGGTTGTAGGACCCCGTCGTCGTGACGCCCGGCACGGCGAAATACCAGTCGACGGGGGCAACGAGCATGAAGAGGCCGTTCGCGACTCCGCCGACGCCGAGCAGGACGGCGATCGCCAGCACGACCCGGCTCATCGCGCCGCGAACCAGCTGTCGTAGTCGGTCGCGCCGAGGCTCGCGCCGGGCGCGGGCATCAGCGACGCGTCGTCGATCCGAGCTCCGAAATAGCGCGCGTCGGCCTCGCCGACCACACCGCGCGCGTCGCCCGTCTCGCCGAGGTAGCGGCGCACCAGCTCATCCATGCGGAAGGGCCGCGGGCCGGCCACTTCGGTCGTGGCGTTTGCCGGCGGCGCGACCGCGATCGCCGCCAGCGCCGCCGCGACATCGTCGGCCGCGATCGGCTGGAACAGCGCGGTAGAGAGGTGGATCGCCTCGCCCGCCGCGGCCGAATGCGCGATGCCGCCGAGGAACTCGAAGAACTGCGTGGCGTGCAGGATCGTATAAGGCACGCCCGACGCGCGGATCAGCGCTTCCTGCGCGGCCTTCGCCCGCATATAGCCGCTGTCCGCCAGCCGCTGCGTCCCGACGACCGACAGCGCGACGTGGTGCGTCACGCCGGCGACCTTTTCGGCCGCCAGGAGGTTGCGGCTCGAGGTCTCGAAGAAGGCGAGAACGGCGGCATCCTCGAACGACGGCGAGTTGGCGACGTCGACGACGACGTCGGCGCCGGCCAGCGCTTCGGCAAGGCCCTCGCCGGTCATCGTGTTGACGCCGCTGTTGGGCGAGGCCGGCACCGCCTCATGGCCAGCCGACCGCAGTCGCGCAACCAGCTTCGACCCGATGAGGCCGGAGCCTCCGATGACCACGATCTTCATATCCCGTACCTTCCGCCGAGGGCCCGCCGGATCGGCATGGGCTCGCGATCAGCCGACGTAGCAGGAGCTTGGCCCAGGCCTATAGCGCCAAGAATCGCGAAAGCGATTGGGCCAAGGTTGCCGTCCTCAGCCCGTGAGCAGCCGGCGGAGCGCGGCGAGCGCCTCGTCGACCCGGCTCGGGCGCAGGTTGGTCGCGCTGAGCAGCAGCCCCGGGACGGCATGCGCGGCATCCTGGAACCAGGTCGACAGCGGCGACGGCGCGATCCCGAGTTCGGGCGCGCGCCGCGCCAGCGCCACATCGTCGGCATGCGGCGGCAGCCGCAGGAGCGCGATCGGGCCAGCGACGGTCTCGAGCCGATAGTCCGCCGCCAGCGCGCGATGCAGCGCCGCCAGCCGCTCGGCGTAGAGCCGCTTCATGTTGCGCAGGTGCCGCAGATAATGGCCCTCGGCGAGCATCCGCGCGAGCGCGAGCTGCGTCGGTGCGAAGAAGCTCGGTCCCAGCGTGGCCGCCGCGTGACCGAACCGCGCGGCGAGCGCCATCGGCGCGACGACGAAGCCGATGCCGATCCCGGGCTTCAGCGTCTTGCTGAAGCTGCCGACATGGATCACGCGCCCGACGGCGTCGGCGCTCGCCAGCGCGGGCGCGGCGCGCGCGCCGAGCTGGAGTTCGCCCAGATAATCGTCCTCGACGATCCAGCCGCCGGTGGTGGCGGCCCAATCGAGCAGCGTCTGCCGTCGGGCATGGCTCATCGTGGCGCCCAGCGGCGAATGCTGGCCCGGCGTCACGATCGCGATCCGCGCGTCGGGCGCCAGCGCCATGCCGGCAGCGACGTCGATGCCCTCGCTGTCGACGGGCACCGCGACCGGCGCGACGCGCGCCATCTCCAGCCCCATGCGGGTGATCGGATAGCCCGGCTCCTCCATCCAGGCGCGCTGGCCCGCCGCCCCGACCACCTGCAGCGTGAGCGCCAGTCCGGCGCGATAGCAGGCGGTGATGACGACCTGGTCGGGCACGCAGCGGATGCCGCGCGCGACCGCCAGATAGGCGGCGATCTGCGTGCGCAGGTCCGGGTGCCCGCGCGGATCGGGATAGGTCGTCGGCGTCATCGCATCGTTGCGGACCGCGCGACCCAGCAGGCTGGTCCACATCTTCGTCGGGAACGCATCCTGCGCCGGCACCCCGGTCTGGAAGGGCAAGGCGGTCAGCGAGAAGCCGCGCAGCATCGTCGCGAGCGGCCGCGCGATCGGCGCCTCGGGCGCCGGCGCCTGGCGCGGCGGCTTGGCGATCACCCGCGTGCCGGCCGATCCGGCGGTGCCGAGCAGCAGCTCGGAGACCAGGGCATCATAGGCGGCCTGGACGGTGCCGCGCGCGACGCCGAGCTGCGTGGCAAGGTCGCGCACCGACGGCAGGCGCGCGCCGACCTCGAGCCGGTCTTCGGCAATGGCGGCGCGGATGTTGTCGCACAGCTGATGCGCGAGCGAGGTCGCCGCCGACCGGTTGGGCTGGAAGTCGAACGGCGCCGGAGCTGTCATGCGCCACAGGGTACAGCGTCCGGGCGATATTGGGAGGATGTTCCGGTCGCTGTGCTACGGTTGTGCCACGGGGGCTGCCCGTGGCGCCGATGTCGGACCGGAACGGCTGCGGCGCCCGCCCGATGCAGCGATTGGCGCTGATCGCGATCTCGCTGCTATCGTCCGACCGCGTGATTGCGTCGATGACGCGGCCGGAAGGCACATCGTCTCGGAAGGATCCTCGATGGCGGATACCGTTCCCCTCCTCCAGCCGATCGGACCCGATATCTGGCTGGCCGACGGGCCGACGGTGCAGATCGCCGGTTTCGTCTTTCCGACGCGCATGGCGGTCATCCGTTTCGGGGGGAAGCTCTTCCTGTGGTCGCCGGTGGCGCTGACACCGGCCCTGCGCGCCGCCGTGGCGGCGCTCGGCGAGGTGGCGTGGCTGGTCGCGCCCACTCCCCTCCACTATCTGTTCTTCGGCGAGTGGCAGCGCGCCTTTCCCGCCGCGCGCAGCTTCGCCGCGCCGGGACTGCCGCGACGACGGCCCGATCTGCGCTTCGTTGACGTGCTCGGCGATGACGCGCCCGCCGACTGGCGCGGCGAGATCGACCAGGTGGCCTTCCGCGGCAACCTCATTGCCACCGAGTGGGTGTTCTTCCACCGCCGCAGCGCCACCGTGCTGTTCACCGACCTGATCCAGCATTTCGAGCCCGGCTGGTTCAGCGGGTGGCGCGCGCTCGTCGCGCGGCTCGACCTGATGAGCGCACCCGCGCCCGAGGTGCCGCGCAAGTTCCGCGTCACCTTCGTCGACCGCCGCGCCGCGCGCGCGGCGCTCGGGCGCATCCTCGACTGGCCGATCGACACGCTGGTGATGGCGCATGGCGCACCGGTGCATGGCACCGGCAAGGCCGCCGTCGTGCATGCGTTCCGCTGGCTCGGCTAGGATTAGGGCGGCCAAAGCAAAGAAGTGAGTGTTTGCGTGCGCGTGTATCTGACACCGACAGGAGATCCGCATGCCCCGCCCCACCCGCCCCCTCCTCACCGGCCTCCACTTCGGCGAAGGCCCGCGCTGGCATGACGGTCGGCTGTGGTTCAGCGACTTCCACGCGCATGCGGTGAACTCGGTGTCGCTCGCCGGCGACGTGCGGGTCGAGCTCGAGATCGACGACCAGCCGTCGGGGCTCGGGTGGCTGCCCGACGGGTCGCTACTGGTGGTGTCGATGACCGAGCGGCGGCTGCTGCGCCGGGCGACCGTAGCCAAGCCGTCGGGCTGGTTGACTACAAATGTAGCTTCCTGCATAAATCGGCGATGAGAGATCGCACGTCTTCCGCTGCCGGAACTCCCGCCCCTCGTCCGCACTATCGCGTCGCCCCGTGCGCCTGACACGCTCTCGCGCGCTCATGCTTGCTCTGATCGCCTTGTCGCTTCCCGCCGCGTCGCCGGCGGTCGCGCCCTGGGGTTTCGATCTGGCGGGCATGGACCCGACCGTGGAGCCCGGCGATGATTTCGTGGCGTATAGCGGCGGCGCCTGGATGCGCGCCACGCCGATCCCGCCCGACCGCACGGCCTGGGGGCCCTTCGCCATGCTGCGCGCCAAGGCGGAGGGCGACGTCAAGGCCATCGTCGACGATGTGGCCGGCCGGCCCCAGCGGGCCGGCTCGATCGAGCGCAAGATCGCCGATACCTACAATGCCTATCTGGACACCAAGGCGATCGAGGCCGCCGGCCTTTCGCCGGTCGCCGCCGACCTGGCGCTGTTCGCTGCCGCCCGCTCGCACGAGGACGTCGCGCGGATGTTGGGTCGTCGGGAGCTCGGAGCGTGGGGCCCGATCTCGATGACCGTTTGGCCCGACGCGGCCAACCCCGACCGCTATGGCATCAACATCGTCCAGTCCGGGCTCAGCCTTCCGGATCGCGATTATTATCTCAAGGACGATGGGCGGTCGAAGGAGCTCCGCGAGAAATTCTTGACCTATGTCGCCGCGATGCTGGCGCTGGCCGGAACCCCTGCGCCGGAGGCGGCGGCCGGCGCCATCGTCGCGCTCGAGACCAACATCGCGCAGGCGCATTGGACCCGCGCGAGGCGCGCCGAGCGCGACCTCACCTATCACCCCAAAACGCGCGCTGAGCTCATGGCCTTCGCGCCCGACTATCCTTGGGAGCAGGTGCTCGCCCAGCTGGGCATCCCCGCGCAGGACTTCTTCGTCGTGAAGGAAGACGAGGCGGTCAGGGACCTGGCGCGGCTGTTTCGAGAGACGCCGGTCGCGACCTGGCGCGCCTACATGACATTCCGCTATCTGAACGCCAACGCCGATGTGCTGCCGGCCGCGTTCGACGAGCTGGCGTTCGATTTCAACGGCCGTACATTGGCGGGCCAACCCCAACAGCGCGAGCGCTGGAAACGCGCCACCGTCGCGCTGAACGCGGCGCTCGGCGAGGCCGTCGGCCAGCTGTACGTCCAGCGTCATTTCAGCCCGGCCGACAAGGCGCAGATCACCGCGATCGTCGAGAATTTGCGGGCGGCCTTCCGCGGGCGGATCGAGCGGCTCGACTGGATGTCGCCCGAGACCAGGACAGCCGCGCTGGCGAAGCTCGCGGCGATGCGCGTCAAGGTCGGCTATCCCGACAGATTTCGCGACTACACGACGTTGGAGGTTCGCGCCGGCGACCCCCTCGGCAATCGCCAGCGCGCCTTGCTCTGGGAGTGGCAGCGCCAGACCGCGCGCCTCGGCCAGCCGACCGATCGCGACGAGTGGGGAATGACGCCGCAGAACGTCAACGCCTATTCGAACAGCTTCTTCAACGAGATCGTGTTTCCGGCGGCGATCCTGCAACCTCCCTATTTCGATGCCGCGGCCGATGCGGCGGTGAACTATGGCGGCGTCGGCGGGGTGATCGGCCACGAGATGAGCCACGCCTTCGACGACCAGGGGGCGAAGACCGACGCGCGCGGCGCGCAGCGCGACTGGTGGTCCGCCGCGGACCTCGGCGCTTTCAAGGCACGGGGCGCGCGGCTGGCCGCGCAATATTCGCGCTTCGAGCCGCTGCCGGGGCAGCATGTGAACGGCCAGACCACGCTCAGCGAGAATATCGGCGACCTCGGCGGACTGAGCATCGCGCTGGAGGCCTATCATCGCTCGCTCGGGGGCCAACCGGGGCCCGTGCTCGACGGCATGACCGGCGATCAGCGAGTCTTCCTGTCGTGGGCGCAGACCTACCGCGAAAACATCCGCGACGAGGCGCTGAGCGTCAAACTCACCTCCGATCCGCACAGTCCATCGGCCTACCGGGTCAACGGCGTCGTACGCAACCTCGACGCCTGGTACAGGGCGTTCGACGTCAAGCCGGGACATCTTCTCTACCTCGATCCCGCCGACCGCGTTCGGATCTGGTAGCCCGCGGCCTCGGCAGACCGCGGGGACAGGCCGGGGCGAGGCTTGATCCGATCCTACGCAGCCTTAAGCTGATGCCCAGCGTCCAAACCTTGTGGGAGACGGCCATGCCTTACCGCACCCTCCTCACCGGCCTCCACTTCGGCGAAGGCCCGCGCTGGCACGACGGTCGCCTGTGGTTCAGCGACTTCCACGCGCATGCGGTCAGCTCGGTGTCGCTCGCCGGCGACGTGCGGGTCGAGCTCGAGATCGACGACCAGCCGTCGGGGCTGGGGTGGCTGCCCGACGGGTCGCTGCTGGTGGTGGCGATGACCAAGCGGCAGCTGCTGCGGCGCGCGCCCGACGGGAGCGTGAGCGTCCATGCCGATCTGTCTGGCGTCGCGACCTTCCACGCCAACGACATGGTCGTCGACGCACACGGCCGCGCCTATGTCGGCAATTTCGGCTTCGACCTCGGCGCGGCGATGGAAAGCGGCGGGATCGAGGGGGTGATGGCGGACCCGGGGCTCGCCGACCTGGCGCTGGTGCATCCCGACGGGCGCGTCGAGGTGGCGGCGCGCGGGCTCGCCTTCCCCAACGGCTCGGTGATCACCCCCGACGGCCAGACCTTGATCGTCGGCGAGACCTTCGGCGCGCGGCTGACCGCGTTCGACATCGCCGCCGACGGCAGCCTGTCGAACCGCCGGGTCTGGGCGCCGACGGGGCCGCGGATTCCCGACGGCATCGCGCTCGACGCCGACGGCTGCATCTGGATCGCCAACCCGATGGCGCCCGAATGCGTGCGGATCGCCGAGGGCGGCGCGGTCGTCGAGGTGATCGCCACCGACCAGCCCTGCTATGCCTGCATGCTCGGCAGCGACGACGGGCGGACGCTGTTCATGCTGACCGCGCCGGCGCTGACCGATCCGCCCGCGCCCGCGCCGGCGGGGAACATCCTCGTCGCCACGGTCGCGGTCGGGCACGCCGGGCGGCCGTAGCGCGCCGGCGCCGCGGCGCTTGCCTTATATGCGCCGTGCATATATTCTGCGCGGCATGGACGAGGCTAAGATCGAAAATCTGGTCGGGGCGCTGGCACTGGCGCTCGTCGACCGACTGCAGGCCGACGCGCAGGCGCTGGCGCCCGAGCCCGGCCCCGCGGCGGCAGCAGTGGCGCTGATCGGCCATGCGCCCGGCCTGTCGATCGAGCGGCTGCGCCGCGCGGTGGCGCTGTCGCATTCGGCGGCGGTGCGGCTGGTCGACCGGCTCGTCGCCGACGGGCTGGTGCAGCGGATCACCGCCGCCAACGACCGGCGCGCGGTGGCGCTGCGGCTGACGCCGCTCGGCGAGACGCAGGGCGCGGCGATCCTGGCGGCGCGGCAGGGCGGGCTCGCCGAGGCGATGGCGGCGCTGAGCCCCGACGAACGGCAGCAGTTCGGCACGCTCGCCGAGAAGCTGCTGCGCGCGCTGGTGCGCACCCCCGATCGCGCCTATCGCAGCTGCCGGCTGTGCAACTATCGCGCCTGCGTCGACTGCCCGGTCGACGACACTCTGGCGCAGATCGCCGCGGCGGGGGGCTCGGCATGATCGCGCGCATGCTCGCGCTGCTGCTCGCGCTGGCCGGCACTTGCGCCGCGGCGGCGCCGGTCACCGTCGAGCTGTTCCAGAGCCAGGGCTGCTCGTCCTGCCCGCCCGCCAACGCCAACCTCAACGCCCTCGCCGGGCGCGCCGACGTCATCGCGCTGTCCTATGGCGTCACCTATTGGGACCGGCTCGGCTGGAAAGACCGTTTCGCCACCGCGGAAGGCACGCAGCGCCAGCGCGAATATGCGCACGCCCGCGGCCGCCAGTCGGTGTGGACGCCGCAGATCTACATCGACGGCCGCGCCGACGTCGTCGGCACGCGCCGCGCCGAGATCGAGGCCGAGATCGCCAAGCGCGCGCGCCGCGCCACCGGCCCGGCGCTGACGCTCGCACCGTCGCGGGTCGGCGTCGCCGCCGGCCGGGCGCCGGCGGGCGGCGCCGACGTCTGGCTGGTGCGCTACGATCCGCGCACGCTCGAGGTGCCGATCCGCGCCGGCGAGAATGGCGGGCGCACGCTGGCGCATCGCAACGTGGTGCGCCGGCTCGTCGCGCTCGGCCGCTGGACCGGCGAAGCGACCAGCTTCGCGCTGCCGCCGGCGCCCGCCGGGCTGCGCACCGCGGTGCTCGTCCAGGCGCCGAAGGGCGGCCCGATCATCGCGGCGGCAAAGAGCTGAGGGGGCACGACATGGCCAGCGCAAGCATCGTCGATCCGGACGCCCCGCGCGGCGGCGCGTTCGTCCGCCGCCACCGGCTGACGACGCGGATCACCCACTGGCTGAACGCGGTGGCGATCTTCTGCCTGCTGATGAGCGGGCTGATGATCTTCAACGCGCATCCGATGCTCTACTGGGGCCAATATGGCGCCAATTTCGATCGGCCGGTGCTCAAGATCGGCTCGGAGGCGAACCGCGGCTATCTGCGCGTCGGCGACGTCGAGGTGACCACCACCGGCGTGCTCGGGCTGTGGCGCGATGGCGACGGCCAGCAGCGCCGCTACGCCTTCCCCGGCTGGGCCACGATCCCCAGCCGCTACAGCCTCGCCGATGCGCGGCTGTGGCATCTGTTCTTCGCCTGGGTGCTCGGCGCCGGCGCGGCCCTCTATGTCGGCGCCGGCCTCGTCAACGGCCATCTGCGGCGCGACCTGCTGCCGACGCGCGCCGAACTGAAACCGCGCCATATCCTCCACGACATCGCGCAGCATGCGCGGCTGCGCTTCCCGACCGGCGCGGCGGCGGCGCGCTACAATATCCTGCAGAAACTCGCCTATCTCGGCGTGATGTTCGGCGCGCTGCCGCTGGTCATCCTCACCGGGCTCACGATGTCGCCGGCGCTCAACGCCGCCTGGCCGTGGCTGCTCGACCTGTTCGGCGGCCGCCAGTCGGCGCGCACCTTGCATTTCGTCGCGGCGCTGCTCATCGCGCTGTTCATCGTCGTCCATCTCCTCATGGTGCTGCTCGCCGGCCCGTGGAACGAGATCAGGTCGATGATCACCGGGCGCTTCCGCCTGCCCAGGGAGAAGCTGTGATGACGATCGACCTCACGCGCCGCGGGCTCGTGCTGGGCGCCGGCGGGCTGCTGCTCGCCGGCTGCGACCGGCTCAACGAGGCACCGGCGTTCCGCGAGCTGCTGAAGACCGGCGAACGGCTCAACTTCACCGCGCACCGCGCCGTCTCCGACCGCCAGGCGCTGGCGCGCGAGTTCAGCCCGGCCGAGCGCTCGCCGGTGTTCCGCTCGAACGGCACGCGGCTGCCGATGACACCGCAGTGGCAGCGCTGGGAGGAAGCCGGCTTCGCCGACTGGCGGCTGCGCGTGTTCGGGCTGGTCGACCGGCCGCTGGCGCTTTCCCTCGCCGATCTTCGCCGGCTGCCGCAGCGCGAGCAGATCACCCGCCACGACTGCGTCGAGGGCTGGTCGGCGATCGGCAAATGGACGGGCGCGCGGCTGGCGCCGATCCTCCGGGCCGCCGGGCTGCGCGG
Source organism: Sphingomonadaceae bacterium (assembly GCA_030147805.1). Taxonomy (GTDB): domain Bacteria; phylum Pseudomonadota; class Alphaproteobacteria; order Sphingomonadales; family Sphingomonadaceae; genus Sphingoaurantiacus. The sequence continues at coordinate 12,689 of JASBUR010000036.1, forward strand.
CGACGCGCGCTATCTGGTCTTCCACTGCGCCGACGCGATCGGCGGCCGGTCCTATTATGAATCGATCGACCTGATCGACGCCTTCCACCCGCAGACCATCCTCCCGCATGCGCTCAACGACGCGCCGCTGCCTGTCGCCAACGGCGCACCGCTGCGGCTGCGCGTCGAGCGCCAGCTCGGCTACAAACAGGCCAAATATCTGACCGGCGTCGAGGCGGTAGCGCGGCTCGACGGCATCCGCGGCGGCAAGGGCGGCTTCTGGGAGGACCAGGCCGGCTACGAATGGTACGCGGGGATCTAGGGGCTATTCGGCGGCCGCGAGCAGCCGACGGTCGCCGCGCGTCCCGACGCGCGGCGCGTGCGGCTGCTGCGACCCCTGCGGCCGAGGCTTGAGCAGCCAGCTGACCAGACCGGCGCCGACGAGCCCTGCCCCGGCGACCGCCGCCACCGTGGTCTTGGGTCGCGTCGAGAAGGTCGTGAAGAAGCTGGTCTTTCGCATATAGTCCTGCTGGTCGCCGTACAGCCTGCCCGAGCTGCCCGCCCGGTCGAAGCCGCCGGTGTCCTGGCGCGGCGGCCGGCTCTTGTCGACCGCGGTCTTGAAGAAAGCGCGCGAATAGATCGCGTCGGTGAGCTGCGGGAACTGGTGCGCCGCCCAGGTCATGAGGCGGCCGACGCCGCCGACCATGATCGAGCGCATCGGATGCTCGGCGGCATGGCAGATCGCCTCGGCGACGAGCTCGGGCGCATAGACGGGCGGCGGCACCTTCGAGGCATGATCGAGATAGTTTTTGGCATGGTCGCCGAACGGCGTGTGCATGCCGCTCGGCTGGATGAGCGTGACCGAGACCGGCGCCCTGTCGTGGATGAGCTCGAGCCGCAGCGAGTCGGTGAAGCCCTTCACCGCGAACTTGGTCGCGGTATAGCCGCTGAGCACCGGCGCCGGCATCTCCGACGAGATCGAGCCGGTGTTGATCAGCGCGCCGCCATGCGCCTTGAGATGCGGCAGCGCCTCGGTCGAGCCGTAGACCACGCCCCAATAGTTGGTCCTGAACATCTGCTCGTGATCCTCGTCGGAGAGGTTCTCGAGCCGCGCATAGGCGGCGACGCCGGCGTTGTTCACCCAGGTGTCGAAGCCGCCGTGCCGGGCGATGACCTGCTCGACGACATGGCGCACCTGGTCGCGCTCGCCGACGTCGGCGACGACATGGTCGATGCGGGCGCCCTCGGCCTTCATCTCGTCGCAGATGCGGCGCAACCCCTCCTCGTCGCGCGACACGATGACGACGTTGGCGCCGCGCTCCGCCGCCATCTTGGCGGTCGCCAGCCCGAGCCCCGAGGAGCCGCCGGTGATGACGATCGTCTGTTCGTTGAGCGGCTTCAGCTTGGGGGTCATGGGTCTCTCCGGGTTGGCACGATGGGGAATGGCGATGCGCCGGCGCGGGGCGCCGGCGGGGCGCGGCCTTCGCGCGCCGCGCCGCTCGACACCCCGCCGCAGCGGCGCGTCTCCTGCCAACCAACAGACCGGGCGTCCTCCGGTTCCGAGGAAAGCATCGATGCCTGCGGTCGGCCGGTACCCAGGACGCTGCGCGGGCGTCGCGGCCGCTCGCGCTTGCTAGCCGCGCGCCAAATAGGTCTCGAGCGCGTCGCTGCCGCCGATGCGTTCGCCGTCGATGACGATCTGCGGCGTGGTGTCGACGCCGAACTCGGCCTTGATCGCATCGACGGCGTCGCGCGAAGTGAGCGTCCGGTCGTCGACGTCGTAGCCGGCTCGTACGAGCCGGTCGCGGGCCCGCAGCCCAAAGGGGCAGACATGATCGGGAAGGACCATGCGATAGAGGATGGCGCGGCGGTCTTGCGGCATGGTTGGCCTCCCGAAGCGCCGCGGCGGGCAGGTTGCGGCCGGGGCGCCGACGTCAACCGTCGCCGCCCCGGGTGGTTCCGCCGTCAGCGATGCCGGCAGGCGCTCTCGCGCCGCATCATCGCTGCACCGGGCGGTTCGGCCGCGTGCAACGCTGAACGCGTCGCGCTATATCGCCGGCATGACCCGCCTCACCGTCTGGCACGATGGCGCCTGCCCGCTCTGCCGCCGCGAGATCGCGCTGATGCGGCGGCTCGACCGCGCCGGGGCGATCGACTTCGTCGATGCGAGCGACGGCGACGCCACCTGCCCGATCGACCGCGGCGCGCTACTGGCGCGCTTCCACGCGCGCGAGGACGGCGTGCTGCTGTCGGGCGCCGCGGCATTCGCGGCGATGTGGCGCGCGATCCCGCTGCTCCGGCCGCTGGGGCTGGCGGCGCGCACCCCCTGGGTGCTGGCGCTGCTCGAGCGTGCCTATCGAGGGTTCCTGCGCGTGCGGCCGCGGCTCCAGCGGCTCGCCGCACGACGGCGGGCGGCCTGATCGCGGCGGCGGCCCGCCGCGCGCCCCTCTTCCAATCCGCCCTGCCCATGCTAGCAATGATAGCAACTATAAGGGGAGGATGATCGATGAAGCGCCCGGCCGCGATGATGCTGCTGCTCGCCTGCCTGCCGCTGCCCGCGGCGGCGCCGGCCCCGATGGCGGCACCGGTGCCCGCCGAGATCTGCGAGGCCGACGGCGGCCGCGCGCTGTGCGGCTATCGCCAGCCCGAGGATCTGGTGCGCGTCCCCGGCACGCATTGGGTGCTGGTGTCGCAGACCGCGACCAACGGCGGGCTGAGCGCGATCGACGTTCGCGACAGGTCGCGCCGACAGCTGTTCCCCTCCCCCGACGCCACGGTGCGCTTCGACCGCAAGCGCTATGCCGACTGCCCAGCGCCGCCTCCCGCCGGAGATGAATTCACCGTCGCGGGGCTGGCGGTGCGGGCTGGCCCGGTGGCGACCGTCTATGGCGTCGGGCTGCGCAAGCGCCGCGCGATCGAGATCTTCGAGCTCGACACGCGCGCGGCGGTGCCGGCGGTGGCCTGGGTCGGCTGCGTGCCGACGCCCGAGCCGCTCGGGCTCAATTCGGTAGCGCCGCTGCCCGACGGCGGCTTCATCACCACCAAGTTCCTGTCGCGCGAGCACAGCATGGAGAGCGAGGTCGCCCGTGCGCTCCGCGGCGAGATCAACGGCGAGGCCTGGGCCTGGGCGCCGGGCACGGGCTGGGCGAAGGTCCCGGGCACCGAAAGCGCCGGCGCCAACGGCGTCGTCATCTCGCCCGACCACGCGTGGATGTACCTCGTCGGCTGGGGCAGCCGGACCATCTCGCGCATCTCGCTCGGCAAGGCGGTGCCCGAGCGGCACGACGCCCGGCTCGATTTCCGGCTCGACAACATCCACTGGGCGCAAGACGGCACGATCATCGGTGCCGGCCAGAGCGGCAGCGACGCGGCGCCCACCACCCGGGTGGTGAAGATCGACCCGGCGACGCTCGCGGTCACCAGCCTCGTCGAGGTGGCCGACACGCCGGCGTTCGGCCAGGGCAGCGCCGCGATCGAGGTCGGCGACGAGATCTGGGTCGGCTCGCCGCGCCGCGACCGCATCGGCCTGTTCGCGCGGCCGGCGACGGCGGGCGCGGCGCGCTGACGCCGCGCGCGGCGGTCAGTCCGCCGGGCGCAGCGCCACCGGGCCGCCGGCGGGCAGCTGCTCGGTCTCGGCGAAGTCGATCGTCGCGAGATCGACCCACAGCGCGGCATCGGCAGCGGCGCCGAGCGAATAATGCGGCGGGCGCAGGTCGCCGACGTCGAAGCCCAGATAGCGCAGCGTCGGCTTGATGCTGCGCGGATAGGCGCGGTCGGGGTGGTGGATGACCGCGTTGAGCGCGGCGATGCGGTCCGACAGCCGCCGCGAGGTGGCGTGGTCGCCGGCGTGGAACGCCGCCATCATGCCGCTGCACAGCCGCGGCACGAACGACTGCTGGATGCTGTGGAAGCCGTGCGCCCCCGCTTCCATCGCCGCATGCCAGTCGAGCGCGCCCGAAACGCGGACGTGGACGCGGCCGTCGACGCCGGCGAGCAGCTCCTGCAGATCCTCGGCGCCGCGCCAGATCACCCCGAAGCCGCCGATCCGCCCCGGATAGGCGTCGAGCAGCCGCAGCAGCAGCGCGTGCGGCACGCGCTTCGTCGGCGAATCGATGATCTCGCCGCGGTGGTAGTTGGTGATGAACAGCGGCAGCGTCGTCGCGTCGAGCACGTCGCGATAATAGCGCTCGACCTCGGCGACGAAGAGCCCGTCGCCGCCATAACCACCGTGTGCGTTGGGGTAGAGCTGCGCCGCGTCGAAGCCCATTGCCTCGACAGTGCGGAAGGTGGCGACCATGTCACGGTTGCTCGTCGGCCCGACCGGAATCGCGCTGACCGGCGCGCGACCGCCGAGCTCGTCGACCGCCAGCTCCCAGACGCGCAACCGCTCGGCGGCATTGAGGTGGATGAACTCGGTGGCGTGCGGGCCGCCGACGCAGACGGTGGTGCCGCCGTCGGCCATGTAGCGGATCAGCGTGCGGAACGCCGCTTCGTTGATATCGCCGCCGCGATGATCCATCGGGCAGATCGCGTTGCCGAAGGACGGGCGGTCGGCGGGAAGGTCGCGGGTCACGTCAGTCTCCGGCGCATGGCAGATTTTCTAACTCTAGTTTGATTTTCGCTGCGGTCATCGAAATTCGACACGGGGCACGGCCGCGCGTGTAACCGGGAGGCAGACGCGCGCGAATTTCGCTATAGTCGACGGCAAACGGGGGGACGAACGATGACGAGACCGGGTCTGGCGCGCACCGCGCTGCTGCTGTCGGCGGCGCTGCCGCTCTATTTCCTGCTGGCGGCGCTCGGCACCAAGTTCGGCTGGTGGGACTGGCGCACCGGGCTGCTGACGCTGATCGTCGGCTGGGGGCCGCGGCTGCTGGCGCTGGCGCTGCTCGTGGCGCTGGTCGCGCTGGCGGTAACGCTGTGGCGGCGGCCGCGCGACGGCTGGCGCACCGCGGCGACGGCGCTGCTGATCCCGCTGCTCGGCTTCGGCTATCTCGGCTATGTGCGCAGCGAGAGCGCGGCGCTGCCGCCGATCCACGACATCGCCACCGACCCTGCCGACCCGCCGATGCCGTCGCCCGAGCTCGCCGCGGCGCGCGCGCGCGTCGGCGCCAACCCGATCGCCGACCTGGCGGCGCCGCTGTCGGCGGCCGAGGCCTATCGCGACGCGCGCTTCGCCGCGGTCGCCGATCGCTCGATCGCCGAACTCTCGCGCGAAGCGTATCCGGACGTGGCGCCGCTGCGCGTCGAGGCGGCGCCCGCCGACGCCTTCGACGCGGCGCAGTCGGCGCTCGCGGAGGCCGGCTTCGAGGTGACGACGCTCGATGCCGCCAGCGGGCGGATCGAGGCGGTGGCGGAGAGCTTCTGGTTCGGTTTCGAGGACGACGTCATCGTCCGCGTGCGGCCCGACGGCGCCGGCTCGCGCATCGACCTGCGCTCGATCTCGCGCGTCGGGGTGAGCGACCTCGGCGCCAACGCCAAGCGCATCCGCGCGCTGTCGGCGGCGATCAGGAAGCGCCTGGGCTGAACAGCCGCACCGCGAGCGCGGTGCGCTGCCCGACGGTGAGCAGGCAGAGCGCAGCATAGCCGAAGGCGAGCGGCCCGAAGCCGGCCGGCCACAGGCACATCGCGACGAACACCGCGATCGTCTCGCCGCCTTCGGCAAGGCCGGTCGAATAGAAGAAGCTCTTGCGGCCGTGCGCCGTGGTTTCGACGCCGCGTTTCGCGGCGATCGCCGCGAAGGCGAGGAAGCTCGTGCCGGTGAGCACGAAGCTCGCGACGAGCACGAGCGCCGGCACCGCATGCGCCGGATCGGCGAGCCCGAACCCGACCGGCACCGACACGTAGAAGGCGAAGTCGGCGACGATGTCGAGATAGCCGCCGAGGTCGGTCGGCGCGCGCGCGCGCGCCACCGCGCCGTCGAGCCCGTCGGCCAGCCGGTTGAGCAGGATCAGCGCCAGCGCCAGCCCGTACGCGCCGGCGGCCGCCGCCGCGGCGCCCCCCAGCCCGATCGCCAGCCCGGTGAGCGTCAGCGCGTTGGCGCCGACGCCGCGCGCCGCGAGCCAGCGCCCGGCGGCGTCGAGCGGCGGATCGATCAGCGGGCGCAGCCGGGCGTCGAACATCAGGCGAGCGTGACCAGCCCGATGACCGCGCCGGTCATCATCGAGGCGAAATTGCCGGCGACCCAGCTCTTCATGCCGAGCGAGGCCACCTCGGCGCGCCGCGCCGGCGCCAGCGTGCCGATCGTCGAGACCCGCAGGCCGACGCTGGCGAGATTGGCGAAGCCGCACAGCGCATAGACGACGATGAGCTGGCTGCGCGGGTCGAAAGTCGCAGCGGGAAGGCGCGCGAGCTCGAGATAGGCGACATATTCGTTGAGGATCGCCTTGGTGCCCATGAGCGAGCCGGCGGCGGGCGCCTGGTCCCACGGCACGCCGAGCGTCCACATCAGCGGCGCGAACAACCAGCCGAAGCTGCGCTTGACGGTGACCGGCGCCCCGTCGACCATCGGCAGCACCACGAGCATCTGGTCGACGAGCGCCACCAGCGCGAAGATGACGATGATGACGCCGATGACCGCAAGGAACAGCTGGATGCCGTCGAGCGTGCCGCGGATGATCGCGTCGATGCTGCTGTCGTACTTGAGCCCTGCCGCGCCGGCGTCGGCGGCGGTGGCCGACTCGCCGGGCACCATCAGCCGCGCGATCAGCACCGCGGCGGGCAGCGAGATGATCGACGCCGAGATCATGTGGCCGACGGCGTCGGGGACGGCGCGCGCCAGCGTCTGCGCGTAGAGGACGAGGATGGCACCCGAAATGGTCGCCATCGCCAGCACCATGACCGCGAACAGCTCGGCGCGGCTCATCCGCTCGAAATAGGCGCGCACGACGAGCGGGCTCTCGACGACGCCGAGGAACAGGTTGGCTCCGCCGCTCAAGCCCACGACGCCGCTGACGCCGAGGCTGCGCTGCAGCAGCCACGACAGGCCGCGGACGATCCAGGCGAGGATGCCCCAGTGCCAGAGCAGCGCGGCGATCGCCGAGAACACGATGACCAGCGGCAGGATCTGGAAGGCGATGATCACCGGCGGAGCCGCACCTTCCCGGAGCGCGAAGGGCAGATCGGCGCCGCCCAGATAGCCGAACATGTAGCTCGACCCGACCAGCGTCGCGCGCTCGATGGCCGCCACGGCGTGATTGGCCAGCGTCACCACATCCCACACGAAGGGCACGCGCACGATGAGCAGCGCCAGCGCCAGCTGCAGCAGCAGCGCCGCGCCGATCCAGCGCCACCTCGGTCGCGCCGCGCGATCCTCCGAGAGCAGCCACGCGCCGAGCAGCAGCAGCGCGATACCGATCAGCCCCTGCCCCTGTTGAACGATCGCCACGCTTCCCCCGATCAGAATTTGAACGCCGCGCCGAACTGGAACTGGCGCGGCGGGCCGGCATTGCGCTGGACGAACGGCGCGCCGCCGCCGAACTGTACCTGGTTCGACGTCGTCGCGGCGTTGGCGAAGCCGGACTCGTTGTTCGCGTTCAGAAGGTTGAACACATCGGCCGAAAGCTCAAGCGCGCCGAAGGCCAGCGGCAGCGAATAGCGCAGCCCGAGGTCGACCGTCGCCGACCAGGGCAGCCGCGCCGAATTGCGCGGCTCGCCCGGATAGCGGTCCGAGCTGCCGACATAGGTCTCGCCGAACGACAGGCCGTCGCCGTTCAGATCCTGCGTGCCGAAGATCGCCGCATCGGGGACGAGGTTGACCGGCTGCCCCGACTGGAACAGCCCCGCCGCGGTGACGGTGACGCGATCGAGCGGCCGCAGATAGCCGACCGCCGAGACGACGTGGCGCCGGTCGTTGGCCGACGGGCCGCGATCCGCCGCGAAATTGTTGGCGCTCGAGGCGCGGAAGTTGATGTCGTCGGTGTCGTTGGTGAGCTTCGACAGCGTGTAGCTGAGGTCGAAGCCCCAGCGATCGGCGCCGAGCGGCCGCGTGGCGCGCAGCACCAGCGCGCGATATTCGGCGTCGCCGCCGGTATCGGTCACCGTGATCTGGCGCGCGCCGCCGGGGAGCGGCGCGACCGGCCGGGTGGCGTCGGCCGCCGCCTGCGACCGCACCAGTCCGAGCGCCTGCGCCAACGCGGCGCGCGCCGCAGTGTCGGTCTGCGCGCGCAGCAGCGCGATGTTGGCGGCGGTCAGCGCCGCCTCGTCGGGCGTGAACGGCGCCGGCGCGTTGAGATCGCGTAGCCGCGGCAGGTTGCGCGAACGGCTGTAGATCGCGTCGACCCCCAGCGAGAGCCGCGGCGTCAGCGCATATTGATAGCCGGCGCTCAGCTGCAGGCTGTACGGACTGTCATAGCCGTCGGGGTTGAGGATGCGTGCCTCGTTGAGCATCGCGGTGGCGCGCTGGTCCTGCACCGCTGCCGGCGGCGGGCAGGCACGCGCCGAGGCGCAGGGCACCGACGCCGCAAGGTTGCCGTCGAAGTTCAGCGGCGCGAGCGCTACGCCCGGCGCGATGATCCCTTGCGCCTGCAGCTGCGCCAGCTGCGTGCGGAGCCCGTCCGCGCGGCTGTTGCGCTGGAGCGCATCGGAGATCACCGCATAGCCGAGCTTGCCGGTGAACAGCCCGGCGCCCAGCCGCAGCGCCGAGCGGCCGTCGGGGCGGTAGTTGAGCGCCAGCCGCGGCGCGACATTGTCGAGATCGCCGCCGCCGCCGCCCTTGGCGGTGAGCGTGTCATAGTCCCAGCGCAGCCCGAAGGTGGCGGTGAGATCGGACGACAGCTGCCATTCGTCCTCGACATAGGCCGCGAACAGCGTCTGGCCGGTGCCGAAGGTCGCGGGGCGCAGCTCGACCGAATAGTCGATGACGCGCGGATCGAGCGCCAGCACGTCATCGGCCGTAAGGTCGAGGCCAGCGCCGGCGGCGCGCAGCTGCGCGAGCTGCGCCGGCGTCAGCTCGACGATGAAATTGCCGTCGGGATTGCCGCCGCCGGCGAGCGCGAAGGTTGAATCGATGACGTCGACCCCGATGCTGAGGCGGTGGTCGCCCATCCGCCGCTGCAGCCGGTGGATGGTCTGCCAGCTCTCCTCGAGGTCGTCGAACACGAAGCCGGGGTGGCCGACCGCGCCGATCGTCAGCCCGCTCTGGTCACGGACGGTGACGCGCGGACCGGGTCCGCCGATCGCCTCGCCATAGTCCCAGCGAAAGCGGCTGAACTGGACGCTGCCGTCATAGGCCCAGTCGGCCCCCGAATAGGCGAGCGAGCCGGCGACGATCGTCGAGAAGCGGTCCTGCCGCTGCCCCGCCGACGGGAAGGTCGAATTGCCGCCGCCGAGCCCGCCGCCGGGGCGGTCGATGGTGACGCGACCGATATTGGTGCGCAGCGTCGCAGTCCAGTCGTCGCCAACGCGGTGGTCGAGCCGCAGCGACGCGAGCAGCGAGCGGTTGGTGCCGCGCACCTCGTCGACGACGCCGAGCGCCGGCGCGTCGACCGTCTGGACGATGCGGTCGCGCGTCGCCTCGACGTTGGCGTAGAAGAAGCTGCGGTCGCGCAGGATCGGCCCGCCGATCGCCCCGCCCGCCTGCCAGCGCTCGAAGCTGTCGCCGACGGCGTTGCCCGACAGGTCGCGCCGCGGAAACGCCGAGGCGGCGTCGAGCGGCCGGCCGGGCCGAACCAGCGCGAAGGCCTCGCCGCGCCAGCGGTTCGACCCCGACGGCGTGGTGACGTTGACGATGCCGTTGGGGGTGCGGCCGTACGCGACCGAATAGCTGTTGGCGAGGACGGTGACCTCGCGCGCGAAGCCGAGCGGCACCGGGAATTTGGGGCCGCCGAGGAAGTTCTCGTTATTGTCGAGGCCATCGATCAGATAGTTGGTGTCGAGCCCGTTCGACCCGTTGATCGAGATCGACGGCGACTCGGGAAAGAAGCCGGTCGACGGCACGACGTTGGGCAGCCGCACCAGCGCCCCGAACAGGTCGCGCGCCTCGACGGGCAGCGCGCGGAGCTGCGTCTCGCCAAGCGACGCCGACACTTCGGCATTGACCATGTTGATCGAGCTGAGCGAGCGGGCGGCGGTGACGACGATCTCGCCGGCGGTGCCGGCGAGCGCCAGCGTCACCGAGCGGGTGAAATTGGTACGCAGCGTCAGCGGCGGTGTCTCGCCCGCGGCGAGATCGGCGGTCGCGGCATGGCGCACGACCCAGGCGCCGCCCGTCGGCAGCGCCTCGAGCCTGACCTGGCCGTTGGCGTCGGTGCGCGCCGCGCGGGCGATGCCGAGTTCGTCGTTGGCGACGACGATCGCGGTGTCGGCCAGCGGCGCACCGCTTTCGGCGCTGATGACCGCGACCTGCAGCCCGGCCTGCTGCGCCAGCGCCGGCGCCGCGACGACGAGCATCGTCGCGGCGCCCCATCTGAGGTGTCGGGCGATCATTTGGGGCCGCGCGCCATCCACCGGTCGAGCGACAGCCGGTCGTCGTCACGGAAGGCGATCAGCACGATCGTCGCCGCCGCCATGCCGAGCGACGGAAAGAACAGGATCTGGTTGGTGCCCGGCGCCATCAGATAGAGGCCGAGGGGATCGAGCAGATATTTCCAGATCGCCGCGGCGCCACCAACGAGCACGACCGCCTGCGCCGGATAGCTGACGCGCCGGAACAGCCCGAAGATGCACAGCGTCCCGACGATCAGCAGCAACACGCCCCAGAGCAGCTGGATGCTGCTGGCTGCCCCGACCCCTTCATAATATTTGTGGCTGAGGCCGACGCCCTTGTCGGGGGCCATGACGCGGACGAAGCCCCAGATCACGAGCAGCAGCCCGGTCGAGATACGCAGGAACAGCAGCGAAAAGGCCTTCATCGGCGCGGTGCTTTCGGATCGGGCGCCGGGGCTGGGCTGCCCCGCCGCCAAGGTTGATGGGGCACGCGGTACGCAGCGTTCACGAAGCGCATGGCTGACCGGCGCCGACGAAATGCAGATCGGCAAAGGCGGCGCGCGCGCGTGCGCCGGTGTTGTCGGTGTCGGAGGCGATCGCCACCTGGATCGGCGTGCCGGGGACGCCGCCGAACGCGCGCGCGAAGTCCGCCGCGACGTCGGCGCGCTCGCTCACCCAGCGCCCCGCCGTGCCGGCGCCGCTCTCCGCGACGATCAGCCGGGCGCGGTCGGTATAGGCGCTGCGCATCGCAGTGCCGACGGCATTGCGGTTGTCCCAGACGTAGTTGAGCGCCGCGTCGGGCAGGTCGGCGCCGAACAGCCCGCGCGCCAGCCGCAGCTTGAGCCGCGTTCCCGTGCCGAGGCTGGCGTCGGGGATGTCGAAGGCGACATAGACGCGCGCGGCATAATCGTCGCCCGACTTGCGGCGCATGTCCGCCGCGGCGACGGGGGCGTCGATGCGCCAGCGCCAGCACAGCACGGGGGTCGCGGCGAGATCGACGGTGACGGGCCGCGCAAGCAGCGCCATGCTCGCATCGGCGGTGGCCTCGATCGCGGCGACGCCGTCGACCAGGATCGTGCGATAGCGCGTCGGCGGCGCCTTTCCGACCTCGACGACGCGCCACGGCGCCGGCAGCGCGCCCTCGGCCGGAAAGCGCCCGATCCACAGCGACGCCTGCGCCGCCATCAGCAGCGCCAGCATCATCCCCGCATCCAGTCGTGATAGCGCCCGACGAGGCGCAGCAGCGCCTCGGGCTTGTGCGCCTTCTTCCACTCGCCCGCGGCATATTTGTTCGCCTCGGCCATCGTCGGATAGATGTGGATGGTGGCGAGGATCTTGTTGAGCCCCAGGCCATGCTTCATCGCCAGCACATATTCGGCGAGCAGCTCGCCGGCATGCTCGCCGACGATGGTGACGCCAAGGATGCGGTCCTTGCCGGGCGGGGTCAGCACCTTGACGAAGCCCCGCGTCGCGCTTTCCGCGATCGCGCGGTCGAGATCATCGAGCGGATAGCGCGTCACCTCATAGGCGATGCCGGCGGCGCGCGCGTCCTGTTCGTTGAGCCCGACGCGCGCGATTTCGGGATCGAGGAAGGTCGTCCAGGGAATGACGCGATAGTCGGCGCGGAAGCGCCGGAACGCGCCGAACAGCGCGTTGACGCTGGCGAACCAGGCCTGGTGCGAGGCGACATGGGTGAACTGGTAGGGGCCCGCGACGTCACCCGCGGCATAGATGTTGGGAAAGCGCGTCGCGAGATAGGCGTCGGTCTCGACGGTCTTGTCGGTCTCGATGCCCAGCGTCTCGAGGCCATAGCCCTTCAGCCGCGCCGCGCGGCCGACCGCGACGATCAGCACGTCGAAGCCGATCGCGCGCTCGCCGTCGCCCGACCGAACGACCAGCCTTTTCTCACCCGCGGCGACCTCGCAGCGCAGCGCCTCGTGGCGGGTCAGGACCGTCACGCCGGAGTCGGTCAGCGAGGCGAGCGCCAGCGCGGCGGCATCCTCATCCTCGCGCGGCAGGATACGCGCGCCGCGCTCGACCTGCGTGACCTCGGCGCCGAGCCGCGCCAGCGCCTGCGACAGCTCGCAGCCGATCGGGCCGCCGCCCAATACCGCGATGCGGCGCGGGATCGCGTCGAGATCGGCGAGCGCGTCCCACATCGTGTCGCTGGTCAGATAGCCGGTCGCGTCGAGCCCGGGCAGCGGCGGCACGAACGGCTCGCCGCCGGCCGCGATGACGATCGCGCGCGTCGTCAGCCGCTGGCGCTCGCCGTCGTTGCGCGCGATCTCGACCGTCCAGGGATCGACGATGGTCGCGCGGCCGAGCACGACGTCGACGCCGAGCCCGGTGAAGCGCTCGACGCTGTCGTGCGGCTCGATCGTCGTGATCACCTCGCGGATCCGCGCCATCGTGCGGCGGAAGTCGAGCGCGGGTTCGACGTCCCGGAGCCCGTAGCGCGAGGCGTGGCGCATCGCCTCGGCGATCTTGGCGCTCTTGATCAGCGCCTTGCTGGGCACGCAGCCGGTGTTGAGGCAGTCGCCGCCCATGCGGTGCGCCTCGACGAGCGTCACCTTGGCGCGCACCGTCGCGGCGATGAGCGCCGACACCAGCCCCGCCGAGCCGGCGCCGATCACCACCAGATTGCGATCGAAGCGGCGCGGCCGCGTGAAGCCCGCATAGACGCGGCGCGCGGCGAGGCGCGCGATGATCCATTTGGCGATCCATGGGACGATCCCCAGCGCCGCGAACGACAGGATGAGCCCCGGCGAAGCGATCCCCGACAGGCTGTCGATCTGCGCCAGCTGCGTTCCGGCGTTCACATAGACGATCGTGCCGAGCAGCATGCCGACCTGGCTGACCCAGGCGAAGGTCCAGGTGCGCAGCCGCGTCAGCCCCATCAGCAGGTTGACGAGGAAGAAGGGGAAGATCGGCACCATGCGCAGCGTGAACAGGTAGAAGGCGCCGTCCTGCTCGACGCCGCGGTTCATCGCCTTCAGCCGGTCGCCGAAGCGCCGCTCGAGCGCGTCGCGCGCGAGGAAGCGCGACACGAGGAAGGCTAGCGTGGCGCCGATCGTCGAGGCGAAGGAGACGACGATGGTGCCGACCAGCACGCCAAACAGCGCGCCGCCGGCCAGCGTCAGCACCGCCGCCCCCGGGAAGGACAGCGCGGTCGCGACGACGTAGATGGCGAAATAGGCGCCGATGGTGAGCAGCGGATGCTCGCGGTAGAATCCGGCGAGCGCGCCGGCCTGCGCCTTGATCGATTCGACCGTCAGCAGGCTGCCGAGATCGAACGCGACGAAGGCGGCGAAGGCAGCCGCGATGATCGCGACCACGATATATTTCTTCACGCGATCCCCCTGCTCCGCGATCGGCGCCACGCATCGCCGTTCGCCCAATGGAGCGACGAAGTTACAGCCGGCGCGACAAGCGACGAAATTTTGCGATCCAACGGCGGTCGATCCAGTCCTTGAGTCGCCACGCCCAATGCCCCTCGAGCGCCACGCCGCCCCACATGAGGATGGCGCGGCGGTCGCCGGTCGACAGCAGGTAGAGCGTGCGCTTGCGGGGAAGATAGCGGTCGAGCCCCGCGCCGCCGCCGATCAACGTGCGCAGGTTGGCGGCGACGACCGGCCCGGCATGGACCGCGTGGACGCCGGCATGCGCCACCGGGCGATCGACCCGCTGCGCCGCGTCGCCGGCGGCGAACAGGTTGTGCTGCCCGAGCACGCGATGATGGGCATCGACCTCGACGAAGCCGGCGTCGTCGAGCGGCAGGCCCGCTCCGCCGAGCCAGCGCGGCGGGCCGCTCCCGGTGGCGACGATCACCAGATCGGCCGCAAAGGACGTGCCGTCGCAAAGGCGCACCGTCCCCGCGGCGACGTGTCCGTCGCGCTCCACGCGCTCGATGGCTCGGCGCGCGAGCGCATGCGCCACGCGGCTGCGGGCCCTCGCCCCTGCCGCCGGAAGCAGTCCGGCACGACCGGCGACCAGCCGAATCGCGGCGGAGGCGAAGACGGCGCGAAGCGCGAAGGCCAGTTCCACCCCCGCCGCGCCGCCGCCGATCACCGCTACCCGCCGCGGCGGCGAGCGCCCCTGGCGCTGCGACCAGGCGTCCGCGAATCGATCGATCGGCGGCACCGCGATCGCGCCGTCGGCCCCGTCGCCCAACCCGGCGGGCGCACTGCCGCCGGTGGCGATCGACAGCCAGTCGAAGGCCAGCGGGGGCGCCTCGGCGAGCTCGACCTCCTGCCGCGCGAGCGACAGGCCGACGAGACGGTCGACGACGAGCCGCACGCCTGCCCGCTCGGCCAGCGGCGCGAGATCGATCGTCGCGTCTTCGAGGCGATAGGCGCCCGCGAGCCATCCGGGGATCATTCCCGAGTAAAGCGTGGTGCGGCGCACCGAGATCAGCACGGTCTCGACGTCGGGCGGACCGCGCTCGATCCAGTCGGCAAGCAGCTGCAGATGCGCATGCCCGCCGCCGGCCAGCACCAGCCTGCGCCTGGAGGGCGGCCGGCTCACCAGCGGATGAAGCGCGGCACCACCGCCCGGCCAATGGCGGCGCTCGTCAGGATCGCCGCCCCATGCCAGATCCCGATGTGAAACAGATCATCGTGCGCGCAATGGAAGGCGAAGGCGAAGGTGCCGACGCTGCCCCCGGCAATCCCGGCGAGGAGCCCGGCACGCGTCGGCGAGGTCGGGGCACCGCGGCGCAGCCAGAGCGTCAGCCCCGCCGTCACGATCAGCCCCAGCGCGACGCTCGCGACGGCACATCGCCCCTCGCTGAGGCCGTGCGCCGACACCTGCGGCTCGATGAACTGCATCGCCAGCGCCGCCGCGGGGAGCAGCGCGACCATGGCCGCCGCCCATGCCCAGCCGTCGTGGCGATTGCCGACCTGCGGCCGCGCCATCGAGATCGCGGTGGTCGCGGCGGCGATCCCCAGCATCGCGAACAGGCCGTTGGCGAGCAGGAAGACGGCATCGACGCGGCCGGCCGCGATCTCGGGGCGCAGGCCCGCACCGAGAACGACGATCGCCACCGTCAGCGCCGTGGCCGCGGCGAACATCGTCAGCCCGCGCCAGCGCCGCAACGGTGCCGCCGGCGCGAGATCGTCGACCAGCGCCGCGATCAGCGCATCGGGATCGCTGCTCTTCACCTTCACTCCCTTTCGACCATCAGCGCGAGCTTCCGGAGCCCGCGGTGGATGTTGACCTTGACCAGCGACTCGCTCTGGCCCGTCGCGACCGCCGCCTCGGCGATCGAGCAGCCGTCGATGCGCACCATGCGGATGACGCGGGCCTGCCGCTCGGGCAGATGCGCGAACAGCCGGTCGAGGCTGAGGCGCGCGCTCACCGCATCCTCGTCGCTGGCGACCGTCGGCTCGTCGACGGGCGACTCCTCGGCGGCGCGGTAGATGCGCCGCAGCTGGTCCACCCAGCGGTAGCGGGCAATCGCCGCCAGCCATGGGATGAACGGCCGCGCGGGATCGTAGCTCGCCAGCTTGCGGTGCAGCGAGATCAGCGTCTCCTGGACCAGATCGTCGAGGAACGGCGGCGCGACGCGGCGCGCGAAATAGCGACGGAGCCAGCCGGCTGCGATCTTGAGCAGCACGGCATAGCTCTGGCGATCGCCCTTCTGCGCGCTGACCATCAGCCGGACGAGCGTCGCGTCGTCGGCGATCATCGCCGCCCCGCTCCGGCCTGCACGATGCCGCTCCCTGGTCGCTTCATGGCTCAACCCCCGATCGATCCGTCCCCCATTCGATCGGAGCTGGCGATCGGTTACAAGCGTCCGCGCAGGCGCAGATGGATCGCGGCGAAACGGAGTTCAGGAGGGCGAGCGCTCGGCCGGCCGGTGGCGCGACCGCAAGCGCGGCGCATCAAACCCCTGAAAAGCTTGGTGACCCCAACGGGAATCGAACCCGTGTTTTCGCCGTGAAAGGGCGACGTCCTAGACCGCTAGACGATGGGGCCGCAGCGGGAGCGGGTGAATTAGCCATGGGCGGCCAGCCGGTCAACCATTCTCAGTCGGCCCAGGCGGCATCGTCGAGATGAAGCTCGGCGCTGGGGCGCGAGCCCCAGTCGTCGCGCTTGATGCGGCCGGCGACGTAGAGACGGCGGCCGCGGGCGTTGGCGAGCGCCGCGCCCAGCGCCGAATCGGCGTGGCGGAACGCCACTGCCTTGATGCGCGCACCGTCCGCCCCCGACAGGACGACGCGGACGTGGCCGGTGCCGACGACGTCGCACTTGACGACGGTGCACGGGCCTGCGGCGACGCGCGGCTGCGGCCAGCCGGCGCCATAGGGGCCGGCGCCGTCGAGCGCCTCGGCCAGCTCGACGCAGACGCCGCCCGGCGCCAGCGCCGCATCGAGCGTTAGTGCGCTGCCCTGCTGCGCGCGGCCGACGTCGGCGGCGAGCCGATCGTTGAGGAACTCGGCGAAGGCGCCGACCTTGTCCGCCGCGATCGTCAGCCCCGCCGCCATCGCATGGCCGCCGCCGGCGACCAGCAGCCCCTGATCCTTGGCGGCGAGCACGGCGCTGCCGAGATCGACGCCGGGCAGCGAGCGGCCCGAGCCCTTGCCGATACCGGCCGCGTCGATGCCGATGATGATCGTCGGCTTGCCGAGCTTGTCCTTGATCCGACTGGCGACGATGCCGATGACACCGGCGTGCCAGCCGTGGCCGGCGATCACCGCCACCGCCTGGTTGGCCTGCGCACCGCAGATCGCCGCGGCGGCGTCGGTCACCATCGTCTCGATCGCGCGGCGCTCGCCGTTGAGGACGTCGAGTTCGGCGGCGATGACGCGCGCCTCCTCGACATCCTCGGTCGTCAGCAGCCGCACGCCGAGATCGGAACGGCCGACGCGACCGCCGGCGTTGATGCGCGGGCCGAGCAGGAAGCCGAGGTCGCCGGCCTGCGGCGCGCGCTCCATCTTCGCGACGTCGATCAGCGCCGCCATGCCGACGTTGCGCCGCGCCGCCATCACCTTCAGTCCCTGCGCGACGAAGGCCCGGTTGAGCCCGGTCAGCGGCACGACGTCGGCGACGGTGCCGAGCGCGACGAGATCGAGCAGCTCGATGAGCCGGGGCTCGGGCCGCGTCGCGAACCAGCCGAGGTCGCGCAGCCGGCGGTTGACCGCCACGGCGAGCAGGAAGGCGACCCCGACCGCCGCCAGATGCCCGTAGGCGGCGCCGCCGTCCTCGTCGATGCGGTTCGGATTCACCACCGCGACGCAGCGCGGCAGCTCGGTCGAGGCCTTGTGGTGATCAATGACGACGACGTCGAGCCCCGCCGCGCAGGCGCGGTCGAGCGCCTCGAACGCCTGCGTCCCGCAATCGACGGTAATCGCCAGCTTCTTGCCGCGCTGCGCCAGCGCCTCGAGCGCCGCGCCCGACGGGCCGTACCCCTCCATCAGCCGGTCGGGGATATAATAGTCGACGTCGGCGCCGCAGGCGCGCAGGTGGCGGATGAGCAGCGCCGCCGAGGTAGCACCGTCGACGTCATAGTCGCCGAACACCACGATCGGCTCGCCGCGCTGCACCGCCTGCACGACGCGGTCGGTCGCCGCCGCCATGTCCTGGAAGAGGCTCGGATCGGGCAGCCAGTCGCGGATCGTCGGCGCGCGCAGCCGCTCCAGGTCGTCGAACGCCGCGCCGCGCGCGAGAAACAGCTGCGCGACGATGTCGTCGAGCCCCGACCGGCTGGCAAGCTCGGCGGCACGCTCGCGGCCGCCGCGCCAGCGCCACGGCTGGCCGAGCACCGATCGCTCGACGCCGAAGACCGCCTTGCCGCTCATGTTTGACGCCCCATCAACCCACCCTAGCCGCCATCCTGACGAAAGTCAGGATATCCGGCGGGCGCGGCGATGCCGCAGGCCCTGCGACACGCCCGAAAAGATCCTGACGTTCGTCAGGATGACGGATCGGGTGGATGGCGCGTCAGCGCTCGCCGCGGCGATGCTCGCCGTCAACCCAGCGGACGGTCCCCGACGAGGCGCGCATCACCACCGAGGCGGTGGTGATCGTGCCGTCGCGGCGCCGCTTCACCCCCTTGAGCAGCGATCCGTCGGTAACGCCGGTGGCGGCGAAGATCACGTCGCCGCGGGCGAGATCGTTGAGGAAATAGACGCGGTCGAGGTCCTCGATGCCCCAGCGGCGGGCGCGACCGCGCTCGTCGTCGTTGCGGAACAGCAGCCGGCCCTGGAACTGGCCGCCGACGCAGCGCAGCGCCGCCGCGGCGAGCACGCCTTCCGGCGCGCCGCCCGATCCCATGTACATGTCGATCGTGGTGTCGGGGTTGGTGGTCGCAATGACGCCGGCGACGTCGCCGTCGGGGATCAGCACCACGCCGCAGCCGAGCGAGCGCAGCTCGCGGATGATCGCCTCGTGGCGCGGGCGGTCGAGCACGCAGGTGATGATCTCGTGCGGCTCGACGCCCTTCGCCTTGGCGAGCGAGCGGACGTTCTCGCTGACCGACTTGTTGAGGTCGACGGTGCCCTCGGGATAGCCCGGCCCGATCGCCAGCTTGTCCATGTAGACGTCGGGCGCGTTGAGCAGGCCGCCTTCCTCGGCGATCGCCAGCACGGCGAGCGCGTTGGGACCCGCCTTGGCGGTGATCGTCGTGCCCTCGAGCGGGTCGAGCGCGATGTCGATCTTGGGTCCCGTGCCCTGCGCACTGCCGACCTTCTCGCCGATGTAGAGCATCGGCGCTTCGTCGCGCTCGCCCTCGCCGATCACCACGGTGCCGTCGAACGCGAGCTGGTTCAGCGCATCGCGCATCCCCTCGACCGCGGCGGCGTCGGCGGCCTTCTCGTCGCCGCGGCCGATCAGCTTGGACGCCGAGATCGCCGCGCATTCGGTGACCCGCACCATCTCGAGCACGAGGACGCGGTCGAGAACCTTGCTGGCTGTTACCATGAAACTCCCCTGTACGGATTTGGGGGAGGCCCTAGCCGCAGACGTCCTAGAAGTCGAGGATATGCATCATCATCGGCTGGCCGATGACGCTTTCCGACGCATTCATCCGCGCCAGCGCCGCGCGCACCGCGCGCTCGGGGCCCTCGTGCGTAACCATGACGACATAGACGCCGCCGTTGGCCGCGACTCCGCGCTGGATCAGGCTTTCGATCGACACTTCCTCGTCGCGCAGCGCCGCGGTCAGCTCGGCGAGCACGCCGGGGCGGTCGGCGACGGTCAGCCGCAGATAGTAACGGCCGACATGATCGCCCTGCGGCGCCGCCGGCAGCGCACCAAGTCGGCTGGCCGGCATGGCGAACGCCGGCCCGAACTCCCCGCGAGCAACGTCGATGAGGTCGGCGACGACCGCGCTCGCCGTCGGCCCCTCGCCGGCGCCGCGGCCCTGGAAGAACAGCCGCCCGACGAAATTGCCCTCGGCGACGACGGCGTTCAGCGAGCCGTCGACATGCGCCAGCGGATGGCCGAGCGGCACGAGGCACGGGTGGACGCGCTGGAACAGCCCGCCCGCCTCCTGCCGCGCCAGCCCGACCAGCTTGACGCGAAAGCCGAGCGTCGCGGCATGCTTGATGTCGGCGATGTCGACCTCGCGGATGCCCTGCGTCGCCACCGCGGCGAAATCGGGCCGCGCGCCGAACGACAGGCTGGCGAGGATCGCCAGCTTGTGCGCCGCGTCGATGCCGTCGATGTCGAAGGTCGGGTCGGCCTCGGCATAGCCGAGCCGCTGCGCCTCGGCGAGCACCTCGGCGAAGGGCGAGCCGTCCTGCTCCATCGAGGTCAGGATGTAATTGCAGGTGCCGTTGAGGATGCCATAGACCTGACTGAGATCATTGGCGGCGGCGCCCTCGCGCAGGCCCTTGATCACCGGGATGCCGCCGGCGACCGCCGCTTCATATTTGAGCGCCGCCCCCGCCTTCTCGGCGCGTTCGGCGAGTTCGAGCCCGTGGTGCGCGAGCATCGCCTTGTTGGCGGTGACCAGCGCCTTGCCGCAGTCGAAGGTGGCGCGCGCCAGCGTCAGCGCCGGCCCGTCGGCGCCGCCGATCAGCTCGACGACGACGTCGACGTCGTCGCGGTGGCAGAGCTGCGTCGCGTCGTCGACCCATTCGAAGCGGCCCATGTCGACGCCGCGGTCGCGGTGCCGGTCGCGCGCCGAGACGGCGACGACCTCGATCGCCCGGTTGGCGCGGCGCTCGACGAGCGCACGGTTGGTATCGAGCAATTTGACGACGCCGGCGCCGACGGTGCCGAGGCCGGCCAGGCCGACGCGAAGGGGGGTGCTCATGCGCCGACCGCCTTGCTCATCGCCGGGGTGTTCACCCCCATCGACTGGAGGTAGCGCTTGATGTTGCGCGCCGCCTGCCGGATGCGATGTTCGTTCTCGACGAGCGCGATGCGGACAAAGCCCTCGCCCTCCTCGCCGAAGCCGGCACCGGGCGCCACCGCGACCTGCGCGTGCGTCAGCAGCTGTTTCGAAAATTCGAGCGAGCCGAGGTGGCGCAGCGCCGGCGGGATCGGCGCCCAGGCGAACATCGAGGCGCGCGGGCTCGGCACGTCCCAGCCGGCGCGCGCGAAGCTCTCGACCAGCACGTCGCGGCGGCGCTTGTAGAGCTGGCGCACCTCGTCGATGCAGTCCTGCGGCCCGTTGAGCGCCGCGACCGCTGCCGCCTGGATCGGCGTGAAGGCGCCGTAATCGAGATAGGATTTCACCCGCGTCAGCGCCGAGATCAGCTGCGTGTTGCCGACCGCGAAGCCGATGCGCCATCCGGCCATCGAATAGGTCTTCGACATCGAGGTGAACTCGATCGCCACGTCCTTGGCGCCCGGCACCTGCAGGATCGACGGCGTCGGCACGCCGTCGAAATAGATTTCGGCATAGGCGAGGTCGGACAGAACCCAGATGTCGTGCGCCTTCGCGAAGGCGACGACCTGTTCGTAGAAGGCAAGGTCGACGACCTCGGCGGTCGGGTTCGACGGGTAGCCAATGACGAGACAGGTCGGCTTGGGCACCGAATAGCGCACCGCGCGCTCGAGCTTCTCGAAGAAGTCGGGGCCCGGCGCCGCGGGAATCGAGCGGATCGCCGCGCCGGCGATGATAAAGCCGAACGTGTGGATCGGGTAGCTCGGGTTGGGTGCCAGCACGACGTCGCCCGGCGCGGTGATCGCCTGCGCGAGGTTGGCCAGCCCTTCCTTCGAGCCGAGCGTCACGACGATCTCGGTTTCGGGGTCGAGATCGACGTTGAAGCGGCGCTTGTAATAGGCGGCCTTGGCCTTGCGCAGCCCCGGGATGCCCTTCGATGCCGAATAGCCGTGCGCGTCGGGCTTCGCCGCGACCTCGGCGAGTTTTGCGACGACATGCGCCGGCGGCGGCGTATCGGGATTGCCCATGCCCAGGTCGATGATATCCTCACCGCGCGCTCGTGCTGCGGCCTTCATCGCGTTCACCTCGGCGAACACGTAGGGCGGCAGACGGCGGACGCGGTAGAATTCCTCAGACATGGGGTTGTAACTTTCTTTCACACATACAGCCTTCGAGGCCGCATGCGTTATAAGCTGCCCCAAGCGTAAAAGGCGAGGCCCTGATGAGCGAAACCGCACCTACCGATCCCGCGCCGACCGACGCCGCACTCGAGCAATTCCAGCGCTGGACGCACCTCATGGGACGCGCGCAACAGCTCATGCTCGAGTTCTGGGCCAAGCAGGAGGCGCCGAGCGCCGCCAATCCCGACCCGATGGGGATGTTCGCGACCTGGCAGGCGATGGCGAACGCCGCCGTGGCGAACCCGGCCAGGGTATTCGAGGCGCAGACCGCGCTGTGGAACGACAGCGTCAAGCTCTGGACCGCCTTCCTCGGCGGCAATCTCGCCGAAGGCCCGGCGGCGGGCGCGAAGGACAAGCGCTTCGCCAGTGCGGCGTGGCGCGAGAACCCGGCGTTCGAGTTCATGCGCCAATCCTATCTGCTGAGCGCCCAGCACATCATGGACAGCGTCGGCGCGCTCGAAGGGCTCGATCCGCACGAGCGCAGCAAGGCGCAGTTCCTGACCCGGCAGTTCGTTGACGCGATGAGCCCGTCGAACTTCGCGCTGACCAACCCCGACGTGCTCGCCGCGACGCTCGAGAACAAGGGTGAAAACCTCATCAAAGGTCTCGAAAACCTGCTGCAAGACCTTGAAAACGGCCGGATGCGTATGGTCGACGAGAGCGCCTTCGAGGTCGGCCGCAACGTCGCTGTGACGCCGGGCAAGGTGGTCTTCGAAAACCGGATGTTCCAGCTCATCCAGTACAGCCCGACCACCGACGAGGTATTCGAAACGCCGCTGCTGATCTTCCCGCCGTGGATCAACAAATTCTACATCCTCGACCTCACCGCCGAGAAGAGCTTCATCCGCTGGGCGGTCGACCAGGGGCTGACGGTGTTCGTCGTCTCCTGGGCCAACCCGACCGAGGCGCATGCCGACGTCACGCTCGACACCTATGTGCTGGAGGGGCAGCTCGTCGCGATCGACAAGACGATCGAGGCGACCGGCGCGAAGGCGGTCAACGCCATCGGCTATTGCGTTGCCGGCACCACGCTCGCCGCGACGCTCGCCTATCTCGCCGCCAAGGGCGAAGCCGACAAGGTGTCGAGCGCCACCTTCTTCACCGCACAGGTCGACTTTTCCGAAGCCGGCGACCTGCAGATCTTCGTCGACGACGAGCAGATGGCCAACATCGAGGCGCTGTCGAAGGACAAGGGCTATCTCGACGGCCGCTACATGGCGACGACCTTCAACCTGCTGCGGTCGAACGACCTGATCTGGAACTATGTCGTCAACAACTACATGCTCGGGAAGGACTATCTGCCCTTCGACCTGCTCTACTGGAATTCGGACGCGACCAACGTGCCCTGCGCCTGGCACGCCGGCTATCTGCGCGACATGTACCGTGACAACAAGCTCGTGGTGCCCGGCGGCATCAGCATCGCCGGCATACCGATCGACCTCACCAAGGTGAAGACGCCCGCCTATATCCAGGCCGGTCGCGAGGACCATATCGCGCCGGCGAAATCGGTCTACAAGCTGACGCACCAGTTCAAGGGCCCGATGCGCTTCGTCCTCGCCGGCTCGGGCCACATCGCCGGCGTCGTCAACCCGCCCGCCTCGGGCAAATATCAGCATTGGGTGAGCGACGCGAAGACACCGCCGGCGACGCTCGACGACTTCGTCGCCTCGGCCACCGAGGTGAAGGGCAGCTGGTGGCCCGACTGGATCAGCTGGCTGTCGGCGCGGTCGGGCAAGAAGGTGCCGGCGCGGGTGCCGGGAACGGGCAGGCTCAAGGCGATCGAGGATGCGCCGGGGCGCTATGTGAAGGCGCGGATTTAGCCGGCCGCCGCCCGTTGCAGCGACTAGCCCCATGAACGAGCATGCCCCCTGCCGGAGGGCGGGAGACGGCAGCAACCTGATGGTCAGTCTAGAGCGCGTTTGGTTTAGTTGCACACGTACCCGGCGTGGCGAAGATAGTTTGCGCACTCGGTTGGTGAGAAGCGATCGAGAAGATCGCCGATGCGTCGCCATGTGTCGTGGATGGTTCGCTCGTCGGCCTTGCGCAGGAGCGCTTTGAGCTTCGCGAACACCTGCTCGATAGGGTTCAGGTCGGGACTGTAGGGCGGCAGGAACAGCAGGTGAGCACCGGCGCGGCGGATGGCCTGGCGCACCGCCTTGCTCTTGTGGCTTCCCAGATTGTCGAGCACCACGACGTCGCCGGGCCGCAGCGTTGGCACGAGCGCCTGTTCGACCCAGGCGAGGAACCACGCCCCGTTGATCGGCCCGTCGATCACCAGCGGGGCATGAATGCCGTCGTGGCGAAGTGCAGCCAGGAAGGTCATCGTGGTCCAGTGACCATGAGGGACCTTCGCCAGCAGCCGTTCGCCGCGCCGGGCGCGGCCGTGAGTGCGGGTCATGTTGGTCTTGGCCCATGTCTCGTCGATGAAGACCAGGCGGCGCGGGTCAAGCCGGTGCTGATGCCGCTTCCACCGCTCTCGCTTCCTCGCCACGTCCGGCCTGTCTTGTTCGGCGGCGTGCAGCGTTTTTTTTGAAGCTGAGCCCCTCACGCTTGAGGAAGGCCCACACCGACCAGTCGCCCGCCTTCACGCCGCGCTCCGCCAGCTCGACGACCAGCGCCCGGATCGTCAGATCCGGCTTCTCGGCGAGCCGGGCCAGAAGCCAGTCCCGCTCCCCCGCCAGCACCGATCGCCGGTAACCGCCCATCCGCCGCGGCTTCGGGCTCCCCTCAGACCGCGCCCGCGCCGTCCACTTCACTGCCGCCGAAGCGCTGATCCCAAACCGACGCGCCGCCGAGCGACAGCTCTCCCCAACCGAAACCGCAGCAACAACCCGTTCCCGCAAATCCATTGAATAGGCACGAGGCATAAGGGCTGGCCTCCCATCCAGCCCCAACCTTGAATCACAATCCAAGCGCTCGGGGAATCCCGCGATTCGAACTAAGCCGACGACGCTCTAGG
>JASBUR010000051.1 GCA_030147805.1 Sphingomonadaceae bacterium
AGCGCCGCGATCGGCAGCATGGACCAGTCGACGCAGGAAAATGCCGCAATGGTCGAACAGACCTCGGCCGCAGCGCGCAACCTGACCTCCGAGGTCGCGGCGCTCGCCGAGCAGGCCGCCGCCTTCAAGGTCGACGACGCCACCTCGCGCACCAGGCCCGCCGCAATCGTCCTCCAGCCCAAGACCGCGCCCAAGCCCGCGCGCGGCTATGTCTCGCCGGTCAAGGCGCTCCCCGCCAAGTCGAAACCCAAAGCCAACGGCCACGACGGCGACAATTGGTCGGCCTTCTAGCGCGCCCTCCCTCGCGCAAACCGGCCGGCGCCTGCCTTCGACAGGCCCACCGAACCGGCGGGGCCTCGCGCCCTGCTCTTGCGGCTTCATCTTCTCGACTGGCGGGGGCGTCGCCGTCGCGCCACGGCAAACATGCTTCTGCGCGACCCGTGCCAATCATCGCTCGCGCAGGCCACTCACGTCGCGGCCCCGCCTATCATCCTATAATAATTCTGAAGCATTCCAGGAGATGTTCGTGACCCCCTCGTCAATCGTCGCGCGATCGCCCGCCCGCATCGCCGTCGCCCTGCTGATCGGTTCGTTCACGCTTGGCCTGCCATCTGCGGCAGCGGCCGAGGTCAATCCCCTGCTTGCGGCGGTCGGCGCGCCCTCGGGTCTCGTGCTGCGCGGCAGTCTGCGCGCCCGGGTCGAGTCGATCGGCGGCCAGTTTCGGCCAAGCGCTCCCGACTCCGACAGCCTGCTGTCGACGCGCCTCATCCTGTTCGGCGAATATGACCTCGGCCCGATCCGCTTCGGCGGCGAACTGCGCGACGCACGCGGCTACGGCCAGAAGCATGCATCGACGGCCGGCGTGGGCGAGGTCAATGCGCTCGAGCCGCTGCAGGCCTATGCCCGGCTCGATCTCGATGGCGCCGCCGGGGAGGGCTCGACCGGCGGCCTGACGGCGGGTCGCTTCACGATGGAGGTCGGGTCGGGGCGGCTCGTCGGGCGCCCCGACTTTTCGAACAGCGTCAACAGCTACACCGGCGCACGTCTGGACCTGAAGTCCGCCGCCAAGGACCAGCTGACCGCCTTCTGGACAAAGCCGAGCCTGCGCGCGCCTGCCGACGCGGCCGGTATCCGCGACAACAAGGTCGAATGGGACGGCATCCAGCACAATATCGCGTTCTTCGGCGCGAGCGGCGTCAAGTCGGTCGGCGCCGGCGTCAGCCTCGAGGGATTCGGCTACCGCCTGGCCGAGCGCGACCGGGCCGATCAGCCGACGCGCGACCGGCGGCTGACGACGCTCGGCGCACGCTTGCTCCGCCCGGCGGCGGACGGCCGCATCGATTTCGACCTCGAGGGCGCGCGTCAGAGCGGCAGCATCCGCCTGTCGACGGCGCCGACCGATTTGCGCGCCGTGACGGTACGGGCGCACCTGATCCATGCCGAGGTCGGGCGCAAATTTGCGACCGCCTGGTCGCCGCGCCTCTCGCTCCATCTCGATCGGGCGACCGGCGACGACAGCGATCCCGATCGTTACGGTCGCTTCGATGCGCTGTACGGGTCGACGCGATCCGATTTCGGCCCGACGGGGCTCTATGGCGCGCTCACCCGCTCGAACCTCGACTCGGTCGGCCTGCGCGTCGAAGCCGCGCCTTCGAAGCGGCTCGACGGCTTCGTGATGACACGCGCGCTGTGGCTGGAGGACCGCACCGACAGCTTCGCCAAGACCGGGGTGCGCGACAAGGCCGCGCGGTCGGGCCGCTACGCGGGCACCCAGCTCGAAGGCCGCGTGCGCTACTGGCTGGTCCCCAAGCGGCTGCGGATCGAGACAGGCGCGGCCTTCCTCGCGAAAGGTCGCTTCCTCGAGACGGCGCCGAACGCTCCCGCGACGGGTGATACCGCCTATGGCTATCTCGACATCGCGACCGAGTTCTGATCCCCGTGCTCGGTGACCGGCCTCGCTGCGGCACGCCCGTGGCGGGGCCTAACCGAACAGCTTCTTCAGCTCGTTCTTCATGATCTTGCCGTTGGCGTTGCGCGGCAGCGTCTCGCGCTGGATGATCACCTTCACCGGTACCTTGAACGCCGCCAGATGCTCGGCGACATGCGCGCGCAGCTCCGCCTCGGTCGCCTGCGTGCTTGGCTTGAGCGTCACCACCGCGCCGGGCTCCTCGCCGAGCGTCTTGTGCGGGATGCCGACGATCGCCGCGTCCATCACCGCGGGATGGTCGTAGAGGCAGTTCTCGACCTCGATGCAGTAGATGTTCTCACCGCCGCGGATCAGCATGTCCTTGGCGCGGTCGATGATGAAGCAGAAGCCCTCCGCGTCGATCCGCGCGAGGTCACCGGTCCTGACCCAGCCGTCGACGAAGGTCTGCGCCGTCGCCTCGGGCTTGTTCCAATAGCCCTTCACCACGTTGGGCCCCTTGCCCCACAGCTCGCCGACCTGGTCGGGACCGAGTTCGGCGCCGGTCGCTACATCGACGATCTTCATGTCGCAGACCGGTACCGCGGGGCCGCAGCTGTCGGGGCGCGCCAGATAGTCCTCGGCCATATGGTGCGTGAAGGTGGCGCTGGTCTCGGTCATGCCCCAGCCGTTGCCCGGCTGCGACTTGGGCCAGGTCTCCTTGATCTTGCGCACCAGCTCGGGAGCCGAAGGCGCGCCGCCGTAGGACACCGTCTCGAGGCTCGACAGGTCATAGTTGTGGCGCTCGGGATGTTCGAGCAGCTGCCAGGCGATCGTCGGGACGCCGCCGGCGCTGGTGATGCGTTCGCGCTCGATCAGCTTCATCGCCGCCTCGGCCTCGAACTTGCGCATCAGGCACAGCTTGGCGCCCGCCGCGAGCGACGGCCCCAGCACCGCGAAGCAGCCGGTGGCGTGGAAGAAGGGCACCGACAGCAAGGTCGCCTTCTGCGGGCCGTCGGGATCGGGAAGCGGCGGCGTCTCGCCGCGGCGCAGGTAGGAGCGCGCCCCCGACAGGCCGCTCGCCATGATGTTCGACACGATGTTGCGATGCGTGGCGAGCGCGCCCTTGGGTTTGCCGGTGGTGCCCGAGGTATAGAAGATCGTCGCGTCGTTGTCGGGATCCAGCGCGACGTCGGGCAGCGGCAGCTCGGCGAGCGCCGCCCAGTCGTTGACCGGTCCGATCACATCCTCGAGGCAGAAGACCGCCGGATGCGCGCTCTCTTCGCTGAAGCGCGTGACATAGACACGCTGCAGGTCGGGGCAGGCGTGGAGATGCTCCTCGATCCGCGCCAGCCGTTCGGCGTCGACGAACGCCAGCCTGGCGCCCGAATCGGTCAGCCCATATTCGAGCTCGGGCCCGGTCCACCAGGCGTTGAGCGGGGTGACGATCGCGCCGACGAGCGCGGCAGCGAAATAGGCGACCGGCCATTCGGGAAGGTTGCGCATGATGATCGCGACGCGGTCGCCCTTGCCGACGCCGTCGGCCTGCAGCTGTTTCGCCAGCGTCAGCGTGGCGCGCGCGAAGGCCTCGAAGCTGGCACGGTCCTCCTCATAGGTCAGAAAGATGCGGTCGCCGTGGCCGCGGCCGAGGAGGAAGACCTCGCGCAAGGTCGGCGGCGCGTTCTTCCACACCCGCGTCGGCACGCCGCGGATGCTCCGCTCCTCCATTTCGAACGGCATGCCGGGCGCGGTCAGCGCGGCGTGCGCCTGCGCGATCGACATGGCGGGCCAGGGCTTCTCGGTCATCGCATCCCCAAAGACATTTGATTCTTCAGTGGACGTTGTCCGGCCCCTGCTCGGCCGTCGCAACCTCCCAATTCCGATGCAGCGTGCGGTTGAACCAGGCATAGGCGAACAGCGCCGCCGCGCCCGCCGCGCCGAGCAGATAGGGCACCGGCGGGTTGAGCTCGTAGAGGCCGATGCCGATCGCCGGCGCGAAGATGAAGCAGGAACCGTTGACCGCGGTGATCGCGCCAGCGACCGATCCCTGCTCGCCGTCGCCGACCATCAGCGACGCGCCGGCGGTGAAGCCCGGTCGCGCGAAGCCGAAGCCGAGGCTCGCCAGCGCATAGGCGAGGACGAGCGAGTGGAAGCTCGGCGCCAGCGCGATGCCGAGAACGCCGGCGGCGACCAGCGCGGCGCCCCAGCGCATCAGCGTTCCGGGCGTCAGGTGCAGCATGCGGATCAGCCCCCATTGCGCCAGCAGCGTTGCCGCCGCCCCCGCCATGAAGGTGATGCTGATCAGCGGCTGCGCGTCGGCCGGCGACTGGCTCAGCCGATCGATGATGAAGAAGCCGAGCGCCTGGCCCGTCGCCGCCTGGATCGAGCCGATGAAGAAGCCGTAGACCATGAACGGCCGGACGCGCGGGTCCTTCCACGACAGCTGCTTGCCGCGCCCGCGGTCGGCGGCGGTGACGTGTGCGCCGACGTTGGTGCTGCCGATCGACGGCATCGAGGCGGCGGCGCCGGTGCCGCTGCGTTCGGCCGGCGAGTCGTTGGGGAGCAGCCGGCTGATCGCGACGAACACGATCAGCGAGATCAGGGCAAAGGCGAAGAGCGGCCCCGAGAAACCCACCCACGGCAGGATGAACAGCGGCGCGACTGCCGGGCCGAGGATGGTGCCCAGGCCGAAGGCCGAGGACAGCGTCGCGAGACCGGTGGTGCGGTCGGCCTCGCTGGTGCGGCTGGCGACATAGGCCTGCGCTGCCGGGTTCGACGCCGATCCGAAGATGCCGAACAGACTGCGCGCGACGGCGAACAGCGCAAAGGTCGCGACCGGCACCAGCAGCCCCTTCAGGCCGGCGAGGATGACCAGCGCGCACAGCAGCGTCGACACGGCGAACCCGGCCATGCCGACCTGCATCAGCTGCTTGCGCCCGCGAACGTCGGACTGCCGCGCCCAGAAGGGCGCCGACACCGTCCACAGCACTGCCGAGAAGCTGAAGATGATCGCGATCAGCATGTCGGGGATGTCGAGCGCCCGCCCGATCGCCGGCAGCACCGATTGCAGTGCGGTGTTGCCCGCCGCGACCACCAGCAGCACCGCGAACAGGAGGCCGAAGTCGCGGCGCGGGAGCTGGGGAACGGTCATTCCCCCTGATGGCGCGCGCCGGCCGATTTGTGAAGCCGCGCAAGGCGAGGGGAGCTCGGGCACCGGCGCAGCGCGCGGTGCGGTCATTCGGTCGCGCACGTGGCACCAACGCCGCGCTTGAATGTTCAACCCATTCCAGTCATGCGGCTGACATAGTTGCGAACGGGGAACGAGGCGGATGATGGACCCAGCAGTTGCGATGGACGGCGGGCGCATGCTCGAACGAATGCCGTCGAAGCGCGAGCAACTGCTGCTCTTTGCCAAGAACTTCGTCAAACACCCCAAGATGCTCGGCTCGGTGATCCCCAGCTCGCGCTTTCTCATCGACAAGCTGCTCGCGCCGGTCGATTGGCAGAAGGCCCGGCTGTTCGTCGAATATGGCCCCGGCATCGGCAACATTTCGGCCGAGGTACTGAAGCGCATGCACCCCGACGCGCGGCTGGTGCTCTTCGAACTCAACGACGACTTCGCCGACTTCCTGCGTACCGGCTTTCGCGATCCGCGGCTCATCGTGCTGCATCGCTCGGCGGCCGACGTCGGCAGGGTTCTGGCCGACCAGGGCCTCGGCCAGGCCGACTATATCATCTCGGGAATCCCCTTCTCGACGATGCCCGAAGCGGTCCGCAACGAGATCGCCGACGCCACCTATGCCGCACTCGCGCCGGGTGGCCAGTTCCTCGTCTATCAATTTTCGCCGAAGATCCTCGAGGTGCTGACGCCGCGCTTTTCGCGCATCGATCGCGACTTCGAGCCGATCAACGTCCCGCCGGCGCAGCTTTATTTCGCGCACCGCTAGCGCCGGCGCTCACAGCGACGGCAATGGCCGGCTGCGGCGCTCGTCCCACGCCGCAAACAGGCACGCGGCCATGATGACGGCGGCGCCGAGCCAGATTTCGAGGCGCGGCACCTCGGCGAAGATCAGCCATCCGAGCAGCGCGGCCCAGCCGAGCGCGGTGAACTCGATCGGCGCGAGCACCTGCGCTTCGGCGCGCGCATAGGCGCGGGTCAACGTCCAGACGCCGGCGACGGTGAGCGCGCCGGCCAGCAGCAGCCAGCCCATCGCGTCCGCCGACGGCAGGTCGCCGATCGCCACGGCGGCGGGCGCCAGCAGCAGCGCCGGGACCAGCCCGCCCATCAGCACGACGATCGCGGGCCCGTCGCGGCTGGCGCGACCGCGCAGCAGCACCAGCGACGCCGCCCAGGCGACCGCGGCGAGCAGCATCAGGACGATGCCGAGCGTGCGTTCGGGGGTGTCGGCGCTCGCGGGGGCGCCCTGCGTCGTCAGCACCACGCCGGCAAAGCCGATGAGGCCGGCGCTGACGCTGGTGAGCCGCGGCTTCTCGCGCAGCAGCGCCCAGGCGATGAACGGGATGATCAGCGGCGCGACGAACGACAGCGTCACCGCTTCGGCGAGCGGCAGCACGGTCAGCGCCCAGAAGAAGGCAGCGGCGGAGAAGGCCATGACGGCGCCGCGTATCGCATGCGCGCCGAGGACGTTGCGCGACAGCGCCGGCCGGCCGGCGGCCAGCCAGAGGGGGATGGCGAAGGGCAGGCAGAGCAGGCTGCGCGCGAACGTGGCCGTGACCGGATGGACGCTCGCGACGACATGCTTCATCACCGCATCCATGCCGCACAGGAAGGCGACGCCGCAGACCGCGATCAGGACCGGCGATGCGCCGGGAATAAGGGGAGGATCGGCGCGCGACACGCCTGTCTTGCTGGCGGCGGCCGCCGCTGCTGTCAACGACTGGTGAGCGATCGCGACATCGCGAAGTCGGCAGTCACGAACAGCCAGTAGGACAGGCGCCAGGTCAGCCGGTTGAACCAGGTCGCCATGCGCGCATAGGCTTCGGGGCGGATCGGCTGGCTGCGCGCCAGCTCGCGCTCGAACAGCGCCCGCGCGCGGGTGGCGAAGGCCGCGTCGTCGATCCGCAGCATGACCTCGAGATTGAGGTAGAGACTGCGCATGTCGAAATTGCCCGAGCCGATGTAGACGATGTCGTCCATGATGATCAGCTTCGCATGGAGCGCGCGCGGCCGATATTCGGCGATGTGGACGCGGCGGCGCAGCAGCGAGCCATAGGTCGCCCAGGCCGCGAGCCGGGCCAGCGGCACGTCGCTCTTGCCGGCGGTGATCAGGCTGGCGCCGCCGCGGTGCGCGATCCCGCCGATCAGCCGCAGCCAGCGCCGGCTCGGCGCGAAATAGGCCATGATCATCTGCAGGCGTTGGGCGCGGCGCATGTCGGCGCGAAGCTCGCGCGCATAGGGGCTGATCTTGCGCGACGGCCCGCCGAAGATCCAGCGTGTCGCGCCTTCGGTCTGCGTGAGCGTCGAGAGGATGCGGCGGAGCGAGCGCAGCGAAGCGCGCTTGCTGTTGATCCACTCGAGCAGCCGCTCGTGGTAGACCGCAAGATAGTCGGCGGCGGGCCCCTCGATGCGCAGGCCCAGGTCGCGAAAACTGTCTTCGTGGTGAGGGTCGAAATAGATGTCGGCGATATTGAATCCGCCGATAATCGCGATGCGCCGGTCGGCGATCGCCATCTTCTGGTGGTTGCGCAGCAGGTAGCGCCGGCCCCAGCGTGGATGGAAGCGACAGAAGCCGCAGCCGGCGTCGATCAGCGGCTGGAAGAAGTCGGCATCGGTGCCGCTGCTGCCGAAATCGTCGACGGCGAGCTGAACGTCGACGCCGCGGCGGGCCGCGGCGACGAGCGCGTCGCGCACCTCGGTGCCGGTCCGGTCGCCTTCGAAGATATAGAAGAGCAGGCGCAACTCGCGCTCGGCACCGTCGATCAAGGCCATCAGCGCCGGCTTCACCTGCGGACCGTCGGGCAGCAGCAGCAAGCGGTCGCCGCCGACCGTCATCGCCGCATCGCCGGGCTGGATGTCGTCCTGTTCCGCCGCGCTTGCCATCGTTGCCCTGCGCCCACAATCATCCGGCGGGCCGGATGCTCCAGAAGGAAACGCGGCCAGGGGGAGGATGGATGCGCGACATTCCATTGCTGACGCCGCTGACCCGGCTCGCCGACGCGGTGCTGCTGCTGCTCCGCCTCGTGACCGCCAGTCACCTCATCTACCAGAGTCATGACAATATCATCAGCGCCGCGCACCTGTAGCTGTTCCCGATCTCCGCCACCAGGCCGACGCCGCTCCGCAGGCGCTGGTGCGGGCTGATCACCTTCGTCGACTGCGTCGTTGCCTGCGTGTTCGGGCACCAAGCGCAGATTTCCGGGCGGTGGCCGGCGTTCGTGCAGCTGTCCCCGGTCTCAATTCGGCCACGCGCGGTGCCGGTGGCTTCGCGAACGATAATGTCGTCGGAGCGCGTCTCAGGGTGTGACAAGCCGCCGCGGGGTGGCTATGATGTATAAGAAAGAAATCTACTGGGAGGGGCGCAATGGCCAAATTACTCGAGAATTTTCATCTGGCGCTGATCACCGGCGTCGTCCTGATGCTGGTGCTGCTGTTCGGCGTGCACGGCGACTCGCTGAGCGCGCTCGAAGTGCCGGTGCTGCAATATATCCATACCTTCTTCGGCATCCTGTGGATCGGGCTGCTCTATTATTTCAACTTCGTTCAGATCCCGACGATGCCCAAGGTCCCCGCCGAGCTGAAGCCGGGCATCAGCAAGTATATCGCCCCGGCGGCGCTGTTCTGGTTCCGCTGGGCGGCGCTCGCGACGATCATCCTCGGCCTGATCCTGTCGATGCGCTCGGGCTACCTCGCCGAGGCGCTGACGCTGCAGGAAGGCTATCGCCTGATCGGCATCGGCATGTGGCTCGGTCTGATCATGGCCGCGAACGTGTGGTTCATCATCTGGCCGAACCAGAAGCGGGCGCTCGGCATCGTCGAGGCGGACGATGCGACCAAGGCGAAGTCGGCGCGGGTGGCGATGCTCGGCAGCCGCACCAACCTCGTGCTGTCGATCCCGATGCTTTACGCGATGACGACGTTCACGCCGCTGCCGGCCTGACCGTCTTGCGCTAAAGGGAAGGGGCGGGGCGCGTCGAGCGCCCCGCCCCTTCGTCGTTTCAGGATGCCGCCATGCCGATCGCCGACCTCTTCGCCCGCCTCGACCTGCCGATGCCGACTGAGGGCGCCGGCCTCATCGCGCGCTCGCCGATCGACGGCGCCACGCTGGCGCGCCTGCCGCAGCATTCGCCGACGCAGATCGACGCGACGATCGCCGCGGCGGCCGCCGCCTTTCCGGCGTGGCGCGACACGCCGGCGCCGATCCGCGGCGAGTTGGTCCGGCTGCTCGGAGAGGAATTGCGCACCCACAAGACGGCGCTGGCCGAGCTCGTCACGCTCGAAGCGGGCAAGGTGACCTCCGAGGCGCTGGGCGAGGTTCAGGAGATGATCGATATCGCCGACTTTGCCGTCGGCCTGTCGCGCCAGCTCCACGGCCTCACGATCGCCTCCGAGCGGCCGGGGCACCACATGCGCGAGACTTGGCATCCGCTCGGCGTCGTCGGCGTCATCAGCGCCTTCAATTTTCCGGTAGCGGTCTGGGCATGGAACGCGGCGCTGGCGCTGGTCTGCGGCGCTCCGGTGGTATGGAAGCCGAGCGAGAAAACCCCGCTGACCGCCGTCGCGACGATCGGGCTGCTCGATCGCGTGCTCGCGCGCTTCGGCCGCGCTCCGGCAGGCCTCGCCGGGCTGGTGCTCGGCGGCGCGGCGGCGGGCGCGCGGCTCGTCGACGACGCGCGCGTCGCGCTGGTGAGCGCGACCGGCTCGACCGCGATGGGCCGTCAGGTCGGCACCGCGCTCGCCGGACGCTTCGGCCGCGCGCTCCTCGAGCTCGGCGGCAACAATGCCGCGATCGTCGCGCCTTCGGCCGATCTCGAGCTGGCGCGCCGCGCCATGCTGTTTTCGGCGGTCGGCACCGCCGGCCAGCGCTGCACGACGCTGCGCCGCGCCTTCGTCCACACCGGCCGCTACGACGAACTGGTTGCGAGCCTGAAGGTGGGCTACGCCACCCTGCCGGTCGGTGATCCCCGCGATCCCGGCACGCTCGTCGGCCCGCTGATCGACGGCGCCGCCTTCACGGCGATGCAGACGGCGCTCGACGTGGCGCGCAGCGAAGGTGGGGTCGTGCATGGCGGCGAGCGTATCGGCGCCGGCGAGGCCTTCTACGTGCGCCCGGCGCTCGTCGAAATGCCGCTTCAGGCCGGAATCATGCTGCGCGAGACCTTTGCCCCGATCCTTTACGTCACGCGCTACGAGACGCTGGCACAGGCAATCGCGATGCAGAATGCGGCCAGCCACGGCCTGTCCTCATGCCTCTTCACCACCGACCTGCGCGAGGCGGAGGCCTTCGTCGCCGCGGCCGGCAGCGACTGCGGCATCGCCAACGTCAACATCGGCCCGTCGGGCGCCGAGATCGGCGGCGCGTTCGGTGGCGAGAAGGAGACGGGCGGCGGCCGCGAGTCGGGCTCTGACAGCTGGCGCGCCTACATGCGCCGGCAGACCAGCACGGTGAATTATTCAAGCGAGCTGCCGCTCGCGCAGGGCGTCAGGTTCGACCTGTAACCGGGCGGCGTGGCGCGGTGGAACCAGCCCCGCCACGCGCCGTTGATGCCATACCTTCAGCTACCGGCGAAGGTCGCTTGGCACCCGCGAACGCCAAGAGGATCCATGCGGCTGGATACGCCCTTGTTTCCCGCCGCATGGGGGACGCCCGCCCTGCTGCTTCACGCGCGGGCGGGCGTTTTCGCTAGTTGGCGAGACCGAGGTAGCCGAGCTGCGCCGCCTTGAAGATCGTCTGGCTGCGGTTGACGGCGTTCATCTTTTCGCCGGCGTTCTGGATGTGGAAGCGCACCGTCGCATGGCTGCGCGCCAGAATCAGGCTGATTTCCTTGTCGGTCTTGCCGACCGCGGCCCAGCGCAGGCATTCGATCTCGCGCTTGGTGAGCTGGCAATCGGTCGGCAGCCACTGGCGCGTCCGCGTCACCTGCGCATAGCCGCCGATGAAGCGGTGCGCGAGGACCATCAGCGTGTCGGCATGCGCCTCGAATTCGGCCGACAGGTCGGTCTTGTCGGGATCGCGCGTGCCGAACGCGGCCATGCCGATCTGACCGAACGGCAGGTGCACCGGGACGGTGATCACCGCGCGGACCAGCGCGCGCTTCTCGAAATTGGCGAGGTCGAGCGCGTCGAGATAGCGGTTGGGGTGGCGCGTGCGGAAGCCCTCGGCGTTCGCCCAGAAGGGCTCGCTCTCGTAACGGCAGGCGCGCGCGATCGGCGAGTTGAGCGCCAGCCGGGTGTCCATCCACCACAGCTGGTTGGGCCCGGTATGACCGAACACCGCCGCCGCCAGGACATTGCCTTCGGCGTCCACCATCGGCTGCTTCGACGCGATATTGTCGGCGGCGACGACCCAGTAGGATCCCATCTCGGTCGCGATATCGCGGAGCGCTTCGGCGGCCCGGCGGATGTCCGATGCGTCACGAATGGAGACGACGCTCGTATCCACGTTCACTGCCATCGATAACCTCCCAAGGTCGCAAGAATGTCGCGTGCGGCTTTGCCGTTCACGCCCGTCCGACACCCTAGCAGCTTCGTTAGTGATTCCAAGTGGCACTCAGTCTTCGCCGAATTTATCCTCGACGAGCTGGACGAGCGCGATCACCGCCTGCTCGGCGCCCGAGCCGGAGCTGCTGATCACGATGTCGTCGCCGGGCGCGGCGGCGAGCATCATCAGCCCCATGATCGAGGTCCCGCAGACGCTCGAGCCGTCCTTGCTGACCTCGACCGCGGCGTCGAAGCCGCTGGCCAGCGTGACGAACTTGGCGCTGGCGCGGGCATGCAGCCCGCGCTTGTTGCGGATGGTGACGGTGCGGGTGATCGTGCCGCTCAAGCCACTTCGCCCAGAATCTTGGAGGCGACCGAGATATATTTGCGTCCGGCCTCCTGCGCGGCATCGACCGCGGCGGCGACGCCCATGTCCTTGCGGACGCTGGCGAGCCGGATGAGCATCGGCAGATTGATGCCGGCGATCACCTCGACATTCTCGCGACCCATCAGCGAGATCGCGAGGTTCGAGGGGGTGCCGCCGAACATGTCGGTCAGCAGGATCACGCCCTTGCCCACATCGACCCGCGCGGCGGCGGCGGCGATATCGGCGCGGCGCACCTCCATGTCGTCGTCGGCGTCGATGCAGATCGCCTCCACCCCGATCTGGGGGCCGACGACATGTTCCATCGCCGATATGAATTCGGCCGCGAGGCGGCCGTGGGTCACCAACACCAACCCGATCATGCTTGCTTGCTTTCCCCCGGTTCGTCGCGGCCCCCTGGCCCGGCCAACTCGTCCACGTCTTCGCCTTGTCCCTTGATGTCGCGATGCAGGACGTTCGGCGCGTAGCCGGCGTCGCGCAAGGCCTTCGCCATCGTCTCGGTCACGAACACCGACCGATGCCGCCCGCCCGTACAGCCGAAGGCGGCGGTGAGATAGGTCTTCCCCTCATGATGATAGCGCGGGATCAACGTGAGGATGAGATCGGCGATCTTCGCCAACGCCGTGTCGAACGCCGGATCCTTGGCGATGAACGCTCCCACCGGCGCATCGAGTCCGGTCAGCGGGCGCAACGCGCCTTCCCAGTGCGGGTTGGCGAGGAAACGCATGTCGAAGACCAGGTCGGCGTCGCGCGGCAGCCCGCGCGCGAAGCCGAACGACATGCAGGTGATCGTCAGCCTGTCGCTATCGTGCCGGCCGAATTTCTCGCGGATGATCCGCCGCGTGTCGTGCGGCGAATAGTCGGTGGTGTCGATGACGATGTCCGCCCACCGCCGCAGCGGCGCCAGCAGCTCGCGCTCGCGCGCGATGCCATCGGCCGCCGGCCGGTCGAGCGCCAGCGGATGGCGGCGGCGCGTTTCCGAGAAGCGGCGCGTCAGCTCCCCGCCGGCGCAATCGAGGAACAGCACGCGGACGTCGAGGCTCTGGTCGCGCTTCAGCTCCTTCAGACGCTGGACGATGTCTTCGGCGTCGAAGGCACGCGTCCGCGTATCGATGCCGACGGCCAGCGGCCGGTCGACCGCATGTTCGCTGGTGTCCTCGACGCCGATCAGCCGGCGCAGCAGCCGCAGCGGCATATTGTCGACCGCTTCGTACCCGATGTCCTCGAGCGCCTTGAGCGCGGTCGACTTGCCCGCACCGGACATGCCGGTGACGAGCAGCACCCGGTTGGGTGCGGACGAAGGGGTCGTGAGCCGGTGGACGGTCATGAAGGCGCCTCTTCTAGCGGCAAGCCAAGGCGCTTCAAAGCGAGTTCGACCTTGATCGGCGCCGATGCGGCGAATGGCGCAAGCGCAATCAGCGGCAACTCGACGCCGTGGAGCCGGATCGTCTCGGGCCCGGGCATCCGTTCCGGGAGGCGGTCGATGTCGACCGCGAGCGCCAGCGTCGCGCGCGTGGCGTCGACGTCGACGATGCCGATTCCCCGCACCTCGATCCG
Source organism: Sphingomonadaceae bacterium (assembly GCA_030147805.1). GTDB lineage: Bacteria > Pseudomonadota > Alphaproteobacteria > Sphingomonadales > Sphingomonadaceae > Sphingoaurantiacus. The sequence goes on from JASBUR010000051.1 coordinate 13,504, forward strand.
GCCGTGGAGGATGGCGAGCGCGCAGGCATGGAGGCGGCCGGCGCGGGGGGTGAGTTCGACCTGATCGTCAGCGATCAGCGTTGCGCCGCGGTCGATCAGCCGAAGCGCGAGGTCGGACTTGCCGCTGCCCGACGCGCCGAGGATCAGCACGCCGCGGCCGCCGATCGCCACCGCACTGCCATGGACGCGGCCCCCGATCATCCGTCGGGCGCTTCCGCGGCCGGCAGCGTCATGACGAAGCGTGCGCCGGCGACGGCGCCACCCTGTTCGCGGTTGATCGCGCGAATCGTTCCGTCATGCGCCTCGACGATGGCCCGCGCGATGGCGAGCCCGAGCCCCGAATGCTTGCCAAAGCTCTCGCTCTCGGGGCGCTCCGAATAGAAGCGCTTGAAGATCTCGTCGTGCATGCCGGCAGGGATGCCGGGACCGTCGTCGTCGACGCGCAGCATGATCCGCGCGCCGGCGCGCATCACCGTCATCCGGACGACGCCGTCGTCGGGCGAGAAGGACACCGCGTTGTCGAGCAGGTTGCGGATCACCTGTCCAAGCCGCGATTCGTCGCCGACCGCGATTGCGGTGCCCGGCTCGGGGCGGGCATAGGCGATCCGGACGCCGCGCGGCAGGCCGCCGCGTTCGACCAGCCGGACGAGCGTCGCTGCCATCTGCCCGAGGTCGACGGCTTCGAAGCGCGTGCGCGCGAGTTCGGCGTCGAGCCGCGACACGTCGGCGATGTCGGTGATCAGCCGGTCGACTCGATTGACGTCGTCGCGGATGAGTTCGAGCAGCTGCGCCTGCAGCCCGGGATCCTTGACGCTCTCGAACGTTTCGACCGCGCTGCGCAGCGAGGCGAGCGGGTTCTTGATCTCGTGCGCGACGTCGGCCGCGAAGCTCTCGGTCGCATCCATGCGGTGGCGCAGCGCCTGCGTCATGTCGGAGATCGCCCGCGCCAGGGTGCCGATCTCGTCGCGGCGCCGGGCGAAGCGGGGCACCGTCACCTCGCGGGCGCGCCCCAGCCGCACCCGCTGCGCGGCGATCGACAGCCGGCGCAGCGGTCGCACGATGGTGCGCGCGAGAAACGACGACACCAGCAGCGACAGCGCCAGCACGCCGAGGAAGACGAGGAACGAGGTCAGCCGCTCCTCGCGGACGACGCGGGTGATGTCGCGGGTATCGAGCGTCACCATCAGCACGTCGCCGGTCCCGACCAGCGGCGCGGCCGCATTGACGATCACGGTGCGATCGGGTGCGCGGCGCAGCGCCACAAAGGCGGTGTGCGGGCCGGCCGATGCGGCGGCCTCGGCCTCGCGCCAGGTGCGGCGGTGGTCGATGCGCGGTTCGACATAGTCGTCGAAGGTCGGCGCCGACCCGACGAATTCGATCATCCGGTCGAGGAAGCGCGCGGCGTCCTTGCGCCATGGCTCGAGCGCCGGGTCGCGCAGCCGGAACGTCGGCCCGGTCAGCCGCCAGCTGTCGACGATGAGCCGGCCGTCGGGCGCATAGATCCGCAGGCGGGCGCTCGTCGTCTCGCCGAGGCGTCCGGCGAGCGCCTGGAAGGCCGGCGGCCCGCCGTGGCGCGCCGCGACCGACAGCGCGTCGGCCATCAGCACGGCGCCGACGCGCGCCTGCGCCTGCCGTTGCTCGAGCAGACGGTCGCGGAACGAGTCGAGATAGAAGACGCTGCCCGCGAGCATGATCAGCGCGAACAGATTGACCGCGAGGATGCGCTGCGTGAGCGAGAACCGCTTCGACCAGGTCAGCCGGTCGGGCTCGGCGCTATTCCTCGGAGAAGCGATAGCCGACGCCATAGAGCGTCTCGATCCCCGTGAACTCCGGATCCACCGCCCGGAATTTCTTGCGCAGCCGCTTGATGTGGCTGTCGATCGTGCGGTCGTCGACGTAGACGTCGTCCTGGTAGGCGGCGTCCATCAGCTGGTCGCGCGACTTCACGAAGCCGGGCCGCTGCGCCAGCGCCTCGAGGATGAGGAATTCGGTGACGGTCAGCTGGACCTCGCCGCCGCCCCAGGTCACGCGGTGCCGCGCCGGGTCCATCACCAGCCGGCCGCGGATGATCGCTTCCGCCTTGCTCGCCTCGACGTCGGGCGACTCGCGGCGGTTGGCGGCGCGGCGCAGCACCGCGCGGATGCGCTCGATCAGCAGCCGCTGGCTGAACGGCTTGCCGATATAGTCGTCGGCGCCCATCGCGAGGCCGAGCGCCTGGTCGATCTCGTCGTCCTTCGAGGTCAGGAAGATCACCGGCAGGTCGCTCTTCTCGCGCAGCCGGCGGAGCAGCTCCATGCCGTCCATGCGCGGCATCTTGATGTCGAGCACCGCGAGGTCGGGCGGATTGTCGGTCAGCGACTTCAGCGCGGCGACGCCGTCCGAATAGACGCGCACGGTGAAGCCTTCGGCCTGAAGCGCGATCGACACCGAGGTCAGGATGTTGCGGTCGTCGTCGACCAGCGCGATCGTGGCGGACATGCGTTCCTTGTCCCGTCGGCCGGCAGGGCCTCGCCGAGGGGTTAGCCGATGCATCGGCCGCACGCTAGTCCGTGCCGGCGACTCGCGGTGATGCGGGGGTGACGCTGCGACGCCCTCGCAGTTTTGACGTTGCGGTCCGCTTTCGTGTATGCGCGCCGCCAAAGCGGGTGCGTGTCTGGCCTCCGCGCTATTTTCGATTTTCCAAGGAGATCACCGCGTGACCGTCCAGTCGCTTCGTTCCGCCCATGGCCTCGACAAACAGGGAATTGCCGTCTCGGCCGAGCAGTGCTGGAACCTCGGCACCGCCGCGCTCGTCGAGCTGGCGGTCAAGCGCGGGGAGGGCGTGCTCGCCAAGGACGGCCCGCTGGTGGTCGAAACCGGCAAGCACACCGGCCGCTCGGCGAACGACAAGTTCACCGTCAAGGATGCCGAAACCGAGACCAACATCTGGTGGACCAAGGGCAACAAGCCGATGTCGCCCGAGCATTTCGCGGTGCTCAAGGCCGACTTCCTGAAGCATCTCGGCACCAAGGACACGCTGTTCGTCCAGGACCTGTTCGGCGGCTCGCAGCCCGAGCATCGCGTCAACGTGCGCGTCATCAACGAATTCGCCTGGCATTCGCTGTTCATCCGCACGCTGCTGGTCCGTCCCGAGGCGTCGGAGCTCGCCGGCTTCGCCCCCGAGTTCACCATCATCGACCTGCCGAGCTTCAAGGCCGACCCGGCGCGCCACGGGACGCAGTCGGAGACGGTGATCGCGGTCAACCTCACCGAGAAGCTGATCCTGATCGGCGGGACCGCCTATGCCGGCGAGATGAAGAAGTCGGTGTTCGGCATCCTCAACTACAAGTTGCCGATGGAAGGCGTGATGCCGATGCACTGTTCGGCCAACATCGGCCCGAACGGCGACACCGCGGTGTTCTTCGGCCTGTCGGGCACCGGCAAGACGACGCTGTCGGCCGACGCCAGCCGCACGCTGATCGGCGACGACGAGCATGGCTGGTCGGACACCGCGGTCTTCAACTTCGAGGGCGGCTGCTACGCCAAGATGATCCGCCTCTCGCCCGAGGCCGAGCCCGAGATCTTCGCGACCACCAAGCGTTTCGGCACGGTGCTCGAGAATGTCGTCATCGATCCGGTGACGCGCGAGCTCGACTTCAACGACAATTCGAAGGCCGAGAACACGCGCGGCGCCTACCCGATCCAGTTCATTCCGAACACGTCGGAAAAGAACATGGGCCCGGTCCCCAAGAACATCATCATGCTGACCGCCGATGCGTTCGGCGTGCTGCCGCCGATCGCCAAGCTGACTCCCGACCAGGCGATGTACCATTTCCTGTCGGGCTATACCGCGCGCGTCGCCGGCACCGAGATCGGCGTCACCGAGCCCGACGCCACCTTCTCGACCTGCTTCGGCGCGCCGTTCATGCCGCGCCACCCGTCGATCTACGGCAATCTGCTCAAGGAGCGGATCGCCAAGGGCGGCGTCGACTGCTGGCTGGTCAACACCGGCTGGACCGGCGGCATCTACGGCGTCGGCCACCGCATGCCGATCAAGGTGACGCGTGCGCTGCTCAACGCCGCGCTCGACGGTTCGCTGAAGAACGCCGAGTTCCGTACCGATCCCAACTTCGGCTTCCAGGTGCCGGTCGCGGTGCCGGGCGTCGACTCGACGATCCTCGATCCGCGCGAGACCTGGGCCGACAAGGCCGCCTATGACGAGAAGGCGCAGGCGCTGGTGCAGATGTTCATCAACAATTTCGCGCAGTTTGCCGAGCATGTTGACGAGGGCGTGCGCCAAGCCGCGCCCAAGGCCGCCTAGACCGACCGGAAAGCTTGCCCGAAAGGGCGCGTCGGCTCCGGCCGGCGCGCCCTTTCGCCATGTTGGGGACTGGAAGATGATCGACGATTCACCGCGCCTGTTCGCGACCGACGCCGAGGTTCGGCGAGTCGGCGAAGGGCTGCTCGATCGCAGCCTGCCGCGTGCCGACTGGACGCACGAGGCGCATCTCGCCGCCTGCCTGTGGCTCCACCGCGAGCGGTGCGACATCGATCTCGCCGCCGAGCTGCCGGCGATCATCGCCGGGTACAACGAGGCGGTGGGCGGCCGGAACAGCGACAGCGAGGGCTATCACGAGACGATCACCCAGGCCTATGTCGTCCTCGTCGGCGCCTTCCTCGCCGCGCATGATCGCGGCCAGCCGCTCGTCGAACTGGTCAATGCGCTGCTGCGCTCGCCGCTCGGCCATCGCGACGCGTTGCTCGCCCATTACAGCCGCGACCGATTATTCTCGGTTGCCGCCCGAAAATCCTGGGTCGAGCCCGATCTTGCCGCCTTTACGCCGTACCGTGCTGGCGCCGACGCGAACGGGGCCCTAGGTTAGGCGCATGGCGCGATATTCCACCCGAAACGACGACTGGGGCTTTCCCCGCTGGCGCCCCTATGGCTCGGAGCGCGCGGCGGCGCAGGTGCGGCTGTGCGACCGCGAGGGCTGTACCGCGGCGGGCGACCGGCCGGCGCCCAAGTCGCCCAACAGCCCCGAACGCTGGTATTTCTGCGAGACGCACGCCGGCGAGTACAACAAGCGCTGGGACTATTTCCAGGGGCTCACCGCCGAGGAAGCCGAAGCGCGCGAGAAGGCCGAATCGGGCGAGCGTCGCTACCGCCGCGCCGATCACTGGGCCTGGGGCGAGGGGGACGGCAGCCGCAGCCGCGCCGAGATGGATGCGCTGCGCGTGCTCGATCTCGAGACCGATGCCGACGACGTCGCGGTCAAGGCGGCGCATCGCCGGCTGGTCAAGCTGCATCACCCCGACCGCAACGCCGGTGACGCCGACGCCGCGGCGAAATTCCAGGCGATCCAGGCCGCCTACGAGGTGCTCAACCGCGCTGCCGAGCGGCGGGCGGCGGAAGGCCCGCGCTAGTCGCGATCGAGCATGATGTTCATGTGCGCGGCGGCGATCGGCCGGTCGCGATCCTCCTGCCAGGCGATCACCGACAGATTGGCGATGCGTCGCCCGAGCCGGTTGACGTGCGCCGCGGCGAAAGTGTCCTGCGGCTGGCCGGCGCGCAGATAGTCGACCGTCACCGTGACCGGCTTGACCTGCGGCAGCGGCTCGTCGCGCGGCAGACGCAGCAGCAGCGTCGCCGTCGCGGTGATCTCGAGCAACCCGGCGACCGTGCCGCCGTGCAGCCGCGGCGGGAAGGGCTGGCCGACGAGGCTCTCGGCGAACGGCATGCTGAGCACCAGCTCGCGGCCATGCACCGCATAATGGAGACCGAGATAGGCGGCGTAGGGCAGCGCCGCCAGCGTGCCGCTCGACGGGCCGTTGCGCAGTTCCTCGGCGAGCGACGCGAAGCTCATTGCGCGGCTCCCGCGGTGAACATGAACGTGCCGGTCATATGCGCGATCGGTCGAGCCGGGTCGCCGTTGTGCGCGACGCCGCGCACGAAGGCGACGCTGCGCGTCAGCTTGTGCACCTCCGACCGCCCGATGACCGATTCGCCGGGCGTCGCGGGGCGGAGGTAGTCGAGCCGCAGGTCGAGCGTCGCCAGCGGCTGCAGCTTGTTGGCCCCCGTCATCACCGAGAAGCCGCCGACCGAATCCATCAGCGTCAGCACCGCGCCGCTCGCGACGATGCCGCCGTCGGGATGCGCGGCATCGGGATAGGCGACGAGATGATCGGCATAGGGAAGCTCGAGTTCGGCCCAGCCGCGGCCATGGCCGCGATAGCGGATGCCGAGCGCCTTGATATGCGGGATGCCGAGCAGGAACGAGTCGACGAAGCGGCGCAGCTTCTCGTCGGCGGCGACGGGCCCGGTCATGCCGCCAGCCGTGCCGCCGTCGCGCGGATCAGCTCGATCATGTTGGGGATGCCCTGCGTACGGTTGGAGCTGAGCTGGCCGGCGAGGTCGAACGGCGCGAGCCGCTCGCGGATGTCGAGCGCGAGAATGTCGGCGGCGGGGCGGTCCTGCACCAGCGCCAGGATCAGCGCGACGATCCCCTTGGTGATATGCGCGTCGCTGTCGGCGAGGAAGTGCAGCCGGCCGTCGGGCTGCGGCACCGGATAGACCCAGACCTGCGCCGAGCAACCGCGGACCTTGGTCGCGTCGGTCTTGAGCGCCTCGGGCATCGGCTCGAGCGCGCGGCCGAGCTCGATCAGCAGGCGGTAGCGGTCCTCGCGGTCGAGGAACTCGAATTCGTCCCGGATGTCGTCGAAGCTCTGCGGCGCACTCATGTCCGGGGAATGGTCGAAGCCGCCCGGCCGGTCAACTGCCTCTCCCCGCGGGGAGAGGCATCCACCTACATGTCGACGCCGGCGGCGATCGCTTCGAGCTTCTTCACCCGTTCGCGCAGGTCGGCGAGTTCGATGCGGCTGCCGACCTGCGGCGGCGGCATCAACTCGTCGCCATGGGCCGCGCCGGTGCCGAGCTGCTGGCGCTTCAGTTCGAGCCAGCCCTTCCAGCTCCAGGCCCAGACCAGCCCCAGCATCGCCAGCGCCACGATCGAGCTGGCGCTCATCACCACGAGATTGGTTGTCTCCAGCATGGGATCTCTCCCTTCTTCGGTTGGCTCTAGTCGCGGCCCAGCGCGTCGATCTCGTCGGCGAGGCGGCTGCGCTTGTCGATGGCGATCCGCTCCAGCGTGACGACGCGGTCCTTGAGCTGCTGAACTTCATTGCGCAGGCGGGCATTTTCCGCCGCCGCGGCGGCGTCGTCCTGCGGGCTGCGGTTGCGATAGCGGTTGGCGAAGATCCGGCCGATCACCACGATCGCCACGATCAGCACCACCATCTCGAAAGGGTTCATCTCGATACTCCCCAAAAACTGTTGGTCAGTTGACGCGTTCGTCGCGCAGCGCGTCGATCTCGCCGGCGAGCGTGCTGCCGCGATCGGTGGCGATGCGTTCGAGCACGCGGACGCGCGCCTCGAGCCGTTCGACGACCGCCGTTTGCTGCATCGCGCGCTCGGCAGCGCCGGAGGCGAGCAGGTCGAGCTGCTTTTCCTTCAGCTTCATCCACCGCTTGAGCATGTCGGCGGCGATGCCGAGCGTCATGGGCAGGCCGATGACGACGACGAAGAACAAGACCCAGCTCGGCATCTCGCAGCCCCTCAGTTGATCTTGCTGTCGCGCAGGCTCTCGATCTGGCGATCGAGTTGCGCGGTCTGGTCGGTGGCGATGCGCTCGAGGACGGCGGTGCGGTCCTTGAGGCTCGACAGTTCGGCGCGCAGCTGGGCGTTTTCGGTGGCCAGCATGCGCAGGCGCTCGGTCGTCTCGGTCGACGCGACCGGGTGGACGGCCTTCCCCCAGCTGTTTTCGAGCGGGTAGCCATGCTTCACGCGCAGCCAGGTGGTGAACACCCAGCCGGCGATCGCGGCGAAGCCGACGAGCGCGAACACGGGCGCCATGGTCTCGAAGAAGGCGAGCTTGTCCATTTTCTGTCCCCTTTGCGTGCGCGCGCTCAGCGCAGCGCGTCGATTTCCCTGGCGACCCGGTCGGCCGGGTCGGTGGCGATCCGTTCGAGCACCGCGAGCCGCTCCTCGAGCCGCGTGACCTGGCCCTTGAGCCGATCGTTCTCGCTGGTCAGCAGCTCCATCTTGCGGCTCGTGCCGAGATCTTCCCGACTGTGCGTGCCGCCCCATTCGCCCTCTACCGGGTAGCCGTGACGGGCGCGGATCCAGTTGTTGATGAGCCAGCCGGCGGTCGAGATCGCGACGATCGCGATGACGAAGAACGGTCCACCGAAATTGAATTCCATGACGATCCTCCCTCGGCGCCGATCAGCGCAGGTTGTCGATCTCGCTCGCCAGGCGGCGGTTCGACGAGGTTACATAGCCTTCGATGTCACGCAGCCGGCGGTCGACGTCGCGGAAGCTCGAGTTGACGTCGCGGATGGTGCGCTGCGGCGCGATCCGGGCGTTCTGCCAGAACTTCTTGGTATCGGCGTCCTCGTCGTAGAGCGCGTAGGGCTTCTTCTCGGCGATCCAGGCGGCGATGAAGTAGCCGATCAGCAGGCTGCCGCCGCTGAACCAGATGCCGACCGCGGTCAGGATGCGGACGATGGTGACGTCGACCCCGGTGTAGTCGGCGATGCCGGCGCACACGCCCAGGAACTTGGAGTTGCGCTTGTCGAGGTAGAAGCTAGTGCGACGCGCGGACATGGGGCAGCTCCTTGATGTCAGCTGAGTGGTCCTGGATGCTGGCTTCGCGCCAGCGGGGGTTCTCGGCGGTCATGATGCGTTCGATCGAATGCAGCCGATCGTCGAGCCGGCGGGCGGTCTCGTGGAGGTTGTCGAGCAGCTGCTCGTCCTCCATCGACAGGCCCCGCGAGCGCTTCCACTGCGTGGTGTAGTGGAAGATCAGCCACGGCAGTCCGATGAACAGCATGCCGCAGATGGCGATGGGGACGAGGACGTCTTCCATTACTCGGCTGCCTTCTGCTGGGCGACGCGGTTCTTGAGCTCCTCGAACTCGGCGTCGACGGCGTCGCCGGTGCGCAGCTCGGCGAACTCATCCTCGAGCGTACGGGTCTTGCCCAGCTCGAACACCTCGGCGCGGCCCTCGGCGAGATCGACGCGGCGTTCGAGGATCTCGAACTTGGCGAAGGCCTCGTCGACGCGCGGACCGGCGTAGATGTTGCGCATCTTGGCGCGGTTGGTCGCGGTCTCGAGCCGCGACAGCACCGCGTTCTGGCGGCCGCGCGCCTCGCGCAGCTTTGCCTCGAGCTTCTGGATGTCGGCTTCGTGATGCATCAGCGCTTCGTCGAGCGCGCTGATCTCGCCCTGCATCTGCTGCGCCATCGAGCCGAGCTTGGCCTTCTCGACGAGCGCCGCCTTGGCGAGATCCTCGCGGCCCTTCGACAGCGCCAGCTCGGCCTTCTCGGCCCAGTTCGCCTGCGCGACTTCGATCTTGGCGATCGTGCGGCGCATTTCCTTCTGGTCGGCGATGGTGCGGGCGGCCGAGGCGCGAACCTCTACCAGCGTCTCTTCCATCTCCATGATGATCATGCGGATCATCTTCGCCGGGTCCTCGGCGCGATCGAGCAGATCGGTGACGTTGGCGGCGATGATGTCTCGGGTACGCGAGAAAATGCCCATGTGACGAATACTCCTTGGAAAAAGGGGTGGCCCGGGCGGGGGAGGGGGATCCGCCCGGGCCTGTGGCCGGCTTAGGACTGGAGGGGTGAAGCCGGCTGTTCGTTCGAGGCCGTCTGGACCGGGTCGGGCGAGGGGGCCGGACCGGCAGCGGCGAGCAGGCAGGTGATGCCGAACAATGCCGCGCCGAGACCGCCCACGACAATCCGCTTCAGGTCTTCATTCGAGTGCGCGAACATTTCGTGTCTCCCGTACTGCGCTTCGTTTTCTTGGCGGCGGGACCTTCCCGCTGCCACGCCAACAGCTTTGCAACCGGCGTGCCAAATTCCACGAGATGCATAATATCTAAGTATATCAAATGGATGTCCTTCCATCGAGAGGCTCGGCGGTGAACGCGGTATGAATGACAATTGCCAAGGGTTGGTGAAATCCGCTAATTCTTGGCGATGCAGAAGAGCACGACGCTTGTCGGCCAGTCGACGGCCTTTCTCGATGCGATCGAGCGTGCCAGCCGCGCCGCGGCGCTGACCCGCCCGGTCCTGGTCATCGGCGAGCGCGGGACCGGCAAGGAGCTGATCGCCGAGCGCCTGCATCACCTGTCGCCGCGCTGGGACGGGCCGCTGGTGACGCTCAATTGCGCGGCGCTCCCTGAGAACCTCATCGATGCCGAGCTGTTCGGCTACGAGACCGGCGCCTTCACCGGCGCGCAGAAGAGCCGCGCCGGCCGGTTCGAGGATGCCGACGGCGGCACGCTGTTCCTCGACGAGATCGGCACCTTGTCGCCCGCAGCACAGGAACGGCTGCTGCGCGTCGTCGAATATGGCGAGCTGACGCGGCTCGGCTCGAACAAGCCGGTGCAGGTCGACGTCCGCGTCGTCGGCGCGACCAACGAGGATCTGCCGGCGATGGTCGACAAGGGTCGCTTCCGCGCCGACCTGCTCGACCGGCTGTCGTTCGAGGTCATCACGCTGCCGCCGCTGCGCGTGCGCGCCGAGGACATCATGATCCTGGCCGAGCATTTCGCGCGCCGCATGGCGATGGAGATCGGCTGGATGGAGTGGCCGGGCTTCGCGCCCGAGGCGAAGAAGGCGCTCAAGGCCTATCCGTGGCCGGGCAACATCCGCGAGCTGAAGAACGCCGTCGAGCGCGCGGTCTATCGCTGGGCCGATCCGCTCACCCCGATCGCCGACATTCCCTTCGATCCGTTCGAATCGCCGTGGCGCCCGAAGACCAGCGTGTCGAGCCGCGTGCCCGACCTGGTGAGCGAGGTGAAGGCCGTGGCGGGCGAGGTGATGCCGGCGAGCAAATATGACTGCGAGTCGGTCGCCGACCTGCGCGCCGCGGTCGCCGAATATGAGCGCGACATCCTCGCCGCCGCACTGGCGCGCTGCCGCTACAACCAGCGCGAGACCGCGACACAGCTGAAGCTCAGCTACGACCAGCTGCGCCACTGCCTGCGACGGCACGGGATGCTCGAGAAGATGCCCGCCGCCACCGCCTGACCGGGGCGGGACGACCGCGCGTCTCGGCGAGCCGCGCGACCATTCGCCGGCTGACGCGTTTGCCTGGGTGAACCCTCAATTCAGGAGATCCCCATGGCCGTTACCCTGCCACCGCTCCCTTTCGCCTATGACGCGCTCGCGCCGCACATGTCGGCGCGGACGCTCGAATTCCATCATGACAAGCACCACAAGGCCTATGTCGACAAGACCAACAAGCTGATCGCCGGCACCGACCTCGAGCAGGCCGATCTCGCGACGATCGTGCGGCGCGCCAAGGAGCGCGGCGATCAGAAGCTCTTCAATCAGGCCGGCCAGGCCTGGAACCATGACTTCCTCTGGCAGTCGCTGCGCCCCGCGGGCGGCGCCGGGCCGTCGGGCGACCTCGCCGAGCGCCTCGAGCGCGATTTCGACGGCGTCGACGGTTTTGCCGACGCCTTCAAGAAGGAGGCGGTCGGGCATTTCGCCAGCGGCTGGGCCTGGCTCGTGCTCGGCGACGACCGGCTCGAGGTCATCTCGACGCACGACGCCGACAGCGCGCTCGTCCACGCCGGCAAGACGCCGCTGCTCGTGCTCGATCTTTGGGAGCACGCCTATTATCTCGACTATCAGAACGAGCGGCCGAAGTTCGTCGACGCGTATCTCGCCGACCTGATCAACTGGGAATTCGCGGCGGCAAACCTCACTGCGGCGCGCGAAGGCAAGCGTCAGGCAGCCTAGCCCATTGCCTCTTGCCGCAAGATGACGGGGCGCTAGTCATAGCGGATCAGCAGACGCTATCCGGAGACATGATGCGCCCCCTCTTTCTGGCGATGCTTGCCGGCCTCGCCGCCACGCCCGCCGCTGCCGCCGTCCTGCCTGCCACCGTCGCGGCGCTGGCCCCCGCCTCCGGCACGCTGGTGCTGCCGCTGTCGAAGGCCGGCGATCTCGCCGCGGTCGGCGCGTCGCTCGACCCCGCCGCGCGCGACGCGGTCGCGCGGGCGCTCGCCGCCGCTGCATTCGACTACAAGGCCCGGAGCAGCCTCTCGCTGCGCGGCATCGGTCCCTACGACCGGCTGCTCGTCATCGGGCTCGGCGCCACGGCGCCGACCGCCGTCGACCTGCGGACGCTTGGCGGCATCGCCGCGCGCGAAGCCGGCAAGGACAAGGCGGTCGCGCTCGTGGCGACCCAATTGCCCGCCGGTGCCGCCGCCGACGTCGCCCTCGGCTATCGCCTCGGCAGCTACAGCTTCGACGTCTACAAGAAGCCCGAAAGGCCGGTGACGCGCGCGCCGCTGACCGTCGTCGGCGGCGGCGATCCGGACGCGGCCGCGGCGCTCGCCGATGCCGTCGTCTTCGCGCGCGACCTCGTCGCCGAGCCCGCCAACATCGTCTACCCCGAGAGCTTCGTCGACCGCACCCGCGCCGCCTTCGCCGGGGTCGCCGGGGTGCGCATCGAGGTGCTCGACGTGGCGGCGATGGAGAAACTCGGCATGGGGGCGATCCTCAGCGTCGGCAAGGGCAGCGTCCACCCGCCGCGCCTGCTGGTCGTCGAATATAAGGGCGCCGGCGCGCCGGCGAGACCGATCGTGCTGCCGGGCAAGGGCATCACCTTCGATTCGGGCGGCATTTCGCTCAAGGGCGGCAACGGCATGTGGCGGATGAAGAACGACATGGCGGGTGCCGCCGCGGTCGTCGGCAGCGTGCTGGCGCTCGCGAGGGGGCGTGCGCCGGTCAACGTCGTCGCCATCGCCGCGCTGGCCGAGAACATGCCCGACGGCGGCGCGTCGCGCCCCGGCGACGTGGTACGCGCGATGAACGGCAAGACGATCGAGATCATCAGCACCGACGCCGAGGGGCGCCTCGTCCTCGCCGACGCGCTCGCCTATGCCGAGAAGCGCTACGACCCGGCAGCGATCGTCGACGTGGCGACGCTGACCGGCGCCGTCGGCGGCGCGCTCGGCAACGAATATGCCGGGCTGTTCAGCCGCCACGACGCGCTCGCCGAGCAGCTGCTCGCCGCCGGCAGGGCGACGGGCGAGGAGCTGTGGCGCCTGCCGCTGCATGCCAATCATCTCGAGGACATCAAGTCGGACTATGCGGACATCCGCAATTCGACCGAGGGCAACCAGCCCGGCGCCAGCCACGGGGCCGCCTTCATCGGCCATTTCGCCGATGCCGCGACGCCGTGGGCGCATCTCGACATCGCCGCCACGGCGCTGTCGTCCGAGGCGACGCCCACCGTGCCGAAGGGCGCGGTGGGCTACGGCGTGCAGCTGCTCGACCGGTTCGTCCGCGATTTCAAGGCGGTGAACTGACGGCGCTTGCGCGAGCTCGACAGGCATTGGCGGCAATCAGGGCGTGACATGACGCGGCCGGCGTGTATTATGTCTATACAACAGTTACGGAAACGAACGATGCGCCTCGCCCTGTTGACTGCCGCTTTCGCGCCCGCGCTTGCCGCCGCTCCCGCCCATGCCGACGCGCTGCTCGACCAGGCGCTGGCGAACGGCGGCGCCTACAACAGTGCCGATTGGGCCTATGTATCGACGATGCAGGTCTGGGCGGGCGGCTCGACGGTGGTCGGCGACGCGATCGACCGCGCCAAGACTGGCCAGCGCGCACGACCGCCGCTGCGCGAGCAGAAGGTCACCAGCGTCGACCCGTCGAAGCCGGCCGGGCAGCGCGAGCAGGTGGTCTACCAGAAGGACAGCAAACAGGTCGTCGTCGACACCGACGAGGACGACGATCTACCGGCCTATGGCGAGATGAGCCAGCTGATCCAGGGGACTCCTGCCAAGGTCGGCGAGACCGTCGCGACCGCCACCTACCGCTTCAACGTCGATCCCAAGCAGGTCCGCAAGATCGGCGGCGCCGACCTCGACATCGATTCGAGCGATCCGCTGCCGCCGCTCGCCGGCACCGCGATCGTCCAGAAGACCGGCGCGGGCGCCCCCTATGTCCGCAGCATCGTGGTCGCGCTGCCGACGCACGACGGCAAGGGCCGCGGCAACGCCGCCGGCAAGGTCAAGCAGCTGTCCTTCGGCTTCCGCTTCGCCCCCGAGCCGACGAAGGGCGTGAAGCTGCTGCAGGCGTTCGGCATGGACTCGAGCCTGCAGGGGCTCGGGCTGGTCACCGTCGACTTCTCGGTGCTCAACAAGGTGAGCGGCTACCGCTTCGTCGGCAAATAGCCGCTCCGGCCCGGGAGGAGAAGCGCCAGGCAGCGCCGCCCTTTTCGGCCGTGGCGATCGAATCGCCGTCGTGGCGGCCGCGTTCGTGAAACGTCCGGTCCCATCCAGCTTGTTTTAGCATTGATTGTTGTTTTATGAAGGATGGAGGCGGAGCGGCTCCCTCGAGAGAGCCGCCTGCCCGCGTCGGTGCGCCCGGGATCGTGCCGCCAATCGTCCTGGGGAGACGTCAATGCCGTTGCTTTCGATCTTCATGTCGCACCTCGACCATGTCCTTGAGGGACGCAACGCGCGCCTGATCGAGATCGCGCGCATTGCCGAAGCAGCGGGCGCCGACCAGGCGGTGTTCAGCGAGCATGTCGCTTTGGCCAAGGTGATCGCCGGCGAAGGCGAAGCGGCGATTTTTCCCTTTCCCAGCGACGAGAATTATCCCGAGCCGATGGTGTCGCTCGCGGCGATCGCCGGGGCCACGACGCGGCTGCGCCTCGCGACGGGCATTCTCATCGCACCGCTACGCCCGGCGATCCTGCTCGCCAAGCAGGTGGCGACGCTCGACAATATCAGCGACGGCCGGCTCGACCTCGGCATCGGCGCCGGCTGGCACGTCCCCGAGTTGAGCGCGGTCGGAATCGATCCCGAGAGGAAGCTCGCGGTGATGGAGGAAATCCTCGTCGCCTGCCGGCAACTGTGGACCGGCGAGCCGGCGAGCTTCCACGGGGCGCATGTCAATTTCGACAACCTCATGTGCGTGCCGACGCCGCTGTCGGGCGCGGCGCTGCCGGTGTGGCTCGCCGGCCCGCCGACCGCCAAGAGCGCCGACCGCATCGCCCGCATGGGCAATGGCTGGCTGCCGTTCGGCAACGTCGGCCCCGACGACCTGAAGCGCGGCGGCGATCATCTGCGCGAGGCGGAGCGGCGCCATGGTTTGCCAACGGGCTCGCTTGGCATTCGCGCCGAACTGCAGACGCACGAAGGCGCGACGCTCGGGGCGAAGCTCGACTCCGCCTTCACGTTCGTGCCGTCGATTCTCGCGGCCGGCGTCACGCATCTGCAGCTGCCGATCTGGCGCTATGTGAAGCGCCTCGATGACGTCGGCCCGCTCGTCGAGACCGTGCGCCAGCGGCTCGACGCGCTGTGAGCGCGCGGCCGACGCTCGCCATCGTCGGCGGCACCGGCGCGCTCGGATCGGGGCTGGCGCTGCGCTGGGCGGCGGCGGGCTACCGCGTCGTCATCGGCTCGCGCGACACGGCGAAGGGCGCCGCGGTGAGCGCCGAGCTCGAGGCGACGCTGGCGGCGCGCGGCAGCGATGCCCGCCTCGAGGCGCTCGACAATCGGGCGGCGGCGGCGGCCGGCGACATCGTCGTCCTCGCCGTCGCCTTCAGCCATCAGCGCGCGACGCTCGAGGCGATCCGCGCCGAACTGGTCGGCAAGATCCTCGTCGACGTCACCGTGCCGCTGGTGCCGCCCAAGGTGATGCGCGTGCAGCTGCCGCCCGAAGGCTCGGCCGGGCAGATCGCGCAGGCGCTGCTCGGCGAGCCGACGCGGGTCGTTTCGGCCTTCCAGAACGTCGCCGCGACGCACCTACAGGGCGAGGGGCCGGTGCCCTGCGACGTGCTGGTCTGCGGCGACGATCGCGACGCGCGGCAACAGGTGATCGGGCTCGTCGAGGCGGCCGGCGCGCGCGGCCTGCACGGCGGCGGCATCGCCAACGCCGCCGCGGCGGAGGCGATGACCTCGGTGCTGATCTTCCTCAACAAACATTATGGTGGCCATTCGGGGATCCGTATCAGCGGGCTCGACGACGCTCATGACTGAGCGTCGGCTGAGCGACGCCGAGGCGCTGCGGCTCGCCGACGCCACCGACGTCGACGCGCTGATGCGGCAGGCGGCGGCTTTGCGCGATGCCGCGTACGGGCCGATCGTCACCTATTCGCGCAAGGTGTTCGTGCCGCTGACCCATCTGTGCCGCGACGTCTGCCATTATTGTACCTTCGCCAGGGCGCCGCGCGACGTCGCGGCTGCCTACATGAGCGTCGCCGAGGCGGTCGCGCTGTGCCGCGACGGCGCGCGGCTCGGCTGCCGCGAAGCGCTGCTGACGCTCGGCGATCGGCCCGAGGCGCGCTATCCGGCGGCGCGGCGCGCGCTCGACGCGATGGGGTTCGCCAGCACGCTTGACTATGTCGCGCATGTCGCCGCCGCGATCGCCGCCGAAACCGGGCTGCTGCCGCACATCAACGCTGGCGTGATGTCGCCGGCGGAGATCGCGCGGCTGCGGCCGGTGTCGGCGTCGATGGGCCTCATGCTCGAAACGGTGGCGGATCGGCTCGGCGATCGCGACGTCCCGCACCATGGCTCGCCTGACAAGGCGCCGGCGGTGCGGCTGGCGACGATCGACGCGGCGGGTGCGGCGCAGGTGCCCTTCACCTCGGGGCTGCTCATCGGCATCGGCGAGACGCGGCGCGAGCGGATCGAAGCGCTGCTGGCGCTGCGCGCGCTCCATGACCGCCACGGCCATCTGCAGGAAGTCATCATCCAGAACTTCCGCGCCAAGCCCGGCACGCGGATGGCCGCCGCGCCCGAGCCGCCGCTCGACGAGCTGCTGTGGACGATCGCGGTGGCGCGGCTGGTTATGGGCGGCGCGATGAGCCTGCAGGCGCCGCCCAACCTCAGCGCCGACGCGCTGCCCGCGCTGATCGCCGCCGGCATCAACGACTTCGGCGGCGTGTCGCCGCTCACCCCCGACCACGTCAATCCCGAGGCGCCCTGGCCGCAGCTCGACCGCCTCGCCGCTACGACGGCAGGCACCGGCAAATGGCTGCAGCAGCGGCTGACGATCTATCCGGCCTATGCGCGCGACGCCGAGCGCTGGCTCGACCCCGCAATGCGCCCGCGCGTGCTGGCGCTGTCGGATGCCGAGGGCTTCGCGCGCGAGGACGGCTGGCGCGCCGGCGGTGCGGAGCCCTTGCCGCCCCGCGATCTCGCGCTGATCGGCTGCTCCCCGGCGCCGGTAGTACCTGAGCTGGATTCGATCCTTGCCCGGGCCGAGCGCGGCCACGCGCTCGACGAAGCCGAGATCGTGCGGCTGTTCGCTGCGCGCGGTCCCGAAGTCTCGGCGGTCTGCGCCGCCGCCGACCGGCTGCGCGGCGCGGTCAACGGCGACCGCGTCAGTTACGTCGTCAACCGCAACATCAACTACACCAACATCTGCGGCTACCGCTGCCAGTTCTGTGCTTTCTCCAAGGGGCGGACCAGCGAAAATCTGCGCGGCAAGCCCTATATGCTCGACACCGCCGAGGTGGCCTTACGCGCCGTCGAGGCGGCCGCGCGCAGCGCGACCGAGGTCTGCCTGCAGGGCGGCATCCATCCCGACTACAGCGGCGAGACCTATCTTGGCATCTGCCGCGCGATCCGCGCCGCGGCGCCCGGCCTCCATATCCACGCCTTCTCGCCGCTGGAAATCTTCCAGGGCGCGGCAACGCTCGGCATCGCCGTGCCCGACTTCCTTCGGCGGCTGAAGGCCGAGGGGCTCGACACGCTGCCCGGCACCGCGGCCGAAATCCTCGACGACGAGGTGCGACAGGTCATCTGTCCCGACAAGATCACCACCGAGCAGTGGCTCGACGTCGTGGCGGCGGCGCACGAGGCCGGCATCCGCACCACCGCGACGATCATGTTCGGCCATGTCGACCGTCCGCGGCACTGGGCGCGCCACCTGATCCGCATCCGCGAGCTGCAGCGGCGAACCGGCGGCTTCACCGAATTCGTGCCGCTGCCCTTCGTCGCCGAAGAAGCGCCGTTGCATCGCAAGGGGCGGGCGCGGCCGGGGCCGACCTTTCGTGAGGCGCTGCTGATGCATGCGGTGGCGCGGCTGACGCTGCACGGGCTGATCGACAATATCCAGGCGTCGTGGGTGAAGCTCGGGCTCGACGGCGTCGTCGCGATGCTGGCGGCGGGGGCGAACGACGCTGGCGGCACGCTGATGAACGAGTCGATCACTCGTGCGGCGGGGGCGGTCCACGGCGAGGAAATGACGCGCGACCGGCTCGAAGCGGCGATCCGCGGCGCCGGGCGTGTCCCGGCCGAACGCACGACGCTCTACGGCCCACCGCCGCGTTGCGAGGCGGCCGAGGCGGCGCTCGAACTAGCCTGAGGCTTTGGCGTGCGCGGCGCCGGCGCGGATCAGCGCGGTGCGACGTGCGGCAGGAAGGCGGCACAGGCCGGCGCGATCGTCGACGTCGAACGCCAGCCCCGGCCGCTCGATGATGGCATGCCCCGGGCCAGCGAGCGCGACGTGGCGCGCCCGGCTACCCGCACCGAACGCGAAGCCGATCGACGCGGGCGGCCGGAAGCCCAGCGCATTGGTGCCGTCGCCGCGATGATCGGGCGCAATCGCGATGCCGTGCGCGGCAGTCGCGGCGAGCAGCGCCTCGATGTCGGCCGGTGCGAGATCGGGCAGGTCGGCGGCCAGGACGAGCCAGAGGCGAGTGTCGTCGAGCCGGGCCACGGCCTGCGCCAGATCTTCATTCAGCCCTTCGCCGCCGTCGGTCATCGCCCGGATTCCGGCGACGCGCGGTCCGTCGGCCGGCCCGAGCAGGACGATCTCGTCGATACCGTCGGCGCGCTTCAACGTGTCGAGGACATGGATGAGCATGCCGAGCACCAGCCAGCGGCGCTGCCGCGGCGGCAGTTCACCGGCGAGGCGACTCTTGGCCTGGTCGAGCGCCTTGATCGGAACGAGCGCGCGGACCGTCACCGGCGCAGCCGCGCGGCCAGTGCCAGCGCCGTCGTCGCGACGCGGGCGCGATCCCCGGCGCTGCGCATCAGCGTATCGCTGCTCGTCACGCCAAGCCCCGGCGGCAGCGTCGCGGCATCGTCCTTGTCGTCGATCACGATGCCGTCGATCACGCCCCGATAATGCTGCGCGATCGTCGCGGTTTCCACGCCGAGCCCGAGTTCGCGCATGATCTTGGCGGTCGGGCCCTTCACCGCCTCGCCGCCCGGGACGGGCGTCACCGCGACCACCGGCGCCCGCCCTCGCAGCGCCGCGGCGAGCCCGGGGACGGCAAGGATCGGGTCGATGCTGAGATAAGGGTTCGACGGCGCGACGATGATCGCCGCCAGATCGGGATCGGCGAGCGCCGCCAGCGCGCCCGGCGCCGGGCGCGCGGCGTCGGCGCCGGCGAAGCGTACCGACTGCAGCCGCGGCTCGCAGCGGCGCGCCACGAAATAGCGCTGGAACGGCAGTTCGCCTTCGTCGGTCAGCACCATCGTCGCCACCGGATCGTCGCTCATCGGCACGATGCGCGTCGCGATGCCCAGCCGCGCGGCGAAATCGGCGATGATCGCGCTCAGGCGCTCGCCGGCCAGCCGGTGCGTGCGCTCGACGTGCAGCGCCAGGTCGGCGTCGCCGAGCTGGAACCAGTCCGCGCCGCCGATCTGGCGGAGCGCCGCCATGAAGTTCCAGCTCTCGCCGGCCCGGCCCCAGCCGCGTTCCTCGTCGGACAGCCCCGACAGGCTGTAGAGCAGCGTGTCGATGTCGGGGCTGATGCGCAGCCCGAGATGGGTGAAATCGTCGCCGGTGTTGACGACCATCGTCAGCTGTTCGGGCGCGAGCACGGCCGCGAGCCCGCGCGCCAGCTTGGCGCCGCCCACGCCGCCGGTCAGCAGCACGACTTTCCCGTCGATCATCGGAACAGGTCCTGACCTGCGGCGCGCAACAGCATGGCGCTGCCCGCGTCGCTCTCCTGCCAGCCGAGGCCGCGCATATGGACGACCGGCAGCCCCTCGGCGCCTTCGCCCATGACGAGCCCGGCGGCGGCAGCGACGGCGTCGGCCAGCGCCACCTCGGTCGCTTCGAGCCGCCGGCCGTAGCGGTCGGGCTCGCCGCGCCGGTCGACGAGCGCCGGCAGCCCGGCGACGCCGATCGCGACGTTGACGCTGCCCAGCCGCCACGGGCGGCCGAAGCTGTCGGAGATCACCACCGCCGGCGCGACCCCGGTCGCCGCGCGCAGCCCGTTGCGGATCGCGCGGGCGCTGGCGTCGGGATCGACGGGCAGCAGCAGCACCGGCTCGCCGGGCGTGTCGCGCGACAGGTTCGACTGGTCGATGCCGGCATTCGCCATGACCAGCCCGAGCCGGTGGCGGACGATGAGCACCCCCGGCACCGCGCGCACCACCTCGCTCGCTTCGCCGAGGATCAGCTCGACGAGCCGCGCGTCCTTGCCGGTGGTCCGCGCCAGATCGAGTGCGGCGGGCGAAGGGGTGACGCCGGCGAGGTCGACGCGCCGCCCCTCCGCCTTCGAAACGATCTTCTGCGCGACGACCACGACATCCTGTGCCGCCAGGCGGATCGCGCCGAGCGACGCGGCAATGATCTGTGCGATGTCGTCGCCGGCGACGACGTCGCCGATCCCGTCGAGGGCGGTCAGCTGCATCGACGATCCATGGGATAGAAGCGCCCGTGCAGGCAAGCGCCAAGCGCCGTCGGCCGTTAGCCGAGCAGGCGCTTCGCCGCCGTCAGCCCCGCCTCGGCGCGAACGAGGCCCGATAGCGGCGACTGCATCGGCCCCTCGACGCTCACCGGCAGGTCGGGCGGCAGCAGCGCGAAGATTTCGCCCAGCGGCAGCTCGCCCTCGCCGGCATTGCGGCGTAGCTGGCGCGCCTCGGCCATCAGGTCGTCGGGGAGCGGCGCGACCAGCGGCGCATCGCAGATCTGCGCATAGCGGACCTTGCCGACAAGCGGGCGCAGCGCCTCGACCGAGCCGCCCGAGCGGAACAGGTGGAGGCAGTCGAGCATGATGCCGGCGTTCGCCGCCGCGGCGGCGTCGACCAGTGCCGCGGCGTCGTCGATCGAGCACAGCGCGCTCCACGGCAGGAACTCGACGCTGGCGTCGAGCCCGCGCCGCGCCGCGCGTTCGCAGATGTCGGCATAGCGCTCGGCACGCCGCGTTTCGTCCGTATCCCACACCGTCAGCATGATCCCCGCCGCGCCGAGCCGCGCTGCGGTATCGAGCAGCGGTTCGTAACTGGCGACGTCGGTGTCCGCGCGCAGCGCCACGCCGACCGCATCGTAGAGCGTCACGCCTTCGTCCTTCAGCCGCGCCTCGGTCTCGGCGAGCAGCGCGGGGTCGAGCGGTGCGAAATCGGGCTGGCCCTCGCGCCCCGCGGCGTTGAGCGGCAGGCCGACCGCGTCATAGCCCGCCTGCGCCGCGATCGAGACCATCTCGGGCAGCGTCGCCGGAAGCACCGTGGCGGGGGCGAGCGCGAACAGGCGGGTCATGGCGGCTCCGGGTTCGGGAGGGCGGGCTCAGCCCTGCGGCGGGATCGGCGGTTCCTGAGGCTCGTCGCTGTGCTTCATCAGCATCGGCAGCTGGGTGAACATGAACGCGAACGACAACGCCGAGACCCCCCACACCTTGAAGGTCACCCAGCTGTCGAAGCTCAGCATCTGGCGGGCGACTTCGTTGATCGCCACCATCGCGAGGAAGAACCAGGCGAAGTTGCGCGTCAGCTTGTGCCAGCCCTCGGGCCTGAGGGCCGGAAAGCCCGATTCGAGCACGGTGCGCAGCAGCGGCCGGCCGGTCAGCAGCCCGAAGAACAGCGTCCCCGACAGCACCGCATAGACGATCGACGGCTTGATCTGGATGAAGCGCTGATCGTGCAGGTAGATCGTCAATCCGCCGAACACCGCGACGACGACGCCGGTCACCCACAGCATCGTCGAAATGCGGCCGGTCTTCAGCTTCGACACCAGCATCGCCGCAGCGGTCGCCACCATGAACGCGGCGGTCGCCGCGACCGCCTGGTCGATGTCTGATCCCGGCGCCAGCGCGTTCACGCCGAAGAACACCAGCAGGGGGCCATAGTCGACCGCGAGTTTCAGACCCGTCGACAGTTCACGCTTCTCGGTCACTATTCTTGCACTCCGGCCAGGGCTCGGGCGAACGCCCTCGGGTCGAACGGCCGCAGGTCGTCGATGGTTTCGCCGACGCCGACCGCATGGATCGGCAGCTTGAAGCGCTCGGCGGCCGCGACGAGCACGCCGCCGCGCGCGGTGCCGTCGAGCTTGGTCATCACCAGCCCGGTGACGCCCGCGACTTCCTTGAACACCTCGATCTGGTTGAGCGCGTTCTGGCCGGTCGTCGCGTCGAGCACCAGCACGACGTCGTGCGGCGCCGACAGCATCAGCTTGGAGAGGACGCGCTTCACCTTGGCGAGCTCGTCCATCAGCCCCTGCTTGTTCTGCAGCCGCCCGGCGGTGTCGATGATCAGCGCATCGTATCCGCCGGCACGCGCCTTTTCGAGCGATTCATAGGCAAGGCCCGCGGCGTCGGCGCCGACCTTGCCCGAGATCACCGGCGCGCCGATGCGGCCGCCCCAGACCTGCAACTGCTCGATGGCGGCGGCGCGGAAGGTGTCGCCTGCCGCGAGCATGACGCGATAATCCTGTTCCTGGAACAGATGCGCCAGCTTGGCGATCGTCGTCGTCTTGCCAGAGCCGTTGACGCCGACGACGAGGATGGTCTGCGGCCGCGGGAAGGCGACGACCTCGAGCGGCCGCGCCACCGGCGCCAGCACGCGCTCGATCTCGTCGGCGACGACCTGGCGCACCTCGGCCTCGCTGACCGCCTTGTCGTACTTCTCGGCGGAGAGCTTGGCGCAGACGCGTGCCGCCATTGCCGGGCCGAGGTCCGACGCGATCAGCGCCTCCTCGATCTCCTCGAGCATCGCGTCGTCGAGCTTCGACTTGGTGAATACCGACGACAGGCTGTCGCCGAGCTTGTCCGACGATCGCGACAGCCCGGCGCGCAGCTTGGCAAACCAGCTCTGCGGTTCTTCAGACACTAAGCGGCCTCCAACATGCCGTCGTTCAATTGATGTGCGGTGGCGCGGACGAGCTGCCCGCGTTTCGCGCCGGCGACGCGCACCGGCGCGAAGGCCGCGCTGTGCCCGCTGCCGTCATGGCCCTCGATGAGCACGTCGAGCGGCCGGCCGATCTGCCCGCGAAGATAGGTGTCGAGCCGCATGGCCGAGGCCTGGCGCAACCGCGCCGCGCGCTCCTTGCGCAGCGGCACGGGAACCTGCGGCATCCGCGCCGCCGGCGTACCGCTGCGCGCCGAATAGGGAAAGATATGGCCATAGACGATGTCGCACTCGTCGATCATCGCCAGCGTATTCTCGAACATCGCGTCGGTCTCGGTCGGGAAGCCGGCGATGATGTCGGCGCCGAAACTCACCTCGGGCCGGCGCGCGCGCACCTCGGCGCAGAAGCGGACAGCGTCCTCGCGGCTATGACGGCGCTTCATGCGCTTCAGCACCATGTCGTCGCCTGCCTGCAGACTGAGGTGCAGGTGCGGCATCAGCCGCGCGTCGCCGGTGATCGCGTCGAGCAGCGGCATATCGATCTCGACCGAATCGATCGACGACAGCCGCAGCCGCGGCAGGTCGGGGACGAGCGTTAGGATCTGCTGGACGAGGCGGCCGAGCGTCCGGCTCCCCGGCAGATCGGCGCCGTAGGACGTCACGTCGACCCCGGTCAGCACCACCTCATGATAGCCTTCCTCGCGCACCAGCCGCTTGATGCGGTCGACGATCAGGCCGGCGGGTACCGACCGCGAATTGCCGCGGCCGAAAGGGATGATGCAGAAGGTACAGCGGTGGTCGCAGCCGTTCTGCACCTCGACGAAGGCGCGCGCCCGGTGACCGAGCGCATCGACCAGATGCGCCGCGGTCTCGCGCACCGCCATGATGTCGTTGACGCGGACGGCGGGCAGGTCGTCGTCGAAGCGGAAACTCGCCGCCTGCAATTTCTCGATATTGCCGAGCACGCGCGCCACTTCGGGCATCGCCGCGAAGGTCTGCGGCTCGGTCTGCGCGGCGCAGCCGGTGACGATGATGCGCGCCTGCGGGCGCTCGCGCTTCATCCGGCGGATCTGCTGCCGCGCCTGCCGCACCGCCTCGCCGGTGACGGCGCAGGTGTTGACGACGATCATGTCGTGCTCGCCGCTCGCCGCGGCATGGGCGCGCATCACCTCGGACTCATAGGCGTTGAGCCGGCAGCCGAAGGTCACGATCTCGGGCGCCGCGGCGACGGCGGCATCAGGGAGTGTGGCCATCAGGCGTAGTCGTCCAGATCGATTTCGCCGCGGAACGACGTCGCCGCGGGTCCGGTCATCGCGATATGATCGTCGGCGCGCCATTCGATGTCGAGCGTGCCGCCGGGCAGCGCGACGCGGACCCGGCGGCCGGTCAGCCCGCGCCGCATCGCCGCGACCGCGGTGGCGCAGGCGCCGGTGCCGCAGGCGCGCGTCAGCCCGGCGCCGCGCTCCCACACCCTGAGGCGGAGATGGTCGGGGCCGATCAGCTGCGCGACATTGACGTTCACCCGCTCGGGAAACAGCGCGTCATGCTCGATCTGCGGACCGAGCGTGCCGATCGGCACCGCGTCGAGATCGTCGACGAAGAAGATGACGTGCGGATTGCCGACGTTGACCGCGCTCGGCTTGTCGAGCCCGTCCCAGCCGACCGGCATCTCGCGGGTGTCCATCGCATAGGCGAGCGGGATCGCATCCCAGTCGAAGCGCGGCCGGCCCATGTCGACGGTGGCGCCGTCGCCTTGCGGCGCGACCTCGATCAGGCCGCCGGCGGTCTCGACGGTCGCGGGTCCGAGCAGCTGCGCGACGCAGCGCGAGGCGTTGCCGCAGGCTTCGACCTCGCCGCCGTCGCTGTTGAAGATCAGCATGCGCGCATCGCCGCCGGCGCGCGGCTTCTCGATGACGATCAGCTGGTCGCAGCCGATGCCGGTATGCCGGTCGGCGATCCGCGCCGCGAGGCCGTTGCCCATCGCCGGGATCGCCTGCGCGCGCGCGTCGAACACGACGAAGTCGTTGCCGAGCCCATGCATCTTGACGAACGGCGTTGCCATAGGCGCGCGATGTAGGCGCGAGGCGTGCAGAAGTCCACGCCGCGGGCGGTCGCGCGCAACCCTCGGCGTCGGCCGGCGTTGCCCCATCATGCTCAGTAAAGATGCCGCCGATGTCCTCGCCTTCTGGTTCGACGAGCTGGCGCCCGAGCAGCGTTTCGCGAAGGACGACGCGGTCGACGCCGCGATCCGCGATCGCTTCGGCGACCTGCACACCCGGCTGTCGCAGCACGTTCCCGAGGCGTGGATTGCCGACCCGCAATCGCTGCTCGCCGCGGTGATCGTGCTGGACCAATTTTCGCGCAATCTGTACCGCGACGATCCGCGCGCCTTCGCCAACGATGCCGTCGCGCTCGACCTCGCGCGCCTCGCGCTGAAGCGCGGCGACGATGCGCCGATGGACGCCGCGCAGCGCCAGTTCCTCTACATGCCCTTCATGCACAGCGAGGATTCCGACGATCAGGACCGCTGCGTCGCGCTGATGCGGGAGACGGGCAACGCCGAGGCGATCGACTATGCCAAGCAGCACCAGGCGATCATTGACCGCTTCGGCCGCTTCCCGCATCGGAACGAGACGCTGGGGCGGGAAACCACTCCGGCAGAGGCGGCGTTCCTGACGGAGCCCGGCTCGAGCTTCTGAGCTGCCGACATTGACTTCCGCCCCCCGCGGCGCTACCTCGCACCCGCTTTTCCATCCGGAACTGCCAGTATTGAACGCGTCCACGGATGCACGCCGGTCAGCGAGGTTTCGCCCACCGGCGCGAAACCGTTTGGGGTGAGCTTGATGTTCGAGAGCCTATCAGACCGCCTTTCGGGCGTCTTCGACAAGCTCCGCGGCCGTGGCGCGCTGACGGAGGCCGACGTGCGCGCGGCGATGCGCGAGGTGCGCGTCGCGCTGCTCGAGGCCGATGTCGCGCTCCCCGTCGTCAAGAGCTTCGTCGACAAGGCGACCGAGCGCGCGATCGGCGCCGAGGTCATCCGTTCGATCACCCCCGGCCAGATGGTCGTCAAGATCGTCCATGACGCGCTGATCGAGATGCTCGGCGGCGACAGCGAGGGGCTGAACCTCGACGTCACCCCGCCGGCGGTCATCATGATGGTCGGCCTCCAGGGCTCGGGCAAGACCACCACCACTGCCAAGATCGCCAAGCGCCTTTCGGAGAAAGAGCGCAAGAAGGTCATGATGGCGTCGCTCGACGTCAACCGTCCGGCGGCGCAGGACCAGCTGCGCATCCTCGGCGAGCAGATCAGCGTCGCGACCTTGCCGATCATCGCCGGGCAGCAGCCGGTCGACATCGCGCGCCGTGCCATGCAGGCGGCGAAGCTGCAGGGCTTCGACGTGCTGCTGCTCGACACCGCCGGCCGGCTCCACGTCGACCAGGCGCTGATGGCCGAGATGCAGGCGGTCGCCGGCGCGTCCGACCCCGCCGAAATCCTGCTCGTCGTCGACTCGCTGACCGGCCAGGACGCGGTCAACGTCGCGCAGTCGTTCGCCGGCCAGGTCGATCTGACCGGCGTCGTGCTGACGCGGATGGACGGCGATGCGCGCGGCGGTGCCGCGCTGTCGATGCGCGCGGTCACGCAGAAGCCGATCAAGTTCGCCGGCACCGGCGAGAAGCTCGACGCGCTCGATGCCTTCGATCCGCAGCGCGTCGCCGGCCGCATCCTCGGCATGGGCGACGTCGTCAGCCTCGTCGAGCGCGCGTCGGAGACGATCCAGCAGGACGAGGCGGAGAAGCTCGCGGCCAAGATGGCCAAGGGTCAGTTCGACATGAACGACCTGCGCGCGCAGCTCAACCAGATGCAGCGCATGGGCGGCATGGGCGCGCTGATGGGCATGCTGCCCGGCATGGGCAAGATGCAGAAGCAGGCCGAGGCGTCGGGCGTCAACGACAAGACGCTGTCGCGCATGGAGGCGGTCATCCTGTCGATGACCCCCAAGGAGCGCGCCAAGCCCGAGATCATCGCGGCGAAGCGCAAGATCCGCATCGCCAAGGGCGCGGGCACGACGGTGCAGGAGGTGAACAAGCTCCTGAAGATGCACCAGGAAATGGCCAACGCCATGAAGAAGATCAAGAAGATGGGCGGCATGGGCGGCCTGATGAAGATGATGGGCAAGATGCCCGGCGGCATGGCCGGGATGCTCGGCGGCGGCGCCGGTGGCGGTGCCCCGCAGCTCCCCGGCGGCATGCCGCCCGGCTTCGACAAATTACTGAAACGCTAAATCGAAATTACTGAGGAAGGACTAGACTATGGCTCTTGCAATCCGGCTCGCCCGCGGCGGCGCGAAGAAGCGGCCCTATTACCGCATCGTCGTCACCGACTCGCGCAACGCGCGCGACGGCCGCTTCATCGAGAAGATCGGCACCTACAACCCGCTGCTGGCGAAGGATTCGGGCGAGCGCGTGAAGCTCGACACCGAGCGCGCCGCGCACTGGCTCGGCGTCGGCGCGCAGCCGTCGGACCGCGTTGCGCGCTTCCTCGATGCCGCCGGTGTCCGCACCCGCGCCGCGAAGAACAACCCGAAGAAGGGCGAGCCGGGCGAGAAGGCCAAGGAGCGCAGCGAGACGCGCGCCACCAAGACGGCCGAGCGTGAGGCTGCTGCTGCCGAGGCCGCCGCGCAGCCGGCGGCCGCGGCTGAAGAGGCCGAGACCGAGGCGGTCGTCGCCGCGGCGATCGAGTCGACCGAAGCCGGCATCGCCGGCGATGCCGTCGAGGCGGAAGCCGAGGCCCCGGCCGAAGCCGCTGCCGAGGCGCCCGCCGAGGACGAGAAGAAGGCCGACGAGGCCTAAGCCTTGTCGGGCGGGGCCCGGGTCACGCTTGCCGCCGTCGCCGGTGCTCATGGCATCGGCGGCGAGGTGAGGCTCAAGCTGTTCGCCGAGAGCCTGGACTCGCTTCGCCGCCACAAGAGCTTCGAGGTTGCCGGGCGAACGCTGACGCTGAAGTCGCTGAAGCCCGGCAAGCCCGACGCGACCGCGCGGTTCGCCGAGATCGGCTCGCGCGACGAGGCGGAGGCGCTGCGCGGCACGCTGCTGACCGTCGACCGCGCCGAACTGCCGCCGCTCGCCGAGGGCGAGTTCTATCACAGCGACCTGATCGGCCTGTCCGCCGTCACACCTGACGGTGCGACGGTCGGCACCGTCGTCGCCGTCGAGAATTTCGGCGCCGGCGACATCCTTGAGATCGAGAAGCCCGACGGCAAGCGCTTCATGCTGCCGTTCCGCCCCGAGGCGGTGCCCGTGGTCGGCGAGCGTGTGGTGATTGAACCGGCATTCGTTGCGTAGTATATACGATCCGTATATACGGAGGCCGTGATGGCGCGCCAGTGGCGGACCAAGACATTCAAATCGGGTAATTCTGTTGCGGTACGGCTGCCGAAGTCGGCCGGTCTGACTGAGGGTGACGACGTCGTTCTCGTGCCGCACGATGACGGAAGCTTCAGCTTCTGGCGCGAGCAGGATGGGGCGAAGGTCCTGGACGGTTTGTTCGGCGCCTTCTCCGCCGGGTTCATGTCCGAAGGACGCGGCGACATCGAGCAGGCCGAACGCGACTGGAATGGGCAGCACCGCGCGGCCTGACGATGTTCATGCTCGACACCAATGTCTGCATCGATTTCGCGCTAGGCCGCAGTGATGTCCTGCGCGCCCGCGTGCGCCGCTTCTACAACAGCGGCCTCGCCATTTCCGCGATCACGCTCGCCGAACTCAGGGTCGGTGCGCGTCATCCTGACGCCGATCCTGAAGATCAGCGGCGGCTCGACGTGCTGATCGGGACGCTCAATCTGCACGATTTCGATGGGCGTGCTGCGGACGACTACGGCTCGCTTGCGCGCGAAGTCGGGGTGAAGCGTGCGAGCTTCGACCGTCTGATTGCGGCCCATGCACGCTCGCTCGATCTAACCCTCGTCACAAACAATCCTCGTGACTTTGCCGACGTCAAAGGTCTGCGTGTCGAGAATTGGTGCGCATGACCTGGCTTGCCACCGTGCTTACGCTCTACCCGGAGATGTTCCCCGGTCCGCTCGGGCAGAGCCTCGCCGGCCGCGCGTTGACCGATGGCAGCTGGTCGCTCGACGCCGTGAACATCCGCGACTTCGCCACCGACAAGCATCGCTCGGTCGACGATACGCCGGCGGGCGGCGGACCGGGCATGGTGCTGCGCGTCGATGTGCTCTCGCGCGCGATCGACGCCGTTCGCGATCGGCAGCCGGCAGCGCCGGTGCTGGCGATGTCGCCGCGCGGGCGCCCGCTGACGCAGGCGCGCGTGCGCGAGCTGGCAGCTGGCCCCGGCGTCACGCTGCTCTGCGGCCGTTTCGAGGGCTTTGACGAGCGCTTGTTCGACGGCCGCGATGTCGAGCCGGTATCGATTGGCGACTATATCCTGTCGGGCGGCGAGCCCGCCGCGCTCGTGCTCCTCGATGCTTGCGTGCGCCTGCTCCCCGGTGTAATGGGCGCGGCTTCGAGCGGAGAGCAGGAAAGCTTCGAAAGCGGACTGCTCGAATATCCGCACTATACCCGACCACCCGAGTGGGAGGGGCGCACGATCCCCGAAGTGCTGCGATCGGGGGATCATGCGCGGATCGACGCCTGGCGACTGGCCCAGGCCGAGACCGATACACGGCTAAGGCGGCCGGACCTTTGGGAACGCTACGACAGCGTTCGGGTCAGGTCGCCCTCTGGCGCGCGGCGAACGAACAAGGACGAAAAGGCATGAACCTTATCCAGCAGATCGAGGCCGAACAGGTCGCGAAATTTGCCGCCAACAAGAAGATCCCCGAGTTCCGCGCCGGCGACACGCTGCGCGTCGGCGTCAAGGTGATCGAAGGCGAGCGCAGCCGTATCCAGTTCTTCGAAGGCGTGTGCATCGCGCGCGCCAACAAGGGCATCAACAGCAATTTCACCGTTCGCAAGGTGAGCTTCGGCGAGGGCGTCGAGCGCGTCTTCCCGCTCTACTCGCCGAACGTCGACACGATCGATCTGGTTCGCCGCGGCGTGGTGCGTCGCGCCAAGCTCTATTATCTGCGCGGCCGCTCGGGCAAGTCGGCCCGCATCGTGGAACGCCGCGAGGCCCGGCCCGAGAAGACCGCGCCGGCGGCGTAAGCGCCGCCACTTGCGCGACGCCGAAACGGCCGTCGGAGCGATCCGGCGGCCGTTTCGCTATTTGGCGCGGACGCGCGCGACGGCGGCTGTGGCGCGCGCGTTGATATGCCGGCGCAGGGCCTCGACAGCGATATCGGTCTGCGCCGCGACCTGCGCTTCGGAGCTTCCGTACATCATCTCGCGCAGCGACTGCGCCAGCACCGGTCGCACCTGCGTTTCGAAATAGGCGCATTTGCGCACGACGTTGGCGGTCGATCGCTTCGGACCGAGCGTGCTGTAGGCGAGGAACTGGGCCGACAGGTCGATGCACGTCTCCCAGTTGCCGAGGATCACGGCCGCCTGCTGCGCCGGGGTGAGCGGCGGCACCATGGGTGCCGGGGTCGTGGCGGGCGGCGGCGCCGGAGTCTGCGCCGCGACGGGCAATGCCAGAAGGGCGGCGACCGCCAACAGACAGGCTCCGTGCCGACCCCGCATCCGACCCTCGCTCAAGACGCACGAATCGGCGCCGTTGCCCCCTTGGTGCTATGAACACCCCCCATGGTGCAAGCGTCCTCGGCGCGACGGCGCAACAGATGATTGACCCGTCGCCGTCAGGCAGGCAAAGGCGACATATTATGTCGCAGCAGCCCCGAACCCTGTACGAAAAAGTCTGGCACGATCATGTCGTCTCGCGCCGCGACGACGGTACCAGTCTGATCTGGATCGACCGTCACCTCATCCACGAGGTCACGACACCGCAGGCGTTCGAGGGACTCCGCATTGCCGGGCGGCGGTTGCGCCGGCCCGACCTCACGCTGGCTGTTCCCGACCACAATGTTCCGACCAGGGACCGGCGGCTGCCCAACCCGGACCCCGAATCGACGACGCAGCTGGCGATGCTCGAAAGCAATTGCGCCGAGTTCGGCGTCGAACTGATCGACATTCATGCTGCCGAACAGGGCATCGTCCACGTCATCGGTCCCGAACAGGGATTCACGCTTCCCGGGCTTACCATCGTCTGCGGCGACAGCCATACCGCGACGCACGGCGCGTTCGGCGCGCTCGCCTTCGGCATCGGCACCTCGGAGATCGAGCATGTCTTCGCGACGCAGACGTTGCTGCTCAGGCAGGCGAAGACGATGGAGGTGCGCGTCACCGGCACGCTCGGCTTTTCGGTGACCGCCAAGGATGTCGCGCTGGCGATCATCGGCCGACTCGGCACCGCCGGGGGGACCGGCTACGTCGTCGAATATACCGGCGAGGTCATTCGCGACCTGTCGATCGAGGGCCGCATGACCGTCTGCAACATGGCGATCGAGGGCGGTGCGCGGTCGGGGATGGTCGCCCCCGACGAGAAGACCTTTGCCTATCTCAGGGGTCGCCCGCGCGCCCCGACCGGCGCGCGGTGGGATGCTGCGGTCGCCTACTGGCGGACGCTGCCGAGCGACGCCGGCGCAGCCTATGACGCGACGCTGACCATCGACGGCAGCGAGATCGCGCCGCAGGTGACCTGGGGGACTTCGCCCGAGGACGTCGTGCCGATCACCGGCCGCGTGCCGGCGCCCGACAGCTTCGCCGACGCCGGCAAGCGCGACGCCGCCCTGCGGTCGCTCGCCTACATGGATCTGGCGCCGGGGACCCGTCTGCAGGACGTGGCGGTCGAGAATGTCTTCATCGGCAGCTGCACCAACAGCCGCATCGAGGATCTGCGGGCTGCGGCGGCGGTCGCCAAGGGGCGACATATCGCTTCGAATATCCGCCAGGCGCTGGTCGTGCCGGGCTCGGGGCTGGTCAAGCGGCAGGCGGAGGCCGAAGGCCTCGATCGCATCTTCACCGAGGCGGGCTTCGACTGGCGCGAGCCGGGCTGCTCGATGTGCCTCAGCATGAACCCCGACCGGGTCCCGGCGGGCGAACGCTGCGCCTCGACCTCCAACCGCAACTTCGTCGGCCGGCAGGGGCCGGGCGCGCGTACGCACCTCCTGTCGCCGGCGATGGCGGCGGCGGCGGCGGTTACCGGTCGCCTGACCGACGTTCGCGAACTGATGGGCTGATCATGCAGGCATTCGACACGCTCACCGGCATTGCGGTGCCCTTCGGCGCCGCCAACGTCGACACCGATGCGATTATCCCGGCGCGCTTCCTCAAGACGGTGACGCGTACCGGCCTGGGCAGGGGGGCGTTCGCGGCGCTGCGCGAAAATCCCGACAATCTGTTCGACAGCCCGCGCAACGCCGGCGCGCCGATCCTGATCGCCGGCGACAATTTCGGCTGCGGCTCGAGCCGCGAGCATGCGCCCTGGGCGCTCGCCGACCTCGGCTTTCGCACGGTGATCGCGCCGAGCTTCGCCGACATCTTCGCCGGCAATGCCTTCAAGAACGGCCTGCTCCTCGTCGTGCTGCCGCAGGCGCAGATCGACCGGCTGATGGCGATCGCCGGCGAGCATGAGATCACCGTCGACCTCGAAAACCAGGTCGTCACCACGCCCTTCCAGGACCGCTTTGCGTTCGAGATCGACCCGTTTCGCAAGGCCTGCCTGCTGGGCGGACTCGACGAGATCGGCCTGACGACGCAGATGGAGGGCGAGATCGCCGCCTATGAGGCGCGGCTGCAGCGCGAAAGGCCGTGGGCGGCATGACGAAGACGCTTCTCCTTCTTCCTGGCGACGGCATCGGCCCCGAGGTGACCGCCGAAAGCCGCCGTGTCGTCGAGCGGCTGAACGCCGCGGCCGGCCTCGGGGTCGAGGTCGAGGAGGCGCTGTTCGGCGGTGCGGCGATCGATGCGACGGGCGACCCGATCGAGGCGGCGACGATCGCCCGCGCGAAAGCGGTCGATGCGGTGCTGATGGGCGCCGTCGGCGGCCCGAAGTGGGCGAACCAGCCGTTCGACACGCGTCCCGAGGCGGGCCTGCTCAAGCTGCGTGCGGCGATGCAGGTGTTCGCCAATCTCCGCCCGGCGCTATGCTTTCCGGCGCTCGCCGATGCCTCGACCTTGAAGCGCGAACATGTTGAAGGGCTGAACATCCTGTTCG
Organism: Sphingomonadaceae bacterium; assembly: GCA_030147805.1. Lineage (GTDB taxonomy): Bacteria > Pseudomonadota > Alphaproteobacteria > Sphingomonadales > Sphingomonadaceae > Sphingoaurantiacus. Next base: position 46,771 of record JASBUR010000051.1, read on the forward strand.
TGCGCGAGCTGACCGGCGGCGTCTATTTCGGCGAGCCGCGCGGTATCGAGGACCTGGGTGGCGGCGAGCGTCGTGGCGTCAACACGCAGGTCTATACCAGCACCGAGATCCGCCGCGTGGCGCGCGTCGCCTTCGAGCTGGCGAAAGGGCGTAGCGGCAAGGTCTGCTCGGCCGAGAAGTCGAACGTCATGGAATCGGGCCTGCTGTGGAAGCAGGAGGTGCAGAAGCTGCGCGACGCGGAATATCCGCACGTCGAGCTGTCGCATATGCTCGCCGACAATGCCGCGATGCAGCTCGTCAAGGCGCCCAAGCAGTTCGACATCATCCTGACCGACAATCTGTTCGGCGACATTCTCTCGGACGAGGCGGCGATGCTGACCGGGTCGCTCGGCATGCTGCCGTCGGCGGCGATCGGCGAGGCGGGCAAGCCCGGCCTCTACGAGCCGATCCACGGCTCGGCGCCCGACATCGCCGGGCAGGGCGCGGCCAACCCCTGCGCCTCGATCCTCAGCCTGGCGATGGGGCTGCGCTACAGCCTCGGTCGTCCCGATCTCGCCGACCGGGTCGAGGCGGCCGTATCGGCGGCGCTCGACGCCGGCGTGCGCACGCGCGACCTGGGCGGTACCGCCACGACGCGCGACATGGGCGAGGCGATCCTCGCGCAGCTGGCGTGAAGTCCTTCGCGACGCGGGCGTTCGCGGCCTTCGTCACCGGGCTGCTGTTCCTCGCGCCGATCATCGTCACCATTGTGGTGCTCGACTGGCTGGCCGGCTACGCCGCCGCCGCAGTCGGGCCCGACAGCTTCATCGGCCGGGCGATCAGCAGCGGCGGATCGGTCGTGGTCGGCGGGCAGGGCGCCGCCTTCGCCTTTTGGGTCGGGCTGCTGCTGGTGCTGCTGCTCATCGCGCTGCTCGGCCTGCTCGTGCAGACGCGGCTGCGGCGGCGGCTCGAGGAAGGCTTCGACCGCTTCATCGATCGCGTGCCGGTGCTGCGGTCGATCTACCGGCCGATCGCACAGCTCGTCCGACTGATCGGGCCGCAGTCGAACGCCGGCAACCTCGAGAGCATGCGCGTCGTCGCGGTCCGATTCGGCGACGCGACCGAGACGCTGGCGCTGCTCGTCACGCCCGAGCTGTTCGACGTCGGCGGCCAGCCGCGCCAGCTGGTGCTGCTGACCACCGCGCCGGTTCCCGTCGGCGGCGCGCTGCTGTTCGTCGAGCCCGACAGCGTCGTCGCGGTCGAGGGACTGAGCGTCGAGGATTTCATCAAATTCTTCGTATCGGTCGGCACCGTCAGGCCAGCCGGTCTCAAGCCCTATACGCCGCTCAAATAGATTTACTGTCTTGTCACCAGGCGGCGTGCAGCCGATATCCGCGACCGTTCATCAGGAGGAAACAACATGGCCTACCGCGTCGTCGTGGTCGGCGCGACCGGGAACGTCGGTCGCGAGATGCTCAATATCCTGGCCGAGCGCCAGTTCCCGATCGCCGAGATCGCGGCCGTCGCGAGCCCGCGCTCGACCGGCGACATCATCGACTTCGGTGACAGCGGCCGCGAGCTCAAGGTCAAGAACATCGAGCATTTCGACTTCGCGGGCTGGGACATCGCGCTGTTCGCCGCCGGCTCGGGCCCGGCGAAGGAATATGCGCCCAAGGCGGCGGCGGCGGGCTGCATCGTCATCGATAATTCGTCGCTGTATCGCTACGACGCCGACGTGCCGCTGATCGTGCCCGAGGTGAACCCCGAGGCGATCGACGGCTATAGCAAGCGCAACATCATCGCCAACCCCAACTGCTCGACCGCTCAGATGGTCGTGGCGCTCAAGCCGCTGCACGATGCCGCCGGCATCCGGCGCATCGTCGTCTCGACCTACCAGTCGGTGTCGGGCGCGGGCAAGGAGGGCATGGACGAGCTGTTCGAGCAGACCCGCGCGGTGTTCGTCGGCGATCAGAAGACGCACAGGAAGTTCACCAAGCAGATCGCCTTCAACGTCATTCCGCACATCGACGTGTTCCTCGGCTCCGACAGCGACTATGACGGCTACACCAAGGAAGAATGGAAGATGGCGGCCGAGACGGTGAAGATCCTCGACCCCGACGTCCTCGTCACCGCGACCTGCGTTCGCGTGCCGGTGTTCGTCGGCCATGCCGAGGCGATCAACATCGAGCTCGACCGTCCGCTGTCGGTCGCCGAGGCGCAGCGCATCCTGCGCGAGGCGCCCGGCGTCATGCTCGTCGACAAGCGCGAGGACGGCGGCTACGTCACGCCGATCGAGTGCGTCGGCGAATATGCCACCTACGTCAGCCGCGTCCGCAAGGACCCGACGATCGACAACGGCCTCGTCCTCTGGTGCGTCAGCGACAATCTGCGCAAGGGCGCGGCGCTCAACGCGGTGCAGATCGCCGAACTGCTGGGGCGGCGTCATTTGAAGAAGGCCGCCTAGATCATGGACGCGACCGGCGGGTGCATGTGCGGCAAGGTCCGCTATGTGGCCGCGGTTGCAACCGACGACGCCTATCTCTGCCATTGCCGCATGTGCCAGCGCGCCAGCGGCAACGTCTCGTTGGCGATGAAGAATGTGAAGAAGGCCGACGTGCGCTGGGAGCGCGAGCCCGACTATTATGCCTCGTCGCCGATCGCCCGCCGCGGCTTCTGCGCCGCTTGCGGCACCTCGCTGACCTTCGAATATCACGATAGCGACCAGCTCGACCTGATCGTCGGCAGCTTCGACGATCCGTCGCGCTTCGTGCCGAAGCATCATTTCGGCGCCGAGAACCTCCACCGCGCCTGGATCGACACGTCGGGGCTGCCCGAGTACCGCGTCGATCAATATCAACCGATCGTCGATCGCTGGCTGAAGAGCACGGGAAAGCTGCCAGAGTGAACAGCGTCTCCGAACATCATTTCGCGTCCTTCGATGGCGAGCGGATTGCCTGGCGCGAGCTGGGCGAAGGTCGCGCCGTGATCCTGTTGCATGGGCTGTTCAGCCATGCCGAGATGAACTGGCTGCGCTGGAAGACCGCGCCGGTGATCGCCGCGGCGGGCTTCCGCGTGATCATGCCCGATTTTCGGGCGCACGGCCTCAGCGCCGCGCCGCATGACGCCGCTGCCTATCCGCTCGATGTGCTGGCGCAGGACATCGAGGCGCTGGTCGCGCATCTCGGCCTGACCGACTTCGACCTCGGCGGCTATTCGCTCGGCGCGCGCACGACGGTGCGGCTGCTGGTGCGCGGGCTGCGGCCGCGCCGCGCCGTGCTCGCCGGCATGGGGCTTAACGGCATCGTCGGGTCGAAACTGCGCAGCGACTTCTTCCTCGACGCGATCGCCAACCGCGACAGCGTCGAACAGGGCACGCCGGCGTGGATGGCGGTGCAGTTCATGAAGACCACCGGTACCGATCCCGAGGCGGTCGCGCACGTGCTGCGCGTTCAGCAGACCACCGAGGCGGCGGCGCTCGCCCGCATCGACATGCCGGTGCTGGTCGTCTGCGGCGTCGACGACGACGACAATGGCTCCGCCCCCGATCTGGCCGCGGCGCTGCCCGACGGCCGCTACGTCGGGATCCCCGGCAACCATATGAGCTCGGTCACCCGGCCCGAGCTCGGCACCGCGATCCGCGACTTCCTCGTCGCTTGACGCCCCGGCGGCGATGGCGTTTGTGACGCGCCATCACAAGAATCCGTAAGGGGAGTCGACCTATGCGTCTCATTGCCTCCACGCTGGCCATCGCCGTCGCGCTTGCCGGCTGCACCGCCAAGACCGACAGCGCCGTCGCGCCCGCCGAGGCCGCACCCGCGCCGCAGGCGGCGCCCACCGCCGCCGAGGCCGACGCCTTCGTCGCCGCCGCCGAGAAGGAGGGCATGGCCTTCTCCGAATATGGCGCGCGTGTCGCCTGGGTAAACGCCACCTACATCACCGACGATACCGACTGGCTCGCCGCAAAGGTCGGCGCCGAGGGCACCGAGCTGGCGGTGAAATATGCCAAGGGCGCGGCGCGCTTCGACAAGGTCGACGGGCTGTCGGCCGACACCCGCCGCAAGCTCGACATCCTCAAGCAGGGGATCGTGCTGCCGGCGCCCTCGGCCGACGGTGCCGCGCAGGAGCTGTCGACGATCGCGACCCGGCTGCAGTCGACCTACGGCAAGGGCCGCGGCACGCTCAACGGCAAGGAGATGTCGGGCAACGACCTCGAGGCGCTGATGGGGACGGTGCGCGATCCCGAAGACCTCAAGGAAATGTGGGTCAGTTGGCACGCCGTCGGCAAGCCGATGCGCCAGGACTATGTCCGCATGGTCGAAATCGCCAACCAGGGGGCTACCGAGCTCGGCTTCAGCGACCTCGGCGCGATGTGGCGGTCGAACTACGACATGTCGCCCGACGAGTTCGCGGCGCTGACCGACAAGCTGTGGGGCGAGGTCAAGCCGCTCTATGACGAGCTCCATTGCTTCACGCGTGCCAAGCTCAACGCCAAATATGGCGATGCCGTGCAGCCGAAGACCGGCCCGATCCGTGCCGACCTGCTCGGCAACATGTGGGCGCAGGAATGGGGCAGCATCTACGACGTCGTGGCGCCCAAGGGGGCCGGTGACGTCGGCTACGACCTGACCGAGCTGCTCGAGAAGAAGAAGTACACGCCGCTCAAGATCGTCGAGACCGGCGAGGGCTTTTTCTCGTCATTGGGCTTCGCGCCGCTGCCCGAGACCTTCTGGCGCCGCTCGATGATCACCAAGCCTGCCGACCGCGAAGTCGTCTGTCACGCCTCGGCGTGGGACGTCGACAACAAGGATGATCTGCGCATCAAGATGTGCACCAAGGTCAACGGCAACGACTTCGTGACCGTCCACCACGAGCTCGGGCACAATTATTACCAGCGCGCCTACAACCAGCAGCCGTTCCTGTACCTCAACAGCGCCAATGACGGTTTCCACGAGGCGATCGGCGACATGATCGCGCTGTCGGTGACGCCCGAATATCTCGTCCAGATCGGGCTGCTCAACAAGAACCAGGTGCCCGACGCCTCGAAGGACACCGGGCTGCTGCTCAAGCAGGCGATGGACAAGGTGGCGTTCCTGCCGTTCGGCCTGCTCGTCGATCGCTGGCGCTGGGGCGTGTTCAGCGGCGAGACCTCGCCCGCCGAGTATAACCAGGCGTGGAACGACCTGCGGCTGCAATATCAGGGCATCGTGCCGCCGGTCGCGCGCACCGAGGCCGACTTCGATCCCGGCGCCAAATATCATGTGCCGGGCAACACGCCCTACACGCGCTACTTCCTGGCGCGGCTGCTGCAGTTCCAGTTCTACGAGGCGGCGTGCAAGCAGGCCGGCTGGACCGGGCCGCTCCACCGCTGCAGCTTCTACGGCAACAAGGAAGTCGGCCAGAAGCTCAACGCCATGCTCGAAATGGGCGCCTCGAAGCCCTGGCCCGACGCGCTCGAGGCGTTCACCGGCAGCCGCGAGATGAGCGGCAAGTCGATGATCGCCTATTTCCAGCCGCTGATGGGCTGGCTCAAGGAGCAGAACAAGGGGCAGCAGTGCGGGTGGCAGGGCTGATCTGACTCAGCTCCCCTTCTTGTCCGCATCCAGCGCTCATGCTGAGCTTGTCGAAGCAGGATTGGCGCGCCGGGACGCCCCGGCAGGCTCGCCCTTCGACAAGCTCAGGGTGAGCGCGGAGGATGGGAGCTGCGGTTAGAGGCAAGCGTTACCCGCAACGAAAAAGGGCGAGCCTCGCGGCTCGCCCTTTCTCAATAAGCGTAACGCTGACCGGCGCTTAGCCGAGCTGCTCGATCATATGCTCGGCGCTCGACACCTTGAACGCGCCGGGCTCCTCGATGTTGAGCTGCTCGACGCGACCGTCGCGCACCAGCATCGAAAAGCGTTGGCCGCGCGTGCCCATGCCGAACTTCGACCCGTCCATCGTCAGGCCGAGCGCCTTGACGAAATCGGCGTTGCCGTCGGCGAGCATGGTGATCTTGTCCCCGACGTTCGCCGACTTGCCCCAGGCGCCCATCACGAAGGCGTCGTTGACCGAGATGCAGACGATCTCGTCGATGCCGCGCGCGCGGATCTCGTCGGCATTCTCGACGAAGCCCGGCAGATGCTTGGCCGAGCAGGTCGGCGTGAACGCGCCTGGCACCGAGAACAGCGCCACGGTGCGGCCGCCGAACAGCTCCTCGGTGGTGACCGGGCGCGGGCCCTCCTCGGTCATCTTGATGAGCGTGGCGGACGGAATGCTGTCGCCGACTTTGATCGTCATGGGGCTCTCCTCAGGGTGGGGGTGGCTTTTGACCGCATTAGGCCGCGGGGCCCTAGCCGTCCAGCGCCCGAGCTTCCATATTCGCGGCATGAGTCACCCGCGTTACCTCGTCGGCCAGCTGCTGCTGGCAATGCCCGGCATGGGCGATCCGCGCTTCGACCACGCGGCGATCGCGATGTGCGTCCACGACGAGGGCGGCGCGCTCGGCCTGGTCGTCAACCACATTTACGACGGGCTGACGGTGCGCCAGGTGATGGAGCAGCTCGAGGTCGATCCGCTCGACCTCGCCGAGGATCTGCCGGTCTATGCCGGCGGCCCCGTCGAGCCGGCGCGCGGCTTCGTGCTGCATTCGCTCGACTATGGCGGCCAGGCCACCTTGCAGGTGTCGAACATCTGGGGGCTGACCGCGACGCTCGACATCCTCAAGGACATCGCGGCCGGCAAGGGGCCGTCGAAATGGCTGCTGGCGCTCGGCTATACCGGCTGGGGCGAGGGGCAGCTCGACGAGGAGCTCACCCGCCACGGCTGGCTCAACGCGCCGGCCCCGCCCGAACTTGTCTTCGACACGCCGATCGAGGAACGCTGGCCGCAGGCCTTCGCCGCGCTCGGGGTCGACGTCGGGCAGCTGTCCGCGGTGTCGGGGCGCGCCTGATTAACCGTAACCGCTAAGCCTTTCTTCACGCCGCCGCGCGATGCTCCCGGTCAGCGCCGTTGCGCGGGAGAGTGGCATGACTCGCAGCATCAACTGGATCGTCGCCGCCAGCGCATTCGCGCTGGCGCTGGCAATGGCCGCGGTTCCGGCTGCGGCAGCGCCGATGGTGGGGTTGGCGTTCTAGCGGCGCGCAGGGCGGCGGGGGTGGGTCGAGCATGTAGCTGCCGCCCCGGTGAATAGCGCGATGGCGAAGGTGCGACACCGGGCCGGAAGCGGACGGACCGTTTCCGGGCGCAGCGGGCAGCAAGCCGCCGATCGTCCTCTACTTTTCGGTCGATCGCATCCTCCTGGCTGCCAACAGTGCACTGATAGGCATCCGTCTATGTGAAATTTCAGGGCACCGCGATCGACGGCGCATGGCGCACAATCCGCATTGAATAGACGGCCGCTGATATTCTTGGGCTAAGACAGACTCTGCTCGGGACGGGTCTGAGGGGTGCCTCTTGTACGACAAGCTCACGCGGCGACAACTGATCGCCGGCGCGTTCGCCAGCGGCGGGCTGGCGAGCCTGGCGACGCCCGCCAGCGCCCAGGCTAAGAGATCCACGCTGTTCCGCGAGGTCTCGCTTGTCGACGGCACCGGTGCCCCGCCCCGACCCGCCGACGTGCTGGTCACCGGCGATCGGATCGCGCGCGTGATGGCGCCGTCGCGCGAGCGCGTGCCTTCCGCAATCCGCGTCGTCGAAGGCGGCGGCCGGGCCCTCACGCCCGGCTTCATCGATCTCCACAGCCACGGCGATCCGCTCCGGAGCCCCTATGACGGCTTCCTCGCCATGGGCGTGACGTCGATCACCCTGGGCGTGGACGGCGGCGGACCGGGCCTGAGCGAGGATCTTGACACCGCCAGCTGGCGCCGGGCCGTCGAGCGCGCACCGCTCGACACCAATGTCGCCTTGCTGGTCGGCCACGGCACGATCCGACGCGCGGCGGAGATCCCGGATTCGGTCCGCCGGCCCGATCCGGCGCAACTGCAGCGGCTGGCGGCGCACCTGGAGGCCGAATTCCGGGCGGGGATATTCGGCCTCTCCTACGGCCTCGAATATGTGCCGGGCATCTATTCGGGAGCCGCGGAGCACCGCGTGCTCGGCGAGGTCGTCGCCCGATATGGCGGCGTCGTCATGAGCCACATGCGCTCGGAGAATGACGACGCGGTCGAAGCGTCGATAGAGGAGCTCATCGCCTCGGCCGGCCAAGCCCGCGCCCATATCTCGCACCTCAAGGTCGTGTTCGGCCGCGGCGAGGCGCGCGCCCGCGCCCTGCTCGAATTCCTCGCCGCCAAGCGCCGCCAGCGCATCGACCTCACCGCCGACGAATATCCCTATGAGGCCGGCTTCACCGGCATCGCCATCCTGTTCCCGGAATGGGCACTGCCGCCGACCGATTATGCCGCGATGGTCAGGGAGCGCCGGCCGGAGCTTTACGACTATCTCGAGCGCCGCATGACTCGCCGCGGCGGCCCGGGCGCGCTGTTGCTCGGAACGGGATCCCACGCCGGCAAGACGCTCGCCCAGGTTGCCCAGGAAGCGGGCCGCCACTTTGTCGACGTCCTCATCGACCTCGGGCCCGAAGGGGGCGCGGGCGCTCATTTCACCATGGATAAGGCGCTGCAGGACGCGCTGCTGGTCGATCCCCACGTCGCCTTCTCCACCGACGGCGGCCCCGGCCAGCGCCACCCGCGCGGCGCCGGAACCTATGCCAAGCTGATCGAAGAATATGTCGTCCGCGACCGCAAGCTCGCGCTCCAGGAAATGGTCCGCAAGGCGACCTCCTACCCGGCCCAGATTCTCCGCCTGCGCGATCGCGGCACTATCCGCCCGGGCGCAAAGGCCGACCTGCTCCTGTTCGACCCGGCCAGGGTGCGGGCACGCGCAACCTACGTCGATCCGTTCGCCAAGGCGGACGGGTTCGATCTGGTGATGGTGAATGGACGGGCGGCTTATGTTGAAGGGAGCAAGGTCGGCAGATCGGGGGCCTTGCTTCGCGCCTGTTGACGCTGAGGTTTCAAATGACGGGCGGCGGCTATCACGATCAGGGCGCATGTGCGCGAATGGCGGTGATGACGGCGCGAACCGGACGCCCACCAGCCTCCTCCCACGCAATAGAGTTGCGCATATAAAGATATCTTTATGCTTGCCTGTCGGACCTCGCGCGGCTATTTCCGCGCCATCCAAATTCCCTACGACAGGAGCCTGATGTGGCCACGCAGCCCGTGTTCAACGACTATTATGTGAAGGACCTCGGGCTCGCCGAATGGGGCCGCAAGGAAATCTCGATCGCCGAGACCGAGATGCCCGGCCTGATGGCGCTCCGCGAGGAGTTCGGCGCGTCGCAGCCGCTGAAGGGCGCGCGCATCGCCGGCTCGCTGCACATGACCATCCAGACCGCGGTCCTGATCGAGACGCTCGTCGCGCTCGGCGCCGAAGTGCGCTGGGCGTCGTGCAACATCTTCTCGACGCAGGACCAGGCCGCCGCGGCGATCGCCGCCGCCGGCATCCCGGTGTTCGCCTACAAGGGCGAGAGCCTGGCCGAATATTGGGAATATGCCGACGCCATCTTCCAGTGGCCGAACGGCGAGACCTGCAACATGATCCTCGACGACGGCGGCGATGCGACGATGTACGTCCTGCTCGGCGCGCAGCTCGAGGCGGGCAAGGCGCTCAAGGAGCCCGAGAACGAGGAAGAGGTCGAGTTCTTCAAGGTGCTGCGCAAGCGCGTCGCCGCGACGCCGGGCTTCCTCACCAAGACGATGAAGGCGATCAAGGGCGTCTCGGAAGAGACCACCACCGGCGTCCACCGTCTCTATGAGATCGCCAAGCGCGGCGAGCTGCCGTTCCCGGCGATCAACGTCAACGACAGCGTCACCAAGTCGAAGTTCGACAATCTCTACGGCTGCAAGGAGTCGCTGGTCGACGGCCTGAAGCGCGCCACCGACGTCATGATGTCGGGCAAGGTCGCCGTCGTCGCCGGCTTCGGCGACGTCGGCAAGGGTTCGGCCGCTTCGATGCGCAGCCAGGGTGCGCGCGTCCTCGTCACCGAGATCGATCCGATCTGCGCGCTGCAGGCGGCGATGGAAGGCTATCAGGTCGTGACGATGGACGAGGCGGCGCCCTATGCCGACATCTTCGTCACCGCCACCGGCAACATGGACGTCATCACGCTCGACCACATGCGCGCGATGAAGGACCGGGCGATCGTCTGCAACATCGGCCACTTCGACAGCGAGATCCAGATCGCCGCGCTTTCCAACTACAAGTGGGAAGAAGTGAAGCCGCAGGTCGACGAGGTGATCTTCCCCGACGGCAAGCGCCTCATCGTGCTCGCCAAGGGCCGCCTCGTGAACCTTGCCTGCGCGACCGGTCACCCGAGCTTCGTGATGTCGGCGAGCTTCACCAACCAGGTGCTCGCGCAGATCGAGCTGTGGACCAACACCTCGGCCTACGAGAACAAGGTCTATGTCCTGCCCAAGCACCTCGACGAGAAGGTCGCCCAGCTGCACCTCGCCAAGCTCGGCGTCCACCTGACGACGCTCAGCGACAAGCAGGCCAGCTACATCGGCGTTGCGCAGCAGGGTCCGTTCAAGCCCGATCACTATCGCTACTAAGGCGATCCAGCCGGCCCGCGCCGACCCACCATACCCGTCCGGTCAGCGGATGAGCTGAACCTCGACCCCGACCGCGCCGGCGATTCTAAGCCAGGCGCGGTCGGCGGTCAGGGCGGGACAGCCGAGCCGCCTGGCGAGCGTGAGGCAGAAGCGATCACCCAGCGACAGGCCGGCGCTGCGCGTAGCCGGTTCGAGCAGTCCGGCCGCGATGGCGAGTTCGCGGTCGGCCGCGATGACGAGCGGCAGCGCCGCGTCGAGGCTGGCCTTGACCAGCGCATCGTCGGCACCACGGGCCAGCCTGGCCGCCACTTCGCTTACATTGACGGCGCTGATCGTTGCGTCGCCGATGACCGACGCAACGATGTCGCTGCCGGGTTCATCGAGCAATGCCGCCAGCATCGCCGAGGCGTCGAGCACCACCGTCATTCGTCGCCCCACAGGGCCCGACGATCTGCCAGGAAGGCGTCGACGGTCCCGATCTGCGGCGCGGCCTCACGCAGCAGCGCCTGCGCCCGCGCCAATCCGTTTGCGGTCGAGCCGCCCACCGTCTCCGCGGCCGCAGTTCGCGCGCGAACGACGGGTGCGTAGACCGCCCCGGAGACAAAGCTTCGGCCCGCGGACAGCCGCTTCTTGGCGACGGGACGCCAGCCGCGCTGGGCGAGGATGTCGCGAACCCATCGGCCGACCTGCTGGCGTTCGACGTCGTCCAGATGGCCGACCTGATCAGCCACGGCCTCATCCAGCGCCTCGACGGCCGGCGCCCCTCGTCGCGACAGCGCCTCCATTGCCGCCACCACTGCAGGGTCGGCGAACAAGGGCGCCAATGTCACTCCCTTGGCCGATCTCTTGAACTCGTCATATGTCATCGCGCACCTATATAGATGTTCGCACCTATATATGCAGCTATGCAGTCGCCGCCAAGCCGGCTGCCGATTCAGATCCGACGTTCGCTTGCGGGGCGACTCGCGGGGGCGCTATGCTTGCGCTTGTGGGCGTAGGGCGCTTTCTCATCGTGATGATCGCCGGCTGCGTTTGGCCAGCGCGGCTGGTTGCGCTCGACTTCGACCTGACCGACCGCGAGATCGGCGTGTCGACGACGGCGATCATCGCCGCTGCCTGGCTGGCCTTCGCGGTCTGGGCGATCATCCGCGGCGCGCGCTCGGGCGTCCAGGCGCGGATCGCGCAGACCTGGGGCATGCGGCTGCGCGGGCTGCTCAGCACGGCGCCCGGCGCCTATCTCGTCGTCGGCGCCGACGGCAGCGGATTCTGCTCGGACGCGCTGCGCGGCTGGCTCGACATCAACCACAAGGTGGGGGCGCTCGACGATCTGGCGCCCACCCCGACCAGCGGCATCGTCGCCGAGGATTTCGAGCTTCTGCGCGCCGATATCGCGGCGCTCGCCATGGCGGGCAGCGACTTCACCCGACTGGTCCGGGCGCAGGGTTCGGCGCGCGTGCTGATTGCGCGCGGGCGCACCGCCCCCGAAGCGGTGGCCGGCGAACATGGCGTCGTCGTCTGGTTTCGCGACGCCACCGACACGCAGGCCGAGGTCGAAACCTTGCGTCGCGAGACGCAGGAACTCGCCGCCGAGCTCCAGGCGGCGGCGGCGCTGCTCGAGGCGGCGCCCTATCCGATCTGGCGCCGCGGCGCCGACCTGAAGCTGCGCCACGTCAACGCCGCCTATGTCGAGGCGGTCCAGGCGGCGAGCGCCGAGGCGGCGGTCGCCGAGGGCGCCGAACTGGTCCAGAATCCGCTGTCGCTGTCGCCCGACCCGGTGGCACGCCGTGCGCTCGAGCTCGGCCAACCGCAGCGGCGCGAACAGCCGGTGACCATTGCCGAGCAGCGCCGGCTGCTGCAGATCGTCGACGTGCCGCTCGGTGAAGATGGCGTCGGCGGCTATGCGATCGATGTCACCGATCGCGCCGCGGCGCGGCACGAGCGCGACCGGCTCGAACTGGCGCAGCGCGAGACGTTCGACCGCTTGTCGGCGGGTGTCGCGCGCTTCGCCGCCGACCAGAGCCTCGTCTTCCACAACAAGGCGTTCGGCGACCTGTTCAGGCTCGAGCATGCCTGGCTCGAGGAACGGCCCGAGTTCGTGCGCGTGCTCGAACGGATGCGCGAGACGCGCCGGCTTCCGGAACAGAGCGATTTCCCGTCGTGGCGGCGCGCCCGGCGCGCCTGGTTCACCGATGCGGTCGAGGCGGTCGAGGAAACCTGGGCGCTTCCCGATTCGAGCGTCATCCGCGTGATCGCGCAGCCGCATCCCGATGGCGGGCTGCTGATGGTGTTCGAGGACCGCACCGAGCAGCTGAAGCTCGCCTCGTCGCGCGACACGCTGGTGCGCGTCCAGCAGGCGACGCTCGACAATCTGCACGAGGCGGTGGCGGTGTTCGGCGCCGACGGGCGGTTGCAGCTCGCCAACAAGCGTTTCGCCGAGCTGTGGGCGCTCGACGGCGCGCTGCTCGTCGGCAAGCCGCACATCGACGAGCTGCTGTCGGAGACCGAGCACCTGGTCGGCGACCCGGGGCGCAACGCCCGCGTCCGCGAACTCATTCACCTGACCACCGCCTCGGACCGGCGCGAAGCGCACTTCGACCGCGTCGACCTGCGCGATGGCCGCGCGCTGGATTTCGCCGCCGTGCCGCTGCCCGACGGCAATGCGCTCTTCACCTATCTCGACGTCACCGACAGCCAGCGCATCGAAACCGCGCTGCGCGACCGCAACGAGGCGCTCGAAGCCGCCGACCGCCTCAAGTCGGCGTTCGTCGCCAACATCTCCTATGAACTGCGCACCCCCCTTACCGCGATCAGCGGCTTCGGCGAGATGCTCGCCGCGGGCTATGCCGGCGAGCTCAATCCGCGCCAGGCCGAATATGTCGGATCGATCGTCACCTCGTCCGACCGGCTGCAGCTGCTCATCGACGACATCCTCGACCTCGCGATCACCGAGGCCGGCCAGCTGGCGCTCGATATGGGAAATGTCGGCATCGAGCCGCTCGCGCGATCGGTGGCGGCGATGGCGGCCGATGCGGCGCAGACGCGCGGCCTGACGCTCGACGTCGCAGTCGACGACTCGGCCGGCGCGGTCGAGGGCGACGAGCGGCGGCTGAAGCAGGCGCTGTTCAACCTCGTCGGCAACGCCATCCGCTTCACCCCGGCGGGGGGCCATGTCGAGCTGACCGCCACCGGCAACGCCCGTGGCGTCACCATCCGCGTCGTCGACAACGGCGTCGGCATCCCCGATGCCGAGCAGGAGCTGGTGTTCGACCGCTTCCGCAAGGGCTCGAACGCCGGCCCGCAGGGCGTCGGGCTCGGCCTCGCGCTGGTCCGCCAGTTCGTCGAACTGCACGGCGGCATGGTCGAGCTCACGTCGCGCATCGGCGGCGGCACCACGATGACCGTACGGCTGCCGCGCAAGCAGTCGATCGCGCATGCGACGGGGGTGGAATGACGAGGCACTTCGAGTCGGCGGAAGCGCTCGAAGCCTTTGGCGTCCGTCTCGCCGCGGTAGCGCGCGCGGGCGATGTCATCGCGCTCTACGGCGATCTCGGCGCCGGAAAGACGACGCTGGCGCGTGGGCTGCTGCGCGGGCTCGGGCTCGCCGGCGAGGCGCCGAGCCCGACCTTCACGCTGGTACAGACCTATGACCCACCCGAGGTCCGCGTGCCGGTCTGGCATTGCGACCTCTACCGCCTCGACGATCCCGAGGACGCGATCGAACTGGGGCTCGACGAGGCGTTCGACACCGCGCTCGTGCTGATCGAATGGCCCGAGCGGCTGGGCGACTTTCTCCCGCGCGACGCGCTCCGGCTGCGGCTCGATGGCGCCGGCGAAACGCAACGACGCTTGACAGCCGAGGTGCCGCCGGGTTGGGAGGCGCGATGGCCGTCGTGATGGTACCTCCCGCGTCGGCGCCCGATTTCCTGGCCGCGAACGGCTGGGGCGGCGCCGCGATCGTTCCGCTTGCCGGGGACGCCTCGTTCCGCCGCTATTTCCGCGTCGTCGGCGACCGTGGACAAGCGGTGTTGATGGATGCGCCGCCCGACAAGGAGGACAGCCGTCCGTTCCTCGACATCGCCGCGCACCTCGTGTCGCTCGGCTTCGCCGCGCCGCGCGCGCTGGCGGTCGATCTGTCGCAGGGACTGATCCTTCTCGAGGATTTCGGCGACAAGCGCGTCGCGCCGCTGCTCGCCGCCGATCCCACCCCCGAGCGCGAGATCTACGAGATCGCGATCGATATCCTCGCCGCCCTGCACGATCACGCGCCGCCGCCGGTCGCGCCCTATCATCGCGGCGAGTTGCTGCGCGAGGTCAATATCTTCGGCGAATGGTATCTGCCGATCGTCGGTGCCGCGGGCGACGTGGCGGCCTATGAGGCGGCGTGGGATGCGGTATGGGGTGACGTCGTCGCCGAAACCGCAGCGCATCCGGTACTGGTGCTGCGCGACTATCACGCCGACAATCTGATGGTGCTCGACGACCGTAGCGGACTCCAGCGGCTCGGGCTGCTCGACTTCCAGGACGGCCTGGCCGGTCATCCCGCCTATGATCTCGTCTCGTTCCTGCAGGACGCGCGCCGCGACGTCGATCCGCGGCTCGAGACGGCGATGCTCGACCGCTACATGGCGGCGCGCGGCATCGCCGATCGCGCGGCGTTCCGCGCCGGCTACGAGGTGCTCGGCGCGCAGCGCAACGTCAAGATCCTCGGGGTGTTCTCGCGACTGTGGAAGCGCGACGGCAAGCCCGGATACCGGCAGTTCCAGCCGCGCGTCTGGACCTATCTCGAACGCAATCTGAGGCATCCGGCGCTCGAGCCGGTCCGCGGCTGGTTCGAGACCCATCTCGGCGTCGACCAGCGCGCCGACGCCTGGAGGGATGCGGCATGACGCGCTTCCGCGCGCCGCTGGCGCTGCGTCCGCATCCCGACGTCGCCATGCCCGACACCGCGATGGTGATGGCGGCGGGGCTGGGCAAGCGCATGCGGCCGCTCACCGCGACACGGCCCAAGCCGCTGGTGTCGGTCGCCGGTCGCACCTTGCTCGACCGCACGCTCGACCATCTGCGCGAGGCAGGCGTCGCGCGCGCCGTCGTCAACGTCCATTATCTCGCCGACGCGATCGAGGCGCATCTCGGCGCGCGCGGCCAGGGCCTCGAGATCCTGATCTCCGACGAACGCGACGCGCTGCTGGAAACCGGCGGCGGCGTGGCGAAGGCGCTGCCGCTGATCGATCGCGACACCTTCTTCATCGTCAATTCGGACAATCTCTGGGTCGACGGCGCGGTCGACACGCTCAAGCTGATCGCCGACCGCTGGGACGATTCGGCGATGGACGCGCTGCTGCTGCTCGTCCCCTGCGCCCGCGCGACCTGCCATGCCGGGCAGGGCGACTTCCACATGGATACCGTCGGCCGGCTCCGCCGCCGCGCGCACGGCCGCGTCGCCCCCTTCGTCTACACCGGCGTCCAGCTGGTCTCGAAGCGGCTGATCGTCGATCCGCCCGCCGGCGCCTTTTCGACCAACATCTTTTGGGATCGCGCCATCGCCGCGGGGCGGCTGTACGGCGTCGTCCACCCCGGCCTGTGGTTCGACGTCGGCACGCCGCAGGCGGTCAAGCGCACCGAGGCGCTGCTGCAGCAGGAATGATCGCGGTTTCGCCGCGATGATCTTTGCGGGATAGTGGTGCCAGTGTCCGCCGACCGCCCCTCCGTCTTCACCATCCCGCCGCACGTCGCCTTCGTCGACGCGCTGGCGACGGGCTTGCTCGACCGCACGCGCGGCGATCCGATGCGGCTGGCGCGCGCAACGGTGCTGCTGCCCAACCGCCGCGCCGTCCGCGCGCTGACCGACGCCTTCGTGCGGCTGTCCGACGAGGGCGGACTGCTGCTGCCGCGGATGACGCCGATCGGCGATGTCGACGAGGACGAGGCGCTGGGCGTATTCGCCGACGATCTGGGGGCGGGCGCCGAGCTGCCGCCGGCGGTCGACGACTGCAAGCAGCGGCTGATCCTGACCAAGCTCGTCAAACCCTATCTCGAAAGCGGCGGCGAGCGCGCGACCGCGGTCGAGGCGCTGCGCCTCGCCGATGACCTGCGCGTCACGCTGCGCCAGCTGCTGTTCGACGATGTCGCGCCGTCGCGGCTGCGCGATGTCGACGCCGGCGACCTTGCCAGCCATTGGGAGCGCACGCTCGCCTATCTGGCGATCGTCGTCGACGCCTGGCCGGCGATCCTTGCCGAGGAAGGCGAGGTCGACGGTGCGATCCGCCGGAACGAGCTGATGCGCGGCTGGATCGACCGGCTGGCCGCCGACCCGCCGTCGGACCTGATCGTCGCCGCGGGCATGGTCGCCACCTCGCCCGTCGTCGGGCGACTGCTCCACCGCATCGCCCGCCTGCCCGGCGGGCTGGTGGTGCTTCCGGGCCTCGACGTCGAGATGGACGACGAAGAGTGGCAGGAGATTCGCTGCCACCTCGCCGATCCAGAGCGCTCGCCGGCGCACGACAGCGAGGGGCACCCGCAGTTCGCCTTCCGCTGCCTGCTCGAACGGATGAAGGTCGGCCGCGGCGAGATCGCGGTCTGGCCCTACACGACGCCCTATGACGGGCCGCCAGCGCGCACCGCGGTGCTGGCACGCGCGATGGCGCCGGCACGCTTCACCGATGCGTGGCGCGACCTCGATCTCGACGACGATGCGCTCGCCGACGTGCGCCTCATCGAGGCGGCGACGCCGGGCGAGGAAGCGCAGGTGATCGCGCTGGCGATGCGCGAGGCGCTCGGCACGCCGGGCCGCACCGCGGCGCTGGTGACCCCCGATCGCGGTCTGGCGCGCCGCGTCGCGGCGCATCTGGCGCGATGGGGCGTTACGCTCGACGATTCGGCGGGCGTACCGCTGCGCCAGACGCCGCCGGGCACCTTCATGCTCGCGCTCGTCGAGGCGGCGGTTCAGCAGTTCGCGCCGACGCCGCTGCTGGCGCTGCTCAAGCATCCGCTGGTGCGGACAGAGGGGCGGCTCGACTGGCTCGACCGCGCGCGGCAGCTCGACGTGGCCTTGCGCGGCGTCCGCCCGCCGCCGGGGCTCGACCCGGTCGGCGCCCGCATCCTCGAACGGCACGACGAGGCGCGCCACGACGAGGCGCGGCAGGCGCTGCGGTCGCTCGGCGGCTGGTGGGAGGCGGTGGCCGCTATCCTCGAGCCGCTCGAGCTGCTGTTCTCGCGCAAGACCGTCTCGCTGCCCGATCTGATCGACGCGCTCCGGGCGGCTGCCGCCCAGCTGACCGGTGACGAGCTGTGGCGTGGCCCCGCCGGCCGCGCGCTGGGCGAACTGGTCCAGCAGCTCGAACTGCACGGCCACCGGCTCGATCCCTTCGATCCGCCCGACGCGCCCGGCCTGCTGTCCGCCTTTTTCCAGGAGACGGCGGTGCGCCCGCCGTTCGGCCGCCATCCGCGGCTGTCGGTCTACGGCCTGCTCGAGGCGCGGCTGCAGCGTGCCGACCTGATGATCCTCGGCGGTCTCAACGAGGGCGTGTGGCCGAGCCTGTCGCAGCCCGACCCCTGGCTCGCGCCCGCGGCACGCGCGCAGCTCGGCCTGCCCGGGCTCGAACGCCGCATCGGTCTTGCCGCGCACGACTTCGTCCAGGCGATGGGCGCGAGGCAGGTCATCGCGACGCGCGCCCGCCGCGACGCCACCGCGCCGACGGTCGCCTCGCGCTTCTGGCTGCGGCTCGAGGCGCTCGGCGGCGAGCGGGTGTTGCGCGAGCAGGCGCTGCTCGGCATCGCCCGCGCGCTCGACGCGCCGGACGGCCCGCCGCGCTACGCCCGCCGGCCCGAGCCGCGCCCGCCCGCCGATCTGCGGCCGCGCGCGCTGTCGGTGACGCAGGCGGAGAAACTGAAGGCCGACCCCTACAGCTTCTACGCCGAGACGATGCTCGGGCTGCGCCGGCTGCAGGCGCTCGACGAGGACCCGACCGCCGCCGAGAAGGGCACCTTCCTGCACGGCGTGCTCGAACGCTGGATCAAGGAGCGGCCCGACGACCCGGCGCATCTGGTCGCGCTCGCCCGCCACATGCTCGCCGCATGGGACCACCACCCGCTGATGAAGGCGCTGTGGGCGCCGCGCGCGCTGCGCGCCGTCGAATGGGCCGCGGTCGCCATGGCCGAATGGACCGCCGAAGGCTGGCGCCCGGCGCTCGCCGAGGCGCGCGGCGAGGCGCTGCTCAGGAACGGCATCAAGCTGACCGGCAAGGCCGACCGCATCGACGTCGCCGCCGAGGGCAGCCTGGCGATCGTCGACTACAAGACCGGCATGCCACCGAGCCACGCGCAGCTCGAAGGCGGCTATGCGCTGCAGCTCGGGCTGCTCGGCTGGCTGGCGCAGGAGGGGCATGTGCCGGGGCTCGCGGCGGGAGAGGTCGCGGCGCTGCGCTACTGGCGGCTGTCGGGCGGCAGCGTCCCCGGCAAGGTCAGCGACCCGCTGGTGTTCAATCGCAAGGACTGGAGCGATCCGCCGCGCTTCATCGCCGAATCGATGGTGCACCTCGACCGGCTGTGCGCCGAACTGCTGCTCGGCGACGCGCCGTTCACCGCCAAGCTGCACCCCGATTATTCGACACGCTACAAGGACCACGATCATCTGGCGCGCGTCGCCGAATGGATGGGGCGAAGCGAATGAGCCGGCGCGCCCACATCCTCCCCGGAACGGGGAGGGGGACCCTGCGCAGCAGGGTGGAGGGGTCCCGGCGCTGGCACCCCTCCACCGCCTGCGGCGGTCCCCCTCCCCTTGCAGGGGAGGATGGCATCTTCCCGCGGGACGGGGCCCCATGACCGCCAGCCGTCTCCTCCCGCTGCGTCCCGCGCAGATGCGTGCCGCCAACCCGCGTGACAATGCCTGGGTGTCGGCCTCGGCGGGCACCGGCAAGACGCAGGTGCTGACCGCGCGCGTGCTCCGGCTGCTGCTCGCCGGCGCCGCGCCCGAGCGCCTGCTCTGCCTGACCTTCACCAAGGCCGCCGCCGCCGAGATGCAGGAGCGCATCTTCGCGCGGCTGACGCGCTGGGTTCGCGCTGCCGACGCCGAGCTCGACGCCGACCTCGAGGCGCTCGGAGAGATGCCGACACCCGCCCGCCGCGAGCGGGCGCGGCGGCTGTTCGCGCTGGTGGTCGACGCGCGCGGCGGGCTGCGCGTGCTCACCTTCCACGCCTTCGCCCAGTCGCTGCTCGCCGGCTTCCCGATCGAAGCGGGGATCGCGCCCGGCTTCACCGTCCTCGACGACCGCACCGGCGTCGAGCTGCGCGGCCGGGTGCTGACCGACGCGCTCGCCGACGATGGCTTCGCCGAGGATGTCGCGGGGCTGGCGGTCCGGCTCGGCGAGCGCAAGTTCGCCACGGTGGTGATGGCGATGCTGCGCCAGCGCGAGGGGCTGCGCGCGCTCGGCAATCCGGCAGGACATCGGGCGCTGCTGCGCCGCGAACTCGGGCTGCCGACCGACGGCGACCGCGATGCCGTGATGGCCGAGGCGATGGCGGAAGGTCGCTTCGACCATGCCGGTCTCCAGGTCTTCGCCCGCGCCTGCGCCGCCTGGAACACCGCCACCGGTCTGAAGCAGGCCGACTGTATCGCCGCGTGGCTCGCCGCGTCGCCCGCCGACCGCGTCGCCCGCTTCGGCGAGCTGCGCGAGGTGTTCCTCACCAAGTCGGGCGATCCGCGCAAGCTGTCGCCCAGGCTCGTCGAGGTCGTCGATCTCGCCGAACGGCTGTGCGCGGCGATCACCGCGATCGGCGAGATCGACGCCAAATTCGCCGTCGTCGAGATCGCCGCGACGCATCTGCGCGTCGGCCATGTGCTCGAGGCGGGGTTTCGGCTGCAGAAGGCGCGCGCCGGCCTGCTCGACTTCGACGACATGATCGCCCGCGTCGCGGCGATGCTCGGCCAGAGCCGGATGGCCGAGTGGGTGCGCTTCAAGCTCGACCAGTCGATCGACCATATCCTCGTCGACGAGGGGCAGGACACCAACCAGGCGCAGTGGCAGATCGCCCGCGTCATCGCCGAGGAATTCTTCGCCGGCATCGGCACGCGCGGCGAGGGCGTCGACCGCACGATGTTCGCGGTCGGCGACTACAAGCAGTCGATCTTCAGCTTCCAGGGCTCCGACCCGCGCGTCTTCAACATCTATCGCGACCATTTCAGCGCGATGGCCGCCGACGCCGGGCTCGAGTTCCACGACGTGCCGCTCGCGGAGAGCTTCCGCTCGGGCCGCGCGGTGCTCGAGGTGGTCGACCGCGTCATCGACGATCTCGGCTACGAGGCGCTCGGCCTCGACCGGCCGCCCGAGCCGCACCGCGTCGGGCGCCAGGGCGATCCGGCGGGGCGCGTCGTGCTGTGGCCGCCGGTCACTCCCGACATCGCCGCCGACGACGAGGCGGAAGCGCTTGCCGATACCGGCGAGGAGGAGGCCGGCTGGCTCCCCGGGCCGGTGCTTCGGCTGGCCGACCGCATCGCGCGGCAGGTACGCGGCTGGCTCGACGACCCCGATATGCGGCTCGCCAACGGCCGGCGCGTGCGGCCCGAGGACGTGCTGGTGCTGGTGCGCGCGCGCGGCGAGTTCGTCGGCGCGCTCGTCGCCAACCTCCACGCGCAGCGCGTGCCGGTGGCGGGCGTCGACCGCCTCCGGCTGACCGGGCCGATCGCGGTTCAGGATTGCCTGGCGCTGATCCGCTTCGCGCTGCAGCCCGACGACGACCTGACCTTGGCGACCCTGCTCGTCTCGCCCTTCCTCGACTGGAGCCAGGACGAACTGTTCGCGCTCGCGCACCGTCGTGGGCCGGTCAGCCTTTGGCGGCGGTTGCGTGCGCGCGCCGAGACCAGCGCCAATGCCGCGCTGGCGCTCGCCTGGCTGGGCGAGGTGCTGGCGCTCGCCGACCTCAAGCCGCCGCATGAATTCCTCGAAACGATCCTGTCGGGGCCGCTCGGCGGCCGTGCGCGGCTGCTGGCGCGGCTCGGCGAGGAGGCGCGCGACCAGGTCGAGGCGCTGCTGGCGCAGGCGCTGGCGTTCGAGACCGCGCATGCGCCGTCGCTGCAGGGCTTTCTCGCCTGGATCGAGAATGACGACATCGAGCTGAAGCGCGATCCCGACGCGCCTGCCGACGCGGTCCGGATCATGACGGTGCATGGCGCCAAGGGGCTGCAGGCGCCGATCGTCATCCTCGCCGACGCTGCGCGCGCGCCCAACGACCGCGCCGGCGATCATGTCGTGCTGCCCTGGGGACCCGGCGGCGAGGATCTGCCGATCTTCTACGGCGGCAAGGCGGGGCGCATCGGCCCGATCGCCGAACGGATCGAGGAGGACCGAAGGCGTGCCGAGGAGGAGCATTGGCGGCTGCTCTACGTCGCGCTGACGCGCGCCGAGGACATGCTGTTCGTCGGCGGCGCGCTCGGGCTGGGCGAGACGGTGCCGCACCCCGACAGCTGGCACGCACAGGTCGCGACCGCGCTCGCCGGGCTGGGCGCCACGCTGGCGCCCGATCCGCTGTGGGGCGAGGTGATCGTTTACGCCAACGGCGTTCAGGCGCCGCCCGCCGAGCCGGCCAAGCCGCCGCCGCCGGCGCTCGCCGCGGTGCCGGCCTGGGCGCGCGCGCTGCCCGCCCCCGAGCCGGCGCCGCCGCGCCCGCTGTCGCCGTCGCAGCTCGCCGCCGACGACGTCGCCTCGCCGCCGCCGTCGAAGGCGATGGCCGATGCGGCGCGCAAGGGGACGCTGCTGCACAAGCTGTTCGAACGGCTGCCCGCGGTGCCCGCGGCGCAGCGCGGCGATGCGGCGCGGCGCTGGCTGGCCCGCCAGGCGCGCGATCTCGATGAGCCCGAGCGCGCCGCGCTGGCGGCCAAGGCGCTCGCCGTCATCGGGCATCCCGACTTCGCCGAGCTGTTCGGCCCCGACGCGCTTGCCGAGGCGCCGATTGCGGCGGTGGTCGGGACGGCGGTCATCGCCGGCAAGGTCGACCGGCTGCTGATCCAGCCGCAGCGCATCCAGATCATCGACTTCAAGACCGGGCTCAGCGTGCCCGCCGACGCCGCCGGCGTGTCGGCCTATCATGTCAAGCAGATGGCGGCCTATGCGGCGGCGCTGCGGCGCATCTTCCCGGGCCGGACGATCGAGGCGGCGCTGCTGTTCACCGAGGTCGCGCGGCTGATCGTGCTGCCCGAGGAGCTGCTCCAGGCGCACCTGCCCTCCGGGCAGCCGTGACGCTCGGGACGCATAGCGGTCCTTGATCACCGGACACCAAAGCTTCGCCCCCGCGTTGATTGACCGACGCCGGGGTCATGCTTACCTCGGACCAAACGCATACGGAGATTCCCCACATGCCTGCCAACAAGGTCACCGACGCCTCGTTCCACGCCGACGTCATCAGCGCCGACAAGCCGGTACTCGTCGATTTCTGGGCGGAATGGTGCGGCCCGTGCCGTCAGATCGGCCCGGCGCTCGAGGAGCTGTCGGACGAGCTGAAGGACAAGGTGACGATCCTCAAGCTCAACATCGACGAGAATCCCGACGCGCCGACCAAATTCGGCGTGCGCGGCATCCCGACGATGATCCTGTTCAAGAACGGTACCGCTGCCGCGACCGCGGTCGGTGCGCGTCCCAAGAGCGCGATCAAGAGCTGGCTCGAAAGCGAGCTTTAAACCCTACGTCAGCGGGATCATCACGTTGGCCGCATAGGGCGGCCGCGTGGTGAGCCGCCGATACCAGGCCTCGACGCGCGGCAGGCTCGGCCGGTCGATGTCGAGCGTGAAGAAGGTGTGGGCGTAGACGCCCATCGGGATGTCGCCGAGCCCGAAGCGCTCGCCCGACAACCAGTCGCTCGCCGCGAGCGCCGCTTCCACCCGCTGCATCATCCTGCCCGACGCCGCCGCGGCGGCGGCGACGGCGGCCATATCGCGCTCGGCAGGCGCGCGGCGCACGAGATGGACGAAAGCGTCGCGCTGCGCGTCGGCGTAGCCGAACACCCAGTCCATCCACTTGTCGCCGACGGCGCGAGCGGCTGGATCGGCCGGCCAGAAGCCCGGCCCGCCGTAGCGCGCGGCGAGATAGCGCAGGATGGCGTTCGATTCCCACAGCACCAGCCCGTCGTCCTCGATCGTCGGGATCAGCCGGTTGGGGTTCATCGCCAGATAGGCGTCGGTAAAGCCGAACGCGCCGCCGATGTCGCGGCGTTCATAGGCAATGTCCATCTCCTCGGCAGCCCAGGCCACCTTCTTGACGTTGTGCGAGTTGAGACGGCCCCAGATGATCAGCATGACGGTGCTTATGGGCGGCAGGGCAGGGTGACGTAAAGCGCCGCTGCACGGCGTAAATGGCAATTTCGGCCAAGCGGCATCGGCGGCGGCGCGGCTTATGCTCGTCTGATGAAGCGACAGTCGCAGACCCGGAACAGCGAGGCGTCGACGGCCGGCGGGCCACAGCTTCCCGGCCCGCCGTCGCCCGGGCGGTGCGGCGGGCTGCCGCCCGCCCCGGGACGGACCCGGCCGACGGGACTGTTGTGACATTCGGACCGATTGAAGATAGAGCTAGTCGGACTATTATCCCCGCCCAGCGTGGCGGTACCGTCGCGGCGCGGGGGGACATCGGGGAGCGGGCGTGTCGGACGTTCGGCTGGCGGTCATTTCAGCGCATGTGACGGAGCGGTCGCACGGCCATGCCGGCGGCCGGGTCGTGGTGTCGACGCTCGACCAGGGCGACAGCCTCGTCTACTGCCCGTCGCCCTCGGTGAAGCTCGTGCTCGATGGCGAGGAACGCTACGAGAACGACGGACGCATCCACATCGTGCGCGCGGGGCAGTTTCTTCTCGCCGATGCCGGCTGGCAGTTGCGCGCCATCGTCTCACGGCGCGCGCCGGCGGTAGGAGTCTGCATTTACCTGCCGTTCGATGCGTTGCCGGAGGCGAGCGAGGAGCGGGTACCGTTGATGACGCTCAGCGCCGCCGGTTCGCGGTTCGGCGACTATCTGCTGGCGACGGCGCGCCAGCTGGCGGTCGATCCGGGGGCGCGGTCCGCGCTGGCGGGCGATCTCGTCGCGGCGGCGCGTGGCCATATGCCCGAACTGATCGGCGGCGCGGAGGACAGCCTGTCGCGGCTCGGGCGTGTGAAGGTCTCGACGCAGATCGACAATCTGCGCCGCGTCGAGGAGGCGCGCGCCTATCTCCACGCCCACGGCGATCGCATCGTAACGCTTACCGAGCTGGCCAGGGCGGTCGGCGTGTCGCGCTTCTATCTCGCGCGCAACTTCCGCGCCGCCTATGCCCAGTCGCCGATCGCCTATCACCGTCAGCTCCGGCTCGCCGATGCCGTCGAGCGCATCCGCGCGCGCGACTGGACCGCGACGGCGGCCGCCGAGGCGCTCGGCTTCAGTGATCTGCCGAGCTTCAGCCGCGCGGTGCGCCGAAAATATGGTGTGCCGCCCGGCCGGCTGGTCGGGCCGGCGGAGGGTCAGCTGCGATAGTCGGCGTTGATGCTGATGTAGCCGTGCGTGAGATCGCAGGTCCACACCGTCGCGCGGCCCGCGCCCAGCCCCAGGTCGACGCCGATGTCGATCTCGCGGCCCTTCAGATGCGCGGCGACGGGTGCCTCGTCATAGCCTTCGACCGCGAGGCCGTCCCTGGCCACCAGCGTCGTACCGAAGCGGATCGCGAGCCGGTCGCGGTCGGCGGCTTCGCCCGCCTTGCCGACCGCCATGACGACGCGCCCCCAATTGGCGTCCTCGCCGGCGATCGCGGTCTTGACCAGCGGCGAATTGGCGATGGCGAGCGCGATGACGCGGGCGGCGCGGTCGTCCTCGGCGCCCTCGACCTTGATGGTGATGAACTTCTGCGCGCCCTCGCCGTCGCGCACCACCTGCTGCGCGAGGTCGCGGCACAGGTCGGTGAGCGCCGCCTGGAAGGCGTCGGCGCCGGCGCTCTCCCAGCCGGCGAGCGGGGCGTTGCCGGCGGCGCCGGTCGCGAAGGCGAGCACGGTGTCCGAGGTGCTGGTGTCGCCGTCGACGGTGATGCACGAGAAGGTCGCCGCGTTCGCCGCCGACAGCATCGCCTGCAGGAATCCGGGCGCGACCGCGGCGTCGGTGAAGACGAAGCCGAGCATCGTCGCCATGTCGGGAGCGATCATCCCCGAGCCCTTGATGATGCCGACCAGCGTCACTGGGCGCCCGTCGACGATCGCGGTGCGGGCGCTCGCCTTGGGAAAGGTGTCGGTGGTCATGATCGTCGCCGCGGCATCTTCCCAGGTCGCGGTCGACCCGGCCTTGAGCTTGGCGAAGGCGCTGCCGAGCCCGGCGCGCGCCTTGTCGACCGGCAGCGGCACGCCGATCACCCCCGTCGAGGCGACGAACACCTCGGTCTCGGCGCAGCCGAGCGTCTCGCGCGCGGCGTCGAGCACCGCCTGGACCGCCGCCTGGCCGCGGCCGCCGGTGAAGGCGTTCGAATTGCCGGCGTTGACGACGAGCGCGCGGGCGCGGCCGCCAGCGAGCGCGCGGCGGCACCAGTCGACCTCGGGCGAGGGGCATTTCGACCGGGTGAGGACTCCCGCGACCGCGGTGCCCGGCGCCAGTTCGGCGAGCGTCAGGTCGGTGCGGTCCCAGGCCTTGTAGCCGGCGCGTGCGACCGCGAGCCGCACGCCGGCGACCTCGGGCAGGTCGGGGAAGCGTTCGGGGGCGAGGGGGGAGCGGGTGAGATCGGCCATGGTGCTCCATATCCGCTTCGCGCGCGGGAAGTCGAGCGCGCGACGACGATGGGGCGGGTTTGACTTGGACCGGCCCCGTCCCTATCTCCGCCCGGTTCCAGGGCAGGCACTGGGACACCATCGAGCCTGCCCGAAATCAAGGTATTCGCATGCTCGATTTCGTCGGCGGCTTCGCCAAACGCATCTTCGGCTCCTCGAACGATCGCTACGTCCGTTCGCTGCAGCCGACCGTCGCCAAGATCAACGCGCTCGAGCCGACGATCTCGGCGATGTCCGACGACGAGCTGCGCGGCCAGACCGCCAAGTTCCGCGCCCGCCTCGCCGCAGGCGAGACGCTCGACGACCTGCTGCCCGAGGCGTTCGCCACGGTGCGCGAGGCGGCGAGGCGCACGCTGGGCCAGCGGCACTATGACGTGCAGCTGATCGGCGGCATCGTCCTCCACCGCGGCGAGATCGCCGAGATGCGCACCGGCGAGGGCAAGACGCTGGTGTCGACGCTCGCCGCCTATCTCAACGCCATCGAGGGCAAGGGCGTCCACGTCGTCACGGTGAACGACTATCTCGCCCGCCGCGACTCCGGCTGGATGGGGCTCGTCCACAACTTCCTCGGGCTGACCGTCGGCGTCGTCGTGCCCAACATCTCCGACGAGGCGCGCCGCGCCGCCTATCAGGCCGACATCACCTACGCGACCAACAACGAGCTCGGCTTCGACTATCTGCGCGACAACATGAAATATTCGCGCGACGCGATGGTGCAGCGGCCGTTCAATTTCGCGATCGTCGACGAGGTCGATTCGATCCTCATCGACGAGGCGCGCACGCCGCTGATCATCTCGGGCCCGACCGACGACAAGTCGGGGATGTACATGGCGGTCGACGCGGTGGTGAAGCAGTTCGTCGCCGAGGATTACGAGATCGACGAGAAGCAGAAGTCGATCATCCTGACCGAAGCGGGCACCGAGAAGGCCGAGCGCATGCTCGAGGCCGCCGGGCTGCTCGAGGGCGCCAACCTCTACGACTTCGAGAACACGCAGGCGGTCCACCACCTCAACCAGTCGCTGCGTGCCAACCTGATGTTCCGGCGCGATACCGACTATATCGTGCGCGACGGCAAGATCGTCATCATCGACGAGTTCACCGGCCGGATGATGGACGGCCGCCGCTGGTCCGACGGCCTTCACCAGGCGGTCGAGGCGAAGGAAGGCGTCAACATCCTTCCCGAGAACCAGACGCTCGCGACGATCACCTTCCAGAATTATTTCCGCATGTACCCCAAGCTCGGCGGCATGACCGGCACCGCGGCGACCGAGGCGGCGGAATTCTTCGACATCTACAAGCTCAACGTCGTCGAGATTCCGACCAACGTCCCGGTGCAGCGCAAGGACGTCGATGACGAATTCTACAAGAATTCGCAGGAGAAATACCGCGCGATCGTCAAGAGCATCCGCGAGGCGCAGGAGAAGGGCCAGCCCGTTCTCGTCGGCACCGTGTCGATCGAGAAGTCGGAGATGCTGTCCGAATATCTGACCAAGGAAGGCGTCCAGCACAATGTGCTCAACGCGCGCTTCCACGAACAGGAAGCGCATATCGTGGCGCAGGCCGGCCGGCTCGGCGCCGTCACCATCGCCACCAACATGGCGGGCCGCGGCACCGACATCCAGCTTGGTGGCAACATCGAGGCGCGGATCGACACCGAACTCGCCGACCTGCCCGAGGGGCCCGAGCGCGAGGCCGCGATCGCGCGGATCAAGGCCGAGGTGATGGAACAGCGCGATCTCGTGCGCGCCGCCGGCGGCCTGTTCGTGCTGGCGACCGAGCGCCATGAGTCGCGGCGTATCGACAACCAGCTGCGCGGCCGGTCGGGCCGGCAGGGCGATCCCGGCCTGTCGCGCTTCTACCTCAGCCTCGACGACGACCTGCTGCGCATCTTCGGCCAGCAGAACATGCTGACGCGGCTGATGAACTCGGGGCTCGAGGAGGGCGAGGCGATCGTCCACCCGTGGATCTCGAAGGCGATCGAGACCGCGCAGAAGAAGGTCGAGGCGCGCAACTACGACATCCGCAAGCAGCTGCTGCAGTATGACGACGTCATGAACGACCAGCGCAAGGTCGTTTACGAGCAGCGTCAGGACGTGATGGATTCGGACGCGGTCGGCGACGTCGTCGTCGACATGCGCCACGATACGATCAACGACGTCATCGCGCTGCATTGCCCGCCCAACACCTATCCCGAGCAGTGGGACGTCGAGGGGCTGCGCGCCGACCTCGCGAACAAGCTCGCGCTCGAGCTGCCGATCGACGACTGGGTCAAGGAGCAGGCGGTCGACCAGGAGATTTTCGTCGAGCGGATCATCGCGGCGGCCGACGCGGCGATGGCGGCGAAGGCCGAGGGTATCGAGCCGGCGACCTGGGTGCAGATCGAAAAGAACTTCCTCCTCCAGGCGATCGACCACCATTGGAAGGAACATCTGGCGACGCTCGACGCGCTGCGCGCCGTCATCCACCTGCGCGCCTATGCACAGAAGACGCCGATCAACGAGTATAAGAGCGAGGCCTTCGCGCTGTTCGAGCGCATGCTCGGGCTGATCCGCGAGGACGTGACGCGGATGCTGGCGCACGCCCAGTTCAACTTCTCGCCCCCGGCCGAGCTCGAGGAGTTCAACCCTGGCGGCTTCATCACCACGCACATCGACCCGCTGACCGGCCAGAACGAAGCCGAGGGGCCGCTGTACATGCACCTCAGCCCCGAACAGTTCGACCGCGCGCAGTCGGCAGCGGCGTCGTTGGGGGCAGGTTTCGACGCGGCGGATCCCTCGACCTGGTCGAGCTTCGTGACGCGCAACCAGCCCTGTCCGTGCGGATCGGGCCAGAAGTTCAAGCACTGTCACGGCGCCATCGTCTAGGCGCCGACCTCTCATCAATGGCGGTGAGAGGGGGCGGGATTTGCGCTATGGCGGCCCCATGCTAACCCGCTCCGGTAGTTGAACGGGAACACAGCATGAAGCGCGCGGCACTGGCATTCATCCTGGCGCTGACGGCCACCGCCGCGCAGGCCGACACCGTCGTCGTCACCGCCGATCGCATGGTCGACGTCCTTGCCGGGCGCACCGTCGCCAACCCCGTCGTCGTCGTCACCGATGGCCGCATCAGCGCCGTCGGCACCGCCGACCGCATGCCGGCGCTGCCCGGCGATGCGCGCCGCGTCGCGTTGCCCGGGCTCACGCTCGTTCCCGGCCTCATCGACATGCACGTCCATCTCGGCGGCACGCCGCTGATCGGCGGCTACCGGCGGCTCGAATTCACCGACCAGTTCAACACCGTGCTCGGCGTTCCCAACGTCAAGGCGACGCTCGAAGCCGGCTTCACCACGGTGCGCAGCCTCGGCGAGGAGCATCATGCCGATGTCGCGCTGCGCCAGGCGATCGACGGCGGCTTCATCCCCGGGCCGCGCATCGTCGCCGCCACCTATGCGATCGGCGCCACCGGCGGCCACTGCGACGACAATACCAACGTACCCTCGATGGCGCGCACCGCGCCCGGCGTCGCCGACGGTCCCGAGGCGGTGCGCCACAAGGTGCGCGAGCTGCGCAAGCTCGGCGCGCAGGTGATCAAGGTCTGCGCCACCGGCGGCGTCTTCTCGCGCAATACCGATCCCGGCGCGCAGCAGATGACCTTCGAGGAACTGAAGATGGCCGCCGACGAGGCGCATATGCTCGGCATGAAGATCGCCGCGCACGCGCACGGCGCCGACGGCATCAGGGCGGCGATCAGGGCCGGCATCGACACCATCGAGCATGTCAGCTTCATCGATGCAGAGGGAATCAAGCTGGCCAAGGAGAAGGGTACCTGGCTCGGCTTCGACGTCTACAACACCGAATATACGCTCTCGGAGGGCGCGAAGAACGGCGTGCTCGAGGAGAATATCGAGAAGGAACGCCGCGTCGGCACGCTCCAGCGCGAGAATTTCCGCAAGGCGGTCGAGGGCGGTGCGAAGCATATCTTCAGCACCGACGCTGGCATCTTTCCGCACGGCACCAACGCGAAGCAGTTCGCGGTGATGGTGCGCTTCGGCATGACGCCGCTGCAGGCGCTGCAGGCGGCGACCACCAACGCGGCGCAGGCGCTGGGCAGGGAGAAGGACGTCGGCGCCATCGCCGTCGGCCGCTTCGGCGACCTGATCGCCGTCGCCGGCGATCCGCTGGCCGACGTGAGCCTGCTCGAATCGGTGCCCTTCGTCATGAAGGGCGGTGAGGTCGTGAAGGACGCGCGAGCGCCGTAGGGCCAGCGCCGATTCCCCGCTTGACCGTCACGGGCGCGATGGCTATATGCCGCCCTCACCCGCGGGCTGGTGGTAGGCGCTCGTCCTAAACGCTGTTCCGCACGGGTGGAAACGACACATGAGTGTGTGGGGTCCGGTCGGTACCTTCGAGGTCGCTGACATCGCTCCATGACAGCACCCGCCGCAAGGCGGGAATTTGCTGTTGGCGCCATCGGCGCCCGTGCGCATGGGTTACATGCAAGTTTCGGCCGCTCCGGCGGTCATAAGGTTCGAGGCTTAAACGCAGCATGCCGACGATCAACCAGCTGATCCGCAAGGGTCGCGAGCCGCAGAAGGCGCGCAACAAGGTTCCGGCCCTCGAGGCCAATCCGCAGAAGCGCGGCGTTTGCACGCGCGTCTACACCACGACCCCGAAGAAGCCGAACTCGGCGCTTCGCAAGGTCGCCAAGGTGCGCCTGACCAACGGCTTCGAGGTCATCGGCTACATCCCCGGCGAGGGCCACAACCTGCAGGAGCACTCGGTCGTGCTCATCCGCGGCGGCCGCGTGAAGGATCTTCCCGGCGTCCGCTATCACGTTCTGCGCGGCGTGCTCGATACCCAGGGTGTCAAGGATCGCAAGCAGAGCCGTTCGAAGTACGGCGCCAAGCGGCCGAAGTAAGGAAGATTTGAGATGGCTCGTCGTCGTCGCCCCGAAAAGCGCGAAATCCTTCCCGATCCCCGGTTCGGGGACGTCACCCTCACCAAGTTCATGAACATGGTGATGGAGCAGGGCAAGAAGTCCGTCGCGGAAAGCATCGTCTACACCGCGCTCGACGCGATCGAGGCGCGTGCGCGCCGCGAACCGATCGGCGTGTTCCACGATGCGCTCGCCAACGTCCGTCCGGGCATCGAGGTCCGCAGCCGCCGCGTCGGTGGCGCGACCTACCAGGTGCCGGTCGAGGTTCGTCCCGAGCGCAGCCAGGCGCTCGCGATCCGCTGGCTGATCGGCGCCGCGCGCAACCGCAGCGAGAACACCATGTCGGCGCGCCTGTCGGGCGAGCTGCTGGACGCCGCGAACAACCGCGGCACCGCCGTCAAGAAGCGTGAGGACACGCACCGGATGGCCGAAGCCAACCGCGCGTTCTCGCACTACCGCTGGTAACAGGCCGGCTCAGGAGTATTTGAAATGGCCCGCAGCCATCCGCTCGACAAATATCGCAACATCGGCATCATGGCCCACATCGATGCCGGTAAGACGACGACGACCGAGCGCATCCTTTATTATACCGGCAAGTCCTACAAGATCGGCGAGGTCCATGAGGGCACCGCGACGATGGACTGGATGGAGCAGGAGCAGGAGCGCGGCATCACGATCACGTCGGCCGCGACGACCTGCTTCTGGAACGACCACCGGATCAACATCATCGACACGCCGGGTCACGTCGACTTCACCATCGAAGTCGAACGCTCGCTGCGCGTGCTCGACGGTGCGGTCGCCTGCTTCGACGGTGTTGCCGGCGTCGAGCCGCAGTCGGAGACCGTGTGGCGCCAGGCCGAGAAGTACAAAGTCCCGCGGATGTGCTTCGTCAACAAGCTCGACCGCATGGGCGCGAACTTCGACCGCTGCGTCGATATGATCAAGGACCGCCTCGGGGCGCGTCCGGCGGTGCTCTATCTGCCGATCGGCCTCGAAGGCGACTTCAAGGGGCTCGTCGACCTCGTCGAGGATCGCGCGATCATCTGGCTCGAGGAATCGCTCGGCGCCAAGTTCGAATATCAGGACATCCCGGCCGACCTGAAGGACGCCGCCGCTGAAGCACGCGAAGTGCTCATCGAGCTGGCCGTCGAGCAGGACGATGCGGCGATGGAGGCCTATCTCGAGGGCAACCTGCCCGACACCGCGACGCTGAAGGCGCTGATCCGCAAGGGCACGCTCAACTTCTCGTTCGTGCCGGTGCTGTGCGGCTCGGCGTTCAAGAACAAGGGCGTGCAGCCTCTGCTCGACGCCGTCGTCGACTATCTGCCGTCGCCGATGGACATTCCGCCGGTCGATGGCGTGAAGCCCGGCTCGGAAGAGCCCGACACGCGCGCGGCCGAGGATACGGCGCCGTTCTCGGCGCTGGCGTTCAAGATCATGACCGACCCCTTCGTCGGCACGCTCACCTTCGCGCGCATCTACTCGGGCAAGCTCGAGAGCGCTTCGACCGTGTTGAACTCGGTCAAGGACAAGCGCGAGAAGGTCGGCCGCATGCTGCTCATGCATGCGAACGACCGTGAGGACATCAAGGAGGCCTTCGCCGGCGACATCGTCGCGCTCGTGGGGCTGAAGGACACGACGACGGGCGACACGCTGTGCTCGCCGACGGCGCCGATCATCCTCGAGCGGATGGAGTTCCCGGACCCCGTCATCGAGGTGGCCGTCGAGCCGAAGACCAAGGCCGACCAGGAGAAGATGGGCATCGCGCTCAACCGCCTGGCGCAGGAGGATCCGTCCTTCCGCGTGACCTCGGACATGGAATCGGGCCAGACGATCATCAAGGGGATGGGCGAGCTCCACCTCGAGATCCTCGTCGACCGCATGCGTCGCGAGTTCAAGGTCGAGGCCAACGTCGGTGCGCCGCAGGTGGCCTACCGCGAGTCGCTCGCCCGCAAGGTCGACATCGATTTCACCCACAAGAAGCAGTCGGGCGGCACCGGCCAGTTCGGCCGCGTCAAATTCACCGTCGAGCCGGGTGATCGCGGTACGGGCATCGTCTTCAAGGACGAGGTCAAGGGCGGCAACATCCCGCGCGAATATATTCCTTCGGTCGAGAAGGGCATTCGCGAGGTCGCTGCATCGGGCGCGCTGATCGGCTTCCCGATCATCGACTTCACCGTCACGCTCTATGACGGCGCCTACCATGACGTCGACTCGTCGGCGCTGGCGTTCGAGATCACCGGTCGGGGCGCGATGCGCGAAGCCGCTGAAAAGGCTGGCATCAAGCTGCTCGAGCCGATGATGAAGGTCGAGGTGGTGACCCCCGAGGACTTCATCGGCGACTGCATCGGCGATCTGAACTCGCGTCGCGGCCAGATCCAGGGTACCGACACACGCGGCAACGCGCAGGTGATCGAGGCGATCGTGCCGCTGGCGAACATGTTCGGCTACGTCAACCAGCTGCGTTCGATGACGCAGGGGCGGGCGCAGTACACGATGCAATTCTCTCACTACGAGGAAGTGCCGGCAAACGTCGCCGAAGAGGTGAAGGCTAAGCTGGCATAACGTCGAGCGATCGGCTAAGGCCCCCGCTCCCGCGGGTACAATGAACTAACGCGCAAAGAGGCTAGACAATGGCGAAAGCTAAATTCGAGCGGAACAAGCCGCACTGCAACATCGGCACCATCGGTCACGTCGACCATGGCAAGACCTCGCTGACCGCGGCGATCACGAAGGTGCTCGCCGAGTCCGGCGGCGCGACCTTCACCGCCTACGATCAGATCGACAAGGCGCCGGAGGAAAAGGCCCGCGGCATCACCATCTCGACGGCTCACGTCGAGTATGAGACGACGAACCGCCACTACGCCCACGTCGACTGCCCCGGCCACGCCGATTATGTGAAGAACATGATCACCGGCGCCGCGCAGATGGACGGCGCGATCCTCGTCGTCTCGGC
>JASBUR010000057.1 GCA_030147805.1 Sphingomonadaceae bacterium
GCCGCTGGTCGAGGACAAGCCCTTCTTCGAAAGCCTCAGCCTCGAGGCGGGCATCCGCTACTCCGACTATCAGGTGCAGGCGCCGGGCAACCCGTCCTACGACACCACCACCTACAAGGTCGGCGCCCAGTGGGAGCCGGGATATGGCCTCAAGCTGCGCGGCCAATATTCGCGCGCGGCACGCGCCCCCAACATCGGCGAGCTGTTCACGCCGGTCGCGACCGGCCTGACCGCGCTCAACACCGATCCGTGCCAGGGGGCGGCGCCGACGCAGAATGCCGAACTCCGCGCGATCTGTCTTGCGCAGGGGGCCCCGGCTTTCGTCATCGGCAACATCCAGGCGCCGACCGCCGGCCAGGCCAACGCCACCACCGGCGGCAACATCAACCTGAAGCCGGAGAAGGCGGACACCTACACCGCCGGCGTCGTGTTCCAGCCCGAGTTCGTGCCGGGGCTGTCGCTTGCCATCGACTGGTTCGACATCAAGATCAACGGCGCCAGCTCGGTGCCGACGCCGGGCGATGCGATCACCGCCTGCTTCGGCCCCAACCCGACGACGCCGGCCGCCGGATCGTCGACCAGCGCCGCCTGTACCTCGATCGGCCGCGATCCCAACACCGGCAACCTCAACGGCAACCCGGCGACGACGACCGGCCTGTTCCTGGCGCGCTCGAACCTCGGCACGCTCGTCAGCCGCGGCGTCGACCTGACCGCGAACTACACGCGCGATCTCGGCTTCGCCAACCTGGCGCTCGGCTTCGTCGGCACCTACACCAAGGACTCGAAGTTCAAGGCGTCGCCGACGGCGATCAACCGTGAATGCGTCGGCTATTATTCGGCGAACTGCGGTGTGTCGCTCGGACAGATCCAGCCGAAGTACCAGTTCTCGCAGCGTACCACGCTCGGCTTCGGCGACGTCGACGTCTCGCTGCTCTGGCGCTTCCTCGACAAGGTGCGTTACGAGGACCAGCAGTTTGCCGACGACGTCGCGGCGGCCGAAGGTGCCAACCGCAACGCCGCCGGCGCGCTGCTGCCGGTCGCGCAGCAGGGCTGCCCCGACTACCAGGGCGCCGACCCCGGCGGCTGCGTCGTCGACCCGGCCTTCCGCCAGATCAAGGCCTACCACTACTTCGATCTGTCGACGCGTTTCGCCGTCACCGAGAATATCAGCCTGACCTTCTCGGTGGAGAATCTGTTAGACAAGGCGCCGCCGCTCGTCGGCGCGACCGTCGGCACGGCGACCGCCAACAGCGGCAACACCTACCCGTCGACCTACGACTCGCTGGGTCGCAAATTCGCCGCCAGCGCCCGCGTCCGCTTCTAGGCGGTCACGGCACGGCGACGACGGAAGGGCGGGTCCTCGGACCCGCCCTTTTCGTTTGGGTATTCTGCCACGGGGGCGAGGTGGACGTTTCTAGTCCGAGTCCCCGATGAAGCAGGAGGTCGCGACGATGAACCGCTCCGCCCGCTCAGGGGATGAAAACGGACCTACCAGCGCGCCTGAGTGACGGGGCAGGAAGCCAGCCCCTCCGAGCCATTCACTCTCGAGCAGATAGATCTCGCCGTTCGAGAACTCCCGCACCTCAGCCGCGCGCTTCCCGTCCGGACTATGAAGAGGGCTTCCAGCTCGACAATCCATGCCAGCGATCAAGGCGTCTCGCCTTGCGAACGGTCGTTGCCACCCCGCCATCGCGTCAGTGGTTCCACGCCTCGGGATTGTCGGCAACGGCTAGCGGCCCCAGCCGCGGGGGAGAGCGACGCCGGGTGGTCGGGGGCGCGGGTCGATGCCCGCCCGCGAACTCAGGCCGCGGCGGGCTCCGAGAATTCGACTGCGTAGGTCGCGGCCATCAGCGTGTTGATCGCCGCCTGGCGCGCCGCGGCGAGTTCCTCGTCGGACAGCGGCACCGAATTGGGCAGCAGCCGCGGCACGAGGATCGTGCTTTCGAGCGTCCGGATGACGCGCTGACTGGCGCCGGGACGAATGCCGATCACCAGGCCATGCTGGTCGCCGGCGCGGCGCACCGCCGCCTCGAAGCCACGCACCAGCCCGCCGACGATCCGCTCGCGGTAGATCGGCTCGATCCAGTCGTGCGAGGCGCCGTCGCGCAGCAGCAGGAAGAACACGTCGCGGTAGCGCGAACGCTGCATCAGCTCGACCGCATGGCGGACGCAGGCGGCGACCGCCGCGCCGACCGAGGCGGTAACGCGCGGCGTGCGCGCCGCGGCCGCGGCGACCGCATCGAGCAGCGGCGTCACCGCCGCGCGGTACAGCAGCTCGCGCGTCTCATATTGGCGATAGACCATCCAGAACGAGACGCCCATCGCCTCGGCGACGCCACGCAGCGTCGTGTCGGTGACCGGCCGTTCGAGGAACAGCGGCAGCGCCGCGGCGCGAATGTCCGACCGAAACTGCTCTCGCGCGGTGGGCGTCATCATGGGCGGCGGTTCTCCTATAGGTGCGTTTAGCACTATCTGGAGCATCGCTCAAGCGCATGCGTCGTCAGGAAGGGCCCGCGGACGGGCGCCCCCGACATCGGATTTGACGTACTATTAGGACCGAGAAGATGCCGGCGAGGGTCAGCCCGCCGGGCTTGCGGCCGGCATCACGCGCTGGATCGCCGCGAGCAGCCGGTCGGCGGCGAACGGCTTCTCGATGAACTCGGCGGCGCCGAGGCGCAGCACCTCGGTGGCGTCGGCGTCGCGGCCATGACCGGTCATGATGATGACCGGCGCGGTCATGCCGCGGGTGGCAAGCAGCTTCAGGACGGCGATGCCGTCGGTGCCGGGCATGCACATGTCGAGCAGCACGCAGCCCTCGGGCCTTCCACGCGTCGCGTCGAGGAATGCCTCGGGCGTTTCATAGGTGAGCGAGTCGATGTCGACGCTCGACAGCAGCCAGCGGAGCGACTCGCGTACCGGCGCGTCATCGTCGACAATATGAACGACCTGGCTGTTCATCGCCCCGCAGCGGGCCTTTTCGTCATCGGCGTCCGCGGCGTCGCGGCGCATCGGGCGCGGACTATGCGCGCCGCCGATCTTCCCGCCTATCTGGGAACTTACCTAGGTTCGACGCACCGCGGCCATATGAAAAGGGCGGGCCGTCGCCGGCCCGCCCTTTCGCTTCATCCGCCGATATCGGCGATCAGATCGTCTGGATGCTCGTCGCGGCCTGCTTGCCGCGGCGATCCATCTCGAGCTCGAAGCTGATGCGCTGGCCTTCCGCCAGGTCATGCAGGCCCGAACGCTCGACCGCCGAGATGTGAACGAAGGCATCGGGGGCGCCATCGTCGCGCTGCACGAAGCCGAAGCCCTTCTGGCCGTTGAAGAACTTCACCGTGCCCTCGTAGCGCGTGCCGTCGCTGGGGGTGCGGTCGAAGCCGCCGCCGCCGGCGCCACGCTCGCGCGGCGGACCGCGGTCGTCGAAGCTGCGCGCCTTGGGCTCGAGAATCTCGCCCTCGATCACCAGGTCGGTCGCCGAGATGCGGCCGTTGCGATCGGTGAGCGTGAAGGCGAGCTTCTGGCCTTCGGCCAGCTCGCGCAGGCCGATCGCCTCGACCGCCGAGATGTGGACGAAGACGTCCTCGGCGCCGTCGTCGCGAACGACGAAGCCGAAACCCTTCTGGGCGTTGAAGAACTTGACGGTCCCGGTCGCGTTGCCGACCGCGATGCCCGGCGAGAAGCCGCCACCGCCGCCGCCGCGTCCGCCGCCGAAGCCACCGCCGCGCGGGGCACCGCCACCGCCGCCGAAACGGTCACCGCCGCCGCCGAAGCGGTCACCGCCGCCACCGTAGCCGCCGCCGCCGCCGAAGCGATCACCGCCGCCGAAGCCACCACGGCCGGCGCCGCCGCCGTAGCTGCTGCCGCCGCCGAAATCGCCACCACCGAAGTCGCGGTCGCCACCACCGCGCTTATCGAAACCACCACGGCCGGACCCACGCCGGCGATTGTCGAAGCTCATTTAAGAAAATTCTTTCGTGTCATCATAATTGAGCGGCCAAATACCACCGCCCGGCAAAACGCCTGTCGGCGCACAAAGCTGCGCCAACCCCGGTGCATAGACGAAAAAAGCGATTCGCGCGAGACGATTCCGCTAGCGACCTTCGCCGGCCGGCGGCTGTTCGAGTTCCTGCGCTACGCGCGCCGCCAACGCGCGCAGCGCCGCCGTCTGGTCGTCGGTCAGCTCGCGCGGTCGCGTATCGATGACGCAGAGCGCGCCGAGCTTCTGCCCTTCGGAGGTGATCAGCGGTGCCCCGGCGTAGAAGCGGATACCCGGCTCGCCGCGCACCAGCGGATTGCCGCCGAAACGGGTGTCGAGCGCGGCGTCGTTGACCACCATCGCCGCGTCGCCGTCGATCGCATGGGCGCAGAAGGAGACGGCGCGCGGCGTCGCGCCGACGCCGAGCCCGTGTTCGGCGACGAACCATTGCCGGTCGCGGTCGATGATCGAGATGGCGGCGATGGGCGTCCCGATGATCGCGGCGGCCTGGCGGACGATGGCCTGCAACACGGTCGACGGATGCTGCGGCGACGGACCGAGGCGGTCGACGGCGGCCTGCCGCGCCGCTTCGCCGGCGGGCCGGGGGGGCGGCGCGAATCCACGCTCTTCGGCGGCGAGCGCCAGGCGGAGACTGTTCTTCCCGTCGCGCTTGACCTCGTACATCAGCGCGTCGGCGAGCGCGAGCAGCCGCTGATGGTCGGCGATGTCGCCGGCCTGCACGATCACCGCGCCCATCGAGCAGGTGACGTCGTGCGGCAGCAGGCCGAGCGCGTCGCAGAGCCGGGCATGCACCGCTTCGGCGATGGCATAGCCGTCGTCCAGATCGTCGATCACCCGCAGCATCACGAACTCGTCGCCGCCGACGCGTCCCAGCAGGTCCTCGAATTCGAGCTCGCGGCGCGCCGCGTCGGCGAAGGCGCGCAGGACATGGTCGCCGGCGGCATGCCCCGCGCTGTCGTTGACCGCCTTGAAGCCGTCGAGGTCGAGATAGGCGAGCAGCAGCGCCCCGCCGTGGCGGTCGAGCCCGGCGAGCGCGCTGTCCGCCGCGGCCATGAACGCTCGCTTGTTGAGCACGCCGGTCAGCGGGTCGGTGTCGGCCATCCGCCGGTTGTCGTCGAAGTGGCGGCGGACGGTGCCCAGCAACAGCGCGACCACGCCATAGGCGGTGAGCGCCGAGGCGGCGTTGAAGGACAGCACCGCCGCGGAGCTGGCGCCGACGTCGTTGGCGTAGGCAACGGTGCGCACCAGCGACGACGCCATCGCTGCCGCGAGCCCCGCCCCGACGCCGATCGCCCACGCCGCCATGCAGACCGGCAGGACGTAGAAGACGCCGATATTGGCCTCGCGCACCGTGGCGAGGTCGATGCCGCCGAGCACGCCGATCAGCAGCGCGCACAGCGCCCCGACGGTGGACGGCGCCACATGCGTCAGCCAGCCGGCCGCCGCTTCGAGCGCGTCGCGGCCGCCGCGGGTGATGGCCGATGCCCTCATCGCCCTGCCGATAGCAGGAAACCTCTTTGCTCGCCAACAACTTGCACTGGGCCGGTTGGGCACCCCGCGCCCCGCGGGCGTTGCGCGCTTGAAACTTGTCGGGCCGGCCGGTAGTTCTGCGCTCATGCGGGCCGGGCCCCTCTGGCGATCGCCCCGGCGGTCGTGATGTCGGACCGCATCGAGTACGCTCGATGCAGGTCGTCTTCGCTTTCTCGCATCCTGCCG
This sequence comes from Sphingomonadaceae bacterium, assembly GCA_030147805.1. Taxonomy (GTDB): domain Bacteria; phylum Pseudomonadota; class Alphaproteobacteria; order Sphingomonadales; family Sphingomonadaceae; genus Sphingoaurantiacus. The sequence goes on from JASBUR010000057.1 coordinate 5,714, forward strand.
ACTCGAAACGGAATTTGCCGCGCGGATCCCGCCCGCGCCGCGCGTCCCGCCGGGCGCGCGACGGGGCGGCGGGCTCCGCCGGTCGCACGGCGTGGACATCAGGATGAGGGAAGCAAGCAACCATGATTGAGGGCCTTCAGAGCCTCCTTACCGACCCCGGCGCCTGGGCGGCGCTCGCCGCGCTGGTGGTGATGGAGGTGGTGCTCGGAATCGACAATCTGATCTTCATCTCGATCCTGTCGAACAAGCTGCCCGAGGCGCAGCGGCAGAAGGCGCGGCGGATCGGCATCGGCCTCGCGCTGGTGATGCGGCTGGCGCTGCTGTCGATGATCGCCTGGATCGTCGGGCTGGTGGCGCCGGTGTTCGACCTTGGGCTGTCGGGGCCGCTCAACGACTATGGCCAGCCCGCGTTCGAGACCAATTTCTCGTGGCGCGACCTGATCCTCATCGCCGGCGGCCTGTTCCTGATCTGGAAGGCCACCAAGGAAATCCATCACTCGATGGATCCGGTGCCGACCGACGACGTCCTCGACAAGAAGGCGGCGGCCGCGCTCAACTTCGGCTCGGCGATCGTCCAGATCATCCTGCTCGACATGGTGTTCTCGATCGATTCGATCCTCACCGCGGTCGGCATGACCGACAATCTGGCGGTGATGGTGATCGCGGTTCTCGTCGCGGTGACGACGATGCTGCTCGCCGCCGACCCGCTCGCCAATTTCATCGCCAAGAACCCGACCGTGGTGATGCTGGCGCTGGGCTTCCTGCTGATGATCGGCTCGGTGCTGATCGCCGACGGCTTCGGCGTCCACGTGCCCAAGGGCTATCTCTACGCGGCGATGGCCTTCTCGACGCTCGTCGAGGCGCTCAACATCTTTTCACGACGGGCGCAGCAGCGAAAGGCCGCCAAGACACCCTGAGCCGCCGTTCGGTCCCGGCGGCGCGGCGCGGGTTGCGGCCCGCGCCGCCCGGGACTAACCACGGGGCATGACGGTTTACCTCCACGTGGGCGATCTGCCCGAAGGCGCGCTTGGCCCCGGGCCGATCGCGGTCGACACCGAGGCGATGGGCCTCGATCCGCATCGCGACCGGCTGTGCGTCGTCCAGCTTTCCGACGGCGGCCCGGACGAGCATCTCGTCCGGCTCGACCCCGGCTGCTACGACGCGCCCAATCTCAAGCGCGTGCTCGCCGATCCGGCGCGGCTCAAGCTCTATCATTTCGCGCGCTTCGACCTCGCGATGATGAAGCAGTATCTCGGGGTGATGGCGGCGCCCGCCTATTGCACGAAGACCGCGTCGCGGCTGGTCCGCACCTATACCGACCGCCACGGCCTCAAGGACCTCGTCAAGGAAACCATCGGCGTCGACATCTCCAAGCAGCAGCAGTCGTCGGACTGGGGCGCCCCCGAACTGTCCGACGCGCAGAAGGAATATGCCGCCTCCGACGTGCGCTACCTGCATCGCGTCAAGGCGGTGCTCGACGAGCGGCTGGCGCGCGAGGGCCGCACCGCGCTCGCGCAGGCCTGCTTCGACTTTCTGCCGTGGCGCGCCGAGCTCGACCTCGCCGGCTGGCCCGAGGCCGACATCTTCGCGCATGTGTGACCGTCATGCCTAGTGCCGGCGCGGCGATGCGAGCCACCGCGGCGCCGCCGGGCGGCAGCTGGGACCGCCTCGTCGCCGTCCTCAAGCTGGCGCTGCCCGCCGCGGCGGTCGCGGTGTTCGCCACTTGCGTGATCTGGCCGCTGACCAGCCAGCAGGATTTCTCCTTCATCCTGTCGAAGGACCGCGTCGCCGCGGCGAAGGAGCGGATGCGCATGGACCGCGCCGTCTATCGCGGCGAGGACAGCAAGGGCCAGCCGTTCACCATCAGCGCGGCGAGCGCGGTCCAGAAGACCTCCGACACGCCGATCGTCGAATTGCGCGACATCGCGGCGCAGCTGCTCACCGCCGACGGGCCGGCGCGCGCCGCCGCCGGGGTCGGCCGCTACGATCTCGAGCGCGAACGCATCGACGTGGTGGGTCCCGTCAGCCTCGAATCGGCCGCCGGCTACCGGCTCGACACCAGCGACGTCAGCATCGATCTCGCCGGGCGCCGGGTGCTCGGCAGCGGCGACGTCACCGGGAAAATGCCGCTCGGTACCTTCAGCGCCGGACGGCTGACCGCCGACATCACCGGGCGCAGCGTCGTCCTCGACAAAGGCGCCTCCTTGCGGATCGTGCAGCGCTGACGCACATGGACGCCATGCGCTCGCTCCTCCTGCTCGCCTCTGCCGTCGCCACGCTCGCGATCGCCGCGCCTGCCGCCTCGCAGAGCGGGCTCGGCTCGTCGGCGCTCGCCCGCCACGACACCAAGGCGCCGATCGACATCGACGCCGCGCGCATCGAGGTGCGCGACGAGGACCGGCAGGCGATCTTCTCGGGCAACGTCACCGTGCGGCAGGCGCGGATGACGCTGCAGGCCAGCCAGCTGCGCGTCTTCTACGAACGGGCGGCGGGCGACAATCTCGCCATCCTGCGCATCGACGCCGAAGGCGGCGTCACCATGGTCAGCCCGTCGGAGCGCGTGCGCGGGTCCTATGGAGTCTACGACGTCGAGGACCGCCAGCTCACCATCATCGGCAACGTCGTGCTGACGCGCGGCGGATCGGTGCTGCGCGGCCAGCGGCTGGCGATCGATCTCGAGAACGGCCGTTCGACGCTCGATGGCGCCGGCACCGGCGGCGACGCCGGCAGCGGCTCGCGAGTCACCGGCCGCTTCGTGGTTCCCGAGCGGCGCGCCAACCCCTAAGTCGAGCTTTCCAAACGGCTTTGCTTGCGCTTATATGCACGAAGCGCGCCAATTCGGCGCCGGAGCGTAGGGGCGAGTGCGCGATGGCCGACGGTTCGGCAGTCATTGATCATGCGGCCGGGGGGCCCGCCGAGACCGCCAACGGTCTGTCGGTGGTGTCGATCGGCAAGCGCTACGACAAGCGCGTCGTGCTGCGCGACGTGTCGATGACGGTCAACCGCGGCGAGGTCGTCGGCCTGCTCGGTCCGAACGGCGCCGGCAAGACCACCTGCTTCTATTCGATCATGGGACTGGTGATGCCCGACCAGGGGCGCATCATGCTCGACGGCGCCGACATCACCGGGCTGCCGATGTACCGCCGCGCCGCGCTCGGCCTCGGCTATCTGCCGCAGGAAACCTCGATCTTTCGGGGCCTCACCGTCGAACAGAATATCCTCGCGGTGCTCGAGGTCTCGGTCCCCGACAAGGAGGCCCGGCTCGAGCGGCTCGAGAAGCTGCTCGACGAATTCTCGATCATGCGGCTGCGCGCCGCGCCGGCGATGGCGCTGTCGGGCGGCGAGCGCCGGCGCTGCGAGATCGCCCGCGCGCTCGCCGCCGATCCGTCGATCATGCTGCTCGACGAGCCGTTCGCCGGCATCGACCCGATCTCGATCGCCGACATCCGCGACCTCGTCTACCATCTCAAGGACCGCGACATCGGGGTGCTGATCACCGACCACAACGTCCGCGAGACGCTCGAGATCGTCGATCGCGCCTGCATCATCTACGATGGCCGCGTGCTGTTCGAGGGCACGCCGCAGGCGCTGGTCGCCAACGAGGACGTGCGCCGGGTCTATCTTGGCGAAGGCTTCGAACTCTAGCCATGGCGCTGGGTCCGCGCCTCGACCTGCGGCAGTCGCAGCAGCTGGTGATGACGCCGCAGCTGCAGCAGGCGATCAAGCTGCTCACGCTGACCAACCTCGAGCTCGAGAGCTTCATCGTCGGCGAGATCGAGAAGAATCCGTTGCTCGAACCCGCGGCGGGCGACGGCGACGGGCCGGCGACCGACGATGACCGCCGCGCCGCCAACGAAGCCGACGCCGCGCGCGCCGGCGACGGCGGCGAGGGCCCCGACGAGGCGTTCGAGGCGAGCGATCCGACGACCGCCGACCAGCTGATGGCGACGGGCGACGGCGCCGCCGACGCGCCGCTCGACGTCGACTATAATGCCGAGACCTTCCACCATGATTCGGGATCGGACGTGCCGGGCCAGCCCGGGCTCGACGGCGGGCTCGGCCTCAACGGCACCGCCGCGGGCGGCGGCGGCGAGCTGCCCGACGGTTTCGAATCGATGCTGTCGGCCGAGGCCTCGCTCCACGACCATCTGACGACGCAGGCGGGGGCGGCGTTCCGCGGCGCCGACCTGATCATCGCGCAGCACATCATCGACATGATCGACGACGCCGGCTACGTCGACGGCCCGCTCGCCGACGTCGCGGCGCGGCTGTCGTGCGACCTCGCCGACGTCGAGCGCGTGCTCAAGGTGATCCACGGCTTCGAGCCGACCGGCGTCGGCGCGCGCAGCCTCGCCGAATGTCTGAAGCTGCAGGCGCGCGAGGCCGACCGCTGCGATCCGGCGATGGCGCGGCTGCTCGACAATCTGCCGCTGCTGGCGCGCGGCGATCTGTCGGCGCTGCGCCGCATCTGCGGCGTCGACCAGGAAGACCTGTCGGACATGATCCGCGAGCTGCGCACCTACAACCCCACGCCCGGCCTCGCCTATGGCGGCGAGCGGTCGTCGGTGGTGGTGCCCGACATCTATGTCGCGCGCACGCCGTCGGGCGGCTGGGCGGTCGAGCTCAACTCGGCGACGCTGCCCAAGCTGCTGGTCAACCGCAGCTATTATGTCGAGCTGGCGGCGGGCGCCAAGGCGCGCGAGGCGCGCAACTATCTGTCCGACTGCCTCGCCTCGGCCAACTGGCTGGTCAAGGCGCTCGACCAGCGCGCGCGCACGATCGTCAAGGTCGCGACCGAGCTGGTGCGCCAGCAGCAGGCCTTCTTCGACCAGGGCGTCCACCATCTCAAGCCGCTCAACCTGCGCGCCATCGCCGAGGCGATCGGCATGCATGAATCGACCGTCAGCCGCGTCACCTCGAACAAATATCTGTCGTGCGACCGCGGCCTGTTCGAGCTCAAATATTTCTTCACCTCGGCGATCCAGTCGTCCGAGGCCGGCGAGGATGCGGTGTCGTCGGAGGCGGTGAAGACGCGCATCCGCGCGCTGATCGCCGCCGAGACCGCCGGCAGCATCCTGTCCGACGACAAGCTCGTCGAGGTGCTGCGCGCCGAGGGTTTCGATATCGCCCGCCGCACCGTCGCCAAATATCGCGAGGCGCTCGGGCTCGGCTCGAGCGTCCAGCGCCGCCGCGCCGCGCTGCTCGCCGGCGCCTGCGCGGCGTAGCCCCCGATCGTCATCCCCGCGAAGGCGGGGACCCAGTCCGACCAAGACTCTGCGCGCTACCGCGCGCGCTGTTTCCCGTGCTGGGTTCCCGCCTTCGCGGGGATGACGAACTAGGCTGCGGCCGGCAGCCCCTTCACGAACGCTTCGATCTCCGCCGCGACCCGCCCGACCACCGGCTCGTGGAACAGCCAGTGCCCGACGCCCGGCAGCTCGACATAGTCCACCTGTCCCGCCAGCTGCCGCGCCGTCGCGCGCGCCGTCGACACCGGGGTGATGCGGTCGCGGTCGCCGACGAGCACCAGCGCCGCCATGGCGAGGCGCGCATAGTCGACCTTGGCGCCCTTCGCCGGATCGGCCCAGGGCATCGCGGTCTGGAACAGCACGCGCCCCGAATCCCAGATCAGCGCGTCGATCTCGCGCTCGGCGACGTCGGCGGGAACCTCGTTGAAGATGCCCCAGCGCGCACGGTCGCGATCGATCATCGTCGGCCGCTTCCACCAGCTCTTCTGCGTGGTGATGCCGAAGGTGGTGCGCAACGGCGCGAGGCCGAGGCTCGCCGTCGTCGCGGTCGGCGCCGGCGACAGCAGCGCGAGCGCCGCCGGCTGGACCCGTTCGGCGACGAGCTGCGCCAGCATCCCGCCCATCGAATGGCCGACGATCACCGGCGGCTCGGGCAGCTGGCGCACCTGCTCGATCAGGAAGGCGACATAATCGCCGATGCCGATCTCGCCGAGCTGCGGCGGCGGCGGATCGCCGGGTTCGGCGTCGTGGAAGGGCAGCGCCGGCGCGTGCGTCGCGTGGCCCAGCGCCTCGAAATGCGCGCGCAGCCCGGCCCAGACGCGCGGGCGGCTCCACATGCCGTGGATGAAGAACAGCGGCGGGCGGCTCATGCGCCGATCCTACTGCACGACGCCGCTGGCGGCGAGCACCGCCATCGTCACGACGTCGGAGGCGCCCGAGGTCATCGGCACGATCTGCACCGGCTTGGCCATGCCGACGAGCATCGGCCCGATGACGCGGCCGCCGCCGATCTCCTTCAGCAGCTTCGCCGAGATGTTGGCGGCGTGCAGGCCGGGCATGATCAGCACGTTGGCCGGTCCCGACAGCCGCGAGAAGGGATAGACCTTCGCCATGTCGCGGTTGAGCGCGACGTCGGCCGACATCTCGCCCTCATATTCGAACGGCACCTGGCGCCGGTCGAGGATGTCGACCGCCTCGCGCAGATTGCCGACGATCGTGCCCGCCGGATTGCCGAAGTTCGAATAGGACAGGAAGGCGACGCGCGGCTCCTGGCCGAGCCGCTTGGCCACCGCCGCGGTCTGTTCGGCGATGTCGGCGAGCATCTCGCTCGTCGGCCGCTCGTTGACCGCGGTGTCGGCGATGAAGATCGTCTGGCTGCGGCCGACGAACATGTGGATGCCGAACGGGATATGGCCCTCGGCGGGCTCGATCACCTGGCTGACCTGGCCCATCACCTGGCCGAAATGGCGCGTGACCCCCGACACCATCGCGTCGGCCTCGCCCATGTCGACCATCAGCGCCGCGAAGATGTTGCGCTCGTGGTTGACCATGCGCTCGACGTCGCGCGGCAGATAGCCCTTGCGCTGCAGCCGCGCGTACAGCCGCTCGACCATCTTGGGCACCAGCGGCGAGTTGCTGCTGTTGTGGATCTCGAACGCCTCGAGATCGTCGACGCCGATGCGCACCAGCGCGTCCTTGACCGCCTGTTCGCGGCCGACGAGCACCGGCACGCCGTAGCCGGCGTCGCGGAACGACACCGCGGCGCGCAGCACCACCTCCTGCTCGCCTTCGGCGAACACCACGCGGCGCGGGTGGGCGCGCGCGGTCTCGAAGCTGCCGGCGAGCACCGACGTCGTCGGATTCAATCGGGCGCGCAGGTCGTGGCGGTAGGCGGCGAGGTCGGCGATCGGCTTGCGTGCCACGCCGGTGTCCATCGCCGCCTTCGCCACCGCCGCCGGCACCGCCTCGATCAGCCGCGGATCGAACGGCGCCGGGATGATATAGTCGCGGCCGAACTTCTTGGTGCCGCCGCCATAGGCCGAGGCGACCTCGTCGGGCACCGCCTCGCGCGCCAGGTCGGCGAGCGCGCGCGCCGCCGCGAGCTTCATCTCCTCGTTGATCGTCGTCGCGCGCACGTCGAGCGCGCCGCGGAAGATATAGGGGAAGCCGAGGACGTTGTTCACCTGGTTGGGATAGTCCGACCGGCCGGTGGCGACGATCGCGTCCGATCGCACCGCCTCGACGTCGGCAGGGGTCACCTCGGGATCGGGGTTGGCCATCGCGAAGATGATCGGCTTGGCGGCCATCGACCGCACCATCTCGGGGGTCAGCGCGCCCTTGACCGACAGGCCGAGGAAGACGTCGGCGCCGCGCATCGCATCCTCGAGGCTGCGCGCCTCGGTGTGCGCGGCATGCGCCGACTTCCACTGGTTCATGCCGTCGGTGCGGCCCTGGTAGATGACGCCCTTCGAATCGCACATCAGCACCTGGTCGTGCGGCACGCCCATCGCCTTGACCAGCTCGGTGCAGGCGATCGCCGCAGCGCCGGCGCCGTTGACCACCATGCGGATGTCCTTGGCGTTGCGGCCGGTGATGTGGAGCGCGTTGATCAGCCCGGCGACCGCGATGATCGCGGTGCCATGCTGGTCGTCGTGCATCACCGGGATGTTCATCTTCTCGCGCAGCCGCTGCTCGATGATGAAGCACTCGGGCGCCTTGATGTCCTCGAGGTTGATGCCGCCGAAGCTCGGCTCCATCAGCGCGACGGCATTGCAGAAGGCGTCGACGTCCTCGGTGTCGAGTTCGAGATCGATCGAATCGACGTCGGCGAAGCGCTTGAACAGCACCGCCTTGCCTTCCATCACCGGCTTCGAGGCGAGCGCGCCGAGGTTGCCGAGGCCGAGGATGGCGGTGCCGTTCGAGATCACCGCGACGAGATTGCCCTTGGCGGTATAGTCGTAGGCGGTCTCGGGATCGGCGGCGATCGCGCGCACCGGCACCGCGACGCCTGGCGAATAGGCGAGGCTCAGATCGCGCTGCGTCGCCATCGGCTTGGTGGCGATCACCTCGATCTTGCCGGGCCGTCCCTGCGAGTGGAACAACAGCGCTTCACGGTCGGAAAACTGCACGTCGGTCTTGTCGGCCATGATCGCCTCCCCAGGGTTCGCCGCCATGCTTACGTGGCGCTCTCCCATTATCGCAAGCGCCGACTGCGGAAAGACGTTCTGCGGCGGCGATGACGCCGCTATGACGGACGTACCGATGAACGCTCCCGCCGCCCCCCAGGCCACGCCGATGATGGCGCAATATCTCGCGATCAAGGCGCAGGCGTCCGACTGCCTGCTGTTCTATCGCATGGGCGACTTCTACGAACTGTTCTTCGACGACGCCGTCGCCGCCGCCGCGACGCTCGACATCGCGCTCACCAAGCGCGGCCAGCATCTCGGGCAGGACATCCCGATGTGCGGCGTGCCGGTGCATGCCGCCGAAACCTATCTCGCGCGGCTGATCCGCGGCGGCCATCGCGTCGCCATCGCCGAGCAGACCGAGGATCCCGCCGAGGCGAAGAAGCGCGGCTCGAAATCGGTGGTGGCGCGCGACATCGTCCGCGTCGTCACCCCCGGCACGCTGACCGAGGACGCGCTGCTCGACGCGCGTGCGCACAATTATCTCGCCGCGCTGGCGATCGCCGGCGACCGGCTCGGCCTCGCCTGGTGCGACGTGTCGACGGGCAGTTTCCAGACGCTGGCGCTCGACGCGGCGACGCTCGACGCCGAGCTGGCGCGGCTCAGCCCGGCCGAGCTGATCGCGCCCGAGGGCTTCGGCGCCGCGAGCGCCACCGCGCTGCCGCGCGACCGTTTCGAGTCGGGCCGCGGCGAACAGGCGCTGCTACGCCATTTCGGCGTCGCGACGCTCGATGGCTTCGGCGCCTTCCACCGCGCCGAACTCGGCGCCGCCGGCGCGCTGCTGTCCTACCTCGAGGAGACGGGCAAGGCGGCGCTGCCGCAGCTGTCGCCGCCGCAGCCGCAGCGTGCCGGCAGCGCGATGCTGATCGACGCCGCGACGCGCGCCAGCCTCGAACTGACGCGCTCGGCCGCCGGCACCCGCGGCGGCAGCCTGCTCGACGCCATCGACCGGACGGTGACCGGCGCCGGCGCGCGCCGGCTCGCCGACGATCTCGCCGCGCCGCTGACCGACGCCGCCGCCGTCCAGGCGCGGCACGACATGGTCGCCTGGTTCGTCGAGGACGCCATCACCCGCAGCCGCACGCGCGAGGCGCTGCGCCGCGCCCCCGATCTCGAACGCGCGCTGTCGCGGCTGTCGGTCGGCCGCGGCGGACCGCGCGACCTCGGCATGATCCGCGACGGGCTGCGCGCCGCGATCGAGCTGAAGGCGATGCTCGGGCGTGCCGCCACCGTCGAGCTGCCGCCGCTGCTCCGCGCGACGCTGGCCGAGGTCGGCGCGCACGCGCCGCTGATCGAGGCGCTCGCCGCCGCGCTCGTCGAGGAGCCGCCGCTCGACGGCGCCAACGGCGGCTATATCGCCGCCGGCTACGATCCCGCGCTCGACGAGCTGCGCGCCGCGTCGGCCGACGGCCGCCGGCTGATCGCCGCGCTCGAGGCGCGCTACCGCGAGGCGACCGGCATCGCCGGACTCAAGGTCCGCCACAACAATGTCCTCGGCTATCATGTCGAGGTCACGCAGAAGCATGCCGACGCGCTGCTCGTCGCCGACTCGGGATTCGTCCACCGCCAGACGCTCGCCGGCGTCATGCGCTTCGGCACGCCCGAGCTGCACGCGCTGGCGACGAAGATCCTCCACGCGCACGACCATGCGCTCGCCGCCGAGGCGGCGCATTTCGAGGCGTTGCGCGCGCAGGTGCTCGGCGACGGCGGTTCGATCCGCGCCACCGCCGGCGCGCTGGCGCGCATCGACGTCGCCGCGGCGCTCGCCGAGCTGGCGGCGAGCGAGGGCTGGACGCGGCCGCAGGTCACCGAGGACTGCGACTTCGCCATCGAGCGCGGCCGCCACCCCGTCGTCGAGGCGGCGCTGCGCCGCGCGCGCGAGCCCTTCGTCGCCAACGACTGCGACCTCGGCCCGGCGTCGCGGCTGTGGCTCGTCACCGGCCCCAACATGGCGGGCAAGTCGACCTTCCTGCGCCAGAATGCGCTCGTCGCGGTGCTCGCGCAGATGGGCAGCTTCGTCCCCGCGGCGGCGGCGACGCTCGGCATCGTCGACAAATTGTTCAGCCGCGTCGGCGCCTCGGACAATCTCGCGCAGGGCCGGTCGACCTTCATGGTCGAGATGGTCGAGACCGCGGCGATCCTCGCCCAGGCGACGCGGCGCTCGCTCGTCATCCTCGACGAGGTCGGTCGCGGCACCTCGACCTACGACGGCCTCGCCATCGCCTGGGCGGTGCTCGAGGCGGTGCACGACGACCTCGCCTGCCGCTGCCTGTTCGCCACGCATTATCACGAGCTGACGCGGCTCGCCGACCGGCTCGACTGCCTGTCGCTGCACACCGTCAAGGTGCGCGAATGGAAGGGCGAGCTGGTCTTCCTGCACGAACTCACCGCCGGCGCCGCCGACCGCTCCTACGGGCTGGCGGTGGCCAAGCTCGCCGGGCTGCCCGCGCCGGTGATCGCACGCGCCGGCGAGGTGCTGGGGCGGCTCGAGGCGGGCAAGGCCAAGACCGGCGGGCTGGCAGCGGCGCTCGACGAGCTGCCGCTGTTCGCCGCGGTGGCGCGCGCGGAGCCCTCCCCGATCGTCGACGACCTGCGCGCGCGGCTCGACGCCATCCGCCCCGACGAACTCAGCCCGCGCGAGGCGCTCGAGCTGCTCTACGAGCTGAAGGCGCTGCGCGGCGACGGGTGAGGCGGGCGCCCCATGTCGGCATCGTCATCGCCCGCGAAGGCGGGGATGACGCCATTGGGGTGGCGGAAGAGGGACGTGAGCGCGGGCCCGCTACCCTTCCCCATAGCCCCCGACCGCGTCGAACATCGCGGTCAGCGCCTGGCGTTCGCTCTCCGACAGTTCCGGCCGCCACACCTCGAACAGCAGGATGGCGCGCGGCGCGTCGCCGTCGTTCCACGCCTCATGCTCGATGCTGTCGTCGAACAGCAGCGGCTGGCCCGCCTCGACCACGCGCGTCTCGTTGCCGACGCGCAGCCGGCAGCCGGCGGGGACGACCAGCGGGATGTGGCAGATCAGCCGGGTGTTGAGATAGCCGGCATGCGGTTCGATATGCGTGCCGGGCCGAAGGATCGAGAACAGCGCCATCGGCGAGCGGCCGCGGATGCGCGGGATCGGCGCCTTGGCGAGCGCCGCCATCGTCACCGGGCAGCGCGCCGCGTTCGCCTCGACGATCGCGCCGTCCTTCCACAGGTGGAAGGCGCTCCAGCGCGCGTCGTCGAGCAGCTTGTGCGGCCGCGCCGGCCGGTTCTTGGGCTTCTCGACGTAGGGAACGATGCCGTCGTCGGCGGCGAGCACCGCCTCGGCCTCGGCGCGGATCGCGGCCGCCATCGCGGCGATCTCGACGAGCCAGGGAAAGTCGCGCGGCTCGTAGAAGGCGATGTGCGGCAGGCCGGGATAGAAGAAGCTCTTGGGCTCCTGGAAATAGGGCCGCGTCCGGCCGGTCATGATGTCGAGCGCCTCCCCGAAGCGCGACGGCACCGCCTGCCGGTCGACACCGGCGGCGGCGAGCGCGCTGCTGAGATGCGCGTCGAAGCGCGCGTCGGTGGCCGCTTTCGCCGCGGCGGCGCGGTCGATGCGCTGCGCGAGGTCGGGCGACAGCGGCCCGGTGCCGGCGGCGGCGCGCACCGCCTGGCCGTACCAGGCGGTCGCGGCGCGGTCGTCGCCCTGCCGCGCCAGCAGGTCGCCCTTCATCGTCAGCGCATAGAGGTTGCGGTCATCGGCGGCGAGCACGCGGTCGAGCGCGCCGCTGGTCGCCGGCCAGTCCTGCAGCTGTTCGCAGGCCTGCGCGAGCAGCAGCCAGAGCTGCGGCGTGGCGCGACCGGTGGCGACGACGGCGTCGAACGAGCGGCGGGCGGCGGCGGCGTCGCCGGCGCGCAGCGCGGCGACGCCGGCCTGCGCCAGCGCCTGGATGTCGGGTTGGGGAGCGGATGCCATGCGGCAATGCTAGGACGACCGTTTCGCGCGCGCAAACACCGCGGATGGCGCCGGAGCGCCGGCATCCCTAGATTGGCGCCATGACCGTCCGCTTCGACCAGATTCCCAACCGCCGCGCCATCATCGACCGTCGCGCGCTCGCCGACGGGCTGCGGGCCCTCGAGGCGGCGACCGAAGACAGCTCGGCGCGGCGCCACCAGCTCGTGGCGCTGCTGCGCCAGGCGCTGAAGGACGGCCGCGCCGAGCTCAAGCGCCGCATCGCCGAGACACCGCACCGCGGCGTCGAGCTCGCCTCTTCCTACGCCTTTCTGACCGACCAGCTGCTGCGGCTCGCCTACGACTTCGTCACCCAGTCGATCTACCGCGTCACCAACCCGACCACCGCCGAGCGCATGACGCTGATCGCGGTCGGCGGCTATGGCCGCGGCGAGATGGCGCCCTTTTCCGACGTCGACATTATGTTCCTCACCCCCTGGAAGCAGACCGCCTGGGGCGAGCAGGTCATCGAGACGATCCTCTACATCCTCTGGGACCTCGGGCTGAAGGTCGGCCATTCGAGCCGGTCGCTGGACGAGATGATCCGCGCTGCCAAGGACGATCTCACCATCCGCACCGCGCTGCTCGAGGCGCGCTACGTCTGGGGCGACCAGCCGCTCTATGACGAGGCGGCGGTGCGCTTCACGCGCGAGATCGTGTCGGGCACCGCGCCGGCGTTCGTCGCCGACAAGCTCGGCGAGCGCGACGCGCGCCACAAGCGCATGGGCGACAGCCGCTACGTCGTCGAACCCAACCTCAAGGAGGGCAAGGGCGGACTGCGCGACCTGCACACGCTCTTCTGGATCGGCAAATATGTCTACCAGGTGCAGAGCGTCGCCGAGCTGGTCGACAAGGGGCTGCTGACCAAAGCCGAGCTGCGCCAGTTCCTGCGCGCCGAAAATTATCTCTGGACCGTTCGCATCAACCTCCACGACATCGTCGGGCGCGCCGACGAGCGGCTGACCTTCGACGTTCAGCGCGAGCTGGCGGCGCGGCTGCGCTATGCCGAGCGCGACGGCATGAGCGCGGTCGAGCGCTTCATGCGCCATTATTTCCTCACCGCGCGCACCGTCGGCGACCTGACCGGGCTGTTCCTCGCGCATCTCGAGGAGAGCTTCGGCAAGAAGCGGTCGTCGTGGCTGCCGGCGCTGACCCGCCGGCCGCGCAAGCTCAACGGCTTCTCGGTGGTGCGCGGCCGCATCGGCGTCCCGACCGACGATTTCTTCCGCGACGATCCGGTGCGGCTGATCGAGCTGTTCCAGCTCGCCGACGCGCATGGGCTCGAGATTCATCCGCTGGCGATGCGGCAGGCGGCGCGTGACGCGGTGCTGATCACCCCGGCGGTGCGCCGCGACCCGCGCGCCAACAGGCTGTTCCTCGAGGTGCTGACCAGCAAGCGCGACCCCGAGACGGTGCTGCGCTGGATGAACGAGGCGAGCGTGTTCGGGCGCTTCGTTCCCGACTTCGGCCGCGTCGTCGCGCAGATGCAGTACGACATGTACCATCACTATACCGTCGACGAGCACACCATCCGCGCGATCGGGCTGCTGGCGCGGATCGAGAAGGGCGAGCTCAAGGCCGATCATCCGCTGTCGACCGCGGTCGTCCAGCAGATCGTGTCGCGCCGCGTGCTCTATGCCGCGGTGCTGCTGCACGACATCGCCAAGGGCCGCGGCGGCGACCATAGCGAACTCGGCGCCGACGTCGCGATGAAGCTCTGCCCGCGCTTCGGGCTCAGCGCCGCCGAGACCGAGACGGTCGCCTGGCTGGTGCGCTTCCACCTCATCATGTCGAACACCGCGTTCAAGCGCGACCTCGCCGACTTCAAGACCATCCTCGATTTCGCCGAGGCCGTTCAGAGCCCCGAACGCCTGCGGCTGCTGCTGGTGCTCACCGTCGTCGACATCCGCGCCGTCGGC
>JASBUR010000005.1 GCA_030147805.1 Sphingomonadaceae bacterium
GCCAAGACGCTCGAACTGGCCGGGCAGCTCGTCGGCATGCCGCGCCACCTGTCGCAGCATGTCGGCGGCTTCGTCATCACCCGCGGGCTGCTCGAGGAGATGGTGCCGATCGGCAACGCGGCGATGGACGACCGCACCTTCCTCGAATGGGACAAGGACGACATCGACGTCCTCGGCATCTTCAAGATCGACGTGCTGGCGCTGGGCATGCTGACCTGCATCCAGAAGAGCTTCGACCTGATCGCCGCCCACAAGCGGCAGCGGTGGGACCTGAAGACGCTGCCGCGCGAGGATCCCGCCGTCTACGACATGCTGTGCCGGGGCGATTCGATCGGCGTCTTCCAGGTCGAAAGCCGCGCGCAGATGAACATGCTGCCGCGGTTGAAGCCGCGCAAATGGTACGACCTCGTCGTCGAGGTGGCGATCGTCCGCCCCGGGCCGATCCAGGGCGACATGGTCCACCCCTATCTGCGCCGCCGCGACGGGCTGGAGAAGCCCGACTATCCGCTGCGCCAGGGCGGCGCGGCCAACGAGCTGGCCGACATCCTCGGCAAGACGATGGGCGTGCCGCTGTTCCAGGAGCAGGCGATGCGCATCGCGATGGTCGCCGCCCGCTTCAGCCATCAGGAGGCGCACGACCTGCGCAAGGCGATGGCGACTTTCCGCAGCCGCGGCACGATCGAGAAGCTCGAGGCGATCATGGTCGGGCGGATGATCGAGCGCGGCTACGATGCCGATTTCGCGCAGCGCTGCTTCAACCAGATCAAGGGTTTCGGCGAATATGGCTTTCCCGAAAGCCATGCCGCCTCGTTTGCGCACCTCGTCTATGTCTCGTCGTGGATCAAATGCTTCCACCCCGACGTGTTCTGCGCGGCGCTGCTCAATTCGCAGCCGATGGGCTTCTACGCACCGGCGCAGATCGTCCGCGATGCGCAGGAACATGGCGTCGAGGTGCGGCCGCCCTGCGTCAACGCCTCCGACTGGGACTGCACGCTCGAACCGAACGGCGAGGGCCGCTTCGCGGTGCGGCTGGGGCTGCGGCTCGTCGACGGCATGCCCGAGCTGTCGGGCGAATGGATCGTCGCCGCGCGCCGGGCCGGCGCCTACCGCGATTTCGATGATTTCGTCCACCGGGCCGACATCGGCACCAAGGCGCTCAACGCGCTCGCCAAGGCCGATGCCTTCCACAGTCTCGACCTCGACCGCCGGCAGGGGCTGTGGTCGGCGAAGAAGGTGGCGTCGCTGAAACCCTTGCCGCTGTTCGCCGCGGCGGGCGAGAATCGTGCCGACCCGCGGGTGGCGCTGCCGCAGCTGACCCGCGGCGAGAATGTCATCGACGATTATCGCGCGACGCGGCTGTCGCTGCGCGGCCATCCGATGGGCTTCCTGCGGCCGCTCTATGCGCGGCAGGGGGCGATGACCTGCGCCGAGGTGATGAAGGCGAAGCACGGCAGCCGGATCTGCGTCGCCGGCGTCGTGCTGATCCGCCAGCGGCCGGGATCCTCGGGCGTGGTGTTCGTGACGATCGAGGACGAGACCGGCGTCGCCAACATCGTCGTCTGGCCGCGGCTGTTCGAGCAGTTCCGCCCGGTGGTGATGGCGGCGCGGGTGATGATGATCCAGGGCAGCGTCGAGCGCGTCGACCGCGAGCGGGCGCCGCGGCCGCTGTTCCCGATCGACGGCGAAGCGGGGCCGGCGGTGCCGATCGTCCACATCGTCGCCCGCCAGATGACCGACGTCTCGGCCGACCTCGCCCGGCTGTCCGACCAGGAGGCGAGCCTGCCCGTCGCGCCTGCCGACCATGTCCGCAAGCCGCTCCAGGGGTCGTGGCAGACCGGCCGCCACCCGCGCGATGTGCGCGTGGTGCCCAAGAGCCGCGATTTTCATTAATTATCCTCCCCTGCAAGGGGAGGATGTCCCTATCCCGGCCGGCTACCTTGTCGCCGCCCGTCCCTACGCCTATATCGGGGGTGCCGGATTCGTCCGGATATGGCGATAAATGGCGTCGTGAAATAGATGCAGCGGACCCGGGGGCGGTACCCGGCGGCTCCACCAGTTTTCACCGTCCGCCGTCGAGGTGTCGCTCGGCAGTGGTACGGACTCTGGGGCCGAACTAGGATCGACGTGTGTTGAAAGACGAATGCTTTCGCCCGGCCTGAATGCGCCGTTAAAACGTTCAAACACATAAATGCCAACGACAACGAGGCATTCGCGATTGCTGCGTAACTAAGTCCTTCTGGGACTAAGTTTCACAGGCCAAAAGCGCGGTACGGACCACACCGGGCAACAGAAGTGGAAACCGGCGGTACGGGGAGCACCGAGCAACAGAAGCTCCCCACTTTCCCCCCGATCAGATGTCGGCCGCCTCTGCGAGGTCGACGCCGCTCAGCTTCCACGACAGCAGCCCGTCGCGCCTGAAGATCAGTTCGGGCGCCCGCGCGTCGGTCTCGTTGACCAGCCGGAATTCGGAGAGGCCGCGCCAGTCGACCGAGGTGTTGTCGAACAGCTTCCGGATCGACGACGGGTTCGTGGGCTCGAAATCGCGCATCGTCGATTCGCGCATGCGGTCGAAGATCGCGCGCAGCGCCTCGGGGCTGACCGCGCCGTCGATCATCCGGTCGGCGAGCAGCATGCCGAGCGCCATGCCCGCGGCGCCGGCGGTGTCGCCGGCGTTGCCGCGCTGCTCGATCTCGCCGATCATCGTGCCCTGCACCGATGATTTCATGTCGGCGCGGATCGCCTCGAAGTCGACGTAGCGCGCGAACGTGGCGTCGTCGCGCTCGGCCGCCGCCGCCGACATCTGCGCCAGCGTATAATAGGGCGAGGCGGCGAACAGGCCCGCGACAACGGCGCCGGCGACCAGCAGCCACACCAAAAGCTTGCCCATTCATACTCCCGATTCAGTAAGCCCACCGACGCTACAGGACGTCGCGCGAGGTTCGAAGCGCTAACTTGCCGCGCCGGCTGCGCCGCAATTTCTCGCATCGCGGCTTGACCGCCTTGGCCCGCCGCGCCACCTAGGCGACGAACGCCGGGAGCGCCCTCAATGAACGCCGAAACGCCGCCGCCCGAAAGCCTGATCCCGTACGATGACATCGTGCAGGAAGCGCTGCGCTCGGTCGTCCGCCGCGTGCTCGGCGACATCGAGGCGGCGGGCGGCCTGCCCGGCAACCATCATTTCTACATCGCCTTCAAGACGCGCGCGCCGGGCGTCGACCTGCCCAAGCACCTGCACGAACGCTATCCCGACGAGATGACGATCGTCATCCAGCACCGCTATTGGGACCTGCAGGTCGGCGAGGAGCGCTTCTCGATCGGGCTGTCGTTCAATCAGGTGCCGGCCAAGCTCACCATTCCCTATTCGGCGGTGACCGGCTTCGTCGACCCCGCGGTCAACTTCGCGCTGCAGTTCCAGCCGCCGGTCATCGAGGACGAGGCGGACGCCGAGGCCGACGCGGCGCCGGCGCCGCTCCCCCCCGAGGAGGCGGCCGCGCGCGAGGACGGCTCGAACGTCGTCACGCTCGACGCGTTCCGGAAGAAGTGACGGGAAGCACCCGCACCGAAACCGACAGCTTCGGCCCCGTCGAGGTCGCGGCAGACGCCTATTGGGGCGCGCAGACGCAGCGATCGATCGAGAATTTTCCCATCGGCGGCGAGCGCATGCCGCTGCCGCTCGTCCATGCGCTCGGCATCGTCAAGCAGGCCGCCGCCCGGGTGAACGCGCGCTCGGGGGCGCTCTCTGCCGACATTGCCCCGACGATCGAGCAGGCGGCGGGCGAGGTGGCCGCCGGCGCGCATGACGACCAGTTCCCGCTCGTCGTCTGGCAGACCGGCTCGGGCACGCAGACCAACATGAACGCCAACGAGGTGATCGCCGGCCGCGCCAACGAGCTGCTCGCCGGCACGCGCGGCGGCAAGGCGCCCGTCCACCCCAACGACCACGTCAACATGGCGCAGTCGTCGAACGACACCTTCCCGACCGCGATGCACGTCGCCGCCGCGCGCGAGGTGCACGATCGGCTGCTGCCCGCGCTGCGCCACCTGCACGCCGCGCTCGACGCCAAGGCCCAGGCCTGGGCCGACCTCATCAAGATCGGCCGCACGCACCTCCAGGACGCAACGCCGATGACGCTCGGCCAGGAGATGTCGGGTTATGCGGCGCAGGTCGCCGACGGCATCGACCGCGTCGAGGCGGTGCTGCCGCGCCTCCACCGGCTGGCACAGGGCGGCACCGCGGTCGGCACCGGCCTCAACGCGCCCAAGGGCTTCGGCGAGGCCATCGCCGCCGAGATCGCCGCGCTCACCGGGCTGCCGTTCGTTACCGCGCCCAACAAGTTCGAGGCGCTGGCCAGCCACGACACGATGGTCGAGCTGTCGGGCGCGCTCAACGTGCTCGCCGTCAGCCTCACCAAGATCGCCAATGATTTGCGGCTTCTCGGGTCGGGCCCCCGCGCCGGCATCGGCGAACTGGCGCTGCCCGAGAACGAGCCTGGCAGCTCGATCATGCCCGGCAAGGTCAATCCGACGCAGGCCGAGGCGCTGACGATGGTCGCGGCGCAGGTAATGGGCAATCATGTCGCCGTCACCGTCGGCGGCGCGCAGGGCCACCTCGAGCTCAACGTCTTCAAGCCGGTGATCGCCTACAACGTCCTGCAGTCGATCCGCCTGCTCGCCGACGCGTCGGTGAGCTTTGCCGACCGTGCGGTGGCGGGCATGGAGCCCAACCGCGACCGGCTGACCGAGCTCGTCGAACGCTCGCTGATGCTCGTCACCGCGCTCGCGCCCGAGATCGGCTACGACGCCGCCTCGAAGATCGCCCGCCATGCGCATGCCGAGGGGTTGTCGCTGCTGGAGGCGGGGCTGGAGCTCGGCCTTGTCGACGAGGCAACCTTCCGGCGGGTGGTCCGCCCCGAGCAGATGCTCGGCGAGGATTAGAGCAGGCTCGCGACGACCTCGGCCAGCTCGAGCGGCTCGGCGCACAGTGCCGCGGCGCCGGCGTCGGCAAGCTCCTCGCGGCTGCCATAGCCCCAGAGAACGCCGACCGTCGGGATGCCGTGCCGCTTCGCCGCGCGCACGTCGGAGCCGCGGTCGCCGATCATCACCGCGCGCGTGGGATCGAAGCCTTCGGTCTCGATCATGTAGGCGATGAGGTCGCCCTTGTCGTCGAGCTTGCCCTCGAGATCGGGGCCGTAGATCGCGTCGAAGCGCGCCGACAGGTTGAAATGGTCGAGCACGCGCTGCGCGAAAGGCTGCGGTTTGGCGGTGCAGACCAGCAGCCGGGCGGGGCGGTCGCGCAGCCGGGCAAGGGCGTCGAAGATTCCGTCATAGACCGCCGCGTCGAACAGCCCGCCGGCGCCATAATGGTCGCGGTAGTGCGCCACCGCCGCCTCGACGTCGTGGCCGTCGCCGAGCAGGCGCGGAAAGCTCTGGCGCAGCGGCGGACCGATCACCCAGCGCAGCTCTTCGGCGGGCGGCGGTGCGGCGCCCGTCTGGGCGATCGCATGGCGGACTGCGGCGATGATGCCGGCGGCCGGGTCGGTGAGCGTGCCGTCGAGGTCGACGAGGATGGTGTCCATGGCGGGCCTCATGCCACGGCCGGCGCACGGCGTCAGCGTCGATTGACGCTTGGCGGGATGCGGCATAGCCTCCCGGTCTCGTTCCGGGGGAGCAATGATGCGTGGTTCGCTTGGCCTCATCGCGGCATTGCTCCTGGCGGCGACGGCCGTGACGGCGCAGACTCCGCCCCGGCCCGATGCGGCGGCGAGCGATCCCGTCGCGCTCGGCTGGATGGTCGGCAGCCCGCCGCCCGCCGACAAGCTGATCACCGCCGACGACGGCATCTTCGCTTTCCCGAAGACGCGCTGGAGCTTCTCCAACCGGCGCCAGTTCGGCCCGACCGTCGCGGTCGCGCGCGGCTCGGCCCCGATCGAGCCGCTGCCGCGTGCCGAACGCGACGATATCGATGCGCTGACCTTCACCCCGATCGGCGGTAGCCCGCCGATGAGCTGGAAGGAGTCGCTCGCCGCCAACTACACCGACGCGATCGTCGTGCTGCACAAGGGCCGCATCGTCTACGAACGCTATTTCGGCGTGACCCGTCCCGAGACGCAGCACATCGCCTTCTCGGTCACCAAGAGCTTCGTCGGCACGATCGCCGCGGCGCTGGTCGCCGAGGGCAGGCTCGACGCCGCGGCGCCGGTTTCGCGCTACGTCCCCGAACTCGCGAAGAGCGGCTTCGGCGATGCGACGGTGCGGCAGGTCATGGATATGACGACCGGCCTCGCCTACGACGAGACCTATTCGCCGACCAACACCGATCTGGTCATCAACGGCTATGCCGGCGGCCTGGCGCCGCGGCCCGCCGACTACCGGGGGCCCAACGGCTTCTATGCCTATCTCACCACCGTCGCGAAGGCCGGCGAGCATGGCGCGCAGTTCAAATATCGCACCGTCAACACCGACGCGCTCGCCTGGATCCTCGCCCGCGCCACCGGCAAGCCGATTCAGGCGCTGTTCGAGGACTATTACTGGTCGACGCTCGGCATGGAGCAGGACGGCTATCTGCACGTCGATCCGGTCGGCACCGCCTTCGCCGGCGGCGGGCTGTCGCTCGCGCTGCGCGACCTCGCGCGCTTCGGCGAGATGATGCGGGGCGGCGGCAGCTACCGCGGCAAGCGCATCATTCCCGCCGCCGCGGTCGCCGACATCATGAAGGGCGCCAGCCCGGCCGATTTCGCCAAGGCCGACTACAAGCTGCTGCCCGGCTGGAGCTACCGCAGCCAATGGTGGGTCAGCCACAACGCGCATGGCGCCTATGCGGCGCGGGGCATCCACGGGCAGGCGGTGTATATCGATCCCAAGGCGGAGATGGTCATCGCGCGCTTCGCCTCGCACCCGCTGTCGGCGAACGCCCATCTCGACCCGACCTCGCTCCCGGCCTTCGACGCGCTGGCGAGGCACCTCATCGCCACGCCGCGCTGAGCCTTGACCTCGCCCCCCGCTGCCCGCATCACCGCGCCGTGATTGCCGACGACCCGCTAGAGACCCCGCCGCCGCCGCGCCGCGGCCTGATGTTCGTGCTCGCCTCGCCCTCGGGCGCGGGCAAGACATCGATGGCCAAGCGCATCCTCGCCGACGACAAGGACATATCGCTCTCGGTTTCGGCAACGACGCGCGCGCCGCGGACGGGCGAGGTCGACGGCGTCGACTATCATTTCGTGTCGGGGGCGGCGTTCGACGACCTCGTCGAGAGCGGCGCGCTGCTCGAATGGGCGCATGTCTTCGGCAACCGCTACGGCACGCCGCGCGAGCCGGTGCGCGACGCGCTGGCGGTCGGCCACGACATCTTGTTCGACATCGACTGGCAGGGCACGCAACAGCTGAAGGCGCGCGACAGCAAGGATGTGGTGAGCATCTACATCCTGCCGCCGTCGCTCGCCGAACTCGAAAAGCGGCTGCGCGCGCGCGGCACCGACAGCGAAGACGTCATTGCCGACCGCATGAGCCGCGCGGCGAGCGAGATCAGCCATTGGGGCGAGTATGACTATGTCCTCATCAACGACGATTTCGAGGCCTGCCTCGAGCAGATAAGGGCGATCCTCGGCGCCGAACGCCAGCGCCGCAGCCGCCGCAAGGCCTATCTGTCGGAATTTGTGCGCGACATGCTTGCACAAGGGGTTTCCGCCGCTCCCGGCGTACCCCAGATGAGACGTGCGACGGACTGATCGGGGAGACGTGCCGGTGATCCAAAGGGCTTGGTTGCTGCTCGTGGGGGCGGTGGCGGGGCTTGCGCTCGCCTTCACCATCGACGGCCACAATCCGAAAGCGACCGCGCAGGATGCGGCGGCGCTCGCGCGCCAAGCGGCCGGCGCGCAGCCCGAGCGCTCGGTGCCGGCCAACCAGGCGCAGCTGATGATGTCCTATTCGCCGGTGGCGAAGCGCGTCTCGCCGGCGGTGGTCAACATCTACACCGCGCGCGTCACGCAGCAGCGCACCAACCCCTTTTACGACCTGTTCTTCGGCCAGGGCCGCATGGCGCGGCCGCGCGTCGAACAGTCGCTCGGTTCGGGGGTGATCGTCGACGCCGCCGGCCTCGTCGTCACCAACAACCATGTCATCGAGGGCGCGACCGAGATTCTCGTCGCGCTCGCCGACCGGCGCCAGTTCGCCGCCAAGCTGCTGTTCGCCGACCCGCGCACCGATCTCGCGGTGCTGCAGCTCGACGACAAGGGCGCGAAGCTGCCCGTCGCGCGGCTCGGCGATTCGGACCGCGCCGAGGTCGGCGACGTCGTGCTGGCGATCGGCAACCCGTTCGGCGTCGGCCAGACGGTGACGCACGGCATCGTCTCGGCGGTCGCGCGCACCGGCATGGGCATCTCCGACTATCAGTTCTTCATTCAGACCGACGCGCCGATCAATCCGGGCAATTCGGGCGGCGCGCTCGTCGCGATGGACGGCTCGATCATCGGCATCAACACCGCGATCTTCTCGCGGTCGGGCGGCTCGAACGGCGTCGGCTTCGCCATCCCCGCCAACATGGTGCGCATCTTCCTCAACGCCGCCAGGACCGGCAAGCTCGTCACCGCCTGGGTCGGCGTCGAGGGCGAACCGGTCACCGCCGACACCGCGACGAGCGTCGGGCTCGACCGGCCGATCGGCGTGCTCGTGACCGACGTCAGCGCCGGCTCGCCGGCGGCGCGCGCCGGCCTGCGACCGGGCGACGTCATCTACGCGATCGACGGCAAGGAGGTCGCCGATCCGGGGATGTTGCGTTACCGGATGGCGACGCAGCCGGTGGGCGAGACGGTGACGGTCACGCTGATCCGCGACCGCGCCGCGCGCAACCTGCCGCTGCGGCTCGCGGCGCCCCCCGAGACGCCGGCGCGCAGCCTGACGGCGATCGGGGGCACGAACCTGCTCACCGGCGTGACCGTCGGCAATTTGTCGCCCGCCTTCGCGCAGGAGCTCGGTGCCGGGCTGCCCGAACGCGGCGTGGTGGTGGTGCGCGTCGACCCGCGCGCCCCGGCGGCGCGGCTCGCCTTCCTGCAGCCGGGCGACGTCATCGACGCGATCAACGGCCAGCGGGTCGGCACGGTCGGCGACGTCCAGCGGCTCGCGGCAAGCAGCGCGGGGATGGTCGTGCGCCTCAACCGCGGCGGCCGTGTCGCCGAATGCACGTTCAGGCCGCCGAGCCAGTTCTTCTGCCGTTCCTGAGATCCTCCCCGTTCCGGGGAGGATGTTCTGCCGCTATTCGAACTCGAGGATGATCGCGTCGACCGCCAGGCTTTCGCCGGCCTTGGCGCGCACCGTCTTGACCGTCCCGCTCTTCTCGGCGCGCAGGATATTCTCCATCTTCATCGCCTCGACGATGGCCAGCGGCTGGCCGGCCTCGACCTTGTCGCCATCGGCGACGTTGATCGCCATGACCAGCCCCGGCATCGGGCAGAGCAGATATTTCGACAGGTCGGGCGGGATCTTCTCGATCATATGGCCGGCGAGCGCGGCGGCGCGCGGCGTCAGCACGCGCACGTCGTGCATCGCGCCGCGCGTGGTCAGCCGATAGCCGACGCCGCGGCGTTCGGTCTGGATCGCCACCTGGCGGCCGTCGACCGTCGCGACGCAGGTGTGCGTCCCCGGCTTCCAGCCGGTCTCGACCTCATGCTCATGGTCGCCATGCTGCACCATGAAGCGGTCGCCATAGCTTTCGACGCGCACCGGCACCTGGTCCTTGCCGAGCATCACCACCCAGTCCTCGCCGAACACCGCGCCGTGGCCGGCGAGCTGGTTGTCGATCATCGCCTCGCGTTCGATGCGGATGGCGTGGATGGTAGCGGCGACGGCGATGAGGTCGTGGCGCGTCGCCTCGGAGACGGCGGCGCCCGAGAAGCCGTCGGGATATTCCTCGGCGATGAAGCCGGTGGTGATGTTGCCCGAGCGGAAGCGCGGGTGCTGCATCACCGCCGACAGGAAGTCGATATTGTGGCCGATGCCGCGCAGCACATAGGAGTCGAGCGCGACGATCTGCTTGTCGATCGCCTCCTCGCGCGTCGCGCCGTGCGTGATCAGCTTGGCGATCATCGGGTCGTAGAACATCGAGATCTCGCTGCCCTCGACGACGCCGGTGTCGACGCGCACGCCGTCGGCGCCCGCGGGCGGGCGATAATGGGTCAGCCGGCCGATCGACGGCAGGAAGCCGCGATAGGGATCCTCGGCATAGACGCGAGTCTCGACCGCCCAGCCGTCCAACTTCACGTCGTCCTGCGTGAAGGCGAGCTTCTCGCCGTTGGCGACGCGGATCATCTGCTCGACGAGGTCGAGCCCGGTGATCTCCTCGGTGACCGGATGCTCGACCTGCAGCCGGGTGTTCATCTCGAGGAAGTAGAAGCCCTGGCCGGTGGTGTCGGTGCCCGACACGATCAGCTCGACGGTGCCCGCGCTGTAATAGCCGACCGCGGCGGCGAGGCGGACCGCCTGCTCGCCCATGTTCCGGCGCATCTCGGGCGTGACGAAGGGCGAGGGGGCCTCCTCGACGACCTTCTGGTGGCGGCGCTGGATCGAGCATTCGCGCTCGCCGAGATAGACGATGTTGCCATGCTGGTCGCCGAGCACCTGGATCTCGATGTGGCGCGGCTGCTCGACGAACTTCTCGATGAACACGCGGTCGTCGCCGAAGCTGGCGAGCCCCTCGCGCTTGGTCGCCTCGAAGCCCTCGCGGACATCGGCTTCGGAGAAGGCGAGGCGCATGCCCTTGCCGCCGCCGCCGGCCGAGGCCTTCATCATCACCGGATAGCCGATGTCGGTGGCGATGCGCACCGCATGCTCGGTATCCTCGATCTCGCCGACGAAGCCCGGGACGACGTTGACGCCGGCGAGCTTGGCCAGCTTCTTCGATTCGATCTTGTCGCCCATCGCGGCGATGGCGGCGGGCGGCGGGCCGATGAAGGCGATCCCCTCCTCGGCGAGGCGCTTGGCGAACCATTCGCGCTCCGAGAGGAAGCCGTAGCCCGGATGCACCGCTTCGGCGCCGGTCGCCTTGCAGGCGGCGATGATCGCGTCGCCGAGCAGATAGCTTTCGGCGGCGGGCGGCGGGCCGAGGCGGACCGCCTCGTCGGCCATCTCGACATGCAGCGCCGCGGCGTCGGCATCGGAATAGACCGCCACCGTCTTGATGCCCATGCGCCGCGCGGTCTTGATGACGCGGCAGGCGATCTCGCCCCGGTTGGCGATCAGTATCTTCTTGAACATCGTCGCAACGACCCTCCCTCGGCCGCGCCCCTTCAAGCGGGCGAGGCGCGATGCGTCAAGCATTGCGCGCCCTTGCGTCGCGCACGCGCGGCGGAGCCGCGAGCGAAGATCCGCCATTGAACCACTTTACTAAGATATATCTTATGATATCGTGAGCGAGTCGGGATCGATAGAAGGGATCGAAAATGGGCATGCACGGCAAGCGATGGGGTGGCGACTGCGGCGACCATGGCGCGCGGCACGGCTGGGGCTGGAAGGGGCCGGCGGCGATGCTGGCGATGAGCTTCGGCCGCGGATTCGGCCGTGGCGGCCGCGGCGGCGGCTGGGAGTTCGAATGGGGCGGCGGCCCGCCGGGCGGCCGCGGCGGCCGGCGCCGGATGTTCGAACAGGGCGAGCTGCGGCTGGTGCTGCTGAAGCTCATCGTCGACCAGCCGCGCCACGGCTACGACCTGATCCGCGCGATCGAGGAGATGACCGGCGGCCAATATGCGCCGAGCCCCGGCGTCGTCTATCCGACGCTGACGATGCTGCAGGACATGGGGCTGATCGAGGAGCAGGCCGCGGAGGGCGCGCGCAAGCTGTTCGCGGCGACCGCCGACGGGCAGGCGCAGGTCGCGGAGAAGGCCGAGGAGATCGAGGCGCTGTTCGTCCGGCTCGTCGAGCTCGGCCACGACCAGCGCAAGGCCGGCGGCGCGCCGATCAAGCGCGCGGTCGCCAATCTGCTCTCGGCGCTCTGGCACCGCACGACGCGCGACGACGCCGACGAGGCGACGCTGCACGACATCGCCGCGATCCTCGACGAGGCGGCGCAGAAGATCGAGCGGCTGAAGCGCGAGAGCTAGCTGCGCGCCTCGCGGCCGCGTCGTCTCGCGGGCGGAGCAGCGACGCGCTCTCGACCATGCCCAACCCTTCGCGCTCACCCTGAGCAAGTCGGGCACCCACGAAAGTAATACTTTCGTGGGACCCGGCCGAAGGGCGAGCTTGCCGCGACGTCTCAGCGCGCCAACCCTGTTTCGACAAGCTCAGCATGAGCGCTTGGGGTGGGCAGGAGGGGGTATCCGACTGCGCAGCGATGCTGAAAACGGTGGGTATCGGCGCTACTCCAGATTTCCCCGATACCGCCGGCTGCCGCCCACCCACGTTCCATCGCTGAGCAGCGCGTCGAAATCCCCCGAGGCATTGGTCTCGATCGCGCGCACCGCGGCGCGGCGCACCAGCCGCGATCGGTGGATTCGCGCGAACCCGTGCGGCGCCAGTTCGCTTTCGAGCCCCGAAAGCGTCGCGCGGTGGAGCAGCGTGCCCGCGGCGGTGTGCAGCTCGACATAATTGCCGGCGGCTTCGGCCCAGCGAATGTCCTCGGGCGCCAGCCAGATCGTGCGGCTGCCGTCGCGCACCTCGATCCGCGGCGTTTCGGCCCCGGACGCCGGCGTGACCGGAGCGGCGCGATGGGCGAACCAGTCGATCGCCGCGAAGGCGAGCGCGAGCGTCACGTAGTCGACCGCATCCTTGCGCCATTCGTAGATCAGTGCCGCGGGCAGGTCGGGCCCGAGCCGATAGGACTCGCCGATCAGGCCGTGGGTCAGCTTGCGCAGCGCGACCATGATCGCGACGTGCAGCAGCGACACCGCCACGGTCATCAGCAGGTGCGTCGCCGCGGTTGCCGGCCACGACAGCCGCGGCGGCCGCAGCCGGACCGCCGCGAGCGCGACCAGCGGCATCACCGCCAGCCAGCCGATCGAACTCGAGCCTTCGAGCAGCCAGGGTTTCCAGCCGGGCAGGGGCGCCCCGTCGCGCGCCGCCTCGTCGATCAGGCTGCTGACGTTGACGAGCAGGTGGACGATCACCAGCAGCACGAGCAGCGCGCCGCCGGCAATCCAGACGCGGCGCGCGCCGCCCGTCGCGCCGTTCGTCCCGCGCTGCCCGCCGCTCGTCACCGTGCCGTCCCCCGACATCCCAAGCCCGCCGCCGCTCGTCCCTCTCGCCTCGCTACCGGCGCCGTGCCACGATTAGCCATCGCCGCATCGGCTGCAAAGGGACGCGGGGACATGGAACGGCATTACGGGCTCGACTGGCTGCGCATCGGCGCCTTCGGGCTGCTGATCTTCTACCATATCGGCATGTTCTTCGTGCCGTGGGATTGGCATGTGAAGACCGCCGCGCCGCTCGACTGGGTGCAGCTGCCGATGCTGGCGACCAATGCCTGGCGGCTGGCGCTGCTGTTCCTCGTCTCGGGCATCGCCTCGCGTTTCCTGCTCGCCAAGATGGCGGCGCCCGGCGGCTTCGCCGGTCAGCGGTCGCTGCGACTGCTGATCCCGCTCGCCGCCGGCATCATCCTGTTCGTCGCGCCGCAGCCCTGGGCCGAGCTGCAGGCGAAATTCGGCTACGCCCAAGGCTTCTGGCAGTTCTGGACTCACGACTATTTCCGCTTCGGCGCGCTGAACGGCATCGTGCTGCCGACCTACAATCATCTGTGGTTCGTCGCCTATCTCTGGGTCTACACGATGGGGCTCGCCGCCGGCGCGGCGCTGCTGCCGGCGTCGTCGAAGGCGGCGCTGCAGCGCGGCTTCGACCGGGTCTTTGCCGGTGGGCGGCTGCTGTGGCTGCCGGTCCTGCTGCTGTGGTTGGCGCGCAGCACGCTGTTTCCGGTCTTCGGCGACACGCATGCGCTCGTCGACGACTGGTACAACCACCTCGTCTACGGCGGGCTGTTCCTGTTCGGCGTCGCGCTGGCGAAGAGCGACGGCGTCTGGCGCGCCATCGTCGCCAGCTGGAAGCCGGCGCTGACCCTGGCACTGGTCGGCTATCTCGCGATCGTCGCCTATCGGCTGTTGGTCGAGGACGATCTTCCCGAGCCGTGGCTGACGCTGATGCGCGGGGTGCGCACAGCGCACATGTGGGGGGCGATCGTGGCGCTGCTCGCGCTGGCGCAGCTCAAGCTCAACCGCGACGCGCCGGTGCGCCGCTACCTGACCGAGGCGGTGTTTCCCTATTATATCGCGCACCAGACGATCATCGTGCTCGTCGGCCATGGCCTGACGCCCTACCGGCTGCACCCGGCGATCGAGTTCGCGATCATTCTTCCGGCAACGGTGCTGGGGTGCGCGCTAACCTACGAGCTGGCGCGCCGCGTACCGGGGCTGGGGCCGCTGCTCGGACTGAAGTGGCAGCGGGGCGGAACTCGGCGGGCTGCCGCCACGAGCCCCTGAATCGTCATCCCCGCGAAGGCGGGGACCCACTGTCGAACATCTCGATTGTTGCCGAGTGGGTCCCCGCCTTCGCGGGGATGACGATCAAAATTGGCTGACGCCCGAAACCCTACAACGGGATGTTGTCGTGCTTCTTCCAGGGATTCTCGAGGCTCTTCGTCCTCAGCTTCCGGAGCCCGATGGCGATGCGGCGCCGCGTCGAATGCGGCATGATCACCTCGTCGACGAAGCCCTTCGACGCCGCGACGAACGGGTTGGCGAAGCGCGCCTCATATTCGGCGGTGCGCTCGGCGATCTCCTCGGCGCTCTTGCCGCGGAAGATGATCTCGACCGCGCCCTTGGCGCCCATCACCGCGATCTCGGCGGTCGGCCAGGCGTAGTTCAGATCTCCGCGCAGATGCTTCGACGCCATGACGTCGTAGGCGCCGCCATAGGCCTTGCGCGTGATGACGGTGATCTTGGGGACGGTCGCCTCGGCATAGGCGAACAGCAGCTTGGCGCCGTTCTTGATGATGCCGTTATGCTCCTGCGCGACGCCGGGCAGGAAGCCGGGCACGTCGACGAAGGTGACGATCGGGATGTTGAAGGCGTCGCAGAAGCGCACGAAGCGCCCGGCCTTCTTCGACGAGGCGATGTCGAGAACCCCGGCGAGCACCATCGGCTGGTTCGCGACGATGCCCACCGTGGAGCCCTCGATGCGCGCGAAGCCGATGATGATGTTGCCGGCATGGCTGGGCTGAAGCTCGAAGAAATCGCCCTCGTCGGCGACCTTCCGGATCAGCTCGTGCATGTCGTAGGGCTTGTTCGCCGACGGCGGCACCAAGGTGTCGAGGCTGTTCTCGATCCGCTCGGGATCGTCGTGGCTCGGGCGGAACGGCGTCGCCTGCTTGTTGTTCAGCGGCAGGAAATCGAAGAACTGGCGGGTGCGCAGCAGCGCGTCGACGTCGTCCTCCATCGCGAGGTCGGCGACGCCCGACTTGGTGGTGTGCGTGACCGCGCCGCCCAATTCTTCCTGCGTGACGATCTCGTTGGTCACCGTCTTCACCACGTCGGGGCCGGTGACGAACATGTAGGACGAATCCTTCACCATGAAGATGAAGTCGGTCATCGCCGGCGAATAGACCGCGCCGCCGGCGCAGGGCCCCATGATCAGGCTGATCTGCGGGACGACGCCCGACGCCAGCACGTTCCTCTGGAACACCTCGGCATAGCCGCCCAATGAGGCGACGCCCTCCTGGATGCGCGCGCCGCCCGAATCGTTGAGGCCGATCACCGGCGCGCCGACCTTCATCGCCATGTCCATGATCTTGCAGATCTTCTGCGCGTGCCGCTCCGACAGCGAGCCGCCGAATACGGTGAAGTCCTGCGAGAAGACGAAGACGAGGCGGCCGTTGATCGTGCCCGATCCGGTGACGACGCCGTCGCCGGGGATTTTCTGCGCCTCCATGCCGAAGTCGACGCAATTATGCTCGACATACATGTCGAGCTCCTCGAACGAGCCGGGATCGAGCAGGATGTCGAGCCGTTCGCGCGCCGTGAGCCGGCCCTTCGCATGCTGCGCCTCGATGCGCTTGGGTCCGCCGCCCTGGCGCGCGGCTTCGCGCTTCGCCTCGAGCTGCTCGATCACTTTCAGCATTCGCAACCCTCCCTTGGGATGCAGCCGCTTAGCAGGCACGCGCGGGGGATGTCACCCCGCGACGAGATGATCGCGCCGGCGGTGGCGGGGGATGCGGGGGTCGGGCGCCGCGCGTTGGCGCTCGCGTTCATTGCTATCGTCATCCCCGCGAAGGCGGGGACCCACTTGGCCACACCCCAAGCGGTCATGCTGAGCTTGTCGAAGCACAGGGTTGGCGCGCTGAGGCATTCGGGCAAGCTCGCCCTTCGGCCGGGTCCCACGAAAGTATTACTTTCGTGGGTGCCCGACTTGCTCAGGGTGAGCGCGGAGAGGTCGGACTTGATCTGGAGTGGGTCCCCGCCTTCGCGGGGGTGACGATTGGGGCCGACCTAAAGCCCTGCCAGCCAATCCAACAACAGCGCCGTAACCTCCGCCGGCCGCTCCTGCTGCGTCCAGTGCCCGCAGCCGTCGAGCCTATGCGCGCCGCGCAGATCGGGCACCTGCGCCCGCATCGCCGCGATCGGATCGCCGCGGCCGACCATGCTGAACGCCAGATCGCGCATGCCGCCGATGAACAGTGCCGGCTGCTCGATGTTCCGCTCGCGAAACGCCCCGAGATAGTCGAAATCCCGCCGGTGGTTGCGATACCGGTTGAGCGGCCCGCGCCAGCCCGACCGCGCGAACTCGCCGACGTAGAAGTCGAGGTCGGCCTCGCTCAGCCACGGCAGCGGCATGGCGCAATCGGCCAGCCCCTCGAGCATCGTCGCGCCGACCGGCTTGTCGGCGGGCCAGCTGCCCTCGGGAACGTCGCCCGACAGCGCGTAGATGAACTGGCGCAGGAAGCGCCGCGGGTCGGCCTCGGCTTCCGCCTCGGCGACGCCCTCGGCGGCGAAATAGGCCTGGTAGAAGAAGCGGCCCTTCTGCGTGAAGGCGAGGTCGTAGAGCTCGTCGAACGGGCGCGGCGGCACGCCCTGCCAGGGGATCGACAGCGCCGCGACCGCGCGAAAGCGGTCGGGCCGCACCAGCGCCGAATTCCACACGATCGGCGCGCCCCAGTCATGCCCGACGAGGATCGCCGGCGCCCCCGGCGACAGCGCGTCGGCGACGCCGACGAGGTCGCCGATCAGCCGCTCCATCGCATAGGCCTCGACCGGCTGCGGCGCGTCCGACCCGCCATAGCCGCGCACGTCGATCGCGCAGGCGGTGAAGCCGGCGGCGGCGACGGGGCCGATCTGGTGGCGCCACGAATACCAGCTTTCGGGAAAGCCATGGACCATGAGGACGAGCGGGCCGCTGCCCTCAACCATGGCGCGCAGGCGGACCTCGCCAGCGTCGATGACGCGCTCCTGCATCAGCCGCGCACCACGAAGCCGATGCGGGGCGCGTGGACGACGATCGTGCCGACGCGCGGGTCCTCCCGGCGCAGCGCGACATGATGCGCCGACGACCCGACCAGCACGCCGCGGATCGGATCGCGGCCATAGTCGTCGGCGGCGACGGTGACCTCGCGGCCGGCGAGAGCGGCGTCCTGCGGCGCGACGGTGGCGGGGAGCGGCGTCGCGTCGCGTGCGATGTCGAGCGCGGCTTCGGGGCATAGGGCCGACCGCTCGCCATGGCCGATCGCCTTCACGCGCGGCATCCAGCCGGCGATCAGCGGATCGGCGTCGAAGGGGGCGGCGGCGGGCGGGAAGGCCGAGCGGATGAACCAAAGGTTGTAATAGGCGCTGGCGTCGGCGAGCCCCGGCTTCTCGCCGGTCAGGAAGGCGCGGCCGTCCTCCAGTTGCTCGGCGATCAGCGCCACCTGAGCGTTAAGTTGCGCGCTCATGTGCGGCACCGCCGCCTTCATCGCCGCGACGTCGAACGGCCGGCCGCTCAGCGCCTCGCGGTCGCGGATGAATGCTGCGGGCACCTTGTCACCGAGCCCGCCAAACACCACCGCGACCACCGCCTGGAACATCGCCCGGTCGGTCCACAGCGCCAGCGCCGCGCCCAGCCCGCGGTCGCCCGCCGGAAACAGCGTGGGTTCGGGAAAGCGGCGTTCGAGCTCGCGGACGATCAGCGCGCTGTCGAGATAGATGTCGGCGCCGATCTGCAGCACCGGAATGCGCCGGTAGCCGCCGGTGAGCGGCAGCAGATCGGGCTTGGGCATGATCACCGGCTGGTCGACGGCGGCCCAGGCGAGCCGCTTGATGCCGAGGCAGACGCGCACCTTCTCGGAGAAGGGCGAGGTGTCATACTGGTGGAGGAGGATGTCGGTCATTAGCGCACTGTAGCGGCGCGCGGCGGGTAGGCGAGTACTCTAGTCTGTTAGCCCCACGAGTTTATTGCGCCGGCGCGTTGTTCCCTGCCGCTTTCGGGCAGAGCGTTAGCGTGCGATGCTATCTCAATGAGAATGTTTGTCCCGATCATTCTATTGGTAGCCGCTGGCGCGATCGGCTCAGTCCGGATCGAGGCGAAAGAGGTGCGGCGCAACGATCTTGCAAGCGTCGCCATCACGGGGCTGCTCGTCGCCCATTGGGAATATCCCCACCTCATCATTAATGGCCCGCATGGCAGAAGAGCTTATGAGATCCGGATAACTGATCGAGAGTGGCGCGATCGTCGCTTCTTGGCTTTGCGAAGGGATCGCGGGGGCGAAACATTCCGCTTGTGCGTGAAGGGTGAAGGCCACGCTGACGCTTCCGACCGTGGAACGACCGGGCGGCCAACCTTCGTGTTGACGAAAGTTCAGACCGATCGGGAGGTACCATCCGACGACGAATGCCGGTGATCGCGGATGTTCGGTTACTGCGTCCCGCGCGGTCGAAGGCCGAACCCGGCGAAACCGCGCGCCTACCGCTTCATTGCCGCGGTAGCGATTCCGGCCGTCACCAATACGGTCCCGCCCGCCATCTGCGTCCACCGTCGAAGCCGCGCGCTTCGCACGAGCCCCGACGCCTGCGATGCTGTAAGCGCATACAGGGTGTCGGTGGCCGCCGCGACGCCAGTGAAGGTCAACACCAGGATTGCTGCCTGATTGATGTACGACCCGGTCGGGCTGATGAACTGCGATGCGAAGGCAACGAAGAACAGGATGGTTTTGGGATGGAACGTCCCGACGGCGACATTCGCCAGAAAGGCGTTCCTCGCGC
Source organism: Sphingomonadaceae bacterium (assembly GCA_030147805.1). Classification (GTDB taxonomy): domain Bacteria; phylum Pseudomonadota; class Alphaproteobacteria; order Sphingomonadales; family Sphingomonadaceae; genus Sphingoaurantiacus. The sequence goes on from JASBUR010000005.1 coordinate 19,197, forward strand.
TGATCGGGCGTGCTGATGCGGCGACGCTCCCGGACGTGCGGCCCTTGACGATCGCGATGACGCCGATCGTCACGAGGTAGAGCGCGCCCGCCCATTTCAGAAGCGTGAAAGCGAGGGCCGATGAGGCCAGGATCACGCCGGCTCCCGCCAATGACACGGACATGGCGGTCGCGTTGCCGACCGCCATCCCCGCAACCGATGCGAGTGCTACGCGCCGCCCCGAACTGAAGGCGAAGCCAATGATGCTTGCCACACCCGGGCCGGGGATCAGGCTCATGATGAGCGAGGCGGCAGCAAACGCGCCCCACAGATGGATATCCATGCCGATTCCTACCTCAGCCGATCAATGCACGAAATAGCGGCGAGACCGCAGACCCTGACCATCGAGCCGCCTCGGCTTTGCTCGAGAGCGGACGGAGAATCCTAGCCGGCCATCGGCGTCCGCCCCGCCGCGCGCATCGCCGATATCCGCGTCCACAGGATGTTGATCGCCAGCCCCGCGAGGATCCGCCCGCCGTCAGCTTCCACAGCGGCAGGTCCTCGCCGAGCCACCACGCCGACGCCGCCATGCCGAACACCGGCACCAGCAGCGACATCGGCGCCACCGTCGCCGCCGGGTAGCGCGCCAGCAGCCAGCCCCAGGCGGCATAGCCGAACAGGCTGTTGCCGACCGACTGCCACAGCACGACGCTCCAGGTCACCGCATCGGCATTGGCGACCCCCGCGGCGAGCGCGCTTGGCCCCTCGAACACCAGCGACAGCGCGAGCAGCGGCGGGACCGCGAAGACGCTCGACCAGACCACATAGGCGAGCATGTTGGCCTTGGGGTTGGCGCGCGCCACGGTGTTGCCGCCGGCCCAGCTCAGCGCCGCCAGCAGCACCAGCGCCAGGCCGAGCGGCGTCGCGTCGCTGTCGGCACGCGCGGCGATCAGCGCGACGCCGCTCGCCGCCAGCGCGACGGCGAACCACTGCACCGGCTGCACCTTCTCGCCGGTGGCGCGCATCGACAGCGCGATGGTGAAGAACACCTGGCTCTGCACGACCAGCGAGGCGAGGCCGGGCGAGATGTCGCCCTTCATCGCGATGAACAGCAGCCCGAACTGCCCGGCGCCGATGAGGATGCCGTAGGCGGCGAGGCGGCGCCACGGCACGTCGGGGCGGCGGATGAACAGCGCGGCGGGCAGGAAGGCGAGGCTGAAGCGCAGCGTCGCGAACAGCAGCGGCGGCAAATCGTCGAGCCCCAGCCGGATGACCACGAAATTGGTCCCCCAGACCGCGGTGATGGCGACGGCGAGCAGCGCGTGCGGCCAGGAGAGCGAGGGGGCGGACATCGGCGACCGCTTTGGCCGGCGCGGTCGGCCCGAGGCAACATGATTCTTTTACCCCGCAGCCCTATCTGTCTGAATTGTCGGTGGGCGCGCGCCGCAACTGGCGGTAGGATGGGGCGCGGGTTGGGACGTGCGTGACATGGCGACGATCGAACGGGCGATAGGCGATGTGCCGGCGGCGCGTGACTCGGGGCGCGCGCTGTTCTGGCGGATGGTCGTCGTCTACCATCTGGCGTCGCTCGCCGCGGTCGTCGTCACGCTGCTGCTGGTGTTGCTCGGGCTCGAATTCACCGGCTGGCAATGGGTGTGCATGTTCATCATGCTGCTGCCCGGCGTCGCCTTCTACACCTCGCTCGACGTCGTCGCGATCCGCCGGCAGATCCGCCCGATCGTCGAGGCGCTGGCTTATGTCGATGGCGGCGCGCCGCTGCCGCGCCCGGTGGCGACCGACGCGCTGATCCGCGCGCTCAACCTGCCATTCCTGTCGGCGCTGCGCGTCACGCTGCTGCACGGCCCGATGGCGACGCTCGCCGCGACGATGGCGCTGGTCCTGTCGAACTGGCTGCTCGACGGCAATTTCGCGGTCTGGCAGATCGCCACCTTCGGCGCGACGGTGATGTTCTTCGCCTCGCCGACGCATGCGATCTTCGAATATTTCACCGTCAGCCGCGACGTCGAGCCGATCATCAAGCGGCTGACGCGCGCCGCCGGCGGCGCGATTCCGGCCGGCGAGCAGCATCGGCTGATCGCGGTCCGGCTCAAGACCAAGCTGCTCTATCTGGCGATCTTCGTGACCTCGCTGCCGTTGCTGTTCTTCGCCGCGTCGTTCCTGTTCAAGCTCGACCGGCTGCTGATCGCGCGCGGCGTCACCGTCGACACCGCGAGCATGCTGCCGCTCTACGTGTGGATTGGCGGCGTGATCGTGCTGTGCATGGCGGGATCGATGATCATGGCGCTGCTCACCGCCAACGAGGTGTCGCGCTCGGCGTCGCGGATGATCTCGGCGATGCGCGAGGTCGAGGGCGGGCGGCTCGACGAGGCGCATCTCGACGTCATCACCACCGACGAATATGCCGACCTCTACCGCGGTTTCGACCTGATGCTCGAGTCGCTGCGCGAGGAACAGCGCATCCTCGAGATCAGCCACGATCTCGTCGGCGAGCTGAAGCTCGACCTGCTGATCGCGCGGATCATGAAGGCGACCGCCGAGCTGCTCAACGCCGACCGCTCGACCCTGTTCGTCCATGACGCCAAGACCGGCGAGCTGTTCTCGGTCTATGCCGCCGGGCTCGAGATGAAGGAGCTGCGCATCCCGGCGACGCAGGGGATCGCCGGGTCGGTGTTCGCCAGCGGCATCTCCGAGAATATCGCCGATCCCTATGGCGATCCGCGCTTCAGCGCCGACGTCGACCGCAAGACCGGCTTTCGCACCGAAAGCATCCTCTGCGTGCCGATCACCAACAAGGCGGGCCTGCGCATCGGCGTCGCACAGGTGCTCAACAAGCGCGGCGGCGCCTTTACCGCCAAGGACGAGGCGCGGCTGCGCGCCTTCTCGGCGCAGATCGCCGTCTGCCTGGAGAATGCCCAGCTGTTCGACGACGTGCTGTCGATGAAGAACTACAACGAGAGCATCCTCAAGAGCACGTCGAACGGCATCGTCACGCTCGACGCCGACGGGCGCATCGTCACCGCCAACGACGCGGCGCTGGCGGTGCTCGACGCGCAGCGCGACGGGCTGGTGGGGGCGCCGGCGAACGACGTGTTCGCCGGGGTCAACCGCTGGGTCGCCGAGCGGCTCGAAAAGACGCAGGCGACCGGCGAGACCTCGTTGGCGATCGACGCGCAGATCGAGCGCGGCGCCGGCGGCGCCGCCTCGGTCAACCTCACCGCGATGCCGCTCATCGACGCCACCGAGCAGCGCATCGGCTCGATGCTGGTGCTCGAGGACATCACCAGCGAGAAGCGCGTCCGCTCGACGATGGCGCGCTACATGTCGAAGGAGGTCGCCGACCAGCTGCTCGCCGGCGGCGAGTCAGAGCTGGGCGGCAAGGACCAGAAGGTGTCGGTGATGTTCTCCGACGTGCGCAGCTTCACCAGCATCTCCGAAGCGCTCGGCGCGCGCGAGACGGTGGCGATGCTCAACGAATATTTCACCGAGATGGTCGACGTGATCTTCCAGCACGGCGGCATCCTCGACAAATATATCGGCGACGCGATCATGGCGCTGTTCGGCGCGCCGTTCAACGGACCCGAAGACGCCGACAATGCGCTCGCGGTCGCCAACCAGATGATGGTGCGGCTTGGCGAATTGAACGAGCGCCGCCTGGCGATCGGCAGCGCCGCCATCGACATCGGCATCGGCATTTCGACCGGCGAGGTGATCGTCGGCAACATCGGCTCGGCCAAGCGCATGGAATATACCGTCATCGGCGACAATGTGAATCTCGCCTCGCGGCTCGAGGGTGCGACCAAGCAATATGGCGCCAAGATTCTGCTGTCCGAATCGACGGTGCGCGAGCTGACCAAGCCGGCGCTGCTGCGCGAGGTCGACGTCATCCGGGTGAAGGGCAAGGACCGGCCGGTCGCGGTCTATGAGGCGCTCGGCTTCCGCGAGACCGCCGAACTTCGCGACATGCTCGAGGCCTATGCGCAGGGCCTCGCCGCCTATCGCGCGCGCCAGTGGAAGGTGGCGATGAAGGGCTTCGCGGCGGCGCTGAAGATCCAGCCCGGCGACGGCCCCTCGGCGATGTACCTCGACCGCTGCCGCCTCTACGCCGACACCCCGCCCGCCGCCGGCTGGGACGGGGTGTGGACGTTGAAGAGCAAGTAGATTTGCGGAGAGAGATTCCCTCTCCCGCCTTGCGGGAGAGGTTAGGTGAGGGTGTGCGAGCGCCGGCGAGCTACCGTCCCAAGGACACCCTCACCCTCGCGGCCTGCGGCTGGGCCCCTCGCTCTTCCGCAAGCGGGCGAGGGGGATGAGTAACCCGCTTCGTATCACCGCCGGAATGAGTTATGCTGGCGCGCCGCCCAAGGCCGCGCAGATGACGCGGCTCGCGGCAGGGAGGATCCTATGGCACGGCTCGTCATCGGCAGCCTGATCGGCGCCGTCTTCATGTTCCTGATCGGCTTTTTCGCGTACGGCACGCCGCTGATGCAAACCGGCTACGGATCGGCGACGCTCGACCAGCAGCTCGCGGTCCAGGCGGCGTTGAAGCCGCTGGCGACCGGTACCTACGCCATCCCCGACGGCTATTCGCCCGAAAGCGCCGCGGCCTATGCCGCCGGGCCGGTGGCGATCGTCAAGGTCAACCGCGCCGGCTTCGCCGCCATGGACCCGATGGTAATGGTGGCGGGCTATCTGCACATGGCGGTCTCGGCCTTCCTCCTCGCGCTGCTGCTCTGGTCGGTGCGCGATCGCGTCGCCGACACCGGCGCCCGGCTGCAGCTGGTTGCGTGGGCGAGCCTCGCGGCGGTGGTGTTCACGCGGCTCGGCGAGCCGATCTGGTTCCACACCGACTGGCCGAACGCGCTCTATGTCGCCGTGGTCGAGTTTGTGAGCCTCGTCGGCGCCGGCGCCATCCTCGCGCGCTGGTTCGTGCCGGCTATGCCCCGAGCAATTTGAAGAAGCGCAGCGCCGCGGCGAAGGCGTCGCGGCGGCTGGCGCGGCTCTGCGCGGCCAGTTCGTCGTCGCCCCATTTCTCGATCTGGTAGAGCTCGTCATGCTCGCCGGCGCGCCAGGCGGCTTCCTCGTCGAGCGCGCCCTCGATCAGCGCCAGCGCGAGCACCAGCGAGCCGCTGATCGTGACCAGCGGCTGCATCGCGGTCAGCGCAAAGGGCTCAAGTGCTTCGAGCGGCTGGCGCAGCCGTGCCACCGTCGCCGCCGGCTGCGGCCGGTGGATGACGCCGGGCACCAGCTCGAACTCGACGCCGAAGCGGCGCTCGGCCCAGTCGAGGATCGGGTTCCAGATCGCGGCCTGGCGCTGGACGAGATCCTCGGGATGCTCGGCGCGGTAGGTGAGCGCGTCGCTTTCGGCGTAGCGCGCGAGGCTGTCGACGAACAGCGGGCGCTCGGCGGCGACGCGGTCGATCGCGGCGTTGGCAAGCCCGGTCAGCGGCATCGTCCCCGGCTTGATCTCCTCGCCCTGCGCGTTCCATTCCTCGGCGATGGCGGTCGCGAGCGTCTCGGCGGGCACGACGAACGGCGCCTTGGCCGGGGTGCGGATCGGCCGGCCGTCGAGCGTCACCGCCCAGCCGCCGTCGACGGCCGCGGCGGCGGCACGCTTGTAGAAGCGCTTCATCCTAGTCCCGCGAGCGCCAGCTGCGCCGCAGCAGCGCCGGCACCACCAGCGTCGCGAACAGCCCGAGCGCGAACAGCGCCTTGCCCATGTCGGGATTGGGCGCCGGGGTGAGCACGTCGGTCTGCCAGGCGAGCACGCCCGCCGCGACGATCAGCGTGCCGGCGATGCGCAGCGCCTGAAGGATGAAGAAGCGCCGCTTGGCGGGATCGGTCGGCTCGGTCATGCGGGCTGCTCCTCAAGCTGGGCGAGAAGATCGTCGAAATGCGCGACGACGGCGACGGCGCCGGCGGCGCGCAGCTCGTCGGCGTCGTGGTAGCCCCAGTCGACGCCGATCGGTCGCACGCCGGCGGCGACCGCCATGTCGATGTCGAAGCAGGTGTCGCCGATCATCACCGTGGCGGCCGGCTCGGCGCCCGCTTCGGCCATCGCGGCGTGCAGCATCGCCGGGTGCGGCTTCGAGGGGTGGCGGTCGGCGGTCTGCAGCGTGACGAAGCGCGCCGCGATGCCGTGATGCGCGAGGCAGATGCCGAGGCCGCGGTCCGATTTGCCGGTCGCGACTCCGAGCGCCCAGCCGCGCGCCTCGAGTTCGGCGAGACCGTCGACGACGCCGGGATAGAGCGGCTCGTCGAGCAGCGCGCTGGCGGCGCGCAGCCGCTGGAAAGCACTCTTATAGTCGTCGGCGAGGCGGCGGTGCAGCGCGTCGTCAGCCTCGGGCAACAGCGCCTGCATCGCCTCGACGAGGCTCAGCCCGACGATGCGCCGCGTCGCGTGGCGGCACGGCGGTTCGAGCCGGTGGCGCGAGAAGCAGTCCTCCATCGCGCGCAGGATGTTCGCCTGGCTGTCGACGAGCGTGCCGTCGCAATCGAAGACCGCCAGCCGGGTCATGCCGGTTCCGCCGCCTGGCGGCGCATCAGCGCCGCCAGGTCGCCGCGGCCGATGCCGTCGAGCCCCGCGGCGGCGTCCTCGATCTCGTCGGCGCGCTTGTTCTGTCCGAGCTTGCGCGTGCCGCGCAGCGTTTCGACGGTGAGCTCGAAGGCGTGGATCGCCGCCAGCATCGCCTCGAAACGCCCCGCCGTCATCTTGGCGCGCGTCCAGGGCGTCTTGGGCAGCAGCTTTGCCTCCTGCGCCGCCGAGAGGTCGTCGAGCAGGGCGACGAGGTCGTCCTCGTCGAGCCGGCGCACCGGCCCCTCGGCTTCCACGGTGACATAGTTCCAGGTCGGCACCTGGTCGGCGCTGCCGTACCAGTCGGGGCTGACATAGGCGTGCGGCCCGGCGAAGCTCGCGACCGCGGCGGCGCCGTCGAGATAGCGTCCCAGCGCGTTCGAGCGCGCGAGGTGGAAGCGCAGATTGCCGACGGGCGTCACCACCACCGGCGCATGCGCGACGCGCGGGCCGTTGGGCGTCATGGCGAAGAGGTGCGCGAACGCGGCGTCGGCGACGAAGCCGAGCATCGCGTCGCGATCGGACCAGTGGAACGCCGGGCTGGGGTGCATGGCGGCGCCTACCCGCGCGTCCGGTTGCGCCGTTCGCCCTTGCGCTCCTTGCGGCGCGCCTTGGCGGCGGCGGCGTCGGCTTTCGCCTTGCCCTCGGGCGTCTCGGAGAACTTCACCGGATCGATCGGCAGCGCGTCGCCGGCGGTGAGGTCGAACGCCAGCGTGTCGAAGGTCTCGGCGATATGCGCCGGCAGCTCGGCCTTGATGTCGAGCATGCCGCCGTCGGGATGCTCGATCACCAGCCGGCGGGCGTGGAGATGCATCTTGCGGCTGATGCCGCCGGTCAGGAAGGCGTCGCGGCCGCCATATTTGGCGTCGCCGACGATCGGGTGGCCGATGGCGGCGGCGTGGACGCGCAGCTGGTGCGTGCGCCCGGTGAGCGGCTGCATCTCGAGCCAGACCGCAGTGTTGCCGGCGCGGTCGACGGTCCGATAGCGCGTGCGCGCCGGCAGGCCTTCCTTGGGATCGACATACATCTTCTCGCCGCCGGTGCCCGGCTGCTTGGCGAGCGGCGCATCGATCTGCCCATGTTCGGGGGAGGGGACGCCGGTGACCAGCGCCCAATAGACCTTGCGCGCCGTGCGGTCGGAGAAGGCCTTGGAGAAGAAGGAGGCGGCGCGCGGGCTGCGCGCCAGCAGCAGCACGCCCGACGTGTCCTTGTCGAGCCGGTGAACGAGCTTGGGGCGGCTCTTCGCCTCGAACTGCAGCGCGTCGAGCAGCCCGTCGACATGCGTGTCGGTCTTGGTGCCGCCCTGCGTCGCGAGGCCGGGCGGCTTGTTGATCACGATGGCATGCTCGTCGCGGTGGATGACGAGGCTGCGTGCGAACTCGATCTCGTCCTCGCTCAGCTCGCGCTGCGGGCGCACGGCGGGGGCGGCCATGATCGCCGGCGCGGGCGTTTCGGCGGGCGGCACGCGCAGCACCTGCCCGGCGGTCACCCGGTCGCCCGGCTGCGCGCGCTTGCCGTCGATGCGCAGCTGCCCGGTGCGCGCCCAGCGCGACACGATGTTGAAGCTGGTGTCGGGCAGGTGCCGCTTGAACCAGCGGTCGAGGCGGATGCCGTCGTCGTCGGCCTCGACGGTGAACTGGCGGATGTCGCTCATGCGATGACCTTTCCGAGCGAGAGTCCGATCAGCAGCGCGATCACCGACCCGGCGACCGACGACACCGCATAGGCGGCACCGAGCACCGCCTCGCCGCGCGCCACCATCGAGAAGAGTTCGAGCGAGAAGGCGGAGAAGGTGGTGAAGCCGCCGAGCACGCCGACGCCGAGGAACAGCCGCCAGGTCTGGCCGCCGTCGGGCATCAGCGCGACGAGCAGGCCCATCAGGAAGCCGCCGACGATGTTGACGCCGAAGCTGCCCCAGGGGAAGGCCAGCCCCATCGCCTGCGCGGCGGCGGTGGCGAACAAGTAGCGCGCGCCGGCGCCGACGGCGCCGCCCGCCATCACGAGAAGGAGTGGGGACATGGCGGTGCTTCTAGCGGGAAGTGGCGCTGGCGGGAAGGGAGGCGGTGTGCATCCTCCCCTGCAAGGGGAGGGGGACCCTGCGCAGCAGGGTGGAGGGGTACAGCGCTGGTTACCCCTCCACCGCCTGCGGCGGTCCCCCTCCCCGGTCCGGGGAGGATGGGCTGCCCGAACTAGAGAATCCCAAACGTCCAGCCCTCGGTGCGCGCGACCTCGTCGGTCATCGACGGCGGTCTCCAATATTCAGGGATCGGTGCCACCCGGCGCAGCCCCGCGGCCGAGACCAGCGCGTCGCCGACATGGTCGTCGAAATGCTCGGGCAGGCCG
>JASBUR010000014.1 GCA_030147805.1 Sphingomonadaceae bacterium
CACGCAGGTCAACCGCCTCCCCCGGCGGCTGCAGCGCATGGTGGCGCTGACGCGGTCGATGACGATCGTCACCACCGCGACCGAGGCCGAGGCGCTGCTGCTCGAGGCGCAGCTGATCAAGCGCTTCCGCCCCGCCTACAACGTGCTGCTGCGCGACGACAAAAGCTTCCCCTTCATCTTCCTGCGCGAGGATCACGCCTTCCCGCGCATCTCGAAGCATCGCGGCGCGCGTCAGGGCAAGGGCACCTTCTATGGCCCGTTCGCCAGCGCCGGCGCGGTCAACCGCACGCTCAATGCGATGCAGAAGGTGTTCCTGCTGCGCTCGTGCAGCGACAGCTTCTTCGCCAACCGCTCGCGGCCGTGCCTGCTGCACCAGATCCGCCGCTGCTCGGCGCCGTGCGTCGGTCGCGTCGACGAAGCCGGCTATGGCGAGCTCGTCGCCGACGCCAAGGGCTTCCTCGGCGGCAAGAGCCAGGAGGTGCAGCGCAAGCTGGGCAGCGCGATGGAGGCCGCCGCCGCCGGGCTCGATTTCGAGCTCGCCGCCGTCTACCGCGACCGGCTGCGCGCGCTCACCTTCATCCAGAACAGCCAGGCGATCAGCGCCGGCGACACCGCCGACGCCGACATCGTCGCGCTCGCCGCGCTCGAAGGCCAGATGTGCGTACAGATGTTCTTCATCCGCGGCGGGCAGAACTGGGGGCATCGCGCCTTCTTCCCCGGCCATGTCGCCGACATGGAAGAGGATGAGGTGCTGTTCTCCTTCCTGTCGCAATTCTACGACGAGATGCCGGTGCCGCGCGAGATCCTCGTCGATCGGACGCTCGCCGAGCATGAGCTGCTCGCCGAGGCGCTGTCGGAGCGCGCCGGCCGCCGCATCGCGATCAAGGCGCCGCAGCGCGGCAACGCGCGCCGGCTGGTCGACCAGGCCAAGCGCAACGCCGTCGAGGCGCTCGAGCGGCGGCTCGCCGAATCGACGACGCAGGGCAAGCTGCTGCGCGAGCTCGCCGAGCTGTTCGACCTCGAGACCTCGCCGCAGCGCATCGAGGTCTACGACAATTCGCACATCATGGGGACCAATGCGCTCGGCGCGATGATCGTCGCCGGGCCCGAGGGCTTCCGCAAGAGCGCCTACCGCAAGTTCAACATCAAGGATCCCGCCGTCACGCCCGGCGACGATTTCGCGATGATGCGCGAGGTGCTGACCCGCCGTTTCGCGCGGCTCGAGGCCGAGGATCCCGACCGCAAGACCGGCGAATGGCCCGACCTCGTGCTGATCGACGGCGGCAAGGGCCAGCTGTCGGCGGTGCTCGAGGTGATGGGCGAGCTGGGCGTCCACCAGGTGCCCGTCGTCGGTGTCGCCAAGGGGCCCGACCGCAACGCCGGCCGCGAAATCTTCCACCTGCCGAGCGGCCGCGAGCTGATGCTGCCGCCCAATTCGCCGGTGCTGTTCTTCCTGCAGCGGCTGCGCGACGAGGCGCATCGCTTCGCGATCGGCGCGCACCGTCAGAAGCGCGCCAAGGCGTTCGTGTCGAGCCCGCTCGACGACGTTCCCGGAATCGGCCCGTCGCGCAAGCGCGCGCTGCTGATGCATTTCGGCACGGCGAAGGCGGTGCGCGGCGCGACGCTGCAGGACCTCGAGAAGGCGCCCGGCATCTCGAAGGGCATGGCGCGCGCCGTCTATGAGCACTTCCATCCGCCCAGCTAGTCGCTAGGCTGCGCGCCATGCTTATGCTCTACACGGCGGCGACGCCCAACGGCTACAAGGTCTCGGTGGCGCTCGAGGAGATGGCGCTGCCGTACGAGGTGCGCAAGCTCGACCTCTACAAGGGCGAGCAGAAGGAGCCGTGGTTCCTCGCAATCAATCCCAACGGCCGCGTTCCGGCGCTGGTCGACAACGGTTTCGCGGTCTTCGAGTCGGGCGCCTGCCTGCTCTACCTCGCGCGCAAGACCGGGCTCCTGATGCCGACCGATCCGCGCGGCGCGAGCAAAGTCGAGCAATGGCTCATGTTCCAGATGGGCGGCATCGGCCCGATGATGGGACAGGCCAACGTCTTCTTCCGTTACTTCCCCGAGAAGCTCCAGCCGGCGATCGATCGCTACCAGGGCGAATGCCGCCGGCTGTTTGCGGTGCTCGACAGGCATCTGGCCGACAACGAATATCTCGCCGGCGACTATTCGATCGCCGACATCGCCAACTGGTGTTGGGTGCGTACGCACGGCTGGTCGGGCGTCAGTATCGATGGGCTCGACCACCTGTCCCGCTGGATCGACGCGATCGCCGCGCGGCCAGCCGTCCAGCGTGGCGTCGCGGTGCCCGAAGACATCAGCAGCAAGCTCAGGACCGACAAGATCGACGCGGCCTCGTTCAGCCAGGCCGCGCGATCAATCGTCGAAATGGGGAAACCGACGGCCTGACGGCCGTAACTTTGGGGGGAAGACCGATGCCGCACTATCCGTACACCGTCGGCGCGCTGCTGCTGGCGCTGCTGGTCTATTGCTGGGCGGGTTTCCGCGTCGGGCGGGCCCGCAGCAAGTTCGGCGTCCAGGCGCCCGCGGTCCATGGCAACGAGGATTTCGAGCGCGTGCATCGCGCGCACCAGAACACCGTCGAGCAGCTGGTGATCTTCCTGCCGCTGCTGGCGCTCGCCGCCTGGCTGTGGGGCGACACCGTTGCGGCGATCTACGGGCTGGTGTGGAGCCTCGGCCGCGTCCTCTATATTGAGGGCTACGCCCGCGCCGCCGGCAAGCGCGAGATCGGCTTCCTGCTCTCGGGCGCGCTGTCGCTGCTGGTGCTGGTCGCGCTGATCGTGACGCTGGCGCTCAGGCACATCTAAGCGCCTGCCCCCGTCATCCCCGCGAAGGCGGGGACGACGGGATGATATGGCAATTCAGATGCCGCGGAACTCGGCGAACTCGCTGAGCGGCGCCCGACGCGCCTCGAGCCGGTTCGCCGGCTCGTCGGGGTCCTTGCGGCCGATCGCCATGCCGGTGAACAGCATCAGCTCGGGCGGCGCCCCCAGGAACTCGCCGATCGTCTTCGGATAGATCGCCCAGCATTCCTGCGGGCAGCTGTCGAGTCCCTCCTCGCGCAGCAGCAGCATGACGTTCTCGAGATACATGCCGAGATCGGACCATTGCGGCGGCCCCATCACGCGGTGGACGTAGCAGAACAGCGCCAGCGGCGCGTCGAAGAACATGAAGTTGCGCGCGAACCACTGCATGCGCGCCGCCTTGTTGTCGCGCGGAATGCCGAGATGGCCGTAGAGGTCCTCGCCGACCTGGAAGCGCCGGTCGGTGTACGGAGCGACCAGGTCCTTGGGATAGATGTCATATTCGGTCGGCTCGCCCTTGGGCGCCTCGAAGATGCGCTTCGCCATGATCTCCTTGAGGCGGGTCAGCTCGGCCCCGCCGACGACGTAGAGATGCCAGGGCTGGAGGTTGCCGCCCGACGGCGCGCGCGCCGCCCGTTCGAGGATCCGGCGGATGACGGCGCCGTCGACGGGCTCGTCGAGAAAGCCGCGAACCGAGCGCCGCGTCGCAATCGCTTCCGAAACCTTCATGCCGTGCGTCCCTTCGGTTGAGCCGGCGCGGACGATAGCCTAGTCTGGCGCCATGCTGTCCAGCCTCCCTAATGTGCTGACCCTCAGCCGCATTCTCGCGGTGCCCTTGCTGCTCCTGCTGATGTGGGAGGCGGGCTGGCTCGGCTATTCGATCGCCTTCGTGCTGTTCTGCGTCGCGGGCATCACCGATTATTTCGACGGCTACCTCGCGCGCTCGGCTGGCACGGTGTCGAAGCTCGGCCAGTTTCTCGACCCGATCGCCGACAAGATCATGGTCGCCGCGGTGATCGTCATGCTGATCCACAACGACATCGTCCACGGCTTCGCGGTGATCGCGGCGATCATCATCCTGTTGCGCGAGATCACCGTCTCGGGGCTGCGCGAATATCTCGCCGGGCTGCAGGTATCGGTACCGGTGTCGAAGCTCGCCAAATGGAAGACCACCTTCCAGATGGTAGCGCTCGGCGCGCTGGTGCTCGCCGGCGTCGGCGACCGGCTGCCTTGGTTCCTGCCGGCGCAGATCGTCGGTGACATCTGCCTGTGGGCGGCGGCGGCGCTGACGCTGGTGACCGGCTACGAGTATCTGCGCGTCGGCCTCAAGCACATGGTATGATCGAGCTGCTCTATTTCGCCTGGGTTCGCGAACGGATCGGCCGCGACGGCGAGCGGCTCGCGCTGCCCGACGGCGTCGGCACTGCGGCGCAGCTGCTCGACTGGCTCGAGCGCCGCGGGCCCCACTATGCGGCGGCGCTCGCCGAGCGCGACCGGCTTCGCATCGCCGTCAACCAGGCCTTCGCGCCGCTCGACGCGCCGGTGAAGCCCGGCGACGAGGTGGCGATCTTCCCGCCGGTCACCGGCGGATGATCGAGGTCCGCGTCCAGCGCGAGGATTTCGATCCCGGCGCCGAGATCGAGCGGCTGCACGCCGGGCGCGACGACGTCGGCGCGGTCGCCAGCTTCGTCGGGCTGGTGCGCGGCGGCGCGATCGCGGCGATGACGCTCGAACATTATCCGGGCATGACCGAACGCCAGCTGCGCCGCGTCGCGGACGCGGCGGCGGCGCGCTGGCCGCTCGAGGGACTGATCGTCGTCCACCGCTTCGGGCGGCTGGCGGTCGGCGAGCGCATCGTGCTCGTTGCCGTCGCGGCGTCGCATCGCGCCGCCGCGTTCGAGGCCTGCGCCTTCCTGATGGACTGGCTCAAGACGCAGGCGCCGTTCTGGAAGCGCGAGGAGACGCGCGACGGCAGCCGCTGGGTCGAGGCCAAGGCCGCCGACGATGCCGCCGCCGCGCGCTGGCTAGAGGAATAGCTCCGCCGCCGCTTCGACGATCGCATCGGCATCGAGCCGATATTCGCGGTACAGATCGGGCAGGTCGCCGGTCTGCCCGAAGCGGTCGGTGCCAAGCGGGCTGACGCGCTGGCCGCGCACGCCGCCCATCCACGACAGCGCCGACGGCGAGCCGTCAATCACGGTGACCAGCCCCGCCGTCGGGCTCAGCGCGCCGAGCAGCTTGGCAACATGGCTCGCCTCGCCCGCCGACCGCGTCCAGCGCGCCGCCCGGCTGGCGCTCCAGCCGCGGTGCAGCAGGTCGGGCGAAGTCACCGCCAGCAGCCCGAGGCCCGGGACATCTTCCTTGAGAACTTCCCAGGCCGCCAGCGCCTCGGGCGCCAGCGCACCGGCATAGACGATCGCCGCCTCGGCGCCCGGCGCGGGCGGCTTCAACCAGTAGCCGCCTTTGAGCGCGCCGTCGGCCCAGCGATCGTCATCGCGCGCGACCTGCGCGATGCTGCGCGTGCTCAGCCGCAGGTAGACCGAGCCGCCATCCTCGGCCTGCAGGTGCGCGAAGGCGTGCCGCATGATCGCGGCGAGCTCGTCGGCAAAGGCCGGCTCGTAATAGTCGAGCCCCGGCTGCCCCATGCCGATCAGCGGCGTGTTGACCGACTGGTGCGCCCCGCCCTCGGGCCCGAGCGTCACCCCCGACGGCGTCGCGACGAGCAGGAAGCGCGCGTCCTGGTAGCAGCCATAGTTGAGCGCATCGAGACCGCGGGCGATGAACGGATCGTAGACGGTGCCGATCGGCAGCAGCCGCGTCCCGAACAGCGGCGCCGACAGGCCGAGCGCCGCGAGCATCAGGAACAGATTGTTCTCGGCAATGCCGAGCTCGATATGCTGGCCGGCCGAGCCCCCCGCCCATTTCTGCGCCGAGGGGATCTTGGCGAGGTGGAAGACGTCGGCGAGGTCCTGGCGGCGGAACAGCCGCCGCTGGTTGACGAAGCCGCCGAGGTTGGTGCTGACCGTGACGTCGGGCGAGGTCGTGACGATGCGATCCGCCAGCGGGTGCCCCGATTTGGCGAGATCGAGCAGGATGCGGCCGAAGGCGGCCTGCGTCGACTGCTCGGCGCCGTCGGGCACCGGCAGCACCTCGGGCACCGGCACCGGCTCGAACGCCCGGTCGTCGACCTTGCGCGCCATCGCTGACGTTTCGACGAACGCCTTGAGTCGCGCCGCAGCATTGTCGCCGAGCCCGGCGTAGGGCGCCCACTCCTGCCCTTCGGGGATGTTCAGGCTCTCGCGCAGCTGCGCGATCTGGCCGGGGTTCATCAACCCCGAATGATTGTCCTTGTGGCCGGCGAACGGCAGGCCATGGCCCTTGATCGTATAGGCGATGAACAAGGTCGGCCGGTCGTCCTGCGCCTGCGCGAAGGCTTCGAGCAGGCTTTCGACGCAATGGCCGCCGAGCCCCGTCATCAGCCGGCCCAGCGCCTCGTCGTCGAAATCGTCGAGCAGCGCCGCGACGCCCTTCTGCCGGCCGATGTCGGCGAGCAGCCGCGTGCGCCACGCCGCGCCGCCCTGATAAGTCAGCGCGGCATAGTCGGCGTTGGGGCAGCTATCGATCCATGCCTCGAGCGCCGCGCCGCCCGGCCGCTTGAACGCTGCCTGCTGCGCCTTGCCGTGCTTCAGCGTGACGACGCGCCAGCCGCAGGTCTCGAAGATGTCGTCGAAGCGCGAGAACATTCGGTCGGCGGTCGTCGCATCGAGCGACTGGCGGTTGTAGTCGACGATCCACCAGCAGTTGCGGACGTCGTGCTTGTACGCCTCGATCAGGCATTCGTAGATATTGCCCTCGTCGAGCTCGGCATCGCCCATCAGCGCGATCATCCGCCCGGCGTCGGCCTCGGCGAGCTGGCCGTGCGCGATCAGATAGTCCTGCACGAGGCTGGCGAAGGCGGTAATCGCCACGCCGAGACCGACCGAGCCGGTCGAGAAGTCGACGGGGATCGCGTCCTTGGTCCGGCTCGGATAGCTCTGCATGCCCTTGAAGGCGCGGAAGCGCTGCAGCTGCTCGCGACTCTGCTGGCCGAGCAGATAATGGATGGCGTGGAGCAGCGGCCCGGCGTGCGGCTTGACCGCGACGCGGTCGTTGGGGCCGAGCGCGCCGAAATAGAGCGCCGCCATGATCGCCGTCATCGACGCGCAGCTCGCCTGGTGGCCACCGACCTTGAGCCCGTCGCGGCTGTCGCGCAGGTGATTGGCATGGTGGATCGTCCAGGCGCTGAGCCAGCGCAGACGGCTGTCGAGCGCCTCGATCGCGGCGACGGTTTCGGGGTCGATGGCGGGCTTCGTGACCGGCTGATTCATCGCGTTTCCCTACGCTTTCGCGCCCGCCTTGTCGAAGGGGAGGTTGTGCGATCCCTCCCGCCATGCTTGCTGGCCCGGCTGTTTTGGGGAAGGATCGACGCCATGGCCGACCATGAGTTCTGCACCGTCGAGCGCGAAGGCAAGCTGCTGATCGTGACGATGAACCGCCCCGAGCGGATGAACGCGCTGCACCCACCGGCGAACGACGAGCTGGCAAGGGTGTTCGACGATTTCGCTGCCGATCCCGACCTGTGGGTGGCGATCATCACCGGCGCCGGCGACCGCGCCTTTTCCGCCGGCAACGACCTGCGCTGGCAGGCCGAGGGCAATCGGCTGACCGTGCCGCCGACCGGCTTTGCCGGCCTCACCGCGCGCTGGGACCTCGACAAGCCGGTGATCGCCGCGGTCAACGGCGTTGCGATGGGCGGCGGGTTCGAGATCGCGCTGGCCTGCGACCTGATCGTCGCCGCCGACAGCGCCACCTTCGCACTGCCCGAGCCCAGGGTCGGGCTGGCGGCGCTCGCCGGCGGCCTGCACCGCCTCCCGCGCCAGATCGGGCTCAAGCGCGCGATGGGAATGATGCTGACCGGCCGCCACGTCGGCGCCGCCGAGGGCGCCGAGCTCGGCTTCGTCAACGAGGTGGTGCCGGCGCCCGAGCTGATGGCGGCGGCGCGGCGCTGGGCCGAGGCGATCCTCGCCTGTTCGCCAATGTCGATCCGCGCCACCAAGAACGCCGTCGCGCTCGGCCTCGACGCGCCGAGCCTGCGTGCCGCCTATGAAGAGCAGATGCGCTATCCCGCCGTGGCGGCGCTGTTCCGCAGCGAAGATCTCATCGAGGGGCCGATGGCGTTCGCGCAAAAGCGAAAACCCGAGTGGAAGGGCCGGTAACCCCCGGTATAAACGGCGAAGGGCCGCGCTGCATCGGCAGCGCGGCCCTTCCATTGTCGTCGCGCGTTGAGCGCTTAAGCGAGACCCCCGCGAGCGGAGATCCAATGCGCCAACTGCGGCTTGAGACAATGAGACACTGGACCACCTCCTTTCGATTGTTTCCGACCGTCGCGAATATGCGATCGATTCGGGCGGACGAACAGGGGCCGGCGGCGAAATGATTGGCGGGAGCACCGCCGAGCCGAGCGTCCGCGCCGTTCATGTCGGCCGGATCGCGCCGCTGGGGCCCGAAAACGTGCCCAGCGGCTTCTTCAAGCAACCGGCCGCCGGACCAGTCGCCGCCGGTCCGCTCGGCCTCGCCGGCGACGAGCAGGCCGACCTCAGCGTGCATGGCGGCACCGACAAGGCCATCCACCATTATCCGCGCGACCATTATGGCTGGTGGGCCGAGACGCTCGCCGGGCACGCGCTGCTCGATACCCCCGGCGCGTTCGGCGAGAATGTGTCGACCGCAGGGCTGGTCGAAAGCGAGGCGTGCATCGGCGACCGCTACCGCCTCGGCAGCGC
>JASBUR010000028.1 GCA_030147805.1 Sphingomonadaceae bacterium
CGCAGCAACAACCCGTTCCCGCAAATCCATTGAATAGGCACGAGGCATAAGGGCTGGCCTCCCATCCAGCCCCAACCTTGAATCACAATCCAAGCGCTCGGGGAATCCCGCGATTCGAACTAAGCCGACGACGCTCTAGCGTCCGAGCCGCGCGCGCACCGTCGTCGCGACGCGGCCGATTTCGGCGCGGAGTTCGTGGCGCACGAGCTGCACGGCGGCGAGCCAGAGTCCCATGCCCGCCAGGATCGATCCGGCAAATTCGCCGGGGGCAACCACGTCGGGCCAACCCCGCCATTGCATGAGCGCCGCCGACGGCAGCACCGCCGCAACGGTCACGACGAGACTCGGCCCGTAGCAGCGATAGATCGAACCGAAGCTCGTGTCGGCGGCGCGGCGAATGCTGCGCACGAAGAGGGCGTGCTGCGTCAGCGCCTCCGCGATGCGCGACGCGGCCGCGGGCACCAGGCCCTGCGAGGCGCCGGCGACGAACAGCGCCAGACCGACGCTGCCGCGGATGCCCTCGAGCCGGGGAAGCTGCGACACATGCCCGGTGGTGATCAGCACTTCCTGGCGCGCCACCAGCGCCGTCTGCACGATCGCGGCGAGGCAGAGCAGCGTCAGCACCGGCGCCGCTGCCGCCCAGCGCGGACCATAGACCATCGTGATCACCGGACCGGCCAGCACCGCCAGCCCCGCATACATCGGCCAGAACAGTCCGGTCGCCGCACGCACCGCGCGCAGGTAGACATAGTCGATACGGCCGATCTGGTCGCGGCTGTCGACCATCGACTTCAGCACCACGCGCTGCACGCCGTACATGACGCCGGTATTGAACGATTCGATGATGCCTGAGGCGCGACCGTAGAGGCCGACCTGCGCGAGGCCGGCCAGCCGGCCGAGCGCGATGTCGGGCAGCCGCGAGAAGATGTTGGCGAGCGCCATCGTCGCGAGGATGTTCGAACCATAGGCCCAGACGGTCCGCCAGCGCGACAGCGTCGGCCGCGTCGCCAGCTCGCGCCCCGCCAGCAGGAACGCCGCCGCGACCGCCACCACCTGGCCGATGACCGATCCCCACGACATGCTGGCATAGGAAAAGCCGCCATAGGCGAGACCGACGGTGGCGATCGAGCCGATCAGCACCCGCGCCAGCCCCATCGCGGTCAGCAGGTCGAAGCGGCCGCGCTTCTGCAGATGCCCGCTCGCCAGCGTCTCGATCGGCACCAGGATCGCGTAGAGGCAGAGGATCCGGAGCGCCGGGGTGACGCGCGGTTCGTCGAGGAACGACGCCAGCAGCGGGGCGCCGACATAGAGGATGACCGCCAGCGCCAGCGCCTGGACCACCGCCATCGTATGCACGGTGCCCAGCGTCGGCGCATCGAGCGCCTGTTCGCGGATGATGAAGCTCTGGAAGCCGAGATTCTGGAACGCGGTGAGCAAGGTCAGCGCGGCGAGCGCCACGCCGTAGATGCCCATTTCGACCGGCGTCAGCAGCCGCGCGACGATCACCGACGCGACGAACTGGATGACGAAAAAGCCGAAGCTGCCGGTCAGCGACCAGGCCATCGACTTGCGCACCGACATGCGCGGAAACTCCCCCTGACTGCGCCGGGCTTAGACCCGCTACCCCGCGCGGGCAAGGACCGGCGCCGGCGTCAGGCGCCGACGATGGTCCCGCCGTTCGGGCTGAGGATCTGGCCGGTGAAATAGCTGCCGTCGTCGCAGGCGAGGAACAGGAAGCTCGGCGCCACCTCCCACGGCTGGCCCGGGCGGCCCATCGGCGTGTCCTCGCCGAAATGCTTCAGCTTTTCCTCGCTGGCGCCGCCGCAGGGATTGAGCGGCGTCCAGATCGGCCCCGGCGCGACGCCGTTCACGCGGATACCCTGCTTGGCGAGGTTGCCCGACAGCGCGCGCGTGAACGAGGTGATCGCCCCCTTGGTCGACGAATAGTCGAGCAGCTCCTCCGAGCCCTCGAAGCTGGTCACCGACGTACAGTTGATGATCGAGCTGCCCGCCTTCAGATGCGGCACCGCCGCCTGGGCCATGAAGAACGTGCCGAAGAAATTGGTCTGGAACGTCCGCTTGAGCTGGTTCTCGGCGACGTCGGTGATCTCCGGGTCGGGATGCTGCTCGCCGGCGTTGTTGACGAGGATGTCGAGCCCGCCGAACGCCTCGACATGGCGCCGCACGATGTCTTCGCAGAACGCCTTGTCGCCGACATCGCCGCGGATGACGAGGCAGCGGCGGCCTTCGGCCTCGACATGGCGCGCCGTCTCGGCGGCGTCGTCGTCCTCCTCGAGGTGGACGATGGTGACGTTGGCGCCCTCGCGCGCGTAGAGCACCGCCACCGCACGTCCGATGCCGCTGTCGCCGCCGGTGATGATCGCCGACCGGCCGGCCAGCCGCTCCGACCCGTCGTAGCGCGGCATGAAGTCGGGCTTGTCGTCCATCCGGCTCTCGTGGCCCGGCAGGCCGTCCTCGTGGATTTGGGCGTGTTCGGCGGTCATGGGTGCTCCTCACATACAACTAGGGCCCGCAACGAGCGGGCCCTTCGATCGGTTGCGAGCTTTCGGAGACGATTCAGCCGATCGGGCGGGCATCCGCGAGCTGCCCCTTGGTCGACCGTGCACAATCGGCGACGATCGACGGATAGGCGAGGTCGGTGAGCTTTTCGAGCACCGCCGGCGCTGCCGCGCGGCAGGCGGCAACCGTCTCGTACGGCGCGCTGACGCGCTGGACCGTCTGGCACTGATTGCCATCGTCGCCGCAGCCAAGAATCGCCATGATGATAAGAGCTTCGTACATATGGAGGCACCCTGTAGGTCCGATATACGATTAACCTACGTAAGGACCGGAGGTTCCGATGCGCGCCCGCGCGTTGCGACGGGCCGAACCGCGCTTATCTAAGGAACGCATGCAACCCTCCCCCTCGTTCGCCACCCTCCGCCGCTTCCTTCCCTATCTCTGGCCCGCGGGCGAGACGGGGCTGCGCGCGCGCGTCGTCGTCGCGCTGCTGCTGGTGCTGCTCGCCAAGGGCGTGACGCTGCTGATGCCCTTCGCCTACAAGGGCGCGATCGACGAGCTGGCCAAGGGCGTCGACGCCGGCATCGCGCTCGCCGTCGGGCTGGTGATCGCCTATGCCGGCGCGCGCTTCGGCGGCGTGCTGTTCGACAATCTGCGCAATGCCATCTTCGAACGCGTCGGCCAGACCGCGGCACGCAACCTCGCATTGGACGTGTTCGCGCACATCCACCGGCTGTCGATGCGCTTCCATCTCGAGCGCCGCACCGGCTCGCTGACACGCATCGTCGAGCGCGGCACCAAGAGCGTCGACACGATGCTCTACTTCCTGCTGTTCAACATCGCGCCGACGATCCTCGAGCTGACCGCGGTCTGCGTCATCTTCGGGGCCAAGCTCGGCTGGCCGCTCGTCGTCGCGACGCTGGTCATGGTCGTCGCCTACATCGCCTATACGCGCATCGTCACCGACTGGCGCAACCGCGTGCGGCGCGAGATGGTCGATCACGACAACAAGGCGACGGCGCGCGCCGTCGACAGCCTGCTCAACTATGAAACGGTCAAATATTTCGGCGCCGAGCAGGTCGAGCATGATCATTACCGCTCCGCGATCACGCGCTATCGCGACGCGGCGGTGAAGAACGAGACCAGCCTCGCCGCGCTCAACGTCGGCCAGTCGCTGATCACCAACGTCATGATGGGCGCGGCGATGGCGTGGACGGTCTGGGGCTATGCGCAGGGCCGGCTCACCGTCGGCGACGTCGTGCTGGTCAACACGCTGCTCGCGCAACTCTTCCGCCCGCTCGACATGCTCGGCTGGGTCTATCGCGAGATCAAGCAGGGGCTGATCGACATGGAGCAGATGTTCGGGCTGCTCGACACCCATGCCGAGATCAAGGATGCGCCCGACGCCGCGGCGCTGGTGATCCGCGGCGGCCATGTCCGCTTCGCCGAGGTCGATTTCGCCTATGAAGAGCGGCGGCAGATCCTCCACGGCGTCAGCTTCGACGTGCCGCCGGGCCGCAAGCTGGCGATCGTCGGCCATTCGGGCGCCGGCAAGTCGACGATCAGCCGGATTCTCTACCGCTTCTACGACATCGCCGGCGGCGAGGTGACGATCGACGGCCAGGACATCCGCAAGGTCACGCAGGCGTCGCTGCGCGCCGCGATCGGCATCGTCCCGCAGGACACCGTGCTGTTCAACGACAGCATCGCCTACAATATCGCCTACGGCCGGGCGGGCGCGACGCAGGCCGAGATCGAGGCGGCGGCGCGCCAGGCGCAGATCCACGACTTCATCCTGTCGCTGCCCGACGGCTACGACAGCATCGTCGGCGAGCGCGGGCTGAAGCTGTCGGGCGGCGAGAAGCAGCGCGTGGCGATCGCGCGCACCATCCTCAAGGATCCGGCGATCCTCATCCTCGACGAGGCGACCAGCGCGCTCGATTCGGGCACCGAGGCCGAGATCCAGTCGGCACTCAAGACGGTTTCCGAGCATCGCACCACGATCGTCGTCGCGCACCGGCTGTCGACGATCGTCGATGCCGACGAGATCATCGTCATGGACTCGGGTCGCATCGTCGAACGCGGCAGCCACGCCGCGCTGCTCGCGCAGGACGGCGTCTATGCCGAGATGTGGATGCGCCAGCAGGCCGAGGCCGAAGCCGAGGCCGAGACGATGGAAGCGGCGGAGTAGGCGACCGCGCTCCTCCCCTGCAAGGGGAGGGGGACCGCCGCAGGCGGTGGAGGGGTGCCGGCGCCGGGACCCCTCCACCCTGCTGCGCAGGGTCCCCCTCCCCGTTCCGGGGAGGAGCGGATCGCCGGCTTAGATCGCCGCCAGCAGCTCGCGCACGATCATCACGCCCAGCGCGACCCACGACAGCGCGAACAGCGCGAAGCGCAGCGCGACCTTGTTGATCGTCGCCTGCACCAGCGAATGCAGGACGCGCAAGGCGAGATAGGCCCAGGCGCACCAGACGTGCAACTGGTCGGCATGGCCGGTCAGCACGACGTAGAAGGCCATCGCGTAGAACAGCGTCGGCGCTTCCCAGAGGTGATTGTAATTGTCGGCGACGCGGCGCGCCTCGCTCGGCAGCGAATCGAGCGAGCCCGGATGCGCGGCGGCCTGTGGGTCGAGCTTGGCGGCGCTCATCGCCGGGAGGCGAGTCGCATACATCCAGATGAACATGACGAGGCTGAGCACGCCCATGCCGAGCACGGCATGCAACACCGATAGATCGTTGGGACTGAGATTCACGGCATCCTCCCCCGATTGAGCCGGGGCGGATGCTGGACCTCTCCCGCGGCTCGCGCAAGCGGGAGAGGTCCTGATACGTCGCTAGATGCTGCGCAGCGCGTAGTCGCGGTTGCGGTTATATTCGTCGTCGCTGATGTTGCCGTTGTTGTCGGTATCCATCAGCCGCTTGAGGTCGCGGTCGGCGAGCTGGCCCTCGGCGCGGTCGAGTTCGTTGTCGCGGTTGGTGTCGTAGCGCGCGATGACCCGCTGCTGGATCGCGACGTCGTTGCGGACGGTGCCGTCGATCTCGGCCCAGCCGCTGCCGCCATAGCCGGCAACCGTGCGGCCGTCGTTGCGGCGGAGGACGCCCGTGGCGTCGGCGATCGCGCCGACGGCGGCGCCGATGGCGGTGCCCTCGACCGTCGAGATTCCCGGCACCACCGCGCCGATCGCGGCGCCGCCGGCCGCCCCGATGGCGCCGGCGCGAACGGTGCTGTTGTCGGCGACATTGCCGAGGCCGTCGTTGGTCGCGCACGCGGCCAACGACGAGCCGGCAATCAGAACGAGCATGATCCGTTTCATCGGACAATCCTTCCTTGGTGTATGTGGACGGTTGAACGACTGCCCCTTGGGATGGTTCAATGGCGCAACGGGGCAGGAGCCGAAGGTTGCGCGAGAAGGAGCTTCGGCTGGCGCTGGTCTGCTATGGCGGGGTCAGCCTGGCGATCTACATGCACGGCATCGTCAAGGAGGCGTGGAAGCTGGCGCGCGCCAGCCGCGCCTTTCATGCCGGCGACGAGGCCGACGCGCTCGACGACAGCGCGATCGTCTACCGCGAGCTGCTCGAGGCGATGGCGCCGCATGTCTCGCTCCGGGTCGTCATCGACATCGTCGCTGGCGCCAGCGCCGGCGGGATCAACGGCGTGATGCTCGCGCATGCCATCGCCGGCGGCCACGACATGGAGCCGCTGCGCCACCTGTGGCTCGAGAACGCCGACATCGAAAAGCTGCTCGATCCCGACGCCGCGCCCAGCTCGTCGTGGAGCAAGCTCTACGCGCGGCCGCTGGTCTGGCTGGCGTCGCGCGAACGCGACGGCGACGTCGACCAGATCGCCGACCCGACGGCGCGCGCCGAGGTTCGCGCCAAGCTGTCGCGCTTCATCCGCTCGCGCTGGTTCGAGCCGCCCTTCTCGGGCGCGGGCTTCACGCGGCTGCTCTACGACGCGCTCGACGCGATGGAGCAGGGCAGGCGCACCCGGCCGCTGCTCCCGCCGCGCCAGCCGCTCGACCTGTTCGTCACCACTACCGACTTCTACGGCTATCCCGAGCATCTGCCGCTCAATTCGCCCGCCTCGGTGATCGAAACCGAGCACCGGCTGCTGATCAGCTTCCGCGACGAGGGCCGCGGCGCCGAGCGCGCGATCGGCAGCCGCGCCGCACTGACCTTCGCCGCACGCGCCACCGCCTCCTTCCCCGGTGCCTTCCCGCCCTTTCGCGTCGGCGAGCTCGACGCGGTGCTCGACGAGGTGGGCGACGACTGGCCCGATCGCGCGGCGTTCCTCGCCACCGCCTTCGCGCGCCGCATCGCCGCCGGGCTCGACCCGATGGACGCCTCGCTGATCGACGGCAGCGTGCTGGCCAACGCGCCGTTTCGCCCGGCGATCGAGGCGCTGCGCCAGCGCCCGGCGCATCGCGAGGTCGACCGCCGCTTCGTCTACATCGATCCCAAGCCGGGCGGGCACGCCTTCAACCTGCCGGGACGACGCAGCGACAAGCCGCCGGGCTTCTTCACCGCGATCCTGCATTCGCTGTCGAACATCCCGCGCGAGCAGCCGATCCGCGACAATCTCGAATCGATCGGCCGGCTGTCGCGCGGCGTCCGCCGCCTGCGCTTCATCGTCGCCGGCATGCGCGACGAGGTCGACTCGGCGATCGAGCGCGCGCTCGGCCGCACGCTGCTGTTCTACCGGCTGACCCCGGCGCGGCTCACCGACTGGCGGTCGAGGCTGCAGTCGGTCGCGGCGCGCGACGCCGGCTTCTCCTACGCCGCCTACGCGCATCTCAAGCTCAGCCATGTCGCCGAATATGTCGCCGAGACGCTGGCGCCGCTCGGCGGCCACGTCTCGCGCGAGGCACGCGAGCAGGTCCGCGGCGCGCTATGGCGCTGGATCAACCGCTCGAAGATCAACGACGTCACCGCCCCGCCCGGCCGCGGCAACGCGCCGACGCCGTGCATCGCCTTCCTCAAGCGCTTCGACCTGCAATATCGCATCCGCCGCCTGCGCTTCGTCATCCGCCGGCTCAACGAGCTGATCGCCGACGTGCCCGCCGGCCAGTCGTCGCACGCGCTCGATCGCACCAAGGCGGGGCTCTACGAGGTGCTCGCCCCCTATCTCGACCGGCGCACCCCCGGCTTCTTCGGCGAGACGGTGCGCGCGCCGGCGCGCGACGCCGCCGCGGACCCGCAACCGGCGCTCGACGCGCTCGGCGATGCACTCGGGCTGCCGCAGCTCGACGCCGCGGCCGACGCGCGGATGATCGAGCTGCTGATGGCCGACGACGTCGGCAAGACGGCGCGGCGGGCGCTGGTACTCGCCTATCTCGGCTACCCCTTTTTCGACATCGCCACGCTGCCGCTACTGCAGGGCGACGGCATCGACGAGTTCGACGAGATCAAGGTCGACCGCATCTCGCCCGACGACGCCGTCGCGATCCGCGCCGGCGGCGCCGCCGCGACGCTCAAGGGCATCCAGTTCAATGCGTTCGGCGCCTTCTTCTCGCGCGCCTGGCGCGAGAACGACTATCTCTGGGGCCGGCTGCACGGCACCGACCGGTTGATCGACATCGTCGCCAGCGCGCGGCCGCGCGGCAGCGCGCTGGCGCCCGGGCTGATCGATACGCTCAAGCGCAAGGCGTTCCGCGCGATCATCGCGGCGGAACGGCCGCATCTGACGCACAGCGGCGACCTGCTCGATCGGCTCGAGCGCGAGATCGGCTGACGCTTATCCACAGCGCGTCCACAGGCTGCCCACGGCTAAGTTTGCCGCAGCGCCTCGACCGATTCATCGCTCCGTGCGATGGTCGCGACATGAGCATCACCCCCCTTCGCAAGCCTGCCGCGGAGCCGACCGATTCGGCCACACTGCCGCAGAATATCGAGGCCGAGCGGGCGCTTCTCGGCGCGATGATGATCGACAACCGGCTCGTCGAGGACGTGCAGGTCAAGCTGCGCGCCGAGCATTTCTTCCTGCCGCTGCATCGCCGGATCTTCGAGCTGATCCTGCGCGTCGTCGACCGCAACCAGATCGCGACGCCGGTGACGCTGCGGCCGATGCTGTTCGGCGACCCCGAGTTCGCCGACACCGACACCAACTATCTCACCGAGCTGACGCAGAATGCCGGCGTGATGATCGCCGCCAGCGACTTCGCGTCGCAGCTCTACGATCTCGCGCTGCTGCGCGAGCTCGTCCAGGTCGGGCGCGAGATGGTGATCTCGGCGACCGACACCAGCCAGGACGTCGACCCGCAGGCCAAGGTGCAGGAAGCCGAGATGGCGCTGTACAAGGTCGCCGAGCAGGGCGAGGTCACCGGCAGCGTCAAGGATTTCAAGTCGTCGGCGATGCTGGCGGTCAACATGGCCGAGCGCGCGATCAAGTCGGGCGGCTCGCTGTCGGGCATCACCACCGGGCTCGACGCGCTCAACACCAAGCTCGGCGGCCTGCACCGCTCCGACCTCATCATCCTCGCCGGCCGCCCGGCGATGGGCAAGACCGCGCTCGCCACCAACATCGCCTTTTCCGCCGCGCAGCGGCTGATGAAGGACAAGGATTTCGGCACCGCGCCGACCGAATCGGCGGGTGCCGGCGTCGCCTTCTTCTCGCTCGAAATGTCGGCCGACCAGCTGGCGACGCGTATCCTCGCCGAACAGTCGAACCTGTCGTCCGAGGCGCTGCGCATGGGCAAGATCAGCCAGAGCGAGTTCCGCAATCTCGCGCGCGCCGCCGCCGAGCTCGAGAATCTGCCGCTCTACATCGACGACACCCCCGGCCTCACCATCGCCGCGCTGCGCACGCGCGCGCGCCGGCTGAAGCGCCAGCGCGGCATCGGGCTGATCGTCGTCGACTATCTCCAGCTGCTCCAGGGCTCGTCGAAGACGTCGAGCGAGAACCGAGTCCAGGAAATCTCCGAGATCACCCGCGGCCTGAAGACGCTCGCCAAGGAACTCAACGTCCCCGTGCTGGCGCTGTCGCAGCTCAGCCGCGCCGTCGAGCAGCGCGAGGACAAGAGGCCGCTGCTCTCCGACCTTCGCGAATCGGGCACCATCGAGCAGGATTCGGACATCGTGATGTTCGTCTACCGCGAGGAATATTATCACGCCGCCAAGAAGCCCGAGGACGGCTCGGAGAAATTCCAGGCCTGGCTCGAGAAGGCCCACCGCATCGAAGGCCGCGCCGAAGTCGTCATCGCCAAGCAGCGCCACGGCGCCACCGGCATCGTGCCGCTGATGTTCCACAAGATGACGACCAAGTTCAGCGATCTCGCCGAGGACGCCTATCTGCCGGACGTGCATTGAGGGGCAGGCTGATTCCGCTCGGCCAGCTTCGCTTTTTGTCCAGCATTAGCGTTTAAGTAGCGCTCACCCTGAGCATGTCGAAGGGCGAGCGCGTGGCACAATGCTCGACGTGCCCTTCTGGACCTACATCCTCGAATGCGCCGATGGCAGCTACTACGTCGGTCATACCGACGACCTCGATGCCCGGATGTCGCAGCATGTTGTCGGCACGGCCAGTGGATACACGGCGCGCCGCCTTCCCGTTCGCCTGCTGTGGACGCAAGACCATCAGACGCGCGACGATGCCTTCCGTCTCGAGCACCAGCTGAAAGGCTGGTCGCGCGCCAAGAAGGAGGCGATGATGCGAGGCGATTGGGTCGCCCTGCCCGACCTCTCGCGAGCGCGCTCGCCCTTCGACAAGCTCAGGGTGAGCGCTATTGGAGCGCCGGCTGGTGTTGAGGCCAAGGAAGGTGGGGCCGGAGTGGGCGCCACCCCGTTTGCCATCTTCCCGCCGTCCGGCTACGCCGCGGCGATGCAGCCGCCGGCCCCCCTCCGCCTGACCATC
Organism: Sphingomonadaceae bacterium; assembly: GCA_030147805.1. Taxonomy (GTDB): domain Bacteria; phylum Pseudomonadota; class Alphaproteobacteria; order Sphingomonadales; family Sphingomonadaceae; genus Sphingoaurantiacus. The sequence continues at coordinate 10,369 of JASBUR010000028.1, forward strand.
GATCTCGACGCGCTCGCGCACAACTGGCGCTGGTTCGCGCACGCGTCGGCACCCGCCGCGTGCGGCGCGGCGATCAAGGCCGACGGCTACGGCGTCGGCGCCAGGGCCGTCGTCGAGCGGCTGGCGCGCGAAGGCTGCCGCGACTTCTTCGTCGCCACCTGGGCCGAAGCGGCGCGGCTGCTGCCGCTGCCCGCCGGCATCACGCTGCGCGTGCTCCACGGCGTGCTGCCGGGCGAAGAAGCCTTTGCCGCGCAGAGCGGCGCGGTGCCGATGCTCGTCAGCCTCGAACAGGCGGCGCGCTGGCGCGAAGCGGCGCCGGGGCGCACCTGCGACGTCATGATCGATACCGGGATGAACCGGCTGGGGCTCGCCGCCGGCGAGATCGCCGCGCTCGGCGGCCTTGCGATCGACACGCTGCACAGCCATCTCGCCTGCGCCGACGAGCCCGACCATCCGATGAACGCGCGCCAGCGCGCCGCCTTCGCCGCGGTCGCGCTGCCGGCGCGCCGGCGCAGCCTCGCCAATTCGGCGGGCGTCTGCCTGGGCGGCGCCTATCATTTCGACCTGACGCGCCCCGGCATCGGTCTCTATGGCGGCGTGCCGCATCCGGCCGCCGCCGGACAACTCCGCCAGGTGGTGAGCGCCCAGGCGCAGGTAATTCAGGTGCGGCAGCTGCAGGCCGGCGACGCCGTCGGCTACAATTGCACGCACGTCGTGGCGCGCGACACCAGCGTGGCGATCCTCAACCTCGGCTATGCCGACGGCTATCTGCGCGGCTTCTCGGGCACCGGCCGCGCGCTCGTCGACGGCCGCGTCTTGCCGGTGCTCGGCCGCGTGTCGATGGACCTCACGGCGATCGACGCCACGGCGGTTTCGTTGCGCGAAGGCGACTGGGTGGCGATCGATCTCGACCTGCCGCGCGCCGCTGCCGCGTCGGGTCTTTCGCAATATGAGTTGCTGACCTGTCTCGGCGACCGCTATCAGCGGCACTATCTATGATGCAGACCCTGCTCAAAGACCTGCTGTCGGTCCTCATCCGCATCGGCTCGGTCGTACTCGCCGGCCTCGGCGCGGTCGGCCGGCTGGCGCAGTTCACCGGCCGCGCGGTCGGCCGGGCGGTGCTGCCGCCCTATTATCCGGCGCGGCTGGTCGAGCAGATGCTGATCATCGGCTATTTCTCGCTGCCCGTCGTCGGCCTGACCGCGCTGTTCACCGGCGCGGCGCTGGCGCAGCAGATCTTCGTCGGCGGCAGCCGCTTCAATGCCGAGAGCACCGTCCCCGCCGTCACCGTCATCGCCATCGTCCGCGAACTCGGGCCGGTGCTCGGCGGGCTGATGGTCGCCGGCCGCGTCTCGTCGGCGATGGCGGCCGAGCTCGGCACGATGCGCGTCACCGAGCAGATCGACGCGCTGACGACGCTGCGCACCGACCCCTATCAATATCTGATCGCGCCGCGGCTGCTCGCCGCGCTGATCGTCATGCCGCTGCTCGTGCTGGTCTCCAACGTCATCGGCGTGTTCGGCGGCTATCTGATCGGCACCGAGCGCCTGGGCTTCAACGCCGCCAATTATCTGTCGATCACCAGCCAGTATCTCGAGGGCGACGACGTCACCTCGTCGATGGTCAAGGCCGCGGTGTTCGGCTTCATCATCGCGCTGATGGGCTGCTACAACGGCTTCCACTCGTCGGGCGGCGCCGCCGGGGTCGGGCGCGCCACGACCAACGCGGTGGTGTCGGCCTTCATCCTGATCCTGCTCGCCAACCTCATCATCACCGTGCTGGTGTTCGGCTCGTGACCCCGAAGATCGAGCTCATCGGCATTTCGAAGCGCTTCGGCCGCAAGGTCGTGCTCGACGAGCTCAACCTGTCGGTGATGCCGGGCGAATCGCTGGTGGTCATCGGCGGCTCGGGCACCGGCAAATCGGTGATGCTCAAGTGCATTCTCGGGCTGCTGCGGCCCGACGAGGGCCAGGTGCTCGTCGACGGGCAGGACGTCACGCGGCTGCGCGGCCGCGCGCGCACCGCCTATCGCTCGCGCTTCGGCATGCTGTTCCAGGGCGGCGCGCTGTTCGATTCGCTGTCGGTCTGGCGCAACATCACCTTCGCGATGACGCAGGGACGGCGCGGCAACGCCCGCCAGCGCGACCTCGCCATCGAACTGCTCCAGAAGGTCGGCCTCGACGCGGCGGTCGCCGATCTGCGGCCGTCCGAATTGTCGGGCGGCATGCAGAAGCGCGTCGCGCTCGCCCGCGCCATCGCCGCCAAGCCCGAGATCATCTTTTTCGACGAGCCGACCACCGGCCTCGACCCGATCCGCGCCGACGTGATCAACGACCTGATCGTCAGCCTGGTGCGCGATCTGGGCATAACCGCGCTCACCATCACGCACGATATGGCGTCGGCGCGAAAAATCGCGCATCGTGTGGCGATGCTGTACAACGGCAAGATCATCTGGGACGGCCCCCGCGACCTCATTCACTCGAGCGGCAACCCCTATGTCGACCAGTTCGTGAACGGTCGCGCCGAGGGGCCGATCAAGACCGGCCAGCTCGTCAGATGAGCGGCCGCGACGCTCTCGTCGAGGCGATCGCGCGCACGGCGGACGGCGACCGCGCCGCGCTGAAATATGTTTATGAATCGACCTCCGCGAAACTCTTTGGCGTTTGCCTTCGTATCTTGAACGACCGCGGCGAGGCCGAGGACGTGTTGCAGGACGTCTATCTGACGATCTGGCGCAAGGCGGCGGAGTTCGATCCGACCCGCGCGAGCCCGATCACCTGGGTAGCCACCATTGCCCGCAACAGGTCGATCGACCGGCTGCGGTCGCGCGGAAGCCGCGACATGCGACCCTTGGACGAAGCGTTCGAGGTCGCCGACGGCGGCGACGGCGCAGACGTGATGGCGGAGCGTTCCGAGGAAGCGAAGCGGCTTGAAGCCGCGCTTGCCTCGATCGACCCCCGGGCGGCTGCGGCGATCCGCAGCGCCTTTTTCGAAGGCGCCACCTACCAGAGCCTCGCGGCGCGCGCCGGCGTGCCCGAGGGAACGATGAAGTCGTGGATCCGGCGTGGAATGATGAGTTTGAGGACCCAGTTAGAAGCGGCATGAGCAACGGCAGCGATCAGGATTGGACCGACCGGGAGGCCTTGGCCGCCGAGTACGCGCTTGGCGTGCTTGACGCGGCCGAGCGTCGCGCGGCCGAGGACCTGGTCGCCAGCGATGCGAGCTTCGCGGCCGAAGTGGCGCGCTGGCGCGCCGAACTGGCACCGATCGTCGAGTCCGCCCCCGCGGTGTCCCCGCCCGCCGATCTGTGGAGCCGTATCGATTCGCAGATCGCGCCGCCGGTCGCCCGCGCCGTCGAGAGTGCGGCGCCCGCCGCCCCGGCCACCGCGGGCCTGTGGGCCAGCCTCGCCTTCTGGCGCGGTCTGTCGTTCGCCACCGCCGGTGCCGCCGCGGTCTTCGCCGCGCTGCTCGTGTCGCCGCAAAACGCGCCGCCGCCGACCGCCGCAGCCCCCGAAGCCGGCTTCCAGCAGACGGTGACCGAGCCGATGGCCGCGGCGCCGATCGTGATGGAGGGCGGCAGTTCGCTGCTCGCCGCCAGCTACGACCCGAGCCATCGCCAGTTCATCGTCACCCCGACCGGGCGCTACGAGCTGCAGCCGAGCCAGGTGCTCGAGCTGTGGATCATCGTCGGCGACAAGGCGCCGCGCTCGCTCGGCGTCATCGATGCCGCCAACCCGCGCGCCTATGCGATGCCCGAAGACGTTCGCGCCGACCTCGCCGCCGGCGCCACGCTCGCCGTATCGATCGAGCCGACCGGCGGTTCGCCGACCGGCGCCCCCACCGGCGCGGTCGTCGCCTCGGGCAAACTCACCCAGATCTGATTTTTTCGGCGCACGGTGCATCCGCCGCCGCCGCGTCTGCGTAACTGCGGGCATACATGTCGTGAGACGCCGGACCGGCGCTTATCATACCGGTCCGGCAAATCCTCTCCCCCCTGCGGCGGGTTTCGCGAAACGCCTGGTGCCCCCGGTTTCGCGCCCGCCGCGCCCTTGTCTCCCCGACGAACGATCAGAAGCGCAAGCCGAGCGACGCCTGCACGACCGGATAGAATTTATAGTCGCCGATATCGTTCTCGATAAGCATGCGCTCGCGCTCGAGGTCGGCGGCGAAGCCCGGATCGTCCGACAGCGTTCCGCCCTGCGAGCGCAGCGCGGTGATCCGGGGCGCGCCGTGATAGACCGCGCCTGCCTCCACGCCGAGCGTCAGCCGCGGAGCGACGTCGCCGGCGTAGCCGACGGTGACGGCGGGCGCCCAGTCGCGCACCCGGTAGCTGGCGCGAAGCGTCCCGATCTGCACCGGCGTGACGGTGCGCGTCCCGATCGTCGTGTTGGTGGTCGGCGTCGCCTTGAGCACCGCCTTGTGGCCGTTGAGACGAAAGCCGGTCGACAGGCGGAAGCCGCCGCCGTCCGGATAGAAATCGAGCATCGCGCCGACGGACCGCGTTCGTACATGTCCGCCGAAGTCGATATCGTCGCTGCGCGCGTCGACGTCGACGAGCCGCGTGTCGGCGAGCATCGCGCTGGCACGCATGCCGACGTTCCGGTTGAGGCGAACGCCGACTTCGGGGCCGATGCCCAGCGTACCGGCGGCGAGGCCGGCGCTCAGCGCCGTTTCCTCCGCCGCCGCCGGACCCGCCAGCGCCAGCGGCGCGGCGATCAGCAACAAGCAACGCAACATCGACGAACCCTGTCGAACGCAACAACTGCCGCAAGAAGCGCATCCGGCGGCGATTCGTTCCCGCGCCAGAACGGCATCGGCCGACTGCACGCGGTTGCCCGTCGGCCGGCGAGCCGCTATGTTCGCCTTCTGTTCGATTGGATCGAGTGACGATGGCGAAGGCCGCAACGCGATATGTTTGCCAGTCCTGTGGTGCCGCCCATGCCAAATGGGCCGGTCAATGCGTCGAATGCCAGGAGTGGAACAGCATCCAGGCCGAGGCGACCGCCACCGTCACGCCCTTCTCCGCCAAACACAGCCTGGCGAGCGGCGGCCGCGTCCTCGACATGGCCAAGCTCGATGCCGAGATCGAACTGCCGCCGCGCCTCGCCAGCGGCATCGCCGAACTCGACCGCGCGCTCGGCGGCGGCATCGTTCCCGCCTCGGCGGTGCTGATCGGCGGCGATCCGGGCATCGGCAAGTCGACGCTGCTGCTGCAGGCCGCCGGCCGCATGGCGAACGCCGGGCTGTCGGTCGCCTATATCACCGGCGAGGAATCGACCGATCAGGTGCGGCTGCGCGCCAAGCGTCTCGGCCTCGCCAAGGCGCCGGTGGCGCTCGCCAGCGCCACCTCGGTGCGCGACATCCTGACGACGCTCTCGCAGGGCCCGGCACCCGCGCTCCTCGTCATCGATTCGATCCAGACGATGCACTCGGACTCGCTCGAGGGCGCGCCCGGCACCGTCAGCCAGGTGCGCGCCGCCGCGCAGGAGCTGATCCGCTACGCCAAGACCTCGGGCTGCGCCGTCGTGCTCGTCGGCCATGTCACCAAGGACGGTCAGATCGCCGGCCCGCGCGTGCTCGAGCATATGGTCGACACCGTGCTCTATTTCGAGGGCGAGCGCAGCCACCAGTACCGCATCCTGCGCGCGGTCAAGAACCGCTTCGGCGGCACCGATGAGATCGGCGTGTTCGCGATGGGCGCCGACGGCCTGGAGGAGGTCGCCAACCCCTCGTCACTGTTCCTCACCGAGCGCGACCGGCCGGTATCGGGATCGGTGGTGTTCACCGCGCTCGAGGGCACGCGCCCGGTGATGGTCGAGATTCAGGCGCTCGTCGTACGCGTCGCCACCGGCGCGACGCCGCGGCGCGCCGTCGTCGGCTGGGATTCGGCGCGCCTCGCGATGATCCTCGCGGTGCTCGAGGCGCGCTGCGGCCTCAGCTTCTCGACCGCCGAGGTCTATCTGAACGTCGCCGGCGGGCTGAAGATCAACGACCCGGCCGCCGACCTCGCGGTCGCCGCGGCGCTGATCTCGGCGCTGACCGAGCTGCCCTTCCCGACCGACACCGTCGCGATGGGCGAGATCGCGCTGTCGGGCGAGGTGCGCGCCGCGAGCCATGCGGCGCTTCGCCTCAAGGAGGCCGCCAAGCTCGGCTTCCGCGAGGCGCTGATGCCCGCGAGCGCTGCCGGCCCGCCCAAGGCGATGAAGGCCGCACAGTTCCGCTCGCTCGGGCAGCTCGTTGACCACCTGACCGGCCGAACCTAAGCGGGGCTGCATGACCGCGCTCGATATCGTCGTGATCCTGATGATCGGCCTCGCCGCGCTGCTCGGCGTGATGCGCGGCTTCGTCACCGAGATCCTGTCGCTGATCGCCTGGGTAGCGGGCGTCGCGGCGCTGCGGCTGTTCTACGAGCCCGGCGCGGCGCTGGCGACGAGCGTCACCGGGACCGAGACTGGCGGCGCCATCCTCGCCTTCGTGCTGATCTTCCTCGTCACCTTCATCGCCTTCCGCCTCGTGGCGCGAACGCTCGGCGAGCGGACGCGCCAGTCGATCGTCGGTCCGATCGACCGTGCGCTCGGACTCGGCTTCGGCGCGATCAAGGGGCTGATCGGCGCCTCGCTGCTGTTCCTGCTGGTCAACCTGTTCTTCGACGTCGTCTGGGGCCGCGACGAGCCCAAGCCCGACTGGCTGCGCTCGGCGAAGACCTATCCGCTGCTGAAGCTGTCGAGCCAGGCGATCGTCGACTGGGTCGAGGAGCGCCGCGACGACAGCGGCCCGGCGGGTGCGACCGGCGGCAGCGGCGGCTATGAGGACGCCGCGCGCGAGAAGCTCGAGGAATTGTTCGAGGACAGCGCCCCGGAAAGCTCGCTTCCCAGCTCGTTCTGACGGACGAGTGGGCCGCCGCGCGGGGATGACGGTCCGCGCCGAAACCGCTAATCACCCGCCGATGGACCTGCACCTCTACAACACGCTGACCCGCGCGAAGCAGCGCTTCGAGCCCGCCGACCCGTCGCGCGTGACGATGTATGTGTGCGGCCCGACGGTCTACAACCGCTCGCATATCGGCAATGCGCGCCCCGCCGTCGTCTTCGACGTGCTCGCCCGGCTGCTACGCCACCGCTACGGCGCCGGACAGGTCGTCTATGCGCGCAACATCACCGACATCGAGGACAAGATCATCGCCGCCGCCGCCGCCGAGGGCGTAGCGATCGAGGTCGTCACCCAGCGCTTCGAGCAGCATTATCTCGACGACATGGGCGCGCTCGGCGTCATCGCGCCCGACGTCGCGCCGCACGCTACCGCGCATGTCGCGCAGATGGTGGCGATGATCGAGCGGCTGATCGCCGCCGGCCACGCCTACGCCGCCGAAGGCCATGTGCTGTTCGACGTGCCGAGCTGGCCCGACTATGGCCGGCTGTCGAGGCGGCCGATGGACGAGATGATCGCCGGCGCGCGCGTCGAGGTCGCGCCCTACAAACGCTCGCCCGCCGATTTCGTGCTGTGGAAGCCGAGCGACGAAACGCAGCCCGGCTGGGAGTCGCCCTGGGGCCGCGGCCGCCCCGGCTGGCACATCGAATGCTCGGCGATGATCGAGGCGCATCTCGGCGAGACCATCGACATCCACGCCGGCGGCATCGACCTGCAGTTCCCGCACCACGAGAATGAAGTGGCGCAGTCGGCCTGCGCCCACGGCGGCGCGCCGCTGGCGCGCGTCTGGATGCACAACGGCTTCCTGTCGATGAACAGCGACAAGATGTCGAAGTCGCTCGGCAACGTCGTGCTGGTCAACGAACTGCTCGCCGAAGGACACAAGGGCGAGGTGCTCCGGCTGGCGCTGCTGTCGGCGCACTACCGCCAGCCGCTCGATTGGACGCCGTCGCTGATCGAGCAGTCGAAGGCGACGCTCGATCGCTGGTACGACCTGTTGCGCGGCACCGAGCCGGCCGGCGGGGCGCTCGATTCGGCCGTGATCGAAGCGCTCGCCGACGACCTCAACACGCCCCGGGCGCTCGCCGGTCTGTCGGCGCTCCACGGCGCCAAGGATGCCGCCGGGCTGCGCGCTTCGGCGGCGCTGCTCGGGCTGCTGCAGGACGACCCCGAGGCGTGGTTCACCGCGGGCGGCGGCATCGACGCGGCCTGGGTCGACGCGCAGATCGCGGCGCGGCGCGAGGCGCGCGCGGCGCGCGACTTCGCCGCCGCCGACCGCATCCGCCAGACGCTCGCCGACGCCGGTGTCATTCTCGAAGACGGACCCGGAGGCACGACATGGAAGCGCGTCTGAAGCTCGTCGTCATCGCCGCCGCGCTCGGCCTCGCCGGCTGCGACTCGCAGGCGCCCACGGCCGCGCCGCCCGAGGCGAACCGCGACGCGACCGTCACCCCGAGCCGCGCCGTCGTTCCGGCCAGCGACCTGCTGATCCGCGACAGCAGCGACGATCTCGAATTCGGCTGGCGGATGGTCCCCGACGTCGCCGCCTGGCCGGCGCTGCTCGCCGAGCTGCGCGGCGACGCCCAGTCGCAGCTCGCCGAGGCGAGGAAGTCGGCCGCCGACGACCGGGCGGCGCGTGGCGACGACGCCCCGTTCTTCGGCCATTATTTCCAGCAGAACTGGCGCGTCGAGGCCGATACACCGCGGCTGCTCAGCCTTCTCGCCGAGACCGACACCTTCACCGGCGGGGCGCACGGCATGCATTTCAGCCGCGGGCTGATCTGGGACAAGGTGGCGCGCCGGCGGCTCGCGCTGCCCGACCTGTTCACCGATTGGGCTGCGGCGCGCAAGCTGATCGAGCCGGCCTACTGCCGCGAGCTCGATCGCGAGCGCGCCGAGCGCCGCGGCGGCCCGCCGACCGGGGGAATGTTCGACGACTGCCCGCCGCTCCTCGAACAGACGGTAACGCTCGCCGGCTGGGGCGAGAATGCCGCGGGCGGCATCAAGGTCTATCTCGACCCCTACACCGCCGGCCCCTATGCCGAGGGCAGCTACGAGCTCTGGGTCTTCCCCGAGCCGAGCCTCACCCCGCTGCTCAAGCCGGCGTATCGGCCGAAAGACTAGGCACGCCGCTCCTTTATCGTCATGCCCGCGAAGGGGGGCCACTTCCCTCGGGCATCAGCGAGAATGGGTCGCCGCCGTCGCGGGGATGACGACGGGGGGAAGCCGCCGATGCGAGCGGCTTCGTTTGCTCCCCCATGTCGTGTAGGGAATTGCGATGCGCTACGGCGGCCATGTCCACACCTTCGCGACCGGTCGGGCCGGCACGCTCCGCAGTGGCGTGACGAGCGACCGCGAACGCCGAGTGCAGGAGCATCGCGAAGATCGCGTACCGGGCTTCACCAAGCGCCATGGCGTCAGCCGCCTCGTCCGGTTCGAAACCTACGACCGTATCGAAGACGCGATCGGGCGCGAGAAGCGGCTGGCGAAATGGAACCGCGACTGGAAGCTGAACTTGATTGAGCCATCCGATCCGGACTGGCCGGCTCTCGCGCTCGACTTCGCTGATGCGATGAGCGCCTGACCGGTGGCCGACACGCTCTACAACACGCACATCCTGCGCCTCGCGGCCTCGATCCCGCATCAGATGCGGCTCGACCACCCGCAGGCCAGCGTCCAGCGCGTCAGCCCGATCTGCGGCAGCCGCGTGACCGTCGATGTCGACCTCGACGCCGCGGGCCGCATCGCGCGCTTCGGGCAGGAGGTGCGCGCCTGTGCGCTGGGACAGGCCTCGGCGGCGATCCTCGGCGCCGCGGTGTTGGGGAAGACGCCGCTCGAGCTCGCGCGCGCCCGCGACGCGCTGGCCGGCTTCCTCAAGGGCGACGCCGAGACGCCCGGCGACTGGCCGGGCATCGAGGCGTTGGCACCCGCGCGCGCGCACAAGGGCCGCCATGGCTCGATCCTGCTCGCCTTCCAGACCGCGGCCGATGCCGCCGCCGCGGCGGCGATGCGCTGATGGCGAGCGGCCACGAACCGGCACTGCTGCGCGACGCCGTCGTCTATCTCGCCGCCGCCGTCGTCGCGGTGCCGCTGTTCTATCGCCTGAAGCTTGGCGCCGTGCTCGGCTATCTCGCTGCCGGCGTGCTCATCGGGCCGCATCTGCTGGGCCTCGTCGACAATCCGCAGACGACGCTGGCCTTCGCCGAATTCGGCATCGTGCTGCTGATGTTCGTCATCGGACTCGAACTGCGTCCGGCGCGGCTCTGGCAGCTGCGCGGCGACATCTTCGGGCTGGGGCTGCTGCAGGTCGTGCTGTGCGGCGCGGCGCTGACCGGCGTCGTGCTCGCCGCGACCAGCCTCACCTGGCAGGCGGCGCTCGTCGTCGGCCTGCCGCTGGCGCTGTCCTCGACCGCGCTGGTGATCCAGCTGCTCGAGGAGCGCGAAGAACTCAACACGCCGATGGGCGAGCGCAGCTTTTCGGTGCTGTTGTTCCAGGATCTGGCGATCGTGCCGCTGCTGACGATCGTCGCCGCGCTGAGCCGCGCGCCCGACCCCGACGCCGCCCCCGGCTGGCTGCAGGCGCTCTACACCGTGGGCGCGATCGGCGGACTGGCGCTCGCCGGCCGCTATCTGATGAACCCGCTGTTCCGCATCATCGGCGAACTGGGCGCACGCGAGGCGTTCGTCGTCGCGGCGCTGTTCGCGGTGCTCGGCAGCGCCTTCGTCATGGCCAGCCTCGGCCTGTCGATGGCGCTCGGCGCCTTCGTCGCCGGCGTCATGCTCGCCGATTCCAACTATCGCCACGAGCTCGAGGCCGACATCGAGCCGTTCCGCGGGCTGTTGCTCGGGCTGTTCTTCATTTCGGTCGGCATGACGCTCGATCTCGGCATCGTCGCCGAGCGCGCCGGGCTGATCCTCGGGCTCGCGGTCGCGGTGATGGCGGTCAAGACGGCGATCATCGCGATCCTCGCGCGGCTGTTCGGCTCACCGCTCAGGAGCGCGCTGCCGATGGGATTGCTGCTCAGCCAGGGCGGCGAGTTCGGCTTCGTGCTGTTCGGCGCCGCCGAGCGCGGGCTGCTGCTGTCGCCCGCCGCCGCCAGCCTGTTCGCCGCCGTCGTCACCGTGTCGATGGCGCTGACGCCGATCATCATCCGGCTCGCCAGCGTGCTGGCGGTCAGCGACGCCCCCGTCGACCTCGACGGCCCGCGCGCGCCTGACGCCGAGCGCAGCGCAATCATCGTCGGCTACGGCCGTTTCGGCCAGGCGGTCGGCCAGATGCTGCTCGGCCGCGGCATCGAGATCATGCTGATCGACCTGAAGCCGGCGCAGATCGAGCTGACCGGACGCTTCGGCATCAAGGTCTATTATGGCGATGGTCGACGCGTTGACGTGCTGCGCGCCGCCGGCGCGGCGCAGGCCGATCTCATCGTCTTTGCCGCCGACGGCACCTGGCTGGGGCGCGACACGCTCGACCAGGTGCGCGCCGCCTTCCCGCAGGCCGAAATCCTGTGCCGCGCCTTCGACCGCCGCCACTGGCTCCAGCTGCGGCAGGCCGACGTCGACGTCGTGGTGCGCGAGCTGTTCGAATCGGCGGTGCTGATGGGCCGCAAGGCGCTGAAGGCGATCGGCACCGATGGCCCGACGATCGATGCGATCGAGGAGGAATATCGTCGCGTCGACGCCGAGCGGCTGGCGGCGCAGCTCGCCGCCGGCGACCTGATGGCGGGGCGCGACCTCCTCTACCGGCCGCAACCGCCGCTGTTCACCGACGCCGTCGGCGAGATTCCGTTCGCCGGCGAGCCCGACGAGATCGCCACGAAGGCATAGCGCCGGCGCGGCAGACGCGGTAACCGGGCGGGCATAGCAGCAAACCGAAAGCCCGAAATGAGCGAAACGCCCCCCGACCGCCTGTCGACCGATCCCAAGAGCCCGCATTGCGCGCCCGAGCTGCTCGAACGCGGGGTCGGCATCCTTTTCAATGGGACCGAGAAGACCAACGTCGAAGAATATTGCGTCAGCGAAGGCTGGATCCGCGTCGCCGCCGGCACCAGCCGCGACCGGTTCGGCAATCCGATGACCTTGAAGCTCAAGGGCAAGGTCGAGCCCTATTTCAAGGATGGCGGCGACGCGGCACCTGCAGCGGAAGCCGACGAAAAGGCCTGAAATTCGATAGTTGGCATGGCCGGACGCGAGCTGTTCATGTAGATGAACTGAGCCTTTACCGATCTCGCCTGCCGGACGGACCGCCTGATGCTATCGCCCGCCCCTTGCCCGGTCTACGTCGTCGACGACGACGCCGCCGTACGCGAGGCCACCCAGACGCTACTCGAGGCAGCCGGCTACGCCACGCGGGCCTTTGTCTCGGGCGACGACTTCCTCGACCGCGCCGACCTGTACGATCGCGGCGTAGCACTGCTCGACATCTGCATGCCGGGGTCCAGCGGCCTCGAGGTGCAGGAGGCGATCGCCCGACGCGGTTCGAAGCTGGCGGTGATCATCGTCACCGGCCACGGCGAGGTCGCGACCGCGGTTCAGGCGATGAAGGCCGGCGCCTCCGACTTTCTCGAGAAGCCCTATCAGCCGGCGGCGCTGATCGACGCGGTCAAGCGCGCCTTGCGCCGATCGGTCGAGATCGAGCCGCATCCGCAGGCGGCACGCGACCTCATCGCCCGACTGACGCCGCGCGAGGGTGAGGTGCTGATGGGGCTGATGGCGGGCGGCTCGAACAAGAGCATCGCCCGCGATCTCAACGTCAGTCCGCGAACCGTCGAGATGCACCGCGCCAACATGATGGAGCGCCTCGGCGCGCGATCGCTCCCCGAGGCGCTGCGCCTTGCGCACGACGCCGGACTGAAGCCGGGTCCCGAAGCGCTCGTCTAGAGCGAACGCCGCAGCATCTCGATGCGGTCGCGCAGCCGCGTGCTGTCTTCGGCAAGCGCCTCGTATCGGCGGTTGGCGACGGCAAAGCTCTCCGCCTCGGCAATCCGGTTGCGATCGCCGCGCAGGGCGATCAGCGCCGTCCGGATGCCGCGGCTCTCGCGATAGATCGCTTGCTTGTCCGCATGCGCGATGCGGGCGCTGCGATAGGCGCGCGGGATGCGTCGGTTGAGCCGATCATAATCGCGATAGAGGTCGCGCAGCCGCTCGTCGGCGCGGCGCAACAGCGCGATCGGCGGGTCGATCGGCACGGCGGGCGCCGGCGCGATGGCCGCCGGGCGCGCATCTGGCGTCGGCACCGGCTGGGCCGCAGGCGGGGCGCCGGCGCCCGGGGCGGCGGGGCGGGCGGCCGCGACCGGGCGCGGCGCCGGTTCGTCCGCCGGCGGGGACGCACCGGGCGGCACCGGGATGACCGGCGGCGCTACGGCGACGGGCGCGGCGGGGGTGAGCGTGGGAGCGGGGGTGGGAGCGGGGGTGACCACGGGCGCGGGTGCGGCGGTGCGGACCGGCGCCGACCGCTCGACCCGCGGCGGCGGCAGCCGGGGTTCGACTGACGGCGCCAGATAGATTCCCCCTGCTACTGCCGCGACGACCCCGGCCGCGGCTGCCAGCGGCCAGCGTTTCGCCTTGGCACGCGCCGACGGGCGGGCGGACGCCTCCGGTCGCTCGGGCCCCGGCGATGCCGCCGCGCCGGGAGCGTCCGCCAGCCGCGCCAGCCAGCTGTCGACGTCGCGCGGCCGCCGCTGCGGCGCGATTTCGAGCGCCGCATCGATCGCGCGCAGGAAGTCGATCCCGAACCCCGCAGGGGCCATCGCCGCCAGCGTGACGTCGCCTCGCCGGTTCAGCACGGGCGCCGGCGGCGCGCCGGCGATCGCCCGCCACAGGATGGCGGCAAGCGCATAGACGTCGGTCCAGGGCCCCTGCGGATGGACGGGGGCATAGCGTTCGATCGGCGCATAGGCGCTGGTCTGCATCGCGTCGGGCGTCGTATCGCGGCCCCAGCCGTCGAGCGTGATCGCCCCGGCCGCATCAAAGCGGATGTCCGATGGCGCGATTGCGCCGTGGAAGCGACCTTGGGAATGCGCGTCGCGCAGCTCGTCGGCAAGCGCCCGGACCAGTGCCAACAGCTGCGGCTGGGTGAACCGCGCGCTGCGGTCGAGCCGCTCCTGGAAATTCGCATCGCCCGAGGACGCCGCCACCACGCTCGCCACCGAACCCTCCTCGCCACGCTCCTCGGGTCCAAACGCGCGGTGCCCCGATTTGGTCGCGCATCGCGCTTTCCGCCGTCGGGCCGCATCGGCTATAGCCATCGGCCATGACGCAGCAATTCGACCTCACCGACGACCAGCGCGCGATCCAGGAGATGGCGCAACGCTTCACCGCCGACGCGATCACGCCGTTCGCCGCCGAATGGGACGAGAAGCACATCTTCCCGCGCGATACGATCAAGTCGGCGGCCGAGCTGGGCTTCGGCGCAATCTACGTGTCGGAGGAATCGGGCGGCATCGGCCTGGGGCGGCTCGAATCGGCGCTGATCATGGAGGCGATGGCCTATGGTTGCCCGTCGACCAGCGCCTTCATCTCGATCCACAACATGGCGAGCTGGATGATCGACTGCTTCGGCGGGCCCGAGGTGAAGGCGAAATATCTGCCGAGCCTTGTGACGATGGACAAGATCGCCAGCTACTGCCTCCCCGAGCCGGGTTCGGGCTCCGACGCGGCCGCCTTGAAGACGCGCGCGGTGCGCGACGGCGACCATTATGTGTTGTCGGGATCGAAGGCGTTCATCTCGGGCGGCGGCGCCAACGAAATCTATGTCACCATGGTGCGCACCGGCGAGCCGGGCCCCAAGGGCATTTCCTGCCTCGTCATCGAAAAGGACATGCCCGGCGTCAGCTTCGGCGCCAACGAGCGCAAGATGGGCTGGAAGAGCCAGCCGACCAGCACGGTCAACTTCGACGAGGCGCGCGTGCCGGTCGAGAATCTCGTCGGCGCCGAGGGCGACGGGTTCAAGATCGCGATGGCCGGGCTCGACGGCGGCCGGCTCAACATCGGCGCCTGCTCATTGGGCGGCGCGCAGCGTGCCATCGACGAGACGCTCGCCTACACGCGCCAACGCAGCCAGTTCGGCAAGGCGATCGCCGACTTCCAGAACACCCAGTTTCGCCTCGCCGACATGGCGACCGAGCTGGAGGCGGCGCGCATCCTGCTTTACGCCGCCGCCGCCAAGGTGAGTGCGGGCGCCCCCGACAAGACCAAGTTCGCGGCGATGGCCAAGCGGCTCGCCACCGACACCGGCATGGCGGTGGTCGACCGCGCGCTGCAGCTGCACGGCGGCTACGGCTATCTCCAGGATTATCCGATCGAGAAGCTGTTCCGCGACCTGCGCGTCCACCAGATCCTCGAGGGCACCAACGAGATCATGCGCGTGATCATCGCGCGTGAGCTGATGCGGGCCGCCAACTGAAGGGCCTGCTCGCCCTCGCCGCGTTGAACGGCCTGCTGGCGGTCGCCGTCGGCGCGTTCGGCGCGCATGCCGTCGCCGATCCGCAGGCCAAGGCGTGGATCGCCACCGGCGCCGCCCATGGCCTCGGCCACGCCGCCGCCGCGCTGGCTGTCGCCGACCGCTCGCACCTCGCCGCCTGGGCGATGACCGCCGGCGCGCTGATCTTCAGCACCTCGCTCTACTTGATCGCGCTCACCGGCGAACGGTGGCTCGGCGCGGTGGCGCCGCTCGGCGGGACCTTGATGATCGCCGGCTGGGGGACGCTCGCCTGGCGCGCGCTGCGCGGCAGATGAACGAAGGGCGGGGATCGCTCCCCGCCCTCAAGCTCTCCCAAGCTTTTCGTGTCAGCCCTGCGGCTGCGGCGCCGGGTCGCCCGCAAACCCGCCGCCGCGACGGCCGGTCTTCGGGATCGCCGAAACGCCCGAGAGCGCCGGCGGCAGCGGCGTCGACGAGCCGCCGCGGTCGATGCGTTCGCCGGCGATCACCCGCTTGATCTCGTCGCCCGACAGCGTCTCATATTCGAGCAGCGCGCCCGCCAGCGTATGCAGCTGGTCGATATTGTCGCCGAGCACCTGCTTGGCGCGCTCATAACCCTCGGTGACGATGCGCTTGATCTCCTCGTCGATCATCTGCGCCGTCCGCTCCGAGACATTCTGCTGGCGCGACACCGAATGGCCGAGGAACACCTCTTCCTGGTTCTCGGCGTACTTCAACGGCCCGAGTTTGTCGGACATGCCCCATTGCGTGACCATCGATCGCGCGAGGTCGGTCGCCATCTGGATGTCGCCCGAGGCGCCCGACGAGACCTTGTCGTAGCCGAACACCAGCTCCTCGGCGACGCGGCCGCCCATCGCCACCGACAGGTTGGCGTGCATCTTGTCGCGGTGGAAGGAATAGGCGTCGCGTTCGGGCAGGCGCATCACCATGCCGAGCGCGCGGCCGCGCGGGATGATCGTCGCCTTGTGGATCGGGTCGGACGCCGGCTCGTGGACGGCGATGATCGCGTGGCCGGCCTCGTGATAGGCGGTCATGCGCTTCTCGTCCTCGGTCATGACCATCGACTTGCGCTCGACGCCCATCATGACCTTGTCCTTGGCCTCCTCGAAATCGATCATCGAGACGAGGCGCTTGCCCTTGCGCGCCGCGAGCAGCGCCGCCTCGTTGACGAGATTGGCGAGATCGGCGCCCGAGAAGCCCGGCGTGCCGCGCGCGATGACGCGGGCGATGACGTCGGGCGCCAGCGGCACCTTGCGCATGTGGACCTGAAGAATCTTCTCGCGGCCCTCGATGTCGGGACGGCCGACCACCACCTGGCGGTCGAAGCGGCCCGGACGCAGCAGCGCCGGGTCGAGCACGTCGGGGCGGTTGGTCGCCGCGACGATGATGATGCCTTCGTTGGCGTCGAAGCCGTCCATCTCGACGAGCAGCTGGTTCAGCGTCTGCTCGCGCTCGTCGTTGCCGCCGCCGAGTCCGGCGCCGCGATGGCG
Source organism: Sphingomonadaceae bacterium (assembly GCA_030147805.1). Classification (GTDB taxonomy): domain Bacteria; phylum Pseudomonadota; class Alphaproteobacteria; order Sphingomonadales; family Sphingomonadaceae; genus Sphingoaurantiacus. The sequence goes on from JASBUR010000028.1 coordinate 27,226, forward strand.
GCCGACCGCGTCGATCTCGTCGATGAAGATGATGCACGGCGCCGACTTCTTCGCCTGCTCGAACATGTCGCGCACGCGGCTGGCGCCGACGCCGACGAACATCTCGACGAAGTCGGAACCCGAGATGCTGAAGAAGGGGACATTGGCCTCGCCGGCGATGGCGCGGGCGAGCAGCGTCTTGCCGGTGCCCGGCGGGCCGACGAGCAGTGCGCCCTTGGGAATCTTGCCGCCCAGGCGGTGGAACTTGCCCGGGTCCTTGAGGAAATCGACGATCTCCTGCAGCTCCTCGCGCGCCTCGTCGATGCCGGCGACGTCGTCGAAGGTCACGCGGCCCTGCTTTTCGGTCAACAGCTTGGCGCGGCTCTTGCCGAAACCCATCGCGCCGCGGCCGGCGCCGTTCTGCATCTGGCGCATCACGAAGATCCAGATGCCGAGCACCAGGACGAAGGGCAGCATGTTGATGAGGATCGCCGAGAACAGCGAACGCTGCTCCTCGGGCTTGGCATCGAAGCGAACGCCGCGTTCGCGCAGCATGCGGATCAGCTCGGGGTCGCCGTTGGGCGGCGTGTAGGTCCGGAACACCTGGTCGTTCGAGAGGCGGCCGGCGATCTCCTGCCCGCGCATCTCGACCTCCTTGACCGAGCCTTCCTCGACCTTGGCGACGAAGTCCGAATAGGGGAGCTGCGTCACCTGTCCGGTCGTGCCCGACGGCGAACTGAACACCGAGACGACGACGACGAGGACGAGCAGGATCACCACCCACATGGCGAGGCTCTTGCCCCAGGGGTTCGGTCGTTTCGGTTGGTCGGCCATCGGCGGTTGTGAACCTCTTGCTGAGTCAGTCCAACATAGGAGCGTTCAGGTTAACAGCAATGCCCCCGGGCCGGAACTTGGGTGGACTAGCGTGCGCCCGCGCCCGATCGTCGCGGCGGCGCCGCCGAAAACTGCCAGATGCGGCCGCCGCGCGCGCGGATTCCGGCGAGCGTGCCGCCGCCGCCGGCCGTCAGCCGGCCGAGCAGGCGGTCGACGTCGGGACCGCGCGGCGCGCCGGCACCGACCTCGGCCAGCGCGCGCAGCAGCAGCCGGCGCTGCAGCTCGCGCGGCAGGCCGTCGGCATCGACCGCGACCCCCGCCTCGGTTGCGACGGCCCGTCCCGCCCAGGCCAGATCGGCGGTCCAGCCGAGCGCCGCCTCGGCCTCGGCAAGGTGCGCCGCGCTCGCCGCCAGCTGCGCCGCGTCAATGTCGCGCTGCGCCGCGAGCCAGCGCCGCGCGCGCGTGCGGTCGTAGCGGGGATCGCGGTTGGCGGGATCGTCGACCGGCGTCAGCCCCGCCGCGACGACGATCGCCGCCAGCTCGTCGCGGCGCACGTCGAGCAGCGGCCGCAGCAGCGTGACGCCGGGCGACAGCGGCCGCACGGCACGAACGCCGGCGAGTCCGCCCACCCCCGCCCCGCGTGTCAGCCGCATCAGCAGCGTCTCGGCCTGGTCGTCGGCGTGATGCGCGGTGGCAAGCCAGGCGATGCCCTGCGCCGCGCACCAGTCGGCGATCAGCCGGTAGCGCGCTTCGCGCGCCGCCGCCTGGACGCCGACGCCGGGCTTGGCGCCCTCCCAGCGCAGCGTGGCGTGCGGCACGTCGAGCCGCCGGCAGACCGCGGCGACCTGCGCCGCCTCGCCGGCGCTCTCGCGGCGCAGGCCATGATCGACGGTGACGGCGCGGACGCGGTCGCCGACGGCCTGTCGGGCGAGCAGCAGCAGCGCCAGGCTGTCGGCGCCGCCCGAGACGGCGACCGCGAACGGCTCGTCGTCGCCGAGCGGCCGCCCGATCAGCGCTTCGAGGCGTTCGCCTAGGCGCCGCACTTCGCGGCAGTGCGCGCGTTGGCGAACTGCGGCTTCAACGCCGGCTTCATGTCGTTGGCATAGACGTTGCGCGCGAGGTCATAGACCTTGCAGGCCTGCGGCGCGCGCTCCATCCGCACCAGCACGTCGCCGAGCCAGTAGAGACTTTCCTGGGCGCGATCGCCCGTCGGGTTCTTCTGCTGGTTGTCGAAGAACACCCGCGCGGCGCGATCATATTCGCCCTGGGCGATCAGCGTGCGGCCGAGCCAGTAGTTGGCCATGCTGACGCGCGACGACTTGGGATATTTGGCAACGAAGTCGGACAGGTCGGCGACCGCCTTGACATTGTCCTTCGCGACGACGCTTGCATAGGCTGCCTGGTAGGCGGCTTCGGCCGCGTCGGCCGGCGCGGGCGCCGCAGTCGCGGGTGCAGGCTTCGGGGCGGGCGGCGCGGCGGCGGCCGCGGCGGGCGGCTTGACCGCAGGCAGCGCCAGCACGCCGCCGTCGGGGACCGTGGTCGCCGCGGTCGGCTGGCCGCCGCCCTCGAGCTGCGTCAGCCGGAACTCGGTATCGGTGCGGAAGCGTGTCATCGCCTCCTCGAGCTGGCGGACCTTGTAATTGGCCTGCTCGACCTGCCCGGTCATCGTCTGGAGCTGGCGCTCGAGCGCATCGACGCGCGTCGTGAGGTCGGCGACCGGCGAGGTCGCGGGGACGCCGACGGTGGCCGCCGGCGCCTGCACCGGCGGAATCTCGGGCTCGAAATAGCCCTTGTTGCCGCCCGGGAAGACCTTGCGCTGAACGGCTCGCATCTCCGATTCGAGCTTGTCGACGCGGCGTTCGACCTGCCGCGTGTCCTGTGCCAGCGCCGGCAGCGCCGCCGACAGCAAGCCGACGTAGATCAATGATTTCAGCATGGTCCGCACCATTGCCGTCTCCCGCCTGAACATGAACACGGTCGGCTTCTGCCCGCCGACCGGCTGGCTTACAAGCTGAACGCCGCCGGCTGTACCTGCGATGAAGCGCCTCAACCGCCGCGGGCGAGCAGGTCCGCCGGCGCCAGACTGACGTCCTGTACCGTCTCCAGCGCCGCGCCGAGCGGCGCGATCGCCTGGCCGTTGACGGTGACCTGCAGCGCGCCGGCGCGACCGGTCCACAGCTTGAGCGCGCCGCGATCGGACGGTACCGCATAGGATTCGCCCGGCTGCAGGATGCCCATCTTCACCGTCTGCTGGGCGTCGTCATATACCTTGATCCACACCTCGGTCGTCGCGGTCAGTACCACCGGCCCGCTGCCGGCGACCTGGGCCGCGGACGGGTCGAGCGGCTGCGCGACTCCCGCGGCGTCGACCGCACCGGCGGCCGGCGGCACGCCGATGTCGCCGCCAGCCGGCACGCCCGACTCGGCGGTCGTGCCGAAATCGTCCTCGGGCGATGGCTCGGGCGGCGCCGCGACGTCGGCGGGCGCCGGCGGCATCGGCTCGCGCTCGAACATGCCGTTGCCGAACGCCCAGATGCCGGCGATCACCACCAGCGCCGCGATCAGCGCCGCGACGACGACCCCACGCGGCGGCACGCGCGCTTCGTCGAGCGGCTCGAGCGGCATGGTCTGCGGCACATGCGCGACCTTGCTGGTTTCCGCCTTGAACTGCGCCGCCATTTCCTCGGGCGACAGCCCGACGAAGCGCGCAAAGGTCTTCACGAAGCCGATGCTGTAGGTCAGCGCCGGCAGGCTATCGTGGGCGTCATTCTCGATCGCCGCGAGATGGCGGAGCGGCACGCGCGTTTCGCGCGCGATGTCGGTGAGTTCGAGGCCCTTGTCGACGCGGGCCCGCCGAAGCCGTTCGCCTACCCGCGGCGATCCCACGTCGAACACGTCGCCCAACGGCGCTTGATACTCTTCCACCACCCGATCCCCACCGAAACTTCGAACCCCGAGAGTCGCTGCCAAGGGGGCCGCTGTCAACGCCGAAGGCCCGGCGCCCGAACTCATCTAGCCGCGCAGGATGCCCTGCGCGTCGGCGGCCTTGCCGAGCCGTTCGCGAATATCGGTGCAGCCCTCGTCAAGCCAGGCCGACATCGCCTCGCGCAGCGGCAGCAGCTCGGCCGAGCGCACCATCGCCTTGATCGGTCCGACCGCTGCCGGGGTGATCGACAGCCGCTCGATGCCGATCGCCATCAGCGCCAGGCTTTCCAGCGGGCGCCCGCCCATTTCGCCGCAGACCGAGATCGGCTTGCCCGCCGCGCGCGCCGCGGTGGTGACGCGGTGCAGGAAGCGCAGCACCGCCGGCGACAGCCAGTCGTAGCGGTCGGCGAGCCGCGGATCCGAGCGATCGGCGGCAAACAGGAACTGCGTCAGGTCGTTGGTACCGACCGACAGGAAGTCGATGCGCGGGAACAGCGTGTCGAGCATCTCGGCGAGCGCCGGCACCTCGAGCATCACGCCGTAGCGGATCTCGCGCGGCATCGGCCGGTTGCTCTTTGCGAGAAACGCCCGCTGCTCCTCGACCAGCGCCTTGGCGAGGTCGAACTCCCACGGCTCGCTGACCATCGGGAACATGACGTGCAGCACCCGCCCGGCGCCCGCGTCGAGAAGCGCGCGCGCCTGCACCTTCATCAGCCCGCCGCGATCGAGCGCCAGGCGCAGCGCGCGCCAGCCCATCGCCGGATTCTCCTCGTCATGCGCCTCGTCGCGCATGTAGGGCACCGCCTTGTCGCCGCCGATGTCGACGGTGCGGAACACCACCGGCTTGTCGCCGGCCGCGTCGAGCACGTCGCGGTAGAGCCGCGTCTGCCGCTCGCGGCGCGGCAACGTCGCCGAGACCAGGAACTGGAATTCGGTGCGGAAGAGACCGATGCCGTCGGCATTGACCTCCTCGAAACCGGGCAGGTCGGCGCGCAGCCCGGCGTTGATCATCAGCTTGACGTCGATGCCGTCCTTCGAGATCGCCGGCAGGTCGCGGATCTTGGCATATTCGGCCTGGCGCCGGGCGCGCAGCGAGCTGACCGCCTGGAACTGCTTTACCACCGTCGCGGTCGGCCGGATGAACAGCGCGCTGGTCGTCGCGTCGACGAGCAGCGGATCGCCTTCGACCACCGATCGCGTCAAATCCTTCAGCCGGCCGAGCATCGGCACGCCCATCGCGCGCGCCACGATGGTGACGTGCGAGGTCAGCGACCCTTCCTCGAGCACCACGCCCTTCAGATAGCGCCGGTCATATTCGAGCAGCTCGGCGGGGCCGAGGTTGCGCGCGACGAGGATCGCGTCCTGCTTGAGGCCGAGCTGCGCCGCCGTCCCGAGCTTGCCGGCGACGATGCGGATCAGCCGGTTCGACAGATCCTCGAGGTCATGCATGCGCTCGCGCAGATAGGGATCGTCGATCTTCTGCATGCGCTCGCGCGTGCGCTGCTGGACGCGCTCGATCGCGGCCTCGGCGGTCAGACCGCTGTCGATCGCCTCGTTGATCCGCCGCGACCAGCCCTCGTCATAGGCGAACATCTTGTAGGTCTCGAGGATGTCCTCATGGTCGCCGGGCCCGGCGAACTCGGCCTGGCCGACCATGCGGTCGATCTGCTCGCGCATGCGCAGGAAGGCGTCGTAGACGCGCTTGCGTTCGAATTCGGTATCCTCGGCGACGGTATGTTCGACGACGACGCGCGGCTGGTGGAACACCGCGACGCCGCGCGCCAGCCCGTCGACGAGCTTCAACCCGGTCACGCGCACCTGCCCGGCGACCTGCGCCCGCACCTTCGCGATCGACAGATCGTCGATCAGCCCGGCGCTGGCGATGAGCTCGGACAGCACCATCGCCGTCGTCTGCAGCGCCTCGATCTCGACGTCGGCATAGTCGCGCGGATCGACATGCTGGACGCTGAGCACGCCGACCGCCGCCTCGCGGCGGATGATCGGCACGCCGGCGAAGCTGTGAAACAGCTCCTCGCCGGTTTCGGGCAGATAGACGAACGAGGGGTGCGTGCCGGCTTCGGCGAGATTGAGCGGGTCGCGCGTCGCGGCGATCGTGCCGACGAGCCCCTGGCCCATCGCCAGCTTGGTGACGTGGACGGCCTCCTGCGCCAGTCCCTTGGTGGCGAACAGCTCGAGCACGCCGTCGCGCAGCAGGTAGATCGAGCAGACCTCGGAATGCAGCTCCTCGGCGATGATCTCGACGACGCGGTTGAGCTTGGCCTGCGCCGCGGTGCGCGACGCCATGACATCGTGGAGCCGGCGCAGGATCTCGCGCGCGGCGACGGCGGCGGTGGTCGCCGCCGGGCTCACCCCGCCCGCCCCGAGAGCGCCGCCGCCGCCTCCGCGACGAGCCCGTCGATGATCGCCGCCGCCGGCTCTTCCTTGCTGACCATGCCGACCGACTGGCCGGCCATCAACGAGCCGGCCTCGACGTCGCCGTCGACCACCGCGCGGCGCAGCGCGCCCGCCCAATAATGTTCGATCTGCAGTTGCGCCTCGGCGAGGGCGACGGTGCCGGCGTCGAGCTGGCCGACCATCTCGCGCTGCTTGGCGGTGAACGCCTCGGTGCCGGCGTTCTTGAGCGCGCGCACCGGAATCACCGGCAGCCGCGGATCGAATTGCACGCTCGCGACCGCATCGCGCGCGGAGGCACGGATGAAGGCGCGCTTGAAATTGGGGTGCGCGACGCTCTCGGTAGCGCAGACGAAGCGCGTGCCGAGCTGGACGCCGGCGGCGCCCATCTCGAGATAGGCGGCGATCGCCGCGCCGCGGCCGATGCCGCCCGCGACGAACACCGGCAGCTGCGGCGCCATCTCGGGCAGGATCTCCTGCGCCAGCACCGAGGTCGATACCGGCCCGATATGGCCGCCGGCCTCCGCCCCCTCGATGATCAGCGCGTCGGCGCCCGATCGCGCGAGCTTCTTGGCGAGCGCCAGCGCCGGCGCGAAGCACATCAGCTTGGCGCCCCCCGCCTTGATCGCCTCGATCGCCGCGCCGGTCGGCAGCCCGCCGGCCAGCACGATGTGGCCGACCTGGTGGTTGGCGCACACCGCGATCAGCTCCATCATCTGCGGATGCATGGTGATGAGGTTGACGCCGAACGGCTTGTCGGTGAGCGCCTTCGTCGCGGCGATCTCTTCCGAAAGCCGCGCCGGGTCCATCGCGCCGCAGGCGATGACGCCGAAGCCGCCAGCGTTGGAGATCGCGGCGACGAGGTGGCGTTCCGACACCCAGGTCATCGCCCCGGCCATGATCGCATAGCGCGAGCCGAGGAAGTCGGCGCCGCGCGCCATCAGCCGGTCGAGCGGGGCGCCGCTCATGCGGCGTCGAGGCCGTAGGCGGTGTGCAGCACGCGCACCGCGAGCTCGGTATATTCCTCGGCGATCAGCACCGAGACCTTGATCTCGGAGGTGGTGATCGCCTGGATGTTGATGCCGCGCGAACCCAGCGCCTGGAACATCGTCTGCGCGACGCCGGCGTGGCTGCGCATGCCGACGCCGACCACCGAGATCTTGGCGACATTGTCGTCGGTGATCAGCCGCGAATAGCCGATGTCGCCGCGTGCCTTCTCCAGCACGTCCAGCGACTTGGGCAGGTCGGTCCGCGGCACGGTGAAGGTCACGTCGGTGTTGCCGGTATCATGCGCGATATTCTGCACGATCATGTCGACGTTGACGTTGGCCTCGGCGAGCGGCCCGAACAGCGAGCCGACCGCGCCCGGACGGTCGGGCACCTCGACGACGGTGATCTTCGCCTCGTTGCGGTTATAGGCCACGCCGGTGATGAGCTGATGTTCCACGGCCTCTTCCCCAAACTCGTCTTCGTCCACCACGAACGTGCCCGGCGCGTCATTGAACGACGACAGCACCTGCACGCGCACCTTTTCCTTCATCGCCAGCTCGACCGAGCGGGTCTGCAACACCTTCGCGCCGACCGAGGCGAGCTCGAGCATCTCCTCATAGGTGACGCGTTCGAGCTTGCGCGCCCGCGGCACGATGCGCGGATCGGTGGTATAGACGCCGTCGACGTCGGTGTAGATGTCGCAGCGGTCCGCCCTCAGCGCCGCGGCGACCGCCACGGCGCTGGTGTCCGACCCGCCGCGGCCGAGCGTCGTCACGCGATTGCCCTCGGCCAGGCCCTGGAAGCCCGGGATCACCGCCACCTCGCCCTTCGCCATCGACGCGCGGATCGCCTCCGTCTCGATGCCGAGGATGCGTGCCGAGCTGTGCGCGTCCGACGTGTGGATCGGCAGCTGCCAGCCGAGCCACGAGCGCGCCGGCAGGCCCATCGCCTGAAGCACGATCGCCAGCAGCCCGCTCGTCACCTGTTCGCCGGCGGCGACGACGACGTCATATTCGCGCGGATCGTGCAGCGGCGAGGCCTCGCGGCAGAAGCCGACCAGCCGGTCGGTCTCGCCCGCCATCGCCGAAACGACGACCGCCACTTCATTTCCCGCCTCGACCTCGCGCTTGACGCGCGTCGCGACGTTGCGGATGCGCTCGATCCCGGCCATCGAGGTGCCGCCGAATTTCATCACGATGCGGGCCATGGAGAGCTGCTGGATCCTGCGTTGGAAAGGGGCCTATCGGCGGGGTCGCGGCCTTGATAGGAACAAGGGGTTATGAAGGCAAGCGAAGCCCCTGCGCCGGCGATGACCGACGCCTCGATCGATCCGCGCGAAGTCGCGCTTTTCGGCGGCATCGCCGCCGAATGGTGGGACCCCAAAGGCAGTTCGAGGCTGCTGCACGCGATCAATCCGGCGCGGCTCGCCTATATCCGCGGCCAGGCGCTCGATCATTTCGGGCGCGACGAACGCGCGCGCGCACCGTTCGGCGGGCTGCGCGCGCTCGACGTCGGCTGTGGCGGCGGGCTGCTGTGCGAGCCGCTGGCGCGGATGGGCTTTGCGGTCACCGGGCTCGACGCCGCGCCCGAAAACGTCGCGGTGGCGACGCGCCATGCCGCCGACATGGGGCTGGCGATCGACTATCGCGCCGGCTCGGCCGAAGCGCTCGCCGAGGCGATGCCCGGCGGCTTCCACCTGATCACCTGCCTCGAGGTCGTCGAGCATGTCGCCGACCTCGGCGCCTTTCTCGGGGCGCTCGAGCGGCTGCTGGCGCCGGGCGGGCTGCTGGTCTTCTCCACCCCCAACCGCACACCGCAATCCTACGCGGTGCTCATCGTCGGCGCCGAGCGCGTGCTGAAGACCATCCCCGAGGGCGCGCACGACTGGAACAAGTTCCTCACGCCCGACGAGCTGACCGCGGCGCTCCGTACCGCCGGCCTCTCGGTGCGCCACGTCACGGGCCTCGGCTATGCGCTGTCGCGCGGCTTCGCCATCGGCGGAGACACCAGCATCAACTATATCGGCGCGGCGACGCGGGCGTAGCGACAAGCCCTTCCTCCCGTTCGTCATCCCGACGTCCGTCAGGATCTCCCGGAGAGCAGGCACCAGATCGCATCAGATCCCGACCTGCGTCGGGATGACGGGCGCGGGGAAAAGAGGGACCGCGCCCCTCGCGGCCTACAGGAAGCGCGCCACCACGTCGCGGTAGCTGCGGCTGACCTTCACCTGCGCACCGCTGCCGAGCACCAGGAAGCATTCGCCGTTGGTGTGCGGCTTGACCTGGCGCACCTGCTCGAGATTGACGATCGTCGAGCGATGGACGCGCTGGAACTTGCGCGGGTCGAGGCGCTTCTCGAGATCCTTCATCGTCTCGCGCAGGATCAGCGTGTTGTCGCCGGTGTAGATGCACATGTAATCGCCCGCCGCGTCGATGCGCTCGATGCTCTCGACGTCGACGCGGAAGATCTGGCCGCGGTCCTTGATGTTGATGAGCTTTTCGAACCGGTTCGACGCGGGCGCCTCGGCCGACGCCGGCATCTCCTGGACCGCATCGGGCGCGACCTCGGCGAGTAGCGTCTTCAGCCGCTCGGTCTCTTCGCCGGCGCGCTTCTCGGACAGCCGCTGGCGGATGCGCTCCATCGTCGCCGCCAGCCGCTCCTCCTCGACCGGCTTCATCAGATAGTCGATCGCCTGCGCTTCGAACGCCTTGAGCGCGAACTCGTTATAGGCGGTGACGAACACGAACAGCGGCGGTTCGACCTCCATCAGTCCCGACACCACCGAGAATCCGTCGAAGCCGGGCATCTGGATGTCGAGGAAGACCAGATCGGGCTTGTGAGTCTTGATCGAGCGGATCGCTTCGCGGCCATTGGCGCAGCGATCGACGATCTCGACCTCGGGAAAGGCTTCGAGCCTGAGTTCCATGCCCTGGATGGCGAGCGTCTCGTCATCGACGAGGATCGTCCGAATTTTCACTGAGCAGTCTCCTTCTGCGCCGCAGCGCTGACTGCCGGCCGGCCGTCGCCCAGGGGGGCGCCAGCCCCGAGGCCGGGCAGATAGGGAATGTCGATCGTCACGATCAGGCCATGGGGGTGATTGGGGCCGAGTTCGAAGCGGTGGTCGTTGCCATAGGCCTGCGCGAGACGATCCCTGATGTTCGCAAGTCCAACCCCCGAGGACGAATTGGGTTTCGGGGCCGCGTCATTCAACCCCGGGCCGGTATCGGCGACACTGACGATCAGCCTGTCGCCGACGACGCGCGCGTCGAGCGCGATCTCGGCGCCTTCCTCCATCGGCGTGACCGCATATTTGACCGCGTTTTCAACGAGCGGCTGCAGCAGCAGCGAGGGGATCTGGCCCTGCGTGGCGCGCGGATCGACGTTGACGGTGAAGCGCAGCCGCTCCTCGAACCGCATCCGCTCGATGTCGAGATAAAGCCGCAGCGCCTCGACCTCCTGCGCCAGCGTCACCATCTGCGTCGGATCGCCGACGAGGCTGTAGCGCAGGAAGGACGACAGTCGCGACAGCATCGAATTGGCGCGCTCGGTCTGCTTCAGGAGCACCAGCGTCGAGATCGAGTTGAGCGTGTTGAACAGGAAATGCGGGTTGAGCTGGTAGCGCAGCATCGCCAGCTGCGCGGCGTTGGCCTGCGCCGCGACCTTCAGCATCCGCTCCGACTGCGCCGACAGCAGCAGATAATAGTTGATGCCGTAATAGAGCGCCGTCCACGCGCCCAGCACCGACAGGTCGAGCAGGATCGCGCCGAAGAACTCGATGCCCACCGGGTTCCAGCCGGGCTCGTAGAGCCAGGCGTGGAAGCGCACCTCGATCACCGAGAACAGCAGCGCCGCACCCGCGAGGATCAGCAAGGTCAGCGGCCACATCAGGATCGGCCGCATGCGGATGATGCGGCGGAAGGCGGCGGCCATCAGCAGGGTCAGCGAGAATCCGGTCAGCGTCACGACGAAGGTGGGCAGGATGAAGGTGAGGCCCATCTTGTTCGCGAGCCCGCCGAGCGCGCGCAGCACGAAATAGGCGCCCCAGCCGCCACCCTGGAGGATCCAGAAGGCGCGGTTCTTGTCGGAAAAGAAGCTTTCGGTACGGAGGCCGGTTAGCGCCATGTCAGGCTATTAGCCCCGATGCCGCGCCATGGCGACAACCGTCGTGCGACGAACCGTTCGGCGCACGGGTTCGCCGGTCCTCGCCGTCGCTCAATCTTCGGGGGCGATGGCGACCTTGAGGCCGTCGAGCTTGTCGGTGACCTCGATCTGGCACGACAGCCGCGACGCCGCAGTGCGGTGGTCCGAACTTTCGAGCAGGTCGCTCTCGTCGGCATCGGGTCCGCCGACGACGTCGGTCCAGGCGGCGTCGACATGGACGTGGCAGGTCGCGCACGAGCAGCAGCCGCCGCACAGCGCCAGCAGCTCGTCGAAGCCCGCGTCGCGGATCGCCTCCATCACCGACAGGCCCGCCTGCGCGTCGATCGTGGTTTCCTGGCCGGAACGGGTGACGATGGTCAGCTTGGGCATGTGGGCTCCGGTCGACGAAGGGACGACATGCGCCTATTAGGCGCGCGACGGGAAATCAAGCGGGTCGAGAAGATGGGACTGAGCGCCGAAGCGCTGCGCGAGGGGCTGGACGCGATCGCATCGATCGAGCCGCGCGTCGGCGCGGCCCTGCTCCGCGTCGGCTATCCGGCGCCGCGCATCCGCGAGCGCGGCTATGCCACGCTGCTTCGCACGATCATCGGCCAGCAGGTTTCGGTGAAGGCCGCCGACAGCATCTGGAATAAGCTCGCCGCCGCAGTCGGCGACATCGCCGACCCGGCGGCGCTGCTGCCGCTCGACGACGCGGCGTTGCGCGCCGCCGGCCTGTCGCGCCAGAAGGCAGCCTATGCGCGCAGCCTGGCCGCGCTGGCGGCGACCGGCGAGCTCGATTTCGCGGCGCTGCCCGCCGACGACGACGAGGCCGCCGCGCTGTTGTCGAAGGTGAAGGGCATCGGCCGCTGGTCAGCCGAGGTCTATCTGCTGTTCGCCGAGGGCCGCGCCGATGTCTGGCCGGCCGGCGACCTCGCGGTTCAGATCGAGATGGGTCGCATCATGGGGCTCGACGGCAAGCCGAGCGAACGGCTGACGCGCGAACTGGCCGAGCCCTGGCGGCCGTATCGCGGGGCCGCCGCGGTCTTCCTGTGGCACCACTACGGCGCCGCAGCGCTCTAGCGCCACGAAACGAGCGCTTTGCGCGACGACCCGAAGCGCTGAACCGGAGCTTAATGCAAATCAAGGAGTTAAGGGATGAGCGTCGCCCTGTCGGTTCGAGGCTCGCCGCCGTCTGCCAAAATAATCCGACCGAAGGAGGGGCATGAACCGACTTATCGCCGCGCTCGCGCCTACCGATCGAGACGCGCTCGACGCCTGCCTCGCCGTCGACCGATACCGGCTCGGCGACGTTCTTCACCAGGCCGGCGAACCCATTAGCCACGTATATTTCCCCTACGACGCCATCGTCGCGCACAGTGCCGCGCAGGATGAGGGGGCGCCGGTCGAAACCGGCACCGTCGGCTGCGAGGGCGTCGTGGCGGCGGCGGCGTTGATCGGCGACGACCTGCCGTTCGAGCGCGCGATCGTCCAGGTGCCAGGCCGGATCGCCGCGATTCCCATCGACGCGGTGCAGCAGGTCCGCGCGCGCAGCGCGGCGTTCCGTGCGCTGATCGGCGCCTATGTTCAGGCCTATCTGGCGCAGATGGCGCAGTCGATCGTCTGCAACGCATCGCACACCAGCGAGGCGCGGCTGTCGCGCTGGCTGTTGATGTGTCTCGACCGCACGCGCGGTACCGCACCCATTCCCTTCGACAACCGCATGCTCGCCGAAACGCTGGCGGTCGGCCGCCCGACCGTGACCGTCATTGCGAGCACGCTGCAGACCGCCGGCCTCGTGACTCTCGGACGCGAGGGGATCACCGTGATCGACCGCGAGGGCCTCGAGGAAGCGGCCTGCGATTGCTACGGCCGCGTGCGCCGGGTCTTCGAACGCGTGTTGCCGCTCAGCTATTCCTGATGGCCGGCGCGCCCGCGGCGTGCATCTGCTATAAAAAGCTGTGGCCTCTGTCCGCTAGACGACAGAAGGGCAGCGCCGTGAGCGGTACAAAATGTCAGTTTTTGTTGCGGGTTGGTCCAGGGGGGACTGCGATTCAGCACGATCGAACTTTCAGCGACACAAGTCGTTACGATGCCGCGTGGGGCGCTCATGAGAGGAGCGATGCCCCCTGGCGCATCGCCGGGATCGAGGCATGAACCGCCTGCTCGCGGCATTGGAGCCGCATGATCGCGATCGGCTGAAGCCGCATCTCAAGGAAACGCACCTCGACCGGGGCCGCGTGCTGTTCGAAGCCGGCCAGCCGATCGACCAGGTCTATTTCCCGACCGGCGGGATCGTCTCGCTCGTGTCGCTGCAGGAGGACGGCGGCAGCGTCGAGACCGGTGCCGTCGGCTGCGAGGGCGTCGTCGCCATCGACTGCCTGCTCGGCGACCGCATCAGCTACAATCGGGCCGTCGTCCAGCTTCCCGGCGGCGCGCGCTACCTGCCGACCGCAGCATTCCTCGACCTGTGGGAGGACAGCCCAAGCTTCCGGCGCGCGATCATGGCGTACAACCATGCCTTCTCGGCGCTGATCTTCCAGTCGGTCGCCTGCAACATCAGCCATTCGGCCGAGGTGCGGCTGGCACGCTGGATCCTGATGTGCCTCGATCGTTGTGGCGACGGCGAGACGGTCGCGCTCACGCACGAATATCTCGCCGACATGCTCGGCGTCGGGCGCCCGACGATCACCGTCGTCGCGCGCACGCTGCAGGCAGCCGGCCTGATCCGCTACAGCCGCGGCGTCATCACCGTCCTCGACCGCGCCGGCCTCGAGGCGGCGAGCTGCGAATGCTATTGGAAGGTCCGCGAGACCTTCGAGCGCGTGCTGCCGGGCAGCTTCAGCTAGGGTTCGCCGCGACCGCCAGCGCTGCGAAAGCCGGGATGACCCAAAGTCGCTCGGGACCCGCCGCCTACAGAGCTCGACTCTCCGCGCTCAGGGTGAGCGCCTAAAGGCGCCGGTCGTCAGCCATTATTACGCCGCCAGCGGAAAGCGCAGCAGGCGGTCGGGCGTCGGCACCAGCGCCTGCGCCGGCCGTCCGACCGCGCGGCCGATCGCCGGGTCGGCGGCATCGAGCCCGCCGGTCAGCGCGCCGAACGCCGGCAGGATGAGCTTGCGGTCGCTGTGCACGAAGCAGCGCCGCGCGATACGGCGACCGCGCACGGTGATCCGGAGCTTGGGGTGGAAATGCCCCGAGATCTCGGGCCGCGTCTCGTCCGGCCGCGCCTCGTGGCGCAACAGCAGTCCGTCGACCTCGATCTCGTCGACGACCCGCCCGCCGACGCCGCCGTCGAGATGCGGGTCGTGGTTGCCGACCACCCAGGTCCAGTCGAGCGTCGTGGTCAGTGCGTCGAGCATGCCCCGCGCGCGCGCCGGCATGCGATCGATGCCGCGCAGATCGTGGAAGCTGTCGCCAAGGCACCAGAGTTCGCGCGCGCCGCTCGCCGTGACCAGCGAGTCGAGCCGCGCCAGCGTCTCGACGCTGTCATAGGGCGGCAGCAGCTGGCCGAACGAGGCGAACCAGCTGGCCTTTTCGAAGTGAAGGTCGGCGACAAGCAGCGCGCCGCGCGCCGGCCAGTAGAGCGCGGCGTCGGGCATCGGGATGAAGTCGTGGCCGCCGAACAGAACGGAAACACTCATCTGCCGTCTATACGGTCGGCGGCGCCTTTCGGGAAGGGCGGCCGCCTCAGCTCATCGCTTCGGCGATGATCGCGTCGGCTTCGGCGAGCAGCGCGTCGTCGGTCGCCTCGCCTTCGACGCGCTGGCGGCCGAGATCGAGCAGGATCGGCACCGCGAGCGGCGACACGCGGTCGAGCGCCCGGTGCACCATCGCATGCTGCGATCGTTCGAGCAGGCTGTTGAGCCGCGCGATGTCCGACAGCTTGGTACGCGCGTCGGCCCAGGCCGCCTGCAGCAGCAGGTGATCGGGCTCGTATTTCTTGAGCACGTCGTAGATGAGGTCCGAGGAGAAGGTCACCTGCTGGCCGGTCTTCTTCTTGCCCGGGTGCTGACGCTCGATCAGCCCGGCGATGATCGCCACCTCGCGGAACGACTTCTTGAGGAAGGGCGACGCCGCCATCCACTCGGCGAGCTCGTCCTCGAGCACCTCGGGCGACAGCAGGGGTTTCGGATCGGTGACCGGCTCCAACGACCACACCGACAGCACATAGTCCGAGCCGACGAAGCCGAGCGGCTTCAGCCCGGCGCGCTCCATGCGCTGCGTCATCAGCATGCCGAGCGTCTGGTGCGCGTTGCGCCCCTCGAAACCATAGATGACGACATAGTGGCGCTTGTCGCGCTCGAAGGTTTCGACGAGCAGCGTGCCCGGCGCCGGCAGCTCGGACTTCTCGTTCTGCAGGTGCAGCCATTCGTGGACGTCGGGCGGCATGCGGTCCCACTGCGACGGCGTCGCCATCAGCGCCTGGACGCGATCGGCGAGGTTGGTGGTGAGCGGCAGCCGCGCCCCCATGTAGGAAGGGACGCTCGGGTCGCCGCGCCCCGTCGTCACCTGGATGTCGGCGCCGTCGAAGCCGGTCACCTCGAGCGTCAGCCCGGCGAACATGAAGCTGTCGCCGATACGCAGCTGCGATCCGAACCATTCCTCGATCTGCCCGAGGCGGCGGCCGCGCCGCCGCCCGATCACCACGTTCATCATCGCCGCCTCGACGATGACCCCGGCGTTGAGCCGATGCTGCTGCACCATGCGCGGGTGGCTGACGCGGTAGCTGCCGTCGCCTTGCAGCGTGAGCCGTTTGAAGCGGTCGTAGGCCCTGAGCGCGTAGCCGCCATTCTCGACGAACCCCAGCGTCTTGTCGAACAGCTCGCGCGGCAGGCCGGCATAGGGCGAGCTCGATCGGATCTCCTGATACATCGCCTCGGGCGCGAACGGCGCCGCGCAGGCGACGCCCATCAGATGCTGCGCCAGCACGTCGAGGCTGCCGGGACGGAAGACCTCCTCGTCGAGCTCATGCTCGGCGACCGCGTCGACCGCCGCCACCGCCTCGAGGTATTCGAAGCGATTGCCGGGCACGATCACCGCCTTCGACGGCTCGTCCATGCGGTGGTTGGCGCGGCCGATGCGCTGCAGCAGCCGCGACGAGCCCTTGGGCGCGCCCATCTGCACGACGAGATCGACGTCGCCCCAGTCGATGCCGAGGTCGAGGCTGGCGGTGGCGACGATGGCGCGCAGCTTGCCCGCCGACATCGCCGCCTCGGTCTTGCGCCGCGCCTCGGGGGCGAGGCTGCCATGGTGGATGCCGATCGGCAGCGCATCGTCGTTGACGTTCCACAGGTCGCGAAAGGTCAGCTCGGCGACGGCGCGGGTGTTGACGAAGACGATGGTGAGCTTGTGCGCGGCGATCAGCTTGTAGACCTCGCGCGCCGCGTGCAGGCCGGTATGGCCGGTCCACGGGATCCGCCCCTCGGGCACCAGCACGCCGACCTGCGGCTCGGCGCCGGGGTCGCCCTGCACCAGCGTGACGCTCTCGGCATCGGCATCGGGCGCCAGCCAGCCCTGATAGGCCTCGGGATCGCCGATCGTCGCCGACAGGCCAACGCGGCGCAAGCCGGGGTTGATCGCCTGCAGCCGCGCCATCGCGAGGTTGAGCAGGTCGCCGCGCTTGGTGTTGGCAAAGGCGTGGACCTCGTCGACGATGATCGTCCGCACGCCCTTCAGCAGTTCGAAGCTGTCGGGATAGGTGATCAGCAGCGACAGCGATTCGGGCGTGGTCAGCAGAATATGCGGCGGCCGTTCGCGCTGCCGGAGCTTGCGGTCGGACGGCGTGTCGCCGGTGCGCGTCTCGACGGTGATCGACAGCCCCATCTCGGCGATCGGCGCGAGCAGATTGCGCTGCACGTCGACCGCGAGCGCCTTCAGCGGCGAGACATAGATCGTGTGCAGCCGCTCCGCGGCCGGCGCGGCGATCAGCTCGGCGAGCGTCGGCAGGAAGCCGGCGAGCGTCTTGCCCGCGCCGGTCGGCGCGACGAGCAGCGCATGGTCTCCGGCGGCGCCCGCCGCCAGCATCTCGGCCTGGTGCCGCCGCAGCGCCCAGCCGCGCGCGGCGAGCCAGTCGGCGATCACGGGCGGGAGAGTCACGGTTTCGGCCATCGAGTCACGCTAACGCTCGACTCCGCCGTACGGCAACAGCATACTGGCACAAACAGGGAACAACCAGGAGGATTCGCATGGCTGAGATCGTCTTGTACACCAACCCGATGTCGCGCGGGCGGATCGCCCGCTGGATGCTCGAGGAGATCGGCCAGCCCTATCGCACCGAAGTGCTCGACTACGGCACGACGATGAAGGCGCCCGCCTATCTGGCGATCAACCCGATGGGCAAGGTACCGGCGATCACGCATGGCGACGCCGTCGTGACCGAGGGTGCGGCGATCTGCGCCTATCTTGCCGACGCCTTCCCCGAGGCGGGGTTGCGCCCGGCGCCGGGCACGCGCGAGGCCGCCGCTTACTATCGCTGGCTGTTCTTCGCCGCCGGCCCGGTCGAGGCGGCGGTGACCAACAAGTCGATGGGCTGGGACGTCCCCGACGACAAGAAGATGATGGCGGGCTACGGCAGCTTCGACGATGTGATCGCGGCGCTCGAACGCGCCGTGGGCTCGAGCGACTATGTCGCCGGCGACCGCTTCACCGCCGCCGACGTCTATTTCGGCTCGCAGATCGGCTGGGGAATGATGTTCGGCTCGATCGAGAAGCGCCCGGCTTTCGAAGCCTATTGGGATCGCCTCTCCAGCCGCCCCGCCGCCGTGCGCGCGCGCGCGCTCGACGACGCGCTGATGCCGAAACCGGCGGCATGATGGAACTTCGCCGCCGCTGCGCCGATTAGTCGGCGATGAAGAAGTCGCTCGGCGCCTGGGTCCAGCCTTTCCCCGAAGGCATCTACGTCAGGCCCGGCGATTTCTGGATCGACCCGGCAAGCCCCAAGCCCCGGGCGCTGATCACCCACGGCCATGCCGATCATGCGCGTGGCGGCCACGGCAAGGTGCTGGCGACGCCCGAGACGCTCGCGATCATGGGTGTGCGCTATGGCGAGCAGGCCGGCGCGCAGGCGGCGCAATATGGCGAGCTGCTGAAGGTCGGCGACGTCGAAGTGAGCTTCGTGCCGGCCGGCCATGTGCTGGGCTCGGCGCAGATCGTCATGGAACACAAGGGGGAGCGCGTGGTCGTCTCCGGCGACTACAAGCGCCGCCCCGATCCGACCTGCCCGCTCTTCCAGCCGGTGCCGTGCGACGTCTTCGTCACCGAGGCGACCTTCGGCCTGCCGGTGTTCCGCCACCCCGACACCTCGGACGAGATCGCCAAGCTGCTCGACGCGCTGCGCGACAACCCCGAACGCTGCGTTCTCGTCGGCGCCTATGCGCTCGGCAAGGCGCAGCGCGTCATCGCGCATCTGCGCGGCATGGACCATCACGCGCCGATCTACATCCACGGCGCGATGCAGCGGCTGTGCGACCTCTACGTCGAACAGGGCGTCGATCTCGGCGAGTTGCGCCCCGCCGCCGGCCTCAAGCCGGCCGACCTCAAGGGCAGCATCGTCGTCGCCCCGCCCTCGGCGCTCAACGACCGCTGGTCGCGGCGGCTGCCCGACCCGATCACCGCGATGGCGTCGGGCTGGATGCGCGTGCGGCAGCGCGCCCGGCAGAAGAATGTCGAGCTGCCGCTGATCATTTCCGACCATGCCGACTGGGACGAGCTCACCTCGACCTGCCTCGAGCTCGGCCCGCAGGAAGTCTGGGTGACGCACGGCCGCGAGGATGCGCTAATCCACTGGTGCGCGACGCGCCAGATCAAGGCCCGCGAACTGCATCTCATCGGCCGCGAGGACGACGACGATTAGGGAACGCGCGGCCCGCTCGCGCGGTTGAAGCGACGAGGAGACGAATCATGGCCGACGACACGCAACCCGACGATCTCGCCACCAAGCTCGAGAGGCTCGAGGCGGCGGCAAAGCTGCCCGACGACGAAGCCACCATCGCCGCCGACGACCAGGGCGCGAGCGCGCTGGCGCAGAAGGTGGAGAAGCTCGATCGGGACGCGCCGCCGACATCGCGCTAGGGCGAGGTGCGATCGGCCGGCTAGAAGATCATGTCGAGCAGGCCGAAGACCATCGCCAGCGCGACGACGATGACGAGGACCACGAGGCAGCCGATGGCGCGGAACATGAGGCAGGTCTCCCTTTTCTAGGCCAACCGCCTCATGCCGCCTTCGTTCCGCTCGTCTATCTGAACATGCCCTCGCGCAGGTTGATGCCATGTTCGACCCAGGCCTTCAGCGCGCAGAGCATCTGCGTCCAGCCCATGCAATTGCCGTAGGACGCCTTGAGCCCCGTCTCGGTCTCGCGCCAACCGGCCTCGCTGATCGTCACCAGCGTGCGCGTGTCGCCGTCGAGCGGCTCGAAGTCGATCGTCACCGTGGTGAGATAGCCGGCATCGACGACCGGCGCCTCGCCCTCGGGAACGCCCTCGTTGGCCTCCCAGCGCAGCACGATCCGGCGGTTCGGCTGCACCTCGACGACCTCGACGGGGAAGGCGCCGGGAAAGTCGGCAAAGTCCCAGGTGACCGTCGTGCCGGTTTCCAGCCGCCCCTGGGCGCCGCCGGTGGTGAAATAGGCCGACAGCCGGGCCGGATCGGCGATCGCCTCGAACACCTCGGCCACCGGTCGCGCGATCCGCGCTGACACTTTGAACTTCAATTCCATGTCGCAATTCCTTTGCCTTGCGACTCAATCATGTTATATTTCTATAACATGTCAAGCGACACAGCAGACGACAGGATTTTCAAAGCGTTGGCGTCTCCGACGCGCCGCGCGATCCTCGACGAGCTCAAGAATCATCCGCAGACAACCGGGGCGCTCTGCGAGACGTTCGCCGCGCTCGACCGCTGCACGGTGATGCAGCATCTGAAGGTGCTGGAGGCCGCCGATCTGGTGATCGCGCGGCGCGAGGGACGCGAACGCTGGAACCATCTCAACCCGCTGCCGATCCGCGGCATCCACGAACGCTGGATCGGCGCCTATGCGGCGCAGGCGGTCGACCTGCTCGACCGGTTGAAGACCGACCTCGAACGCTAGCTTCAGATCAGCGCAAGCGCGAAGCCGGCTGCGAGCACCAGCGTGAACGCCCAGTTCGAAATGTCATGGCGATACCGGATCATTCTACGCACTCCGCTAGGGATACCGTAAATAACCGGTATCCGCAGGCTTCGTTCCGAGCGACGGGGTGCGACCTTTACGGCGCGACGTGGCGCAGCAGCACCTCGACCAATCGCTCGCAGCCGGCAGCGTCGGTCATGTCGAAGCGTGCCGGCGTCGGGCTGTCGAGGTCGAGCACACCCCTGACCTCGCCGCCGACGATCAGCGGCACCACCAGCTCGGAGGCCGACGCCGAATCGCAGGCGATGTGGCCGGGAAAGGCGTGGACGTCGGCGACCAGCTGCGTCCGCCGTTCCGCCACCGCGGTGCCGCAGACTCCCTGCCCGACCGCGATGCGCACGCAGGCGGTGCGCCCCTGGAACGGCCCAAGCACCAGCCCGCCATCCTTCATCAGGTAGAAGCCGGCCCAGTTGAGATCGGGCAGCGAATGAAAGATCAGCGCCGCGGCATTGGCGAGGTTCGCGACGAGGTCGCGCTCGCCGTGCAGCAGCCCGTCGAGCTGGCGCGGCAGTTCCTCGTAGAGCTCGGGCTTGGGAAGGTGGCGGATGTCGGCGGCGTCGAACATGCGCGCCTTCTAGACCACTCGCTGCCGCCCGCCCAGACGCGACATGCCCGCCGGCGCGATTGTACCTCGCATCGCGCGTCCGCGCCGCGAAGCTCGCTTATCGCAAGCCGCTCGAGGGCCCGTGGCGATCCGCGTCGTGAGATCCGAAGGTCCACCTCTTCCAGCATGGCTGGCGGTCTGGCCATGCTGATCGCAAAGACCGGCTTGCGAAAACGTGACGCTCGAATAGTATCATCACTTCACAACGTATCCGGGGGCGCCCTCTCGCGCCGAGAGGGAAGGCCGCGACGATGCGAATGGCGCTATTGGCAATGACGGTGGCGACGCTTTCCGGCGCCGCAACCGCCGCCGAACCGGCTTCGACGGCGGCGACCGGCGCCAGCGGCGACCGCGACCGGATCGTTTGCCGCAAGACGCTCGAGACCGGATCGCTGGTCAAGAAGAACAAGCAATGCTTCACGCTCGCCGAGTGGGACCGCATCTACGCCGCCAATCGCGAGGGCAACGAGAAGACGCGCGCCCAGCTGTCCTCGGGATATAATTGCGAGGCGACGGGCACCTGTTGATCGGCCGGCGGCTGGTGGGACCGCTTCGCCCCGCCTATTCGTTGCAGCCGCGATGCATGCCTTCTCCACGCTTCTCGACCGGCTGGTCTATACGCGTTCGCGCAACGCCAAGCTGCGGCTCATCGCCGACTATCTGAAGCGCACCCCCGACCCCGACCGCGGCTATGCGATGGCGGCGCTGACCGGCGATCTCGACCTACCCGGCGTCAAGCCGGCGCTGATCCGCACGCTCGTCGAGGAACGCGTCGATCCGGTGCTGTTCGCGATGAGCCGCGACTATGTCGGCGACTTTGCCGAGACCGCCTCGCTGCTGTGGGAGAAGCCGCTCGGCCTCGACGATGCGGATTTCGAGGATATCCGCCTCAAGGACGTCATCGAGCGGCTGGCGACGCTCGGCCGTGCCGCGGCGCCCGCGGCGATGGCCGACCTGCTCGACCGGCTCGACAGCGCCGGCCGCTATGCGCTCTTGAAGCTCGCCACCGGCGGGCTCAGGATCGGCGTGTCGGCGCGCCTCGCCAAGACCGGCCTCGCGCAGGCCTTCGATCTCGACGTCGATGCCGTCGAGGAGGTGTGGCACGGGCTCAAGCCGCCCTATGGCGAGCTGTTCGACTGGGCCGAGGGGCGCGGCGCGCAGCCGACGCAGGCGAACGTGCCGGTCTTCCGCCCGTTCATGCTGGCGCACCCGCTCGAGGAAGAGTCGATCGACCTCGCCGCCTACGCCGCCGAATGGAAGTGGGACGGCATCCGCGTCCAGCTCGTCCATGTCGCCGGCGAGACGCGGCTCTACAGCCGGGCCGGCGACGACATCACCCGCAGCTTTCCCGACGTCGCCGCCGATTTTCGCGTGCACGGGACGCTCGACGGCGAACTGCTGGTGCGCGGCAGCGCGCAGGGCGGCGACGACCAGGGCGGCGGCGCCGCTTCGTTCAACGCGCTGCAGCAGCGGCTGGGGCGCAAGCTCGTCTCGGCGAAGGCGCTCGAGGACTATCCGGCGTTCGTCCGCCTCTACGACATCTTGTTCGATGGAGCGGAGGATCTGCGCGCGCTGACCTGGGAGGAACGCCGCGCCCGGCTCGAAGCCTTCGTCCCGCGGCTCCCGGCCGATCGCTTCGACGTGTCGACGCTGATCGAGGGCAAGAGCTTCGACGATCTGATGGAGCTCCGGATGCAGGCGCGCGACGCGGCGATCGAGGGGCTGATGCTCAAGCGCCGCGACAGCCCCTATGTCGCCGGCCGCCGCGCCGGCTTCTGGTACAAATGGAAGCGCGACCCGCTGATCGCCGACTGCGTGATGATGTATGCGCAGCGCGGCCACGGCAAGCGCTCGTCCTATTACAGCGACTATACCTTCGGCGCCTGGACCGAGGCGGGCGAACTGCTGCCGGTCGGCAAGGCCTATAGCGGCTTCACCGACGCCGAGCTGATGATGCTCGACCGCTTCGTGCGCAACCACACCGTCAACCGCTTCGGACCGGTGCGCGAGGTCGAAAAGACGCTGGTGCTCGAGGTAGCGTTCGACTCGCTGCACGAATCGAAGCGCCACAAGAGCGGTCTCGCGATGCGCTTCCCGCGGATCAGCCGCATCCGCACCGACAAGCCGGCGGCGGAGGCCGACACGATCGCCGGGCTGCGGAAGCTGGTGACCTAGCGCTCAGCCGAGCAGCCGTTCCAGCACGACATGCGTCGATACCTCGGCGATCCCGGCCAGACCGGCCACCTCGGCGCGCGCCTTCTCGAGCCCGTCGACATGCTCGGCGGCCAGGCGGACGATCATATCGATCTCGCCGGTCACCGAATGAATGGCCTCGACCGTCGGGACGATCCGGATCTTGGGCGCGACCTGCGCACAGCGCACGCCGCGGTCGAGCTTTACCATCAGATAGGCGCACTCGCGGGCGCGGCCATCGCCCTCGACGATGGTGAAGCGGGCAATGGCGCCCGACGCCTGCAGCTTGCCGAGACGGTCCTGCGTCGCGGTGCGCGACAGGCCGAGATCGCGCGCCAGCGCCACCACGGGCCGGCGCGCGTCGCGCCGCAGCAGGCTCAGCAGCAACCGGTCCTTGTCGTCCATGGCGTTTCCCACCCGGCAATATGCCGCCCGCGCCGTCGTATTGCCCGATGAAACCGGCATCGCCCGGCGGCAAGGCGGGCGACGGAGGACTTCATGACCCACGCCGCGCGCGCCATCCTGCCACCGATCGCCGCCGCGCGTCACCCCGGCGGTTCGACCGGACCGATGCTCTGGTCGACCTTCTGGCAGGAATTCAACCTGGAGACGGTTCCGCATGAGCGCTGCTACATTCCCGGCGACGGGCGCCCTATCGTCGACCGCCACTGGGCGCATTTCGCCGCAACGCTCCCGCGCAGCGCCCAGGTGATCGATCTCGCCTGCGGGGCGGGCATCGTCGGATCGACGTTGCTCCGCTGCCGCAGCGACCTGCATGTCACCGGCGTCGATTGGGCGGACGTTCCGATCGCCCGCGTCGCGAACCTCGAGATCCACCCGTGGGTCTGCATGGAGCAGCTGCCGTTCGACGACGGCTGCTTCGATGCCGCGGTCAGCCTGTACGGCATCGAATATGGCGACATCGCCAAGACCGCCGGCGAGCTGGCGCGCGTCCTGAAGGCCGGCGCCCGGTTCAGCTTCCTCGTCCACCACCAGGAGAGCGAAATCCTTCGCGAGGGCGGCGCGCGGCGGCGCGCGGTACGCGAAGCGCTTTCCGGCAAAGTGAAGGCCGCCTTCCTGTCAGGCCGCCTCGCCGCCGTCGACCTTCAGCGGCAGCGGCTGAAGGCGCAGTTCCCCGCCGACCCGTCGGTCGCTCTCATCGCCGACTATCTCCGGCGAAACATCATGCGGACCCGCGCCGAGCGGCAGGCGCTCTGGCAGAAGCTGGCGGCAGACTTCGATCCTGAACTGTCGCTGCTGCTGCATCTCGAGCGGAGCGCCAAGTCACCCGCCGGCATGGGCGTCTGGCTCGCCTCGCTGTTGTCGGGAGTGACCCGGACCAGCGTTTCGCTGCTGCGCCGCGCCTCGGGCGAGCCGATTGCATGGATCGTCGAAGGCGTCAGATAGATGGCATAGCATCGGCCGGCGTCAGGCGCCTCCGGGTGGTTCGCGCGTCGCGATGAAGCGCAGATCCGGGTCGGGCAGGCCGATGCCGGCGTCGCGGAACGTCGCGAGGACGCCGCGCGGACCGCCGAGGCGGCATTCTTGAGGTCGGGAGCGCTGTGAAGCGAGCCAGACGTTGATCGCGAGCGCGATGTCGTCCGCACCCAGATCGTCGATCCGCACGCTACGTCGCTGAAGGCTCGCTCGACCGTCCTTAGAGGCAGCCCGGTGCATAGGAGCGTCCAAAGCCGGAGCCATTGGGCTGGCGGTGCATTGGTCATGCACAGGCCGTCGCCGACGCCAACTTCCTTTGCGGCCGACTCCCCGCGCTTCGGACCGCCATCGACCCCTTCGCGCGGCGGAGACGGCCGCAGCCCGCCGTTCCCAGCATTTGAAAACAAGAGATTGAGAACCATGAGCAACCACGACACCAAGGTCCTGAACAGCCTGATCGCGACGACGATCGACAGCGCCGACGGCTATCAGGCCGCCGCCGAGCGCGCGTCCGACGATCGCCTGGCGCCGCTGTTCGGCCGGTTTGCGACCGAGCGTCGCCAGACCGCCGACCGCCTCAAACAGGAGGTGCGCCAGGCCGGCGGCGATCCCGAGGACGCCGGCATGCTGAAGGCCGCCGCACACCGCCGCTGGCTCGACCTGAAGGATTCGCTCGGCCAGGGCGATCGCGCCGTGCTCGATTCGGTGGAGGCCGGCGAGACCTACATCCGCGAGAAATATGAGGCGGCGCTGAGGGACCCGCAGCTCTCGGCCGGCGCACGCAACGCCGTCGCGGCGGCCTTCACCACCGTTGCCGGCGGGAAGGCGCAGGTCAGCGAGCTGCGCCGCCGCTGCGGCCTCCCCGAGGCCGAGCCGGGCTCCAGCGGGGGCTGGGGCAAGGTCGGCCTGGGTATCGGCGCGCTCGCCGCCGTCGCGGGCGTGGCGATCGCCGCGCGCAAGCGTGGTTCGTCGCACGCGGCCGAGGGCGACGAGGCTTTCACGCTGCGGCTGCAGACCGACGAGAACCTGCGGCTGATCTCGTCGAAGAAGGTCGAGGGCACGCCCGTCATCGGTCGCGACGGCGAGCGGCTGGGCAAGATCGACAGCGTCATGGTCGACAAATATTCGGGTCGCGTCGGCTACGCCGTCATGACCTTCGGCGGCACGCTGGGCGTCGGCGAAAGCCTGTTCCCGCTGCCGTGGTCGGTGCTGACCTATGACGAGGACCAGGGCGGCTATGCGATCGACCTCACCGCCGAGGACCTCGCCAACGCGCCGCGCTTCGAGCCGAGCGACGCGCCCGAGTTCACCCCGGCCTACCGCCAGCAGATCCTGATCTTCTACCGCCCCGGTGGCCAGGCGTCGAAGCGAAGTGGCGACCGCGGGTCGAGCGCCCGCGAAGGCGGCGACGGCGGCCGCGCGTCGGCCAGCGCATCGTCGGCGACCGGGCGGCAGGACGGCGGCTTCGGCGGCGAACGCCTCGCGGCAGGCGGTTCGGGTTCGGGCTTCGGAACGCCGGCCGGCGATCGTTCGCTGCCGGCGGCGGCGCCGACCGCGACCGGCCCTGAGCCGCGCCAGACACCACCCGGATATGAAGGAAGATGACATGACGCACGACAAGAAGCTTGGAAAACGCATGGCGAAATCGGCGGCGATCGGCGCGGTGATCGCGCTGCCCGTGCCCTTCGTCGGCCCCATCCTCGGCGCCGCGGCGGGCGCCGGCTACGCCTATTACAAGGCGCGCAGGGACGGGCCCTACGGAGGAGTGCCCGCAAAGCGGCTCGCATGAGACGGGGTGAACCGGCGGCGCGGCCCCGCCGCGGTCGCCTGGGCGCCACGGCGCTGGCGGCGTTCTTCGTGGCGACCGCCGCCGCCCCGGTGCAGGCGATGCAGGAGGTGCCGGCCCTGCCGGACGGCCTCCCCGACGCGCTGTTCACCGACGACCGGAGCCGCGAGCTGCTGACCGCGCAGGTGCTGCTCGACCGGGCGCATTATTCGCCCGGCGTGATCGACGGCTACGGCGGCGGCAACACCCGGGGGGCGATCACGGCGTTCGAGCGCGCGCACGGCCTGGCAGCGGACGGCGAGATCGACGACGAGCTGATGAGGCGGCTGGCGGACGGGCGCGGCGACGCGGTCCTGAAGAAATACACGATCACCGACGACGACGTCGAAGGTCCCTTCATCGACACCGTCCCCGAGAGCCTGACCGAACAGGCCAGGCTCGACCGGCTGGGCTATACCGGCGCGGAGGAGCTGCTCGCCGAAAAGTTTCACATGAGCCAGGCGCTGTTGCGGGCGCTCAATCCCGGGGCCGACTTCGCGCGCGCCGGGGCGGAGATCGTCGTCGCGGCGCCGGGCGACGACCGGCGCGAGGCCAGCGTCGCCCGTATCGAGGTCGACAAGAGCCGCAACATGGTGCGAGCCTACGACGAGGACGACGCGCTGCTGGCCAGCTATCCGGCGACGATCGGCAGCGACGAGACGCCGTCGCCGACCGGCAAGACCCAGGTGCGGGCGGTCGCGCCCGAGGCGACCTATCATTTCGATCCGGCGAGCCAGGACTGGGGCCCAGACGAGGCGCTGAAGATCGCGGCCGGGCCGAACAACCCGGTCGGGGGCGTGTGGATCGACCTCGACAAGGAGGGCTATGGCATTCACGGCTCGCCCGACCCGGGGCTCATCGGCAAGACGGCGAGCCACGGCTGCGTGCGCCTCACCAACTGGGACGCGCGCGAGCTCGCCGCGGTGGTGAGCGAAGGCGTCGGGGTCGAGTTCATCGAGCGCTGACCTCGCGCCCCGCGGCTCAGTCGAACGACGCCGAGAGCAGCGCGAAGAAGGCGAAGCCCGCGACGAACGACGACGTCGATATCCACCGGGCCGTGCCCGGCCGGTCGGCCTGCGGCACGAGGTCCTCGATCGTGGTGATGAGCAGCACGCCGACGATGAAGGCGAGCGCCGCATCCTGGACGATCGACCCGGCGCCGCGCAGCAGCCAGAAGCCGAGCGCTGCCCCGACGACCACCGGTAGCGCGAACGATGCCGCCGCGAGCAGGCGGGTGCGGCGCGCGACATTCTGTGTCCGGAAATTCGCAACCGTCGCAAAGCCGCCGGGAATGTTGGCGACGACCTGGCTGAGCGCGAGCAGGAGACCGAGCTCGCTCGACACCGCCGAACTGGCGCCGGTCATCAGCCCGTCGCTGAACAGGTCGGCGGCCGTCGCCATATAGACCATCCAGGCGCCGGTGCTGCCGTCGTCCTTGCCGCGCCGCAGGCGCTCGACGCCTTTGACGAGCAGCACCGAGAAGGCGGCGCCCCCGGCGAACAGCGCGACGATCAGCGCGATCGGGGTGGTGTCGAGAACGCGCGGCATCAGCTCGACGCTGACCAGCGCCACCGCGACTCCCGCCGCGGCGTGGAGCGCGGCGCCGACCACCCAGCGCGGCGCGCGGGCAAGCTCGGCGACGATGCTGCCGAGAACATTGCCGGCGACCGGAAGCAGCGCGATCGCCAGAACCGAGAGAAATTGGGACACGACGAACGATCCTGGCGGCCGGCAGTCCGCGCCGATGAGGCGGCGGAGAAGCGATAGGCAATGCCCGCTCAAGCGATCGAACCCGCGATGCGTTCCCGGCGCCGCCGCCGCCGGGAAACGATCCGCCGCGCGCCCTCGGCAAATACGGTCGGGCGGTCTCCAGCAGCGGCTGCCCGCGAACCCCGTCACCGCCTGCAGCGTTGGTTCAGCGCCCATCTTTCCTGCCCGGGACGCCGAGCCGAAGGCGTCGGTCCCGAACCCAAGGAGTCGCTTCGATGACCCACTTCACGTTGACGCTTGCCGCCGGATCGGCGCTTCTGCTGGCCACCGGTTGCTCCACCTCGAACGAGACGCTGCGCGATGCCGGACGCGGCGCGGCGATCGGCGCGGCGGGCGGCGCCATCCTCGGCGCCGTGGTGCCGGGCGTGAGCGCGGTCGAGGGCGCGGCGGTCGGCGCGGCGGGCGGCGGCGCCGTCGGCGCGGCGACGTCCGACGGCCAGAAATATTACACCGACGCCAACGGCCGCCGCTATTATCTCAACAGCAGCGGGCAGCGCGTCTACCCGCAATAGGCGCGGCCGATGCCCGCCCTCGCGCCTGGGGCCGTCACCGCGGTGGCGGCGGCGGGTGCCGTCGCCGATCGCTTGCTCGACCTTCGGCGCTGGTCGATGCGCCATGCGCGAGCCACCGAGCCGCCCGGACCGAGGCCGCCGGTCGGGCGCGCCACGTCGCGTGCGGCGGCCGCTCCCGCGCCGAGGCTTGCGATATGACGCGGCGGCGCCCGACCCGCGCCTTGGCGCTGGCCGGCGCGCTGGCGCTGATGGCCTGCAGCGAACAGACGCCCGAGGACGCCGCCACGGCCAATCTGGGGGCGAGATCCGATCGCGCCGCCGACGCGCCGCCGCCCGGCGAACTGCCGCCGGCGCTGTCCTCGCCGGGCGCGGCGGGCGCCGCGCCGGCCGGCGACGGGGGCATTTCCGCGCCGCCGCCCGCGATCGACGGCCGACCGCCCGACGCCGATCGCGCGCCGCCCGAGATCGTCCCGGACGCAGCACTCGACCCGCCCCCGAGGCCGGGCTGAACGGCCGCGGCCGGAGCTTCCGGTACAGCCGGCGCGGCACGCGGCTCCAGCCATGCTGCCGACCATCCGTCTAGCCTCCCGGCAACCAAGTCTCGACAACGCCGAATCGTCACCGGACTTCACCGCCTCTGCAGGCGGCAGGTCGGGCTGGGCCGCCGCTCGCTCGACGGGCCCCGGGGCGATGCTCGCAGCCGATCGCGCGCGCGAAGCCGGCGCGCCGGTGGCCGGTGCCATCGAGCGGGCATAAGGGCCCTGCCGATGCCGATCCCGGCGCCGCCATCGCCGGGGCCTTAGCCCGCGCCGAATCGCTCGGGCGGGGGCGCGATCAGCCTTTCGCGGCTCCTCACCACGGCGCGGACTTGCAGCGACGACCGGCAGCAGGTCTATTTCGGCGAGACAGAATCGAGGATTCATGGCATGCGCGACGACACCAGTCTGACCACCGACCGCCGCACCCTGCTCGCCGGCGCCGCCGCGACCGCAGCCGGCGCGCTATTCGCCCCGGCGCGCGCGCGTGCTGCCGACGACCTCGACCCCGTCAGGAAGGCGCTCGCCGCCAACCATGACGCGGCGGTCAAACGCCTGCAGGACTGGATCCGCCTGCCCTCGATCGCCGCCGAGAACCGCGCCATGCCCGAGGGCGCCGCCTATATGGCGAAGCTCGCCACCGACGCCGGCTTCCAGACCGCCGAGATCGTGCCGACGCGCGGCCACCCCGGCGTGTTCGCGACGCTCGATGCCGGCGCGCCGCGCACGATGGGCATCTACTTCATGTACGACGTGAAGCAGTACGACCCGACCGAATGGTCGTCGCCGCCGCTCGACGCCGCGCTCGTCGACAAGCCGGGCTTCGGTCAGGTCGTGGTCGGCCGCGGCGCCGTCAACCAGAAGGGGCCGCAGGCGACCTTCCTCGCCGCGCTCCACGCGATGAAGGCGGCAGGGCGGAAGCTCCCGGTCAACCTCGTGCTCGTGGCCGAGGGCGAGGAGGAGATCGGCTCGCCGCACTTCTCCGACATCGTCACCACGCCGCAGGTGCTCGCGGCGCTCAGGAAATGCGTCGGCGTGATCATTCCGACCGGCTGGCAGAGCCCGGCGACCGGCGGCGTCGAGATCAATCTCGGCGCCAAGGGCGTCGTCGAGTTCGAGCTGGTCGCCAGCGGCGAGAAATGGGGCCGCGGCCCCCGCGAGGATCTGCATTCGAGCCAGAAGGCGCGCGTCGACAGCCCGGCCTGGCGCCTCGTCGCCGCGCTCTCGACGCTCGTCACCACCGACGGCAACACCCCGCTCGTCGATGGCTTCATGGACAGGGTCCGCCCGCTCACGCCGCGCGAGCGCGAGTTGATCCGGCTCGCCTCGAAGAACCTCAGCGAGGCCGAGGCCAAGCGCGCCGCCGGCGTCACCCGCTGGATCGACGATCTGTCGTGGGAACAGGCGCTCGAGCGCCTCGCCGCGCAGCCGACGATCAACATCGAGGGGCTGGTGTCGGGCTATACCGGCCCCGGCGGCAAGACCGTGCTGCCGAGCCGCGCCGTCGCCAAGATCGACCTGCGCCTCGTGCCGAACATGACCAAGGACGACAGCATCGCCAAGCTGCGCGCCCACCTCGATAAGCGCGGCTTCCAGGACGTCGAGGTCAACGTCTCGGGCGGCTACGACCCGACCGAGACCGCCGAGGACAGCGACCTCGTCCGCGCGATGCAGGCGACCTACACGCGCTTCGGCGTCCCGACGACGCTCTACCCGCGGCTGGCGGGCAGCTGGCCGGGCGTGACGTTCACCGGCGCGCCGGTGAACCTGCCGGCGGGGCAGTTCGGGCTCGGTCACGGCTCGGGGGCGCATGCGCCGAACGAATATTTCGTGATCAAGAGCAGCAACCCCAAGGTGATGGGGATGGATGACGCGGCGTTGGGGTTTGTGGCTTTTCTTGAGGAGATCGCGCGCCGTTAGGTCAGCCGGTCGGCGAGGAAGTCCATCACCGCGCGCACGCGCGGCGTGTGCCGCAGCCGTTCGTGCGTGATCAGATACAGGCCCATCGTGTCGCCCTCCATCGGCGGCAGGCAGCGGATGAGGTCGGGGTCGCGGTCGGCGACGAAGCTGGGCAGCGCGGCGAGACCGACGCCGGCGCGCACCGACGACAACAGCCCCAGCGGCGTATTGTGGTGGACGACCACCGCGTCCTCGACGCCGGCGGCCTGCAGCCAGGCGCGGTAATAGGCGCCGACGCCGGGACCGCCGCCGCCGATCATGACATGGCCCTTGAGCTGGTGGCGGTTGCGCGGCACGCCGTTGGCCGCGGCATAGGTGCGGCTGCAGTAGACCGTCCAGGGGTCCCAGGCGATGCGCCGCGCGACGAGGCCGTCGCCGCTGAGCTGCTTGGTGCTGCGCAGCGCGATATCGGCGGCGCCGGCGCAGAGGTCGCGGACCTCGTCGCTCGTGTCGAGCTCGATGCGGATGCCGGGATGCGCCACGTGCAGGTCGCGCAGGATCGGCGCCAGCAGCGTGACGGCGTAGATCTCGCCGGTGGTGAGCTTGACCGTGCCGCTGATCTCGCGCGTCTGCGCCGCAGCGGTGTCGGCGAAGGCGCCCGCTGCCGTCTCGACACCCGCCGCGCTGTCGAGCAGTGCCGCGCCCGCCGGGGTGAGCACATAGCCCGACTGGCGCCGTTCGAAGAGCGTCAGCTCGAGCGCTGCCTCGAGCGCGGCGATGCGCCGGGCGGCGGTGGTCTGGCTGACGCCGAGCGCGCGGCCGGCACCGAGCGTGCTGCCGGTGCGCGCGACGGCGAGAAAATAGCGCAGGTCGGTCCAGTCGAGCATCGGTCCGCTCTTGCCCCTCGGAGGCGTCCTTCCGGCGAACGCCGGCCTGACGGATGTGGGTGAACGCAGGCGCGCCGTCATTCTGCACTTTTGCAGAACCATTTGGCAATATAGTTGTTATACGAAACCTAATTTTCGAGCTAGATAGCGGATGCACCGGTGCTGACTTCCTTCCCTCCTTCCCAAGGAATTCGGCCATGAAGATTCTGTTGATCGCTCTCGCCCCGCTGCTGCTGACGGCCCCGGCCGCCGCCGCGGCAGCGCCCGTTTCGAGCCGCCCGGCCGCCGTGTCGGTCGCCGGACTCGACCTCGCCACCCCCGCCGGCGCCGCCACGCTGCTGCAGCGCGCCCGCACCGCCGCCGACCGGGCCTGCGCGCTCGACGCCAGATGGGACCGCTGGTCGCGCGACCATGACCGCTGTCGCGACGAGACGGTGGCGGCGCTGGTCGCGAAGATCGACGCGCCGACGCTGACCGCGCTTCACCGCGGTGCGCCGCTGCCGATCGAGGTCGCCGCGGCCAAATAATCCCGCAAGGGATGCACGCTCCCACGTGTGAAGGGCGGTCTCTCCCCAGGGCCGCCCTTTTTCGGGCGAGCGCCGTTCCTCGCGCTGCGCGCTCGGCCCCCTCACCCATCCTCTCCCGCGAGGGGAGAGGGGTTTGGACGGAATGCGCCCGATCAACCCCTCTCCCCTTGCGGGAGAGGGAGGGGCCCGGCGTCAGCCGGGAGGGTGAGGGGACACCGCCCTACCCGCGCTTCCGCCGCTTCTTCTCGCCCAGCACCACCCAGGCCGGCGCATGGTCGCTGGCCTTCTCGCGCCCGCGCACCGCGCGATCGACCCCCGCCGCCTCGAGCCGCTTCGCGAGGTCGGGGCTGAGCAGCAGATGGTCGATCCTGAGCCCGGCGTCGCGCCCCCAGGCATTCCGCCAATAGTCCCAGAACGTATAGATGCGCTCGCCCGGATGCAGCGCGCGGATCGCATCGGTCCAGCCCTGCGCGACCAGCGCGGCGAAGGCCGCGCGCACCTCGGGCCGGAAGAGCGCGTCGTCGTGCCAGCGCTCGGGCTTGTAGACGTCGAGGTCGGTCGGCATGACGTTGAAGTCGCCGGCGATCACCACCGGCAGGCCGCTGTCGAGCAGCGTCTGCGCATGCGCCTGGAGCCGCGCGAACCACGCCAGCTTGTAGTCGAATTTGGGCCCCGGCGCCGGATTGCCGTTGGGCAGGTAGAGGCCGGCGACGAGGATGCCGCCGACCGCCGCCTCGAGATAGCGGCTCTGCGTATCGGCGGGGTCGCCGGGCAGGCCGCGGCGCGTTTCGACCGGCGTGCCGATGCGGCTGAGGATGGCGACGCCGTTCCAGCTCTTCTGGCCGTGCCAGATCGCTTCGTAGCCGGCGGCGGCGATCTCGGCCTCGGGAAAGCGCTCGTCGGGCGCCTTCAGCTCCTGCAGGCAGACGATGTCGGGCGCGCTTTCGGCGAGCCATTCGAGCAGCCGCGGCAGGCGGCCGTTGATGCCGTTGATGTTGAAGGTCGCGATCTTCACCGCGGCCGGGCGCTATTTGGGGCGGCGCGGCGGGCGCGGAGTCGATGCGGGGGCGCCGCCGCGCGGTGCGCCGCCACCGGTGGGCTTGGGTCCGCGCGGACGGTCGCCCGCACCCGCGCCGGCCGGCTTCGGCCCCCGGGGGCGATCACTGGGACGATCGCCGGGA
>JASBUR010000040.1 GCA_030147805.1 Sphingomonadaceae bacterium
GGCCCCGCGTCTTTGGGTGGTGTTTGTTTTGGGCCCCCAGCGCACACGGCGCGAGGGTCGGCAGCGGCGTCTACGCGCGGAGGGCGGTGTCCCCTCACCCTACCACTGCGTGGGCCCCTCCCTCTCCCGCAAGGGGAGAGGGGTTTTCAGCGTTAGTCCTTCAAGGTTGACGCCGCCCTCCGCTCGGCCGAAACGCACCCCCATGCGCAGCCCCCGCCGCCCCAAGCCCGCCGAACGCCCCGAGTCGATCGGCACCCCGGCGCGCCGCGCCGGGCTGCGCCTGCTGATGTCGGTGCTCCAGCAGGGCCGCCCGCTCGAGGTCGCGCTCGAAGGCGCCTTCGTCGAGGTGGCGGCGCCCGCCGACCGGGCGCTCGCCCGCGCCATCGTCGCCGCGACCTTGCGCCGCCTGCCCGATCTCGACGCGCTGATCGACGGGGCGATGACCAAGGTGCTCCCCGACGACGCCCGCGCCCGCATGGTGCTGCGCCTCGCGATGGCGCAGGTGCTGATCTTGGGCACCCCGGCGCACGCCGCGATCGGCACGGCGCTGCCGCTCGTCGAAAGCGGCCCGCGCCGGCTCGTCCACGGCGTGCTGTCGCGCCTCATCCGCGAAGGCGCCGCGCTCCCCGAGCTGCCGACACTCCCCAACCCCTATGCCGAGCGCTGGACCAGCGCTTATGGCGCGCACACCGCCGAGCGCATCGCGATGACGCTCGCCGGCGAGCCGCCGACCGACCTCAGCTTCAGGACCGCGGCCGAGGCGGCCGCGCGGGCCGAAGCGCTGGAGGCAGCCTCGCTCGCCCCCGGCCATCTCCGCACCGCGCGGCGCGGCGGCATCGCCGACTGGCCGGGCTTCGCCGACGGGCAATGGTGGGTGCAGGACCTCGCCGCGAGTCTCCCCGCGCGGCTGCTCGGCGATGTCGCCGGCAAATCGGTGATCGACCTGTGTGCCGCCCCCGGCGGCAAGACGCTGCAGCTCGCCGCTGCCGGCGCGCATGTCACCGCGGTCGACATCGCCGAGAAGCGCCTGCAGCGGCTGAAGGAAAACCTCACCCGCACCGGCCTCAGCGCCACCACGGTCGTCGCCGACGCCCGCCACTGGACCCCGCCCGCCGCCGTCGACCATATCCTGCTCGACGCGCCCTGCTCGGCGACCGGCATCTTCCGCCGCCATCCCGACGTCCTCCACCTCAAGGGCAGCCGCAACCTCGCGCCGCTGCTCGAACTGCAGGCCGAACTCCTCGACCACGCCGCCGGCTGGCTGCCGCCGCACGGCCGGCTGATCTACTGCGTCTGTTCCTTGGAGCCCGAGGAAGGCGAGCAGCAGATCGACGCCTTCCTCGCGCGCTACGACAATTTCCGGCTCGATCCGATCAAGCCTGAGGAGCTGCCGGCGGGGATCACACCCTGGCGCGAATGCTGGGTCCGCACGCTGCCGAGCGATCTTCCCGAGCAGGGCGGGATGGACGGGTTCTTTATCGCGAGGCTGGCGCGGAAGTAGAAGTGCCAGACGCCAAGTGTCCGAAGGGGTGGGAAGCGGGCGTTTTGGATTCAGCTAAGAAAGAGGTAGAGGATCACGGCTGAGACGAGCAGGATCGCCAAGCAGCCCCACAGAGGCATGCGACTGCCGAATCTTTCACCGAAAGGGTCGTGCTCCTGCCAGAAGTCGCGTTCAATCGTCCACACTTCCGCGACCAGCTCCCTAAGAGAAGCGCTTGCTTCGGCTCCACGTCTCGCACCTTCCAGGTAGCGCAGGAGGAGTGCCCTCAATTCGTCCGGTCTCTCAGCCTCACCCGTAGCTTCTATAACCACTTGTCGGTCGCGGGTGGTTACGCGGTACGGCCTACCATCCGGGCCATATGCAGCCGGATAGACGCCGTGTTCCACATCTACGGCTTCAAGATGCTGCTCGGCCGCAGCGGCTGACGGGAATACCAGCAGCGGCTCGTCTGCGGCGACAAACAACGCCGCGTCCGGAACCGTCTCCGAAGAGTAGCTGGACTCGTCTGCCTTGGTGCTCACGTTGCGATTGTTTCACCGGCGACATGCGTCTGCAATGGGTCGCAAGCAGACCTTAGCGCCGCGCCCGCTCACTCCGCATTGTCGAATTTCCGAACCTCGACGGCGCTTTCGTCGAAGCCGTCGAGCAGGCGGGCATTGATGCCCATCTTGCCGAAATCCTCCCCCAGCGTCGCCCAGTGCGTGCCGCAGCCGCAGACCGGACAATGGTGGATGCCGATCATCCGGTCGCCCCAGACATAGGCGGTCGTCTCGCCGGAGATGCGCACCTGCTCGGGCGGGTAATAGGCCACGCGCCAGGCGAGCTTTCGGCAGAGCGAGCAGTTGCAGTCGGCCACCCATTCGGGCGGGCCCGGCAGTTCGATCCGCACCTTGCCGCAGTGGCAGCTTCCCTGAACGGTCATGGTGATTTGTAACGTCGGTCGGGACGGTGTCGCAATGGGGGGCGACTGGGCGCCGAAGTCGTTCTCCGGGATACTTCCCCACATCGTCATCCCCGCGAAGGCGGGGACCCAGTCCGACAAATGGCTGCCCGCTACCGCGGGCTCCGCAGCCGTGCTGGGCCCCCGCCTGCGCGGGGGTGACGATGGAGTTGTGGGAAGCCCGCAAATAGCCCCGCCACATCGCTGGACGCCGAGTCGCCCGCCCTGCTACATCGGCGGTCATGCAACAGCCCGTCCGCATCGCGCCTTCGATCCTGTCGGCTGATTTCGCCCGCCTCGGCGAGGAGGTGCGCGCCATCGACGCCGCCGGCGCCGATTACATCCATGTCGACGTGATGGACGGGCATTTCGTGCCCAACATCACCATCGGGCCGATGGTGGTGAAGGCGCTGCGCCCGCACACGGCGAAGCCCTTCGACGTCCATCTGATGATCTCGCCGGTCGATACCTATCTCGATGCCTTCGCCGACGCCGGCGCCGACATCCTCACCGTCCATCCCGAGGCGGGGACGCACCTCCCCCGCACCATCCAGCGCATCAAGTCGCTCGGCAAGAAGGCGGGCGTGTCCTTGAACCCGGCGACGCCGGCGAAGATGCTCGATTACGTGCTCGAGGAGCTCGACCTCGTGCTGGTGATGAGCGTCAACCCCGGCTTCGGCGGTCAGTCGTTCATCGACAGCCAGCTGCGGAAGATCGAGGCGCTCCGCAAGCAGATCGACAAGATCGGCAAGAAGATCGACCTGCAGGTCGACGGCGGCGTCGACGTGATCACCGCGCCGCGCGCGATCGCCGCCGGCGCCGACGTGCTGGTCGCCGGCACCGCGACCTTCAAGGGCGGACCCGATTCCTATGCCGCCAACATCGCGCGGCTGCGCAGCGGCGCGTGAGCGGCGCATGACCGAGCGCGACGACATCGCCCCCGCCGAGCAGCGGCTGACGCGCGAGGGCGGCGAGAAGGGGCTGTCGCTGTCCGAACGCATCGCCGATGCGCTGGCGCTGGTCGGCTACAAGTCGAAGCTGCACAAGATCCGCCTCGCCGGCCGCTTCCCGCTGAAGCTGCTCGCCGCGCCCAAGGACCCGATCGCCGGCGACCCCGCGATCGGCGCGGCGATCCTGCAGGGGCAGCTCCGCCACGGCGGCGCCAACGTCAAGGCGAGCGACTTCGCCTCGGCGCTCACCAACGCCCCGCCGGCCTGGCGCGACTGGGCGCATGGCTTCGTCTTCCTGCGCGATCTGGCCGCCGCCGCCGACCGCAGCGCCGGCGCCAAGGTCGCCGAGCCGCTCGCCGCCGCCTGGGTCGAGGCCTATAGCGAATTCGACGAGGCGGCGTGGCGCCCCGACCTGATCGGCAAGCGCATCCTGTTCTGGTGCGCCTATGCGCCCTATGTCCTCGCCTCGCTCGACCTCGTCTACCGGTCGAACCTGCTGAACCATATCGCGCGCGGCAGCCGCCACCTCGAACGCGCCGTCGACAAGGCCGCCGACGGGCTGCCGCGGCTGTGGGCGCACGCCGGGCTGCTCGCCGCGCACCTGCTCATTCCCGGCGGCGAGACGCGGCAGCCGCGCACCGAAGCGGGCTTCGAGCGCACGCTCGACCAGACCCTGCTCCCCGACGGCGGCATCGTCAGCCGCGCGCCGCTCGACCAGCTCGAACTGCTCGAGCTGCTGCTGCTCGTCCAGGCGGTGTACGAGGCGCGGCAGCAGCGGCCGCCCGACTTCCTGTCGACGGCGATCGCCCGGCTGGTGCCCGGCCTCAAGGGCGCGGTGATGGGCGACGGGCTGCTCGCCCCCATGCACGGCGGCGGCCTCGCCAGCGCCGAGCGCATCGCGCGCGCCATCGAGCTGTCGGGCGTCATGGCGCGCCCGGCGCGCACCGGCACCTATTCGGGGGTGCAGCGGCTGACCGGCGGCAAGACCATCGTCGTCTTGGACGCCGGCCCGCCGCCGATCGCGCGCGTGTCCGACAGCGCGCATGCCGGGACGCTCGGCTTCGAATTCTGCGAGGGGGCGACGCGAATCGTCGTCGCCTGCGGCGGCGCGCGCGGGCTGCCGCGGCCGCTGCCGCCCGAGCTGTCGGGGCTGCTCGCCACCACCGCCGCGCATTCGACGCTGGTGCTCGCCGACGTCAACTCGACGCGGCTGCGCGACGACGGGAGTCTGGGGCGCGGCGTCGAGGAGGTCATCGCCAACCGCCACGAGAGCGAGGAGGGCGTCTGGGTCGAGGCCTGCCACGACGGCTACGCCCGCCGCTACGGGCTGCTCCACCACCGCCGGCTCTATCTCTCGGCCGACGGGCTCGACTTCCGCGGCGAGGATGCGCTCGAACCCGCCAAGGGCAAGCGCAGTCGCAAGGGCGCCGGCCAGCGCTTCGACATCCGCTTCCACCTCGGCAGCGGCGTCGAGGCGACGCCGACCGCCGACGGGCAGGGCGCGCTGCTGCAGTTGCTGAGCGGCGCCGTCTGGCAGTTCAAGGCGCGCGGCGGCCGGCTGGCGCTCGACGACAGCCTGTGGATCGACCCCGACGGCCGCCCGGCGCGCACCCACCAGCTGGTGGTCAGCGGCGAAACCACCGCCGAGGGCGCCAGCGTCAACTGGTCGTTCAAGCGCGCGCGGTGACGCCCGACCCCAAGCCTGAACTGGGAATCGTCGAAGGCTTCTACGGACGCAACTGGCGCTGGGACGAGCGCCGCGCGGTGATGCGGCTGCTGCAGCCGCACGGCTACACCTTCTACCTCTACGCCCCCAAGGCCGACGCGCATCTGCGCCGCCAATGGCAGGCGCCCTACCCGGCCGAGGGCGCCGCCGAGCTCGCAAGCTTTGCCGAAGACTGCCGCGCCGCCGGCGTCCGTTTCGGCATCGGGCTCAGCCCGTTCGAGATCTGGTCGGCCTTCGACCGCCCCGCGCAGACCGCGCTCGCCGACCGGCTGTCGCTGTTCGCCGATCTCGGCGCGGCGGATGTCGGGCTGCTGTTCGACGACATGCAGGGCGACCGCCCCGACCTTGCCGAACGCCAGGCCGAGGTCGTCGACTTTGCCCGCGCTCATATCGCGGGTGCCCGCCTGATCGTCTGTCCGAGCTATTACTCGGATGACCCCGTGCTCGACCGCGTCTTTGGCGAGCGACCCGACAAATATCTCGAAACGCTCGGTGCGCGGCTCGCGCCCGAGGTCGAGATATTCTGGACCGGCGAGGTGGTCTGCGCGCGGCAATTCTCCCCCGGCCATCTGCAGCGCGTCACCGAACAGCTCCGCCGCAAGCCCTTCCTCTGGGACAATTACCCGGTCAACGACGGCCCGCGCATGTCGCCGCACCTGCATCTGCGCGGCTTCACCGGCCGCCCGGCGTCGATCAGATCGCACATCGCCGCGCATGCCATCAACCCGGCGCTGCAGCCGATGCTGTCCTGCATCCCGGCGCTGACGCTCGCCATGAGCTACGACCGGGGCGACGCCTATGAATATGGCGCTGCTTTCCTCGAAGCCGCCACGTTCGTCGCCGGACCCGAAATCGCGGCGCTGCTCCAGGCCGACCTGCTCGGCCTGCAGGACGCCGGTCTCGGCGGCATGACCGACGAGCGCAAGGCCCGGCTTCGCGACAAATACGCCGCGCTCGATCACCCGTGCGCACGCGAGGTGGTCGAATGGCTCGACGGCCGCTATGGGGTCTCCGCCGAGGAGGTGGCGACGCAATAGCGGCTCGCCCGAGACGAAGACGGGGAATGAAATGCCGGATGCGGTCAAGGTCACGCGCGCGCTGATCTCGGTGTCGGACAAGACCGGGCTCGCCGACCTGGCGCAGGCGCTCGACCGCCACGGCGTCGAGATCCTGTCGACCGGCGGCACGGCCAAGCACCTGCGCGACCTCGGCCATGTCGTGAAGGACGTCTCCGACCACACCGGCTTTCCCGAGATGATGGACGGCCGCGTCAAGACGCTGCACCCGACGATCCACGGCGGCCTCCTCGCGCTGCGCGACAATCCCGAGCATGCCGCCGCGATGACCGACCATGGCATCGGCGCGATCGATCTGGTGGTGGTGAATTTATACCCCTTCGCGCAGACGGTGGCGCGCGGTGCCGAACGCGACGAAATCATCGAGAATATCGACATCGGCGGCCCGTCGATGGTGCGCTCGGCGGCGAAGAACCACGGCTTCGTCGCGATCGTCACCGACGTCATGGACTATGCCGCGGTGATCGCCGAGCTCGACGGCAGCGACGGCATGACGTCACTCGCGCTTCGCAAGCGCCTGGCCGCCAAGGCCTTCGCGCACACCGCCGCCTATGATTCGACCATCGCCAGCTGGTTCGCCTTCGCCGACCAGCGCGAGGCCTTCCCCGAGAGCCTCAACCTGTCGCTGACGCGCGGCCAGGCGCTGCGCTACGGCGAGAACCCGCACCAGCAGGCCTGCTTCTACGCCCCCGTCGGCCCGTCGGCCCCCGGCATCGGCCAGGCGCGGCAGCTGCAGGGCAAGGAGCTCAGCTACAACAACTACAACGACGCCGACGCGGCCTTGGAGCTGGTCAGCGAGTTCCGCGACGCCGAGCCCACCGTCGTCATCGTCAAGCACGCCAACCCGTGCGGCGTCGCCACCGCCGCGACCTTGGCGGAGGCCTATGACGCCGCCTTCGCCTGCGACACCGTCTCGGCGTTCGGCGGCATCATCGCCTTGAACCGCACCCTCGACGGCGCGACTGCCAAGGCGATCACCGGGATCTTCACCGAGGTGGTCGTCGCTCCCGATGCCGACGAGGAAGCGCTGGCGCTGTTTGCGGCGAAGAAGAACCTTCGCCTGCTGCTCACCGGCGGGCTGCCCGATCCGTCGCGCCCCGGCCTGATGGCCAAGTCGATCACCGGCGGCTGGCTGCTGCAGTCGCGCGACAACGGCCGGCTCGACGGGCTCGACCTCAAGGTGGTGACCAAGCGCCAGCCGAGCCGCCAAGAGCTCGCCGACTGCCGTTTCGCCTGGACCGTCGCCAAGCACGTCAAGTCGAACGCCATCGTCTACGCCAAGGACGGCGCCACCGCCGGCGTCGGCGCCGGGCAGATGAACCGCCTCGAAAGCGCGCGCATCGCCGCGTGGAAGGCGAAGGACGCCGCCGAAAAGGCCGGCTGGGCCACCCCGCGCACGCTCGGCTCGGCGGTCGCCTCGGACGCCTTCTTCCCCTTCGCCGACGGGCTGCTCGCCGCGGTCGAGGCCGGCGCTACCGCGGTCATCCAGCCCGGCGGCTCGATCCGCGACGAGGAGGTGATCGCCGCCGCCGACAAGGCCGGCCTCGCGATGATCTTCACCGGCATGCGGCACTTCCGTCATTGATCGAGATCGGCGCGCTGGCGCCCGCCGAGGGCGAGGCCGCCATCGCGCTGTGGCGGGCGTGCGGACTGACGCGGCCGTGGAACGACCCGCATGCCGACCTGAAGCTCGCGCTCGCGACGCCGACCGCGACGATCCTCGCCGGCCGGCTCGACGGCGCGCTCGTCGCGACGGTGATGACCGGCTTCGACGGCCATCGCGGCTGGGTCTATTATCTCGCGGTGTCGCCCGACCATCGGCACGCCGGCCACGGCGCGGCGATGATGCGCGCCGCCGAAGCCTGGCTGCGGGCGCGCGGCGTCCCCAAGCTCAACCTGATGGTGCGCGGCGACAATGCGGCGGCCATCGGCTTCTACGCGGCGATCGGCTATGATCGCAGCGACGTGACCGTGCTGCAGAAATTCCTGACCGACGATGCCGGATAATTTCCTTGCCTTCGCGCTGGCGAGCTTCGCGCTCAACCTCGTGCCGGGCCCCGACATGACCTTCTCCGCCACCTCGGGCGCACGCGGCGGCGTGCGCGTCGGGCTGGCGGCGGCGCTGGGCATCTTCGCCGGCTGCCTCGTCCATATCGCCGCCGCGGTCGTCGGCCTGTCGGCGCTGATCGCCGCCTCGGCCGAGGCGTTCGCCATCCTCAAATGGATCGGCGCCGGCTATCTCCTCTACATGGCGTGGACGCTGTTCCGCGCCCCGCCCGCCGCCGCCGAGGGCGCCGCGGCCCCCGCGCTCACCGCGCGTCAGGCGTTCCGCAGCGGCGCGCTGGTCAACATCCTCAACCCGAAGGTCGGGCTGTTCTTCCTCGCCTTCATCCCGCAGTTCGTCGATCCGGCGGCCGCCTCGCCGGCGCTGACCATCCTGTTCTTCGGCCTGTGGTTCAACAGCGTCGGCACCGTCGTCAACGCGCTCGTCGCGCTGACCGCCGCCCGCGCCGCCGCGCGCTTCCGCGCCAGCCCGCTCGCCGTCCGCCTGTCGCGCTGGGTTGCCGGCACGCTGATGGCCGGCCTCGCCCTCCAGCTCGCGCTCAGCCGCCGCTAAACACCCCGCGCCCCGCCGGGGAGAGGGCGACTCGCCGACAGGCGAGCGGGGTGAGGGGCACCGGCGTCGAGAAGGCTCGCTGACGCTCGCTCCCCTCACCCAACCCTCTCCCCAGCGGGGAGAGGGCTCAAGAAAGCACCTCCTCCACCCACGCCGGCACCAGCACCCCCGCCGGCCCATGCCGCGCCTCGTCGAACCACCCCGTCCCCGCCGACGGCTCCAGATTCATCTCCAGCGTCGACGCCCTATGGTACCGCGCCGTCTGCACGAACCCCGCCGCCGGATAGACCGCCCCCGACGTGCCGATCGACACGAACAGATCGCAGGTCGCCAGCGCCGCCTCGATCCGCTCCATCTCGTAGGGCATCTCGCCGAACCACACGATGTCGGGCCGCAGCTTCGCCGCCCCGCACCCCGGGCACGCGGGCGCGCCCCTCAAATCCCCCGCCCAGCCATGCGACTCCCCGCACGCGAGACACAGCGCCCGCTTCAGCTCGCCATGCATGTGCAGCAGCCGCTCGGCGCCGGCGCGCTCGTGCAGATCGTCGACATTCTGCGTGACGATCAGCAGCTCGCCGGCGAAGTCGCGATCGAGCTTCGCCAGCGCCCGGTGCGCCGCATTGGGCACCACCCCCGCCAGCGCCGCCCGCCGCGCATCGTAGAAGGTCTGCACCAGCCCCGGATCACGCGCGAACGCCTCTGGCGTCGCCACATCCTCGACCCGATGCCCCTCCCAGAGCCCGTCCGCCGCGCGGAAGGTCGGCACGCCCGACTCCGCCGAGATGCCGGCGCCGGTGAGGATCACGATGCTTTGGAGTTCGGCCATAGTGCAATGCTACGATGGTGGGGCCGTGTTCGCTATCAGCAGAAAGCAGCTACGATAAGCATTGGACGCCGCACCGGCATGGAGCAACATAGCGAGGCAATGGGAACGACAACAAGCCGAGCACGAACCTTGCGCTATGCATCTATTGCGGCGGTCGTCGTATGTACCGCTGTGAGTTCAGTCCTCGCGATTGCCATTCTGATCTCGCTAGATTCATTCGTATCGCAAGACTGGAGCAAGATGCCTTTCACGATCGGCTTGGCTTGCGCGCCCCTCCTCCAGATCTACTTCCACGCTAGGTGCCGATACCAATTCGTGATCGCAGTAGCGGTGGCTCAGATCGGCATCATCGTTTGGATCACCGCAAGCAGTTCGTGACCGTCCCCGCGTGGCAGCGTCGTGCAACGCGTAGTTTGGATCATAAGCAGTCGCCCGGCTTCTTGTGCGACACCAGGATCTCGGTGGCATCGCACGTTTGTAGAGCTCCCCATGACCATCACCATAACCGCCTTCGAAGCCTCCCCCGACCGCGGCCAGGGCCTCGCGCGCGACATGCGCGTGCGCTGGGCGCTCGAGGAGGTCGGGCAGCGCTATGACGTCCGCCTCGTCTCGTTCGCGGCGATGAAGCAGCCCGCGCACAAGGCGCTCCACCCCTTCGGCCAGATCCCGACCTATGAGGAAGGCGGCCTCGCGCTGTTCGAGAGCGGCGCGATCATCCTCCACATCGCGCAAGCCCGCCCCGGC
Organism: Sphingomonadaceae bacterium; assembly: GCA_030147805.1. GTDB lineage: Bacteria > Pseudomonadota > Alphaproteobacteria > Sphingomonadales > Sphingomonadaceae > Sphingoaurantiacus. Next base: position 10,381 of record JASBUR010000040.1, read on the forward strand.
CTGCTGCCCGCCGATCCCGACGCCCGTGCCCGCGCGATCATGTGGATCTTCGCCGCGCTCGGCACCGTCGAGCCGCCGATCATCGAGCTCGAGCAGGGCGGCTACACTCCCGCCGACATCTGGCATGCCGCGCGCGTGCCCTTGCTCGAGCAGCGCATCCGCACCCGCCTCGCCGACCTGTCGGCGCATCTCGGCGACGCCGACTGGCTCGACGGCGAGTTCAGCGCCGGCGACCTGATGATGGTGATGGTACTGCGCCGCGCCGAGGGCACCGGCCTGATCGAGGAACACCCCAACCTCGCCGCCTATGTCGCGCGCGGCGAGGCGCGGCCGGCATATCAGCGGGCGTTCGCGGATCAGCTGGCGGTGTTTACCAGTGGTGGCCAGTGACTGATCCACGGCATCGCTGGGTGGATTGCGAGCATCTTCCTCGCTAGGCTTCGCTATGCTTAGGTGGCTTTTGGCTCTTTCAGTCCTCCTGCTCGCGGCCGCCCCGGCAGATGCGCCGGTTCGTGCCAGCTTCTGCGCTATTGCGGCGCAGCCATCGGCCTATTCGGGCCGGCAAGTCGAGTTTGCGGCTCACTTCGAGACTGACAATCACCATTGGGCACTGTTCACCCACCCTGACTGTGCCGAGCGAGTGATGTTCTTCGAGAATGAAACAGGCGCTGCGATCAGTATTTCTACGGACGCCCGAGGCGATGAGCCGGCTATCGTCGCCGCCTTTCAGTCTGCTCCAACGACCGTCGGCTTTCATACGAGCACGGCTAAGACGGGCTGGCGCGGAAGGATCACCGGTACATTCCAAGCAAGCGAATCGCATCACTGGGCGCAGCCGAAGCCGTTCGGCATAGTGTCGTTGCGGCGCATAGATGATCTTCGCGGCGAGGACCTGAGCATCGAAGAACGGCCTACGCTGGAAGTACCCAAGGACTAACCTCATCTGCGGGTCTACCACCCCAAGATGACGCCCCGCCCGATCTCTGCCATGAAGCAGGACTAGTCACCGGACAACGGGCAATTGGGGAGCGGCGGATGACGCGGGTAGGCGTGCTGGGCGCGGGCGGGCGCATGGGGCAGGCGATCATCGCCGCGCTGGCCGAGGCGCCGGGGCTGAAGCTCGGCGGCGCGGTCGAGCGCGCCGGGCACCGCATCGTCGGGTCCGACCTCGGCGACGGGCTGATCGTCTGCAGCAACCCGCTGGCGCTGGCGCACGCCTGCGACGTGCTGATCGACTTCACCACCCCCGACGCGCTCGCCGCCAATCTCGAAGCGGCGTGCGAATCGGAGACGCCGCTGGTGGTCGGCACCACCGGGCTCGGTGCCGAGCATCACCGCGCCATCGACGCCGCGGCGCGCGACGTCGCGGTGCTGCAGACCGGCAATACCAGCCTTGGCGTCAACCTGCTCGCCGCGCTCGTCGAGCAGGCGGCGGCCAGGCTCGGCGACGAGTGGGACATCGAGATCGTCGAGATGCACCACCGCCACAAGGTCGACGCGCCGTCGGGCACCGCGCTGCTGCTCGGCGAGGCGGCCGCCAGGGGACGCGGCGTCGACCTCGCCCGCCATTCGGCGCGCGGCCGCGACGGCATCACCGGGGCGCGCAAGCCGGGCGATATCGGCTTTGCGTCGTTGCGCGGCGGATCGGTCGCCGGCGACCATCTGGTCATCCTCGCCGCCGAGGGCGAGCGGATCGAGCTCGGCCACCGGGCGGAGACGCGCGAGATCTTTGCGCGCGGCGCGGTGAAGGCGGCGGCGTGGCTCGCGGGGAAGAAGGCGGGGCGCTATTCGATGCGGGATGTCTTGGGGGTTTGAGGGGTAGCGGCGTTCCCCACCCGCCCCATCATTTATCGTCATCCCCGCGAAGGCGGGGACCCACAACGCCACACCCCAGGCGCGCATGCTGTGCTTGTCGAAGCAGGGTTGGCGCGCTGGGACGCCGGGGCAAGCTCGCCCTTCGACAAGCTCAGGGTGAGCGCAAAGGATCGGACTTGATCGAGAGTGGGTCCCCGCCTTCGCGGGGATGACGAAAATTGTTTGCGTGTCGACGCTGTGCCTACCGCTCGCGCCGCTTCACCCGCTCCAGCCCGTCGGCGATCACCGCGTAGATCGCCTCGCGCTCGGGCGGCGACAGGAAGCGGCCGACCGACACGCGCGTGCCGCGCGCGACCAGCCACAGCCGGTTCTGCTTCATCGCCAGCCGTTCGAGCGTCACCCGCGTCCACAGCGGCTCGAGCCGGATGCTGCGCTCGACCCCCTCGGGCGAGCGCCGGCGCACCACCAGATCGTCGTCGCTCAGCCGCAAGGTCTCCGAGCCGGTGCCCGAACGGTAGCTGGCGCGGAACGCCCAGGCGACCAGCGCGACGTCGATGACGAGGAAGGGCACCACCAGCCAGGCGCCGAGAAACCACATGCGCAGCGCCGTCAGCGCCATCACGCCGCCGACCGCGCCGACGATCCAGCGCGCGTGCCGCGGATCGAGCGAGCGGTTCGGGGTCAGCGTCAGGTCGAAATAGGGTGCGATCGTCATGGCGGCCCGCTAGTCATCGCGCATGGCTTCAACCCGTGCAAGACGCCCGCGTTCCCGCTTCACCAAGCCGCAGATCGAGGATTTCTTCGCGCGGCTGACCGAGGCGATCCCCGATCCCAAGAGCGATCTCGAGTACAGCAACGCCTATACCTTGCTCGTCGCGGTGGTGCTGTCGGCGCAGGCGACCGACGCCGGGGTCAACCGCGCGACGAAGCGGTTGTTCGAGCTGGCGCCCGATCCGCAAGCGATGGTCGACCTCGGCGAGGAGGTGGTGCGCGACCACATCAAGACGATCGGGCTGTTCAACACCAAGGCGAAGAACGTCATCGCGCTGTCCGAGGCGCTGCTGCAGCTGCACGGCGGCGCGGTGCCCAACGATCGCGAGGCCTTAGAGGCGCTGCCCGGTGTCGGGCGCAAGACCGCCAACGTCGTCCTGAACATCGCCTTCGGCGCCGACACCTGTGCCGTCGACACGCATATCTTCCGCGTCGGCAACCGCACCGGCCTCGCCCCCGGCAAGGACGTGCGCCAGGTCGAGGACGTGCTCATCAAGGTGATCCCCGAGCCCTATCGCCGCCCGGCGCACCACCTGCTCATCCTGCACGGCCGCTACACCTGCATCGCGCGCAAACCGCAGTGCTGGCGCTGCCCGGTCGCCGACCTCTGCCTCTACGACGCGAAAAACCTGGCCGACGGCCGTTAAGTCGGGTTAACACCGGGTTCAGCCGGACGCCGCTATCGCTCGCCGCACAGTACTTGTGTTGCGTTGCGTATCCTCCCCGGCCAGAGTCGGCGTTCCAGTTTTTCGGCCCAGTATTTCGGCCCAGTATTCCGGAGCGTCCGCCCATGCGCCTCAATCTCGTTTCCGCCGCTGCCCTGGTGACCGCCGGTCTGGTGGCCTCCTGCGCCCCGGCGCCCAAGCCCGCCGCCCCGGCGCCGCAGACCGCGGCGCCGGCGCCGGCGTCGCGCAGCTGCGTCGACCTCGCGCGGATCAGCGAGGCGCGCGTCGTCAGCGACCGCGTCATCGACTTCCACATGCGCGACGGCAGCATCCTCAGGAACAATCTGCCCAACGCCTGCCCCGGGCTCGGCGTCGAAAAGGCCTTCACCTATTCGACCTCGCTCAGCCGGCTGTGTTCGACCGACATTATCACCGTCATCCACACCGGCGGCGGCCCGCGCACCGGCGCCTCCTGCGGCCTCGGCAGCTTCACCCCGGCGCCCGCACCGTCGACCAACTAGGGCTGGCGCGCCGGGCGCGGCTTTGTTAAGCGGCGTCCCAGGCACCCGTAGCTCAGCTGGATAGAGCGCTGCCCTCCGAAGGCAGAGGCCAGAGGTTCGAATCCTCTCGGGTGCGCCATTTTCCGCCTTCCCCCGGCCGCCGGCCGCCCGGCATGGTCGTGCCGCAGCTACGGAGCGCGTCATGGCGAAACTGGTCTTCGGGATGAACGTGTCGCTCGACGGCTACGTCGACCACATGGCGTTCGCGCCCGACGCCACGCTCTTCCGCCATTTCATCGCCGAAGCCGCGGGGCAGGCGGGCAGCCTCTACGGCCGCACGCTCTACGAGATCATGGCCTATTGGGACGCGGATCAGCCCGACTGGGGCGACGACGAGCGCGCCTTCGCGGCGGCGTGGCGGCGGATGCCCAAATGGGTCGTCTCGGGCACGCTCGCCTCGGTCGGCGCCAACGCCACGCTGATCGATGGGGATCTCGAGAGCGCGGTCCGCGCGCTGAAGGCCGGCCGCGACGGCGAGATCGAGGTCGGCGGGCCGAAGCTGGCGGCGCGCCTCACCGAACTCGGGCTGATCGACGAATATCGGATCTACCTGCACCCCGTCGTCGTCGGCGCCGGCGATCGCTACTGGGCCGCGCCGCGGCCGCCGCTGCGGCTGGTGTCGCACGACCGCATCGGCGCCGAGGTGATCCGGCTCTCCTACGTCCCCGCCTGATCGCGGCGACGCTCCGCCAGCAGCGGGTGTTCGAGCAGCTCGCGGCAGGCGGGCTTGATGATCGCCATCGCGACGAGCTCGCTCAGCCGGCCGCGCGTCGCGCTGGTGTCGTCGTAGGTCAGCGCGATCAGCCTCTCCCTGGTGGCGCCGGGCGCGGCGAGCACCGCGTCGAAGGCGGCGCGCTGGTCGAAGTCGAGCAGCGTCCAGCCGGGCAGCCCGGCCGCCAGCTCATCGGCGGCGATCGGCTCGATGCCCGCGGCGGCGGCGGGGAGGACAAGGCGCACCGTCGTGCCGCTGGCATCGGACGCGACGACCGCCAGCGTACCGCGCAGCGTCTCGACGATGCGCCGCGCCGCGGCGAAGCCCGATCCGGTGCCCTGATCGCTCGCGTCGCCGCGCACGCGCGCCGCGGTGCCGGCGTTGAGCGCCGCGGCGACCGCCGGCGGCATGCCGCTGCCGCTGTCGGCGATCTCGATGATCGCGCGCCCCGCGTCGAGCCGCAGCGTCACGCGCGCGCCGCCGACGCTGGTGTGGTTGCAGCTGTTGCTGAGCAGATTGGCGAGCGCGCGCATCAGCAGCGGCCGGTCGGACACGAGGGTGACTTCGCCCTCGACGCGCACGTCGAGCGTGAGCTGCTTCGCCGCGAACAGGCGCTTGAACATCATCGCCAGCGGCTCGAGCAACGCCTGGCCGCGGAAGCTGCCGAGCGCGACGAAGTCCGATTCGCCGGCGGCGATGTTGGCGCCCGACATCGTCGTCGCGACGATCTCGTTCAGATAGTCCGCCGAGCTCTGCAGCATGTCGACCAGCGCCGGGTCGGGCTGCAGCCGGTCGTCGCGGCGCAGCGCCGCCACCGCGCTGTTGAGCAGGAAGATCACCTGCCGGCTGTCATGCCCCGAGGCGTGCAGCAGCGCATTCTGGCTGTCGACCGTCTCGAGCGCGAAGGCCTTTTCCTCGGCGAGGCGCTTGGCGCGTTCGCTGATCGCCAGCTGTTCGGCGAGCGAGCGCGCGTAGTTCGCATCGGCCGCCAGCTTGTCGCGCTGGATCTTCCTGAGGTTGAGCCCGAGCGCCAGCGTGACCATCACCGCTTCGAACAGTCCGATCGGGCCGGCGAGATGCCAGTTGACCGGCAGCCACGCGAAGACGCCCATCGAGGCGATCGCGGCGTAGACGATGAAAAGACCGAGGCTCGCCCAGCCGACGAACAGCGGCCAGAGCTGGACGCCGAGCTGCTTCATCGCCGCATAGCCGACGAAGGGCAGGAACAGCGCCACCGCCACCGCGACGAGCCAACTCGCCAGGTGCAGGCCGGCGCGAAGCTCGGCAGGATAGAGCGCGGTCCCCGGCAGCAGCAGCAGCAGCAGGATCGCCGCCGCAATCAGCGCCTTTAGGGCGCGGTCGCTGCGCGGGAAATGAACCGCGGTGCGCACGAAGCTTCGGCCGAATTGCGCCATCGCGCCAGCGAAGCCGCATTTGATGAAATCCTCGACGGCGATGCCGGCCAGCGGCTGGTCGTAGAGAAAGAAGATGGTGATGTAGCCTTCCGCGTGGACGGTGCTCATTGCGAAGAAGAATTCGGCGACGGCCAGCCACAGGAACTCGCGGAACCCGGTGATCGAGAAGAACAGGAAATTGAGCAGCAGCAGCGTCAGCGCGCCGACCACCACTGCCGAGACCATGGCGATGTTGGCGCGCCGGTCCGCGAAGAAGCTGCCGTAGGTTTGGATCTTGAGTGGCAGGTAGCTCGAACTCTCGGACAGGAATTCGATGAGGACCAGCTTCTCCTGCCCGGGGTCGAGCACCAGCTCGGTGCTGAACGCCTGATAGGTCCGCAGGTTCTGCCGTACCTCGCGCGGATCGTCGGCATCGACGAGCAGATCGAGCCGATCGTCCGTCGCCGCGAACAGGCGGAAATGGTTGAGCGTCCCGCGGCCGGTGGTGAGAATCCAGCTGCCCTGACCGGTGCCGCCGTTGCGCAGCTTCAGCAGGACCAGCGTCTTGATGCCGGGCGGACCGAAGTGGATCGTCGGGCCGCGGACGCGCTCGAGCGGCCCGTCGACGAGCGCTCGCCACTGCGCCGCGCCCGTTTCGCCGGCCAGCGTCGTGTACCGCACGAAAGGCGCGACGGCGGGCGCGTCCGCGCCGGCACGCAGCTCGAGCACCGGCAATTCGGCCGCCGCGGCGGGCGCGCCGAACGCGGCCGCCAGCCCCAGAATCAGGAGCGCGAGCAGCCGCCTCATTCAGCCCATGCCGCGACCCGGGCGCGCGTCGCCGCGAGCATCGCGTCGAGCGCGGCGCGGTCGTGCACCTCGCCCTTGTGCATCACCAGGTGGATGGCGCGCGTCGCAGCGATGTCGGCGAGCGGGTTCGCGTCGAGGATGACCAGGTCGGCGGCCTTGCCGCGCGCGACCGCGCCATAGCGGTCGAGCCGGCCGAACCAGGCGGGGCCGGTGTGCGTCGCCGAGGCGAGCGCCTGCGCCGGCGTCAGCCCGCGCCTGACGAACAGCGACAGCTCGTCGTGGAGGCCGATGCCCGGATAGTTGAACGAGTTGAGGAAGCCCGCGTCGGTGCCCGCCATGATCGGCACGCCCGCCTTCTGCAGCATCGGCAGCACCGCGGCGGCACGGTCGAACCGCGCGTGGCGCGCCGCGACGGCGGCGGCATCGTCCTTCGCCGCGCGCTCGATCCGCCAGGCGTAGGTCTGGCGCAGCCGCGGCCCGATATAGGCGAGATAGGGATCCTGCGAATGATCCTCGCTGTCGAGCCAGGCGATGATCCGGCTGCCGTTCATCGTCGGCGTCACCGCGATGCCCTGCCTGGCGAAGCGGCGGTAGGCGGCGTCGGCCTGCGCCGGCGAAAAGCTCGCGTCGAGGCGCCGGTTCGCCTCGGCGCGATCGATCCTGCCCGCCGCGAAATCCGCGGCGACCGCGGCTTCGGCGGCGGCCCCCGCCTTGTAGGCATAGTCGATATGCTCGATCGAGCTGAGCCCGGCGTCGGCCGCCTGCGCCACCGTCAGCGCCATCGGGATATGCCCCGAGGTCCGGAGCCCCACGGCCTTCGCCCGCGCCACCGCATAGAGGAACAGCTGCGGGTCGAGCGTGCTGTCGGTGATCTTCACGAAATCGACGTTCAGCGCCTTGAGCTTCGCCAGCGCCGCGTCGACGTCGGCCGTCGATCCCGTCTCGAGCGTGCCCTTCCAGACCGGCTTCAGCCCCTCGATCTTGGGCCCCGAGGTCAGCAGGGTCGGCCCCTGCAGCGCCCCCGCGGCGATCGCGTCGCGCCAGGCCAGCACCTGCTCGGGCAGGTCGCCGGCGCAGTCGCGGATCGTGGTGATGCCGTGCGCCAGATAGAGCGGCAGCAGCGCTTCGTTCTCGGCGATCAGCTCGGGGCCGCCGCCGAAATGCACGTGCATGTCCCAGAGGCCCGGGATGACGTAGCGCGCGCCCGCATCGATCGAGCGCGCGGCGCGCCACCGCCGGGCCACCGTCGCGTCGGCGCCGACCGCGACGATGTCGCCGCCGCGCACCACGATCGCCTGCCCGGACACGGTGCGCGCGCCGGCGACGTCGACGACCGTCGCATGGCGGATGATCACGTCGGCCGATCGCGGCGCGGCAAGCGACGGCGCGGCCAGGAACAGCGCGGCGAGCGCGGCGAGCAGGCGGTTCGTCATCGCGAGACCTTGGCGCGGCGGCGGCGGCGAGACAACCGTCGGGTAGGGTAATTTGACGGCGACCCGCCTCGCATCGGGCGCATGGCTAATCGCACCCTAGCCGGCCGGCCGTCGCACCCCGATGCGGTCCCCCCGCGCCGAAAGGCGCATCGGCATCGACGCGGTCAAATTCCATGTCGGCAGGCCGCCCGGCAAGCTTGGCTTCGCCCGCCGAACCGGGCTGACGCGGCCAGACCCGCGGGCTTTGTCCGCTCTCCGCTTGACGCCGCGCCCACTTCGATGGCGTAACGGCAAGTGCATGGCGGCACAGCATTCATTGGCGGAGAGCGCCAGCGTCGGATTGCTCGGGCGTCGCGGGCAATGGCCGCTCATCATCGGCTTCCTGGTGCTGATGGCGGTCGGCATCGCCACCGTCTGGCTGGTGATCACCAGCCGCGCGCAGAACCAGTGGGTCGCGCACACCTTCGAGGTTCAGACGCGCACTACCAGCCTGCTCAACGCGCTCCAGCAGGCCGAGACCGCGCAGCGCGGCTATCTTCTCGTCGGCGGCGACATCTACGCGCGCACCTATCGGTCCGGTCGCGATGCGACGCTTCGCAACCTCGCCGAGATCCGCAAGCTCACCACCGACAATGCCGAGCAGCAACGCCGTATCGACGCGGTCGAGCCGATCGTCGCGGCGCGGCTCGCCGATCTCGAACAGATCATGACCTTCGCCGAGAGCGACCGGCTCATCGATGCGGTCGCGCGGGTGCGCAGCAACGAAGGCAAGCGGCTGATGGACGACGTCCGCCGGCGGCTCGGCGCCATCCTGCGCGTCGAGGCGCGACTGCTCGACCAGCGCAGCACCCGGGCACGCAACAGCGCCTATGCGCTGCTCGGGGTCACCCTCGTCGGCCTGTCGCTGATCGTGCTGATCGCCTTCCTCGCCTACCGCAGCCTGCGCCGCTACACGCAGGCGATCGTCGCAGCGAGCGACGAACTCAAGGTGCTCAACACCGATCTCGAAGGCCGGGTGGCCGAGCGCACCGCCGATCTCACCGCCGCCAACGAGGAAATCCAGCGCTACGCCTATATCGTCAGCCACGATCTGCGCGCGCCGCTCGTCAACATCATGGGCTTCACCAGCGAATTGAAGGCGGTGCGCAGCGACATCGCCGCGTTCCGGCAGGCGGCGATCGAAAAGGCGCCCGAGCTCGACACCAAGGAATCGCGCATCCTCATCGAGGAGGATCTTGCCGAGGCGATCGGCTTCATCAGCACCTCGACCGCCAAGATGGACCGGCTGATCAACGCCATCCTCAAGATCTCGCGCGAGGGCGGCCGGGTGCTGACCCCCGAGCGCGTCGACATGACCGCGCTGGCCGAGAATGCCGCCCAGGCGATCCATCACCAGGCCGGCGATGCGACGATCACCGTCGAGCCGCTGCCGTCGCTGGTCAGCGACCGGCTGGCGCTCGAGCAGATCTTCGGCAACCTCATCGAGAACGCGGTCAAATATCTCGACGCGTCGCGCCCGGGCGAGATCGTGGTCAGTGGGATTGAGCGCGGCGGCGTTAGCGAATATGCCGTCGCCGACAATGGCCGGGGCATCGCCCCGGGCGATCATGAACGGGTGTTCGACCTGTTCCGCCGCTCGGGGACGCAGGACAGGCCGGGCGAAGGCATCGGTCTGGCGCATGTGCGTGCCCTGGTGCGCCGCTTGGGCGGAACGATTACAGTGACCAGCGAATTCGGAGTCGGCTCGACCTTCACGGTGACTTTGCCGAAGACGTTGCTGAGCGAAGGGGGACGCGGATGAATCCGAATCCGGTGACGATCGTGATGATCGAAGACGATGCGGGCCACGCCCGGCTGATCGAGAAGAACGTGCGCCGCGCCGGCGTCTGTAACGAAATCAAGCATTTCGCCGACGGCACCTCGGCACTCGCCCATCTGCAGGCGGCCGACGTGCGCGCCGCGGGGCCGGTGCTCATCCTGCTCGATCTCAACCTGCCCGACATGAGCGGCGTCGACATTCTCGCCAAGCTGAAGGCCGACGAGAAGATGCGCCGCTCGCCTGTGATCGTGCTGACCACCACCGACGACAAGACCGAAATCCAGCGCTGCTACGATCTGGGTGCCAACGTCTACATCACCAAGCCGGTCGACTACGAGAATTTCGCCAACGCGATCCGTCAGCTCGGCCTGTTCCTCTCGGTGATGCAGGTGCCCGAAACCGAGTGACGGGGATCGGCCAGTGAACGATGAATCGGCCTGCACGGCCGATATGCCGGGAACGCGCGTCCTCTATATCGACGACGATGCGTCGCTGAGCCGGCTCGTCGAGAAGACGTTGCAGCGCAAGGGCTTCGCGGTGACGCTGGCCAGCGGCGGCGACGCCGGGCTGGCGCTGCTCTCGGCGGGCGACTTCGACGTCGTCGCGCTCGATCACTACATGCCCGGCAAGGACGGGCTGGCGACGCTCGCGGCGATCGGCGCGCTCGCCGATCCGCCGCCCGTCATCTACGTCACCGGTACCGACGAGGGGCGCGTCGCCGTCGCCGCGCTCAAGGCCGGCGCCTTCGACTATGTCGTCAAGGACGTCGGCGGCGCCTTCCTCGAGCTGCTGTGCTCGGCGATGGACCAGGCGATGGCAGCGGTCGAGCTGCAACGCCAGAAGGCCGATGCCGAGCGCGCGACGGTCGAGGCCAAGGAACGTGCCGAGCTGCTGCTGCGCGAGGTCAACCACCGCGTCGCCAACAGCCTCGCGCTGGTCAGCTCGCTCGTCCACCTGCAGTCGAACGCGCTCGGCGATCCCGCCGCGCGCGACGCGCTGCGCGAGACGCAGAACCGCATCACCGCGATCGCCGGCGTCCACCGCCGTCTCTACACCTCCGACGACGTCCGCCACGTCGAAATGCATGCCTATCTCGCCAGCCTCGTCGAGGAATTGTCGGGCGCGCTGTCGGGGAGCGCACCGCGCTGCCGTATCCGGCTCGACGCCGAGCCGATCAGCATCGGCACCGACCAGGCGGTGTCGCTCGGCGTCATCGTCACCGAACTCGTCACCAACGCGCATAAATATGCCTATCCGGCGGACGGCGCGGGCGACATCCGCGTGCGGCTGTCGCGGAGCAGCGGCGACGAGGTCGTGCTGAGCGTCGAGGACGACGGCATCGGCTGGCGCGGCCAGGGTACGCCGCAGGGCACCGGGCTCGGCACCAAGATCATCGGCGCGATGGCGGCGACACTGCGCGCGCCCGTGCGCTTCGATCCCGAGTTCGCGGGCACACGCGTCAGTCTCACCTTCCGCAGCTAGCGGGCCGGCCCTCAGGGCGCGGGGGGGTCGTCGGCGCGACGGCCGCCGGGGCGGGCCGGGCTGCGCGCGGCGCGGCGATCGGCGACGAGGCCGGCGTCATAGGCGATGCGCAGCGCCTCCGACAGGCTTTCGACCCCCAGCCGCTCCATCATGTCGGCGCGGTGCATCTCGACGGTGCGCGGACTGAGGTCGAGGTCGCGCGCGATCGCCTTGTTCGAATGGCCGGCGACGAGTCCGGCGAGCACCTGGCGCTGGCGCGGACTGAGCGCATCGATGAGCCGACCGGCCTGGACGCGCAGCCGCGGTGGCCCCGCCCGCTCGGGGCCGCCGAGCGCCTGGTCGATCGCCGCGATCAACCGGTCGGGCTGGTAGGGCTTCTCGATGAAGTCGGCAGCGCCGGCGCGCATCGCCGCGACGCTGATCGGCACGTCGGCATAGCCGGTGAGCACCACCACCGCGAGCCGCGAGCCGAGCTGCGCCAGCACCCCTTGCACCTCGAGCCCGCCGATGCCGGGCAGCCGGACGTCGAGCAGCACGCAGCCCGTCGAATGGAGGCTCGCCGAGCCGAGGAAGGCCTCGCCCGAGTCATAGGCGGTGACGTCGAACCCGGCGGTGTCGAGCAGCAGCGTCGTCGCGTCGCGGACGCCGGGGTCGTCGTCGACGAGGAACACGCGGCCGCGGTGCTGGCGCGGCTCGGCGAGCGACGGCCAGGCGGAAGTCCGCCGCGAACCGGCCGAGGCGCCGCCCGGGGAAGGGGCACGCAGCGGCGAGTCGCGGCGGCTCCGCACGCGCAGCCGGTCAGGCTGCAAGCGGCAGGGCCTGGTCATCGATCTGGAGCAGCGGATGCTTTGGCCCGAAGGCGGCGCGCATGCGCGCAAGCGTTGGCGGGTCCACATCGACGGCAAGCGCCGCCACGTCCACACCGTCCATCGGCACGGGGAGGCCGATGGGGGTGCAGTTCCATTTTGCCGAGATCAGCGTCGGCACGAAGGGCATGTGCGTGATCAGCGTATATTGGCGGATGCCATAGAGCAGGCCGAACTCGACGAGCGCCACCGCGAGCTGCCGCCACACCTGGACCTGCGTCCAGCTGCGCGCAATCTCGGGCGTCGTGCACATGCGGGTGATTTCCCACACGTCGGGCGCGCGCGGCACCTCGCCGTCGACGAGATGCGGGAACACCTCGCTCAGCAGATGCGGCACCGTCGACGGCAGCAGCCGCACCGATCCCATGTGCTTGCCGCTGTCGGGGTCGGCGATCGCCAGGTAGATCGCATCCTCGGTGTCGAACTGGTCGACCTCATATTCGCCGTCGACGACGGGCACGTCCCATTTGAGCCAGTCGACGAAGATGCGCTTGCGATCGGCGTGCATCGCCTCGACGAGGGGGATGTGCCGCTGGCGATTGTGCTTGGTGATGACGCTGACCATGAAGACCGTTCCCGCGGTTGAGTTCCACGGGCGACCTTGGGGTATCGGCGGGGGCGGCGATATACCCCGAAAACGGGGTAGCGGCGCGCTGGGTCAGTGCATCATCGCGTCGCTGAAGCTCAGCTGGCCGTAGAACAGCGCCCGGATCATCAGCTGCGCGCGCGAGGTGACGCCGAAGCGGCTCTTGGCGTTGTCGATGTGCATCCGCACCGTCTCGGGGCTGAGCCCGAGCAGCTGGCCCGCCACCCAGTCGGTCTTGCCGCGCGCCACCAGCACCAGGCAGTCGAGCTGGCGCTGCGTCAGCCGCGGCAGGTCCTCGGCGGTCGGCGCGGCGGCCGGCGCGGCGAGCACCAGGCTGCGCACCGCCTCGAAGGCGAAACAGCTGACATATTGCGCCGCCGGCAGCGAGGCGCGCGGCAGCGGGCGGTTGCCGCTGGTCGCGAACGAGCAGACGCCCGACGCCTCGCCGGGGATGTGCAGCGGCACGGTGAAGCCCTCGGCGAGGCCGTTGCGCCTCGCTTCCTCCATATAGTGCTTCTGCTTCTGGGTCAGCTTGCGCAGGATCGCGGGCAGATCCTCCCAGGCGAAAGCGGCCGCCGAGCGTTCGCTCGCCACCAGCACGGGATCGTGCACGTAGAGCTGCGTGGTGACCGCGTCGAGCCAGGCGGCGGGGAAGTTGGAGAGATAGACCGGCGCGGCGCGGTGACCGGTGCGCTCGACATGCGTCAGCCCATAATGGTCGAAACCGAATTCGCGCGCGGCATCGGCCATCAGCGTTTCGACCGACGTGAGGTCGGGCGCGTCGCGCACGGCGCGGACGAACGTCTGTACGTCGGCCAGGATGCTCATCGTCATTCCCCGTCGCGCCGCGCGGCTCGTCAGGCCGCGGACACCCCCTTCATTGTCACAGGTTTTGGGCGCCGTCGAACAGAAACATGGCTTAAGGTGTCGGCCCGCCGGCCCAAAATGGGGCGAAAATAAGAGGGGCGCCCCGAAGGGCGCCCCAAGGTGGTCAGGAAATGAAAGCGGCTTATTGCGCCGGCGGCGGCGTCGTCGCGTCGGTGGTCACGACGTCGGCTTCGTCGATCGCCTCTTCCTGGGCTTCGCCGGCTTCGCGCGTCGCGTCGGCCTGCGCCTCGAGCGACTCGGCGGTCGCCTCGTTGCCCGCCGCATCGGCCATGTCGGCCTGCTCGTCGATGGCGTCGGCGGTGGCATCCGCCTGCTCGGCAACCGCGTCGCCGGCAGCGTCGTCGCCCTGGCCACCGCAAGCCGCGAGCAGGCTGAGGCTCGCGACCGCGAGCAGCGTCTGAATGGTCTTCACTAATGATTCCTCCCTTGCGATTGCCAATAAGGCGGCGGCGTCGCGCAAGAAACGACCCCCGCGCCAACGGGCAATAACGCACGATTACGGAGACGGTTCAATGTGACGCGCTGGACCGGCGCTTTGGCGCATCGCATAGGAACCGCATGCGTCCGGTGATGTTGGCCCTGCTCTGGCTCTTCGCGCTGGCGGCCCCGGCCGCCGCCGCCGACCGCGCGCGCGTCTACGCGGCATCGAGCCTGACCGAGGCGATGATCGCGGTCGCCGACGCCTATGCCGGCGGCGGGCGACCGCGGCCGCTGCTGGTGTTCGGCGCCTCCTCGGCGCTGGCGCGGCAGCTCGAGCGCGGCGCGCCCGGCGGCGTCTTCGTCTCCGCCGACGTCGAATGGGCCGACCATCTCGCCAGCCGGCGGCTCGCGGTGGCGCGAAGCCGCCGCCTCGTCGCCGCCACCGATCTCGTCGTCGTCGTCCCTGCCGACCGCGCGCGCCGCATCGCCGTCGCGCGCGGCTTCGACATCACCCGGCTGCTGCGGCCCGGCCGACGCTGGACGACCGGCGATCCGCAGGCGGTGCCCGTCGGCCGCTATGCCCGCGCCGCGCTCGCGCAGCTCGGCGACTGGGACCGTGCCGAGGCGCGGCTGGCGCGCGCCGAGAACGTCCGCGCCGCGCTGGCGTTCGTCGAGCGCGGCGACGTCGATGCCGGCATCGTCTACCGCACCGACGCGCTGGCGAGCGGCAAGGTCGCGGTGGCGGGGATGGTGCCGCGATCGAGCCATGCGCCGATCGTCTATCCGGCGCTGCTCACGCGCGGCGCCGGCGCCGAGTCGCGCGCCTTCCATGCCTTTCTCGGGTCGCGCAAGGCGCGCGCGCTGCTCGCGGCGCGCGGGTTCAGGCTGCCGTGACGCTGAGCGAGACCGAGATCGCGGCCCTGCTGCTCAGCCTCAAGGTCGGGCTGGCGGCGATGCTCGCGGTGCTGCCCGTCGCCTATGGCCTCGCCTGGCTGCTGGCGCGGCGGCGCTTTCCCGGCCGGCTGCTGCTCGACGCGCTCGTCCACCTGCCGCTCGTCCTGCCGCCGGTCGTCGTCGGCTATCTGCTGCTGATCGCCTTCGGGCGCAACGGGCCGCTCGCCTTCCTCGGCGACGCGCTGCTGTTCCGCTGGACCGGTGCCGCGCTCGCGGCGGCGTTGATGGCGCTGCCGCTGATGGTGCGCGCGATGCGGCTGTCGATCGAGGCGGTCGACCGCCGCCTCGTCGGCGCCGCGCGCTCGCTCGGCGCCTCGCCCTGGCGCGCCTTCGCGAGCGTGACGCTGCCGCTGTCGCTGCCCGGCGTGCTGGCGGGGGCAGTGCTCGGCTTCGCCAAGGCGATGGGCGAGTTCGGCGCCACCATCACCTTCGTGTCGAGCATCCCCGGCGAGACGCAGACGCTGCCGCTGGCGATCTACGGCCTGCTGCAGGTCCCCGGCGCCGAGCCGCAGGTGGTGCGGCTGGCGATCCTCTCGATCATCCTGTCGCTCGGCGCACTGCTCGTCTCCGAGACGCTCGTCCGCCGTGCCAACCGCCACCGAGGCGACGATGCGCTTTGAGGTCCGTGTCTCGAAGCGGCTCGGCGACCTCGCGCTCGACGTCGACCTGGCGAGCGACGCCGCGGTCGTCGCGCTGTTCGCGCCGTCGGGGGCCGGCAAGACGACGCTGCTCAACCTTGTCGCCGGGCTCGGCCGGCCCGACGCCGGCCGCATCGCCATCGCCGGCGAGACGCTGTTCGACGCCGCCGCCGGCGTCAACCTGCCGCCCGAGCGGCGCCGGATCGGCTATGTTTTCCAGGACCGCCGGCTGTTCCCGCACCTCAAGGTGCGTGCCAATCTGCTGTACGGGCGCCAACGTAGCGGCGACGACATCGCCCCGACGCTCGATCTGCTCGGCATCGGCCATCTGCTCGACCGCTGGCCCGCCACCCTGTCGGGCGGCGAGGCGCAGCGGGTCGCGATCGGACGCGCGCTGCTGGCCGACCCGCGCGTCCTGCTGTTCGACGAGCCGCTCTCGCACCTCGACCGCGCCCGTCGCGACGAAATCCTCGCGCTCATCCGCCGGCTGCGCGACGAAACCGGCCTCCCCATGCTCTACGTCACCCACGACGCCTCGGAAATCGACGCGCTGGGGGCGGAACGCTTCGACCTCTAGCGAGCTGAACCGCCGTGGGCGGCGCAACGGGAAGCCCGGGGGCTACCCGACGCCCGGGATCCGCGTCCACGCCGCGAGCCGCGTCGCCAGCCCCGGCCATGCCTTCGCCGCCTCGACGATCAGCGGCTGCAGCCACGCCGGCTGCCCGAGCCGATACAGCGCCCGCGCCGTCCGCATCTGCCCGGCGAATTCGGCGCGGCATGCCGCGTGGAACGCACGCGCATCGACGCCGGCGACGATCGCCGCGGCGGCGGCGCGTCCGCTGTGCATCGCGATCGCCATGCCGTCGCCCGAGAAGGACGGAACCACCGCGCACTGGTCGCCGACGCGGTACAGCGCCGGCAGATCGTCGGGCCGCGGACGATAACGAAAGCCATAGGGCACGCCCGCGACGGTGAGCGGCCGGTCGAGCAGCTCGACCGCGCCGTCCAGTCGCTCGCCGAGGTGGCGACAGTCGCGGCGCAGCCGCTGCTGGAGCGCCGGCCAGCCGCCCGCCGCGTCAAAGCGTCGGCGCTCGACGAGCAGGCAGAGATTGGCCCTGCCGCCCTCGACCAGCTGCAGCCCGGCATAGCCGCCGGCGAACAGCATGATCTCGATATGCCCCGCGAGCGCCGCCGCCGGCGCCGCGGCCAGCCGGAAATAGCTCTTGAAGCCGATGAGATCGGTGACCGTTCCACGTGAAACACGCTTTGCGCCGCGGACGTCGTGCTTGCCGCTCGCCAGGACCAGCCGCGCGGCATCGATGGCGCCCGCATCGGTCGCCAGCCTCAGCCCGCCGATCTCACGCACCGTCACGCCGCGCTCGATCACCGCGCCGGCGCCGGCAGCGCGGTCGAGCATCGCCGCGTCCATCGTCTTGCGGGTCAGGCCGTACGCGCGGAACGGCAGCGGCGCTTCGGCGACGCGGTCGCCGCTCACCAGTCGCAGCCGGTCGATCGCCGGCGCGCCGAGCGCCGCGGGGTCGATGTCCATCGCCCGCAGCACTGCCTGCGCCTCGACGCTGACGAACTCGCCGCAGATGCGATCGCGCGGCGCGCTGTCGCGCTCGAGCAGCCGGACCGCATGGCCGGCGCGCGCGAGATGCCAGGCAGCGGCAGCGCCCGCCGGGCCGCCACCGACGACGACCGTCACCTGATCCGCCCGACGCACAGGCGAAACGGCAGTTTCCAGTGCAGCGCGATGGTGGCGCGGTCGAGCCCGGCGCGCGCGATCAGCCGCTCCCAATCGTCGCGCCGGAAGGCGCGCGCCACCGACAGCGGTCCGTCGTGGCGCACGAAGCGATGCCAGCGCATCGCGCCGCTCAGCGCGCAAAAGCCGTGGTAGGCGATCGCGTGGCGATGCAGGTCGTTGACGAACCAGCCCTTCTGCGCGGTCGCCTCCATCCAGCGCAGGAAGCCGACGAGCTGGTCGTCGTCGAGATGATGCGCGACGAGCGAGCTGATGACGAAATCGGGCGCTCGCTCGAAATGCGCCTCGAAGACGTCGCCGGTGCGATAGTCGATCGCCATGTCGGTCGGCGTCACCGCGAGCGCCGACGTCGCGCTCCATGGGCTGAGGTCGATGCCGGTCAGCTCGGGCACCAGCCCGCGCTTCGTCGCCCAGCGATGGATCGCCCGCAGCATGTCGCCCTGGCCCGAGCCGACGTCGACCAGCGTGAAGCGGCTGCCGCGCGGCAGGTCGCGCGTCGCGCGCGCCAGCCAGGCCAGCGTCGGCGGCCGCGCCATCGTCCAGCGGTTGACGGCGGCGAGGTCGGTCAGGCAGTCGCGGAACGTCGCCTCGTCGACCGCGGGATCATCCATCCATTCGGCTGCGAAGCTGCGCCTGCGCAGGTCGGGCACCGAGCCGCCCTCGCTAGCTTGCGCGCTCGAAGCGGAAGGTCTCGGCGGCGAGGCCGGGCCCGAACGCCATGCCGAGCCCCCGGTTCCCCTCGCCGGCGCGCATCAGCCGGTCGAGCACGAACATCAGCGTCGCCGAGCTCATGTTGCCGAAGTCGCGCAGCACGCCGCGCGACCAGCGCAGGCTGTCCTTGCTCAGCTCGAACCCCTGTTCGACCGCGTCGAGGATGGTGCGGCCGCCGGCGTGGACGGCATAGGTGTCATAGTCGTCGGGGCGCCGACCGCGCAGGATGCCGTTCGCGTCGTTGCGCTGCAGCTCGCTTTTCAGCGCGCCGCCGATGCGCTGCGGCACCTCGCCCGACAGATGCATGTCGAAGCCGCCGTCGCCGATCCGCCAGGTGATCGCCTCGGCGCTGCCCTCGATCGCCACCGGCTTGAAGTCGATGAGCGCCAGGCCTTCTGGCTCGGCGGTCACCAGCGCCGCCGCGGCGCCATCGCCGAACAGCAGCATCGACAGCAGCTTCTCGAGCTCGGGGGTCTGCTGGAAATGCAAGGTGCACAGTTCGAGATTGACCACCAGCACGCGGGCCTGCGGGTCGGACCGTACGAAATGATGCGCCAGCCGCAACGAGTTGACCGCGGCGTAGCAGCCCATGAAGCCGACGACGGTGCGCTCGACCGACGGGTTGAGCCCCGCCCTGGTGACGATCATCTGGTCGAGTCCCGGCGCGATGAAGCCGGTGCAGGAGGCGACGACGATATGCGTGATCGCGCTGCGGTCGACGTTGCCGAGCGCGTCGATCGCCTGGCAGGCCAGCTCGGGCGCGAAGCGCTCGTAGCGCGCCATGCGCGCGGCGGTGCCGGGGAATTTGTCGACGCGGTAGAAGCCTTCGGTGTCGCCGCCGACGTCGGGATCGGGGGCGAAGTGCGAATAGCGGTGATCGATGTCGGCGCGGCTGACCATCCGCTTGAACAGGATCTGCTCGCGCCGTTCGGGAATGAAGCTTTCGACCAGGCCGACGAACGCCTGGTGGATGTCGTGCGGCGGTACCGCGGTGCCGATATGGTTGAGATGCGCGGTGGCGGCCATGAGAAATTCCTGCCCGAAGGATGGCGCCGCGAGCGTGCGCCCTCGCTTCCAACAAAGCAAACGCACGAAAGTTTGCCCGAACGGCGGCCGGGACCGAATTATCTCGGGCGAAGCGCCGCGCTTAGAAGCGGAACGAGGTGCCGAGGTAGACCGACGGATCCTCGCGATCGTCGGTCAGGCGCGGATCGAGCGGCGTGATCAGCTGGTAGCGCATGCCGCCCTGCAGCGACAGCCGCGGGGTGACCGCATAGGCGCCGCCGAGCTCGAGCGCATAGCGCTTGTCGAGCAGCAGCGCCTCGTTCGCGTCGAGATGCGACGGCAGCTCGCCGGTCGCCTGCAGGCTCGCCTTCCAGCGGCTGCCGCGGTAGCTGAGGCCGAGGTCGACGCCTTCGCGCACCGGGCCGATCAACCCGCTTTCCAGCCGGCTGTAGCCGCCCGACACCGAGAAGCCCTGGTAGCCGACCGACACGCCGAGATTATAGCCCGACGGCGTCAGCCCATCGATCGCCGCCGACGCGACCGCGGTGCGCGTGGTCGCGGTGGGCGCGACGACGCGCGAGGTCAGGCCGAGCGTCAGCGCCTTGCGGTCGCTCTTGCCCGACGGCGTGAAGCGAAACGAGCGCTCGACCGCCTGCGCGCGGATCGCGGCGCTGCGCGCCGGGTCGACGAGCGACGGCGTGAACGAGCCGAGCGAACCGGCGCGAAGCTTTTCGGTGACGGCGCTCTCGGCGACGACCTTCGCCTTCGCGGGTTTCTTGGCCTTGAGCGCCGCGCCGGCGGCGCTGGTCTTGGCGGGAGTCGGATTCGCATGGGCCGTCGCCGACGCCGTGAGCAGCGCCGCCATCACCAACCCTGTCGCGAAACTCCGCGCCACCGCCCGTCCTTTGTCCAACCCCGCGTGCCCTTGTTAACGGCACTTGGGACTCAGCATATAATTATACGTAGCAGACTCGGACAGACCCTCGTCGGGAGTCGCAACGTCGCATCGCATGAATCGATGCAAGCTGTTGCCCGAAGCCCACAATAATTCCGGGCTTTGCGCGAGGGGCGCCAGCGCCCTATAACGCGCCGAGCGATTTTTGGAGAGCCCGCACAGTGACGAAACCGGTCCGCATCATCGGCGTGGCAGTCGCCGCCTGCCTCGTCGCCGCCTGCGGCGGCAGCAAGGAGCGCGCCAACCCCGACATCGCCGCGGCGCGCGTCGCGACGATCGGCGTCAACGCCTATCTGTGGCGCGCCGCGCTCGAAACGCTCGCCTTCATGCCGATGGCGCAGACCGATTCGAACGGCGGCGTCATCGTCACCGACTGGTACGCCAACCCGCAGGCGCCGGGCGAGCGCGTCAAGGTCAGCGTGTTCATCCTCGACCAGGATCTGCGCGCCGATGCGATCCGCGTGTCGGCGGTGCGGCAGGAGAACAAGGGCGGCGCCTGGCTCGACGCGCCGGTGCGCGCCGGCACGGTGCAGAAGCTCGAGGAAACCATCCTCGCCAAGGCCCGGGACCTCCGCCGCGCCGCTATCGAGGGTTAAGTAATTGACATCGCGGTTTAATCCCAAAGCGGCCGACGGTCGCTGGCAACGGCTGTGGGAGGAACGCCAGACCTTCCGCGCCGACGATGGTTCGCCCAAGCCCAAGGCCTATGTGCTCGAGATGTTTCCCTATCCGTCGGGACGCATCCACATGGGACATGTGCGCAACTACACGATGGGCGACGTGCTGGCGCGCGCGCGCCGCGCGCAGGGCTTCGAGGTGCTGCACCCGATGGGCTGGGACGCCTTCGGCATGCCCGCCGAGAATGCCGCCTTCGAGAAGAAGACCCACCCCGGCGCCTGGACCTGGGCGAACATCGCCGCGATGCGCGAGCAGCTGAAGGGCATCGGCTTCGCGATCGACTGGTCGCGCGAGCTGGCGACCTGCGACCCCGCCTATTATGGCCACGAGCAGGCGCTGTTCCTCGATTTCTACGCGGCGGGCCTCGTCTACCGCCGCGAGAGCGCGGTCAACTGGGACCCGGTCGACATGACCGTGCTCGCCAACGAGCAGGTGATCGACGGCCGCGGCTGGCGCTCGGGCGCGCTCGTCGAGCGCCGCAAGCTCAGCCAGTGGTTCCTCAAGATCACCCAGTTCGCCGACGAGCTGCTCGACGGGCTCAAGGGGCTCGACGACTGGCCGGAGAAGGTCAGGACGATGCAGGAGAACTGGATCGGCCGCAGCCGGGGGGTGCGCTTCAGCTTCGCGCCCAACGCGCCCTTCGCGACGCCGATCGAGGTCTATTCGACGCGCCCCGACACCATTTTCGGCGCGAGCTTCGTCGCGGTCGCCGCCGATCACCCGGTCGCGCAGGCGATCGCCGCCGGCAACGCCGAGGCCGCCGCCTTCATCGAGCGCTGCAAGCTCGGCGGCACCACGGCCGCCGAACTCGACACCGCCGAGAAGCTCGGCTTCGATACCGGCTTCACCGTCGCGCATCCCTTCGACGCCGGCCTGGCGCTGCCCGTCTACATCGCCAATTTCGTGCTGATGGACTATGGCACCGGCGCCGTCATGGGAGTGCCGGCGCACGACCAGCGCGACCTCGATTTCGCGCGCAAATATCGCCTGTCGGTGCGCCGCGTCGTCTCGGCCGGCGACGAGACCGATCCGGTCTTCGTCGGCGACGAGGCCTATACCGGCCCCGGCCGCATCGTGAATTCGGACTTCCTCGACGGGCTCGACGTCGAGGCCGCCAAGGCCGAGGTCATCCGCCGCGCCGAAGCGGGCGGCTGGGGCGAGGGCACGACCGTCTATCGGCTGCGCGACTGGGGCGTCTCGCGCCAGCGCTATTGGGGCACGCCGATCCCGATCATTCATTGCGACGCCTGCGGCCCCGTCGGCGTCCCGAAGGCGCAGCTGCCGGTGGTGCTGCCCGACGACGTCACCTTCGACGTCCCCGGCAACCCGCTCGACCGCCATCCGACCTGGAAGCATGTCGACTGCCCGAGCTGCGGCCAGCCGGCGGTGCGCGAGACCGACACGCTCGATACCTTCGCCGATTCCTCCTGGTATTTCATCCGCTTCGCATCGCAGCCCGACGACAGGCCGTTCGACAAGGCGATGGCCGAGAGCTGGCTGCCCGTCGGGCAGTATATCGGCGGCGTCGAGCATGCGATCCTCCATCTGCTCTACGCGCGCTTCTGGACGCGCGCCCTCCAGCACATCGGCAAGCTCGACATCGCCGAGCCCTTCGCCTCGCTGTTCACGCAGGGAATGGTGACGCACGAGACCTATCGCGACGCCGACGGCCAGTGGATCGAACCCGCTGCGGTCCGTCGCAGCGGCGATGGCGTCGTCGAGATCGCGTCGGGCCGGCCGGTCGCCGTCGGCCGCACCGAAAAGATGTCGAAGTCGAAGAAGAACGTCATCGACCCGACGCCGATCCTCGAGCAGTACGGCGCCGACGCGGTGCGCTGGTTCATGCTGTCGGACTCGCCGCCCGAGCGCGACCTCGCCTGGTCCGAGGCCGGCATCGAGGGCGCCTGGCGCTTCGTCCAGCGCGTCTGGCGGCTCGTCGACGGCTGCGATTCCGCGGCGGCGGGCGACGATGCGGCGCTGACGCGGCTGGTCCACAAGACAATCGCCGGCGTCTCCGCCGATATCGATGCGCTGCACTTCAACAAGGCCGTCGCCCGCCTCTACGAGCTGGTCAACGCGCTCGAGAAGGCGCCGCCGTCGGCGGCGCGGCGCACGGGTATCGTCGACCTCGTCAAGCTGGTGGCGCCGATGGTGCCGCACCTCGCCGAAGAGGCCTGGGCGGCGCTCGGGCAGGACGGCCTCGTCGCCACCGCGCCCTGGCCGGTCGCCGACCCGGCGCTGCTCGTCGAGGACAGCGTGACCGTGGCGGTGCAGATCAACGGCAAGCTGCGCGACACCATCGAGCTTCCCAAGGGCCTGGCGCGCGAGGCGGTCGAGGCGCAGGTGCTGGCGCTCGACAAGGTCGTTCGCGCGCTCGACGGCAAGCCGCCGAAGAAGGTGATCGTCGTGCCCGACCGGCTCGTGAACCTCGTCGCGTGATGATGCTGCGCGCCTCGGTAGTCGGCGCTGCGCTGGCGCTGGCATCGTGCGGGCTGCAGCCCGTCTATCAGGGCGGCGCGCGCAGCGCGGCGGCGCAGGCGATGGCGAGCATCGAGGTGGCGCCGATCCCCGACCGCGCCGGCTTCCTGATCCGCAATGCGCTGCAGGACCGGCTCGGCGGCGCAGGCTCGGGCACCACGCGCTACCGGCTCGAGGTCGAGCTCGACGATTCGATCGAAGGCTTCGGGATCCGCGGCGACGATTCGATCACCCGCGAACGCCGGACCTTGCGCGCACGCTATCGGCTGGTGAGTTCCGACGGCACGCGCACGCTGCTCGACGCGACCGCGCGCAGCGACGCCGGCATCGACGTCGTTCGCTCGTCCGACTTTGCCGTCATCGCCGCCGAAAACAGCGCACTCGAACGGCTGGCGGTCGACCTCGCCGAACAGATCGGCACGCGGCTGGCGCTGCTGGCGCGCACCACGCCCGAACTTCAGGCGCCGCGACCGACCCCATGAAGAGCCTGCGCGCCGACAAGGGCTATGCCCCCGAGCGCATCGGCCCCGACGTCCGCCTGACGTTGTTCCACGGCGCCGACGAGGCCGCATCGGCCGATCTCGCTTTGAAGCTCGCGCGCCAACATGGCGGCGAGATCGTGCTGCTGGCGCCGGCGACGCTCAAGGAAGATCCCGGCCGGCTGCCCGACGAGGCGGCGTCGGTGTCGATGTTCGGCGACAAGCGGGTCATCCGCATCGACGGCGCCGGCGACGAGAGCCTCGAGGCGGTGACGCTGCTGCTCGGCGCGCCCGCGGCGGGCAATCCGGTGGTGATGGTGGCGGGCAATCTCCGGAAGGGCTCGAAACTGCTCGCCGCGGTCGAGGCGGCCGATAATGCGCTCGGCGTCATCAGCTATGAAGGCGATGCGCGCGACGGCGGGCGCAACGTCGAGGCGATCGCCGCCGAGGTCGGCCTCCAGCTGGCGCGCGACGTCGCGCCGCGGCTCGCCGCCGCCTGCAACAACGACCGCCGGCTGATGCGCCGCGAGCTCGAGAAGCTGGCGCTCTACGTCGACGCGGCGCCCGACCGGCCGCACAAGCTCACCATCGAGGACCTGGCGGCGGTGGGCGCGTCGGTCGACGACGCCGATTTCGGACCCCTGGTCGAGGCGGTGGCGAGCGGTCGCGCGGCGCAGGCCGACCGCCAGATCGCCAAATTGTCGGGCCAGGGCATCGCCGGCATCGCGCAGATCCGCGCGGTGGCGCGGCGGCTGTGGCTGCTCGCCGACCTACGCGCCGCGGTCGACGGCGGCGCGAGCCCGCAGGCGGCGGTCGAGGGCGCGCGGCCGCCGATCTTCTGGAAGGACAAGGAGCGCGTCGCCGCGCAGCTTCAGCGCTGGCGCGAGCCGATGCTGCGCCACGCGCTCGACCGGCTGCTCGTCGCCGAGCGCGAGATCAAGAAGAGCGGCACGGCCGGCGACGTGCTCGCGGCGCAGGCGATGCTGGCGATCGCCGCGATGGGCCAGCGCTGAGCTGTTTCACGTGAAACGTCAGAAGCGGCCGCCGCTCAGCCGCTGCGCCACCATGTCGAGCTGGTCGAGCGTGGCATAGTCGATGACGATGCGACCGGCCACGCCGCTGCCGTCGATCGTCACCTTCAGCCCGACCGAATCGGACAGCGCGCGCTCGAGCGCCTGGGTGTCGGGATCCTTGTAGCCGCCGCCCGACACCGCCCGCGGCCGCGCCGCGCGTTCACGGCCAGCCTCGCTGGCGACCAGCGCTTCGGTCTCGCGCACGGTCAGGCCGCGCGCGATGACGATGTCGGCGAGCGCCTCGGCGCCGTCCTGGCCGATCAGCGCGCGCGCATGGCCCATCGACAGCGCGCCCTCGCGCACCTTGTCGAGTACCGGCGCGGGCAGCTTGAGCAGGCGCATGAGGTTGGCGACATGGCTGCGCGACTTGCCCGTCGCCGCCGCGATGCCTTCCTGGCTGTTGCCGAACTCGTCGTGCAACCGCTGGTAGCCCTCGGCCTCCTCGACGGGATTGAGGTCGGCGCGCTGGACGTTCTCGACGATCGCGATCTCGAAGGCGGTCTGCTCGTCGAGTTCGCGCACCACCACCGGCATGTCGTGGATCTGCGCTGCCTGCGCCGCGCGCCAGCGCCGCTCGCCGGCGACGATCTCGTACCAATGGCCGACGGGCCGCACGAGGATCGGCTGGACCAGGCCGTTGACCTTCACCGACGCGATCAGTTCCTGCATGTCGGCATCGTCGAAGCGCCGCCGCGGCTGGCGCGGATTGGGGCGGATGTCGATCGTCGGGATCGTCGTCCAGCCCTGCCCCGGCTTGCCGCCGGCCTTGGGCGGCCCCGCCCCCGGTCCGCCGATCTCCTCGAGCAGCGCGGCGAGCCCGCGGCCCAGCCCCGAACGCTTCTTGTCGTTCACGTCGTCGGATCCCCCCAGGATGTCAGGCGGCACGGGCGCGCGGGTTCAGCCGGTCGAGCAGTTCGCGCGCCAGCGCGATATAGGCCTCCGAGCCGGGGCAGCGATGGTCGTAGAGCAGCGCCGGCAGCCCGTGGCTCGGCGCCTCCGACAGCCGCACGTTGCGCGGCACCACCGTCTCGAACACCGTCGCGCCGAGGCAGGCGCGGACGTCGGCGGCGACCTGTTCGGACAGCCGGTTGCGGCGATCGTACATCGTCAGCACCACGCCCAGGATGTCGAGCCGCGCGTTGAACTTCTCGCGCACGCGATCGACGGTCTGCAGCAGCTGCGTCAGCCCTTCGAGCGCGAAGAATTCGCACTGCAGCGGCACGATCACCGACTCGGCCGCGACCAGCGCGTTGAGCGTCAGCAGCCCGAGCGACGGCGGGCAGTCGATGATGATGAAATCATGCCCGGTGTCGCCGTCGAGAACGTTCGACAGCCGCCGCATGCGCGCGTCGACCCCGACCAGCTCGATCTCGGCCCCCGACAGGTCGACCGTCGACGGAACCACCGACAGATTGGGAATGCGCGACGGCTGCGCCGCCTCGTCGATGCTCGCCTCGCCGAGCAGCAGATCGTAGCTCGAACATTCGCGCGCGGCGCGGTCGACGCCGAGACCGGTCGAGGCATTGCCTTGCGGGTCGAGATCGATGAGCAGGACGCGCTTGCCAGCCGCGGCGAGGCCGGTAGCCAGGTTGATCGCGGTGGTGGTCTTGCCGACGCCGCCCTTCTGGTTGGCGATCGCGATCGTCGTCATCTGCGTCTAACCCCTCTCGCCACCACGATCCGCCCGCGCTCATCGGTGCGGCTCGGCACCAGGTCGGCCTCGAACAGCCAGGCCCTGCGCGCTGCCGCCAGCTCCTCGTCGACCGCCGCCCCCTTGGGCAGCAGCCACAGCGTCGATGATGCCGCGAACCGGAGCCCCCAGTCAAACAACTGTGCGAGATTGGCGCAGGCGCGCGCGGTGATCACGTCGGCGCGAAAGCGCGGAATCGCCTCGACGCGCGCATGATGGACGACGGCGTCGGCCAGGTGCAGCTCGTCGACGACCGCCTGCAGGAAGCGGCATTTCTTGCCGATCGATTCGACGAGGTGGATTTCGCCGGCGCCGAGCGCGGCGAGCACCAGCCCCGGAAAGCCGCCGCCGGCGCCGATATCGAGCCAGACCGCCTTGTGGCCGAGCGGTGGCGCCAGGCTCGCCAGCTGCGCCGAGTCGCGGAAATGGCGTTGCCACAGGTCGGGCAGCGTCGACGGCCCGACGAGGTTCATCCGCCCCTGCCAGTCGACGAGCAATTCGGCATAGCGGTCGAGCCGGGCGAGTGTTTCACGTGAAACGTCGAACTCCGCCGCGAACTGCTCGCGTGCGTAGCTCATGCGGCCCGGCGCACGTGCACGAGCAGCGCGGTCAGTGCCGATGGCGTTACGCCCGCGACTCGCGCCGCCTGGCCGAGTGTCGCCGGCCGCGCGCGCGTCAGCCGCTCGACCATCTCGTTCGACAGCCCGCCGACGCCGGCGAAATCGAGATCGTCGGGCAGTCTCAGCGCTTCGTCGCGGCGGAACGCGTCGACGTCGCCGTCCTGCCGCTCGATGTAGGTGGCATAGCGCGCGTCGATTTCGACCACCTCGCCGATGGCGAGGGGAACCGAGCGCAGCGCCGGCCAGAGTTCCGCGGCGCGCCGCCAGCCGATCTCGGGATAGCGCATCCATTCGAAGGCGCTCCGGACGACGCCGTCCTGCCGGACGGCGATCCCGGCACGGGCAAGCGCCGCCGGGGTCGCCGTCGCCGCCTCGGCGAGCCGGCGCGCCTCGTCGAGCTGCGCCGCGCGCGCCGCGAACAGCTCGGCGCGCGCGCCGCCGACGCAGCCGAGCGCCAGCCCGCGCGCCGTCAGCCGCCGGTCGGCGTTGTCGGCGCGCAGCCGCAGCCGGTATTCGGCGCGCGAGGTGAACATCCGATACGGTTCGCTGACGCCTTGCGTCGTCAGGTCATCGACCATCACGCCGAGATAGGAATCGGCGCGGTCGAGCCGGAACGGCGCGCTGCCCGCCGCGCTGAGCGCCGCGTTGAGTCCGGCCAGCAGCCCCTGCGCCGCGGCCTCCTCATAGCCGGTGGTGCCGTTGATCTGGCCGGCGAGATAGAGACCGTCGAGCGCCACCAGCCGCAGCGTCGCGTCGAGCGCGCGCGGGTCGACATAATCATATTCGATCGCATAGCCCGGCCGCGCGATGCGCACCCGCTCGAGCCCCGGAATGCAGGCGAGAAACGCCTGCTGGACGTCGAGCGGCAGCGAGGTCGAGATGCCGTTGGGGTAGATCAGCGGATCGTCGAGCCCCTCGGGTTCGAGGAAGATCTGGTGGCCGTCGCGGTCGCCGAAGCGCATCACCTTGTCTTCGACCGACGGGCAATAGCGCGGACCGACGCCGTCGATGCGGCCGGCATACATCGGCGCGCGGTGGATGTTGGCGCGAATGACGTCATGCGCCGCCGTCGTCGTCCGGGTGACGCCGCACGGCACCTGCGGATTGGCCAGCCGCGTCGTCAGCGCCGAAAAGGCGACCGGCGCCGCGTCGCCGGGCTGCATGTCGAGGCCGGCCCAGTCGATCGTCCGCCCGTCGAGCCGCGGCGGCGTCCCGGTCTTCAGGCGCCCGACGGGCAGCCCGAGGCCGCGCAGCCGCTTCGCCAGCCCGATCGCCGCCGGGTCGCCGACGCGCCCGCCCGGCGTCTGCGCCTCGCCGATATGCATCACGCCGGACAGGAAGGTGCCCGTCGTCAACACCACCGCCCCCGCGGTGAGCTCGCGGCCGTCACCGAGGAGGACTCCGCCCACCCGCCCGCCGGCGACGACGAGGTCCTCGACGGCGGCTTCGACGATCGCGAGACCCGGCTGCGCGGCGAGCAGCGCCTGCATCGCCCGGGCGTAGAGCTTGCGGTCCGCCTGCGCGCGCGGCCCCTGCACCGCGGGTCCCTTGCGGCGGTTGAGCAGGCGGAACTGGATGCCGGCGGCATCGGCGGCACGGCCCATCAGCCCGTCGAGCGCGTCGACCTCGCGCACCAGATGGCCCTTGCCGAGCCCGCCGATCGCCGGATTGCACGACATCTCGCCGATGCGGTCGGCACGGTGCGTGACCAGCGCGACGCGCGCGCCGAGCCGCGCCGCCGCAGCGGCGGCTTCGCATCCGGCATGGCCGCCCCCGACCACGATGACATCATAGGCGCGCATGCCGGCTAGCTAGTAACGCCGCGCCGCGCTGTCAAAAGACTGTTTCACGTGAAACGTCACTTGCCGATACAGAAGCGCCCGAAAATCTCGCCGAGCAGCTCCTCGACATCGACCATGCCGGTCACCCGCCCGAGCGCGCGCGCCGCGAGCCGCAGGCTTTCGGCGTGGAGCACCGCGTCGGGCTCGGCAAGCGCCTCGTCGAGTCGCGCCACCGCCTCGGCAAGCGCCGCGCGGTGCCGGGCGCGGGCGATTAGCGGCGGCTCGTCGGTCCGCGTCGCGTTCGCCGCCCAGTCGATCAGCCAGGCCTCGAGCGTGTCGAGCCCCGCCCCGGTCGTCGCCGACAGGTAGAGGACGCCGCCGCGGTGGCCCGGCGCCAGCCCGGCAGAATCGATCTTGTTGACGACCCGCTGGCCGTCGGCGGCGCCGTCGACACGGTCGCTGACGTGCAGCACCAGGTCGGCGCTCGCCGCCCGGGCGCGGGCGCGGCGGATGCCCTCGGCCTCGACCGGATCGTCGGTATCGCGCAGCCCGGCGGTGTCGATCAACGTCGCCGGCACGCCGCCGAGATCGAGCGCCACCTCGATCGTGTCGCGCGTCGTCCCGGCGATCTCGGAGACGATCGCCACGTCGCGGCGCGCCAAGGCATTGATCAGGCTCGACTTCCCCACGTTGGGCGCGCCGATCACCGCGATCGCCAGTCCGTCGCGCAGCCGTTCGCCGACGCGCGCATCGTCGAGCACATGGGCGATGTCGGCGCGCAACGCGGCGATCGCGACGCGGTCGCTGCCGGCGTCGACGTCGTCCTCGTCGCTGAAGTCGATCTCGGCCTCGACGAGCGCCAGCAGCCTGACGATCGCCGCCCGCCAGCGCTCGGCGCGGTCGCGCAGCAGCCCGCCGGCCTGCGCCAGCGCCAGCCGCCGCTGCGCCTCGGTCTGCGCCGCGATCAGGTCGGCCAGCCCCTCGGCCTGCGTCAGGTCGAGCTTGCCGTTGTCGAAGGCGCGGCGGCTGAACTCGCCCGGCGCGGCGAGCCGCAGCCCGGCGATGCGACCGAGCGCGCGCAGCAGCGCCTCGACCACCGCGACGCCGCCATGGACGTGAAGCTCGGCGACATCCTCGCCGGTGAAGCTGGCGGGCGCCGGAAAGCCCAGCACCAGCGCGCGGTCGATCAGCTCGCCGTCGGACGGGTCGCGCAGCGCGGCGAGCGTCGCGACACGCGGCGCGATCGCCCGGCCCGCCAGGCTCTCGAGCACCGCCAGCGCGCGCGGCCCCGACAGCCGCACCACCGCGACGCCCGCCGGCGGGCGCCCCGACGACAGCGCGTAGATCGTGTCGCGGCGGCTCAGCGTCAGCCCTGCGGCTTGCCGCCCGAGGCAGCCGACCAGAAGGCGTTGCGCCACTGTTCCATGCCCTCGGCCATGCCCGGCATCCACGAGCGCATCATCTTCTCGACGTCGGCGGCGGTCAGCCCCTCGCTGACGAACGACGTCATGCGATCGATATAGGCGGCATGGACCGGCGCGAGGTCGGGGAGCCCCATGAAGGCGCGCGCCTCCTCGGGCGTGCAGTCGATGTCGATCGTCACCTTCATGTCCGCCGCTCCCTTGCCGCTTGAGCCGCCAGTCTAGCCGCTGCTAGGGAAGCGGGGAAGGAGCGCGAATGCCTGCGGCAAGCTTCGACAGCCCGATCGGCCGGCTGACCGTCGTCGAACGCGACGGCCGGATCGCCGCGCTGTCGTGGCGCCATGGCGACGCGGGCGCGATCACGCCGCTGCTGCGCGACGCCATCGCCCAGCTGCGCGCCTATTTCGCGCGCGAACGCCGGCACTTCGACCTGCCGCTCGCCGCCGCCGCGACGCCCGAGGCGCAGGCGGCGCGCGACGCGATGATCGCCATCCCCTATGGCACCACCGCCAGCTATGGCGCGCTCGCCGCGCAGACCGGCTCGTCGCCGCGCGCCTTCGGGCAGGCGTGCGGCGCCAATCCCCTGCCGATCATCGTGCCGTGCCACCGCGTCATCGGCAGCGACGGCAGCTTCGGCTTTTATTCGGGGGGCGACGGCCCCAAGACCAAGGACTGGCTGCTCGCGCACGAAGGCGCGGCACTGCTGTAGGAGAGAGACATGGGCGAGCGCATCGACATCAAGGCCATCGACGGATCGGGCAGCTTCGGCGGCTATCTGGCGCTGCCGGCGGGCGGCACCGGGCCGGGGATCGTCGTCGTCCAGGAGATTTTCGGCGTCAACGCCGGCATCCGTCAGATGTGCGACGACTGGGCGGCGAAGGGCTATGTCGCCTTCGCGCCCGACCTGTTCTGGCGGATCGAGCCGGGGATCGAGCTCACCGACAAGAGCGAGGCCGAGTGGAAGCGCGCGTTCGAGCTGTTCGGGCTGTTCAACGTCGACAAGGGTATCGAGGACATCGAGGCGTCGCTGCGCGCGGTACGCGCGCGGCCCGAATGTTCGGGGAAGGTCGGAGTCGTCGGCTTCTGCCTCGGCGGGCTGCTCGCCTATCTGGCCGCCGCGCGCACCGACAGCGACGCCACGGTCGCCTATTATGGCGTCGGCATCCAGGATCGGCTGGGCGAGAGCCACGCGATCGCCAAGCCGCTGATGATCCACATCGCCAGGCTCGACAAGTTCGTGCCGCCCGAGGCGCAGGCGCAGATCCACGCCGGGCTCGCGGCCAATGCGCATGTCACGCTGCACGACTATGACGCCGACCATGCCTTCGCCCGCGTCGGCGGCACCTCGCGCGTCGAATCCTGCGCGCAGCAAGCCGACGATCGCACCGCCGCCTTCTTCGGGCGCCATCTGGCATGATCGACCGCGCCCCGCTCGAGCGCTGGTACGCCTATACGCGCAGCCATGACGTCGCCGAGCTGCAGGCAATGCTCGCCGACGACTGCGTGTTCAGATCGCCGGTGGTGCACACGCCGCAGGCCGGCAAGGCGGTGACCTTCGCCTATCTGTCGGCGGCGTTCGTCGTGCTCGGCGGCGAGGGCTTTCGCTATACGCGCGAGTTCACCAGCGACCGCGGCGCGGTGCTCGAGTTCGAGACCGAGATCGACGGCATCGCGATCAACGGCGTCGACATCATCGAATGGAACGATGCCGGGCTGATCGCCGACTTCAAGGTGATGGTGCGGCCGTTGAAGGCGATCAATCTGCTCCACCAGATGATGGGTGCGCAGCTGGCGCAGATGAAGCGATGATCGTCCGGCCGGCCGAGCTGGCGCGCGACCGCCCGGCGATCCTGGCGATCGTCAACGACGCGATCCTGACCTCGACCGCCTGGTACGAATATGAGCCGTGGGACGCCGCCAAGCTGGCGGCGTGGTTCGACGCCAAGCAGGCGGGCGGCTGGCCGCTGCTCGTCGCCGAAGCCGGCGGCGAGACGATCGGCTTTTCGAGCTTCGGGCGCTTTCGCGACCGCCCCGCCTATGCGCGTACCGTCGAGCATTCGGTCTATGTCGCCGCCGCCGCGCGCGGGCGGGGCGTCGGGCGCTTGCTGCTCGACGCCATCGTCGCCGAGGCCCGGCGCCGCCGCCATCACGTGATGATCGGCGGCGTCGACGCGGCGAACGAAGGCAGCCTCGCCTTCCACCGCGCCGCGGGCTTCGTCGAGGCGGGGCGGATGCGCGAGGTCGGCCGGAAGTTCGACCGCTGGCTCGACCTGGTGTTCATGCAGAAAATCCTGGGAGACTGACGATGGTCAACGCCCGCATCGCGACGATCCGCCGGACCGGCGGCCCCGAGGTCATCGAATGGGTCGAGGAGGAGGTCGGGGCGCCGGGCGCCGGCGAGGTGCGGCTGCGCCAGACGGCGATCGGGCTCAACTATATCGACACCTATTTCCGCACCGGCCTCTACCCGATGCCGCTGCCGGGCGGCCTCGGCGTCGAGGCGGCGGGCGTCGTCGAGGCGGTCGGCGATGGCGTCGACGGCGTCGCGGTGGGCGACCGCGTCGCCTATTTCGGCAACAAGCCCGGCGCCTATGCGACGCACCGGCTGATCGGCGTGCCAAATCTGGTGAAGCTGCCCGACGCGATCGACGATCGCACCGCCGCCGCGGTGATGCTCAAGGGCTGCACCGCCGAATTCCTCGTCGAGCGCTGCGCCAGGGTGCAGGCCGGCGAGACGGTGCTCGTCCACGCCGCCGCCGGCGGCGTCGGACTGCTGCTCGTGCAATGGCTGAAGGCAATCGGCGCCCGGGTGATCGGCACGACGGGCAGCGAGGCCAAGGCCGAGCTCGCCCGGGCGCACGGCGCCGACGAGATCATCTTCTACGATCGCGAGGCGATCGCGCCGCGCGTGCGCGAACTCACCGGCGGCGCCGGCGTGCGCGTCGCCATCGACGGCGTCGGCCGCGCCACCTTCGACGCCTCGCTCGACAGCCTGCAGCGTCGCGGGCTGCTGATCTCCTACGGCAACGCCAGCGGGCCGGTCGGGGCGGTCGACTTCGCGATCCTGGCGCGCAAGGGCTCGCTGTTCGCCACCCGCCCGACCTTGTTCGACTATTATGCGACGCGCGCCGAGGTCGACGCCGGCAGCGCCCGGCTGTTCGACATGGTCGCTTCGGGCAAGCTCAAGGTGCGCATCGACCAGAGCTACGCGCTCGGGGACGCCGCACAGGCGCACCGCGACCTCGAGGCGCGCGCGACGACCGGATCGACGATCCTGATCCCCTAGGTCGATGCGCAGACGTCCCGAAAAGCCGTTTGCCCGCGCGTCCGCTTTATGGGACACATGGGGTCAAGCACGTGGGAGTGCTCCTTTCGAGCCGGGCCTTTCGGGCCCGGCTTTTTTTCGGCCTAGCGCAGGAACTGGCCGACGCCGAGCGAAGGATCGACGAAGCCGTCGTAGATCATCTTGCCGGCGACGTAGATGATGACGAGCAGGCCGACATAGGCGATCCAGCGGTAGCGCTCGATGTAGCGGGCCAGGAAATTGGCGGCGACACCCATCAGCGCCACCGACAGCAGCAGGCCGACGATGAGGATGCCGGGATGGTCGCGCGCGGCACCGGCGACCGCCAGCACGTTGTCGAGGCTCATCGACACGTCGGCGACGGCGACCGCCCAGGCGGCGCTGGCGAAGCTCTTGGCGGGCTTCAGCCCCGAATGCTCGTCGCCGGCGATCTCGGGCGAGCCGCTGCTCTCGCCGGCCTTCGCCGGGTGCAGGTCGCGGTACATGCGCCACGACACCCAGAGCAGGAGCAGGCCGCCGGCGAACACCAGCCCGACGATCTGCATCAGCTGCGTCACCAGCAGCGCGAAGATGATGCGCAGCACCAGCGCCGCGACGATGCCGATCAGGATGACCTTCTTGCGCTGGTCGGCGGGCAGGCCCGCGGCGAGCGCGCCGACGACGATGGCATTGTCGCCCGCCAGCATGATGTCGATCATCAACACCTGGACGAACGCCGACATCGCGGCCGGCGAGGTGATGTTGGAAAAGTCGGCGACGATCGCCTGCCAGATGTCGAGCATGGGGTGGGTAACGTCCTTACCGCCGCTGAGGTTCAGCGGGGTGTACGCGAAACTTTTCAGAGAAGGTAGGGGCCGCGGGCAAGCCCGCGTCGTCGGTCGGGCGCTGCCGACCCGCCGGCCGGCCGCTGCCGCGAGTCCGCAGCTATGCGACGAACCGCTTCGCGGTTCCTCGCGATAGCCGCAGCCGCCTTCGCTACTGGTTCATCCCCGCGAAGAAGTCCTCGTTGCTCTTCGAGTCCTTCATCTTGTCGAGCAGGAACTCCATCGCGTCGATGGTGCCCATCTGCATGAGGATGCGGCGCAGCACCCACATCTTGGTGAGCGTCGCCTTCTCGACGAGCAGCTCCTCCTTGCGGGTGCCCGACTTGCCGACGTCGATCGCCGGGAAGATGCGCTTGTCGGAGACCTTGCGGTCGAGGACGATCTCGGAGTTGCCGGTACCCTTGAACTCCTCGAAGATCACCTCGTCCATACGGCTGCCGGTATCGATCAGCGCGGTGGCGATGATCGACAGCGAGCCGCCCTCCTCGATGTTGCGCGCCGCGCCGAAGAAGCGCTTGGGGCGCTGCAGCGCGTTGGCGTCGACGCCGCCGGTCAGCACCTTGCCCGACGAGGGAACGACGGTGTTGTAGGCGCGGCCGAGGCGGGTGATCGAGTCGAGCAGGATGACGACGTCGCGCTTGTGCTCGACGAGCCGCTTCGCCTTTTCGATCACCATCTCGGCGACCTGGACGTGGCGCGTCGCCGGCTCGTCGAAGGTCGAGGAGACGACCTCGCCCTTCACCGAGCGCTGCATGTCGGTGACTTCCTCGGGGCGCTCGTCGATGAGCAGCACGATGAGGAACACCTCGGGATGGTTGTCGGTGATGGCCTTCGCCATGTTCTGCAGCAGCACCGTCTTGCCGGTGCGCGGCGGCGCGACGATCAGCGCGCGCTGGCCCTTGCCCTGCGGCGAGATGATGTCGATGACGCGCGCCGACTTGTCCTTGACGGTCGGATCGAGCGTGTCGAGCCGCAGCTTCTCGTCGGGATAGAGCGGCGTGAGGTTGTCGAAATTGACGCGGTGGCGGACGACGTCGGGGTCGTCGAAGTTGATGGTGTTGAGCTTGGTCAGCGCGAAATAGCGTTCGCCGTCCTTGGGGGCGCGGATCTCGCCCTCGATGGTGTCGCCGGTGCGCATGCCGAACTTTCGCACCTGGCTCGGCGATACATAGATGTCGTCGGGCCCGGCGAGATAATTGGCCTCGGGGCTGCGCAGGAAGCCGAAGCCGTCGGGCAGCACCTCGATGGTGCCGGCGCCGGTGATCTGCGTGCCCTGGTCGGCGAGCGCCTTGAGGATCGAAAAGAGAATGTCCTGCTTGCGCAGGGTGGAAGCGTTCTCGACGCCGAGCTCCTCGGCCATCTGGACGAGTTCGGCGGGCGGTTTGCGCTTCAGGTCGTGCAAGTGCATGCGGAAAGGGTCCTGATCTTCAGGATGGGACCGGCCGCGCGGTTTTTGTTTTTGTTTTGGGAGGCCGGAAAAGGGAAGGCAGCTCCTGGACCGGAGCTTGTTAGGCGGAATTAAGCACGGCGGCGGTGCAAGTCAACGGCTAGAACGGCTTTGCGATGACGAGGATCACCACGACGATCGTCACCAGACTGGGGATCTCGTTGGCGAGGCGCAGCGCCCTCTCGGACAGCGGGCGCTCGCCGCGGGCGAATTTCTTCGACAGCCCGACCATCCAGCCGTGATAGCCCGAGAAGGCGAAGACGACCGCCAGCTTGACGTGGAGCCAGCCCTGGCCCGCGAGCCCGATGTTGGCGACGAGCGCCAGCCCGATCAGCCAGACCGCGATCATCGCCGGATTGATGATGATGCGGCGCAGCCGCGCCTCGCGGTCGATCCACAGCGCGTCCTCGGCCGAGCCGGCGGGCGCCGCCATATGGTAGACGAGGAAGCGCGGCAGCATGAACATGCCCGCCATCCAGAAGATCACGAAGATCAGATGCGCCGCCTTGACCCAGAGATAGGCGTCGCCGAGCCAGCCGACCGCGCCGGTCACCGCGAGCCCTCGCGCAGCATCGCCAGCAGCTGCTCGACATGCGCGATCGGCGCGTCGGGAAGGATGCCGTGGCCGAGGTTGAAGACATGCGGTCGCGTGTCGAGCGCGGCGCGGATGCGCGCGACCGCCGCGCGGAGCGCGTCGCCGCCGGCGATCAGCGCCAGCGGATCCAGATTGCCCTGCACCGGCATGCCCTTGGGCAGCACCGCGTCGGCCCAGGCCGGGTCGACCGTCTCGTCGAGCCCGACCGCGTCGACCCCGGTCTCGGCGGCATAGGCGGCGAGCTTGGCGCCCGCGCCCTTGGGAAAGCCGATGATCGGCACCCCGGGGTGGCGCGCCATCAGCGCCGCGGCGATGCGCTTCGTCGGCGCGATCACCCACTGGTCGAACTGGTCGGGCGACAGCGTGCCCGCCCAGCTGTCGAACAGCTGCACCGCCATCGCGCCGGCGTCGATCTGCCCCGACAGATAGTCGATCGTCACCTCGCAGAGCCGGTCGATCAGCGCGCCGAACGCCGCCGGGTCGCGATAGGCGAGGCGGCGCGTCTCGGCCTGGTCCTTGCTGCCCTGGCCGGCGACCATATAGGTCGCGACGGTCCACGGCGCGCCGGCAAAGCCGATCAGCGTCGTCGACGGCGGCAGCGCCGCGGCGACCTTGCGCACCGTCTCGTAGATCGGCGCGAACCGGTCGACCGTCGGGGTGAGCCGGCGCCAGTCGCCGTCGTCGAGCGGCGGGGTGAGCCGCGGCCCCTCGCCCGGCCCGAAGGTCAGTCCCTGCCCCATGCCGTGCGGGATGATCAGGATGTCGGAGAACAGGATCGCGGCGTCGAAGCCGAAGCGGCGGATCGGCTGGAGCGTGATCTCGGCGGCGGCGTCGCTGTCGTAGACCAGTTCGAGGAAGCCGCCCTTCTCCGCCCGCAGCGCGCGATATTCGGGCAGGTAGCGCCCGGCCTGGCGCATGAGCCAGACCGGCGGCGGGTCGCGCCGTTCGCCGCGCAGCACGGCGAGCAGGGGTCGGTCGGGGGTCGAGCTCACGAGGCCTCTATCCTAAAGAGATATATTGAAAGGAATGAAGTGACAGTAGGGCCGGGGCAAAGCGGGGTTTACTGCGCCGTCCCGCGATTGCCAACAATTTGGCCGCGCTCGCGACTCGCTGGAATCCCAACGAGTCGCCCGACCTCGTCCCCGTTATCCACAGGCGTGGCGGAAAAACGATCCACCTGTGGAAAGCCGCTGAGTTCCCTGTCCGCCAAATCGCCGTTCCGACGCGGCTTGCTCCGTGCACAGCGCGCTCCTAAGCCTTGTGCAGAGGCTTATCCACAATGACGCGGCTGCATCTTCATCTCGTTTCCGACTCGACCGGCGAAACGCTCGAGGCGATCGCCAAGGCGGGGCTCGCGCAGTTCGAGGACGTCGAGGCGATCAAGCATTTCTGGCCGATGGTGCGGTCGGAAGGCCATCTCAACCGGGTGATGGAGGAAATCGGCCAGCGGCCGGGGCTGGTGCTCTATACGCTGGTCAACGCCGCGGTGCGCGCCCGGCTGGAATTGTGCTGCCGCGCGATGGGGCTGCCCGCGGTGTCGGCGCTCGACCCGGTGATGGAAGGCTTCTCGCGCGTGCTGGGGCAGGAGGCGACGCGCAAGCCGGGGCGCCAGCATGCCATGGATGCCGCCTATTTCGCGCGTGTCGACGCGATCCATTTCACCATCGCGCACGACGACGGCCAGGGCGCCGACGAATGGGAGGAAGCCGACATCGTCATCGCCGGCGTGTCGCGATCGTCGAAGACGCCGACGTCGATCTACCTCGCCAACCGCGGCTACAAGGTCGCCAACATCCCGATCGTCCCCGAAAGCCCGCCGCCGCCGATGCTGTTCGAGCTTAAGCGCCCGCTCGTCGTCGGGCTCACCACCTCGCCCGACCGGCTGATCGCCATCCGGCGCAACCGCCTGATCACGCTGGGATCGACGCCCGAGACCGAATATGTCGATCCCGAGGCGGTGGCCAAGGAGACGGCCTATGCGCGGCGGATGTTCGCCGACAACGACTGGCCGGTGATCGACGTGACGCGGCGGTCGATCGAGGAAGCGGCGGCGGCGATCATCAACCTGCACCAGAAGCGCGCCGAGGCCGGGCTGGTGCCGGCATGACGCTGGTGCTGGCATCGACGAGCGCGGCGCGGCGGGCGATGCTCGCCGCCGCCGGGGTGCCGCACGAGGCGCTCGCCCCGCAGGTCGACGAGGACTCGGTCAAGGCGGCGCTGACGGCCGAGGGCGCGAGCCCGCGCGCCGTCGCCGACGCGCTCGCCGAGGCCAAGGCGGTGAAGATCTCGCGCAGGCTGCCGGGGGCGCTGGTGCTCGGCGCCGATCAGGTGCTGGCGCTCGCCGACGGCACGATGCTCGACAAGCCGGTGGGGCGTGACGGCGCCGCGGCGCAGCTCCGCCGGCTGCGCGGCGAGACGCACCGGCTGATCTCGGCGGCGGTGATCGCGGAGAACGGCAGCGCGGTATGGCGCGTCGCCGATACCGCGAGCCTGCAGGTGCGGGCGTTCAGCGACGCCTGGCTCGACACCTATCTCGACGCCGAGGGTGCGGCGATCCTCGGCTGCGTCGGCAGCTACCGGATCGAGGGGCTCGGCGCGCAATTGTTCGCCCGCGTGCACGGCGACCATTTCACCGTCCTCGGCCTGCCGCTGCTGCCGCTGCTCGACTATCTGCGGACGCGGGGGGTCATCGCGACGTGACCGGGCGGCTTCCCCCCGCCGCCGGCATCTTCGGCTGGCCGATCGCGCATTCGAAGTCGCCGCTGATCCATCGCTTCTGGCTCGATAAGCTGGGGCTCGACGGCGACTATGGCCGCTTCCCCGTGCCCCCCCACGATCTCGGCGCGGCGATCCGCGCGCTGCCGGCGCTGGGCCTGCGCGGCGTCAACGTCACCGTGCCGCACAAGCAGGCGGTGATGGCGCATCTCGACCGCATCGACGCGCAGGCCGAGCGGATCGGCGCGGTCAACACCGTCGTCGTCGAGGATGGCGCGCTCGTCGGCTACAACAGCGACGCGCCGGGCTTCCTCGAACCGCTGCAGCCGCTGCTGGCGCGGCGCTGGCTGTTCAGGATGGCGCGGATCATCGGCACCGGCGGCGCGGCGCTCGCCATCGCGCAGGCGCTCCACGACGTCGGCTTCACCGTGGTCATCGTCGGCCGCGACGCCGCGAAGGCAGCGGCGCTGGCGCGGCGCTTCGCGCCCGACGAGCGCTATTTCGCAACGCTCGATGCTTTCCGCGCGCCGTCGGACTTCGCCTGGGACGATCGCAGCGGCGCGCTCGACCTCGTCGTCAACGCCACCTCGCTCGGGATGAAGGGCCAGCCGCCGCTCGACCTCGACTTCGGTCACGTACCGCCCGGCGCGACCGTCTACGACATCGTCTATGCGCCGCTCGAGACGCCGCTGCTCGCCGAGGCGCGGGCGCGCGGCCATGCGACCGTCGACGGGCTGGCGATGCTGATCGGCCAGGCGGCGATCGCCTTCGAACGCTTCTTCGGCGTCGCCGCGCCGCGCGACCATGACGCCGAGCTGCGCGAGCGGCTCACGCGATGATCATCCTGGGCCTCACCGGGTCGATCGGCATGGGAAAGTCGACCGTCGCCGGCATGCTGCGCGACTGCGGCGTGCCGGTGTTCGATGCCGACGCCGAGGTGCGCGCGATGCAGGCGGCAGGCGGATCGGCGCTGCCGGCGATCGAGGCGGCGTTCCCCGGCACCACCGGGCCCGAGGGACTCGACCGGATGGCGCTTGGCCAGGCGGTGTTCAACGATCGCGACGCGCTCGCGCGGCTCGAGGCGATCATGCATCCGCGCGTCCGCGACGCGCAGGCGGCGTTCATGGCCGGCCATGCCGCCGAGCCGATCGTCGCGCTCGACGTGCCGCTGCTGTTCGAAAAGGGCGGCTGGAAGGGCGTCAGCGCGACGATGGTGGTGTCGGCGCCCGCCGAGATCCAGCGCGCGCGCGTGCTGGCGCGGCCGGGGATGACGCCGGCGAAGTTCGAGCAGATCCTCGCCACGCAGCTGCCCGATGCCGAAAAGCGCGCCCGCGCCGACTTCGTCATCGATACCGGCACCAGCCTCGACGACACCCGGCGCGCCGTTCGTCGCATCGTCGATTGCCTGCGAGTCCACGGCGTGGATAGATGCCGCGATGCGTGAGATCATCTTCGATACCGAGACGACCGGCCTGTCGCCCGCCGACGGCCACCGGCTGGTCGAGATCGGCTGCGTCGAGCTGGTCAATCGCATCGAGACCGGCCGCACCTTCCACGTCTACATCAACCCCGAGCGCGGCATGCCTGCCGAGGCCGAGGCGATCCACGGGCTGTCGGCGATCTTTCTCGCCGACAAGCCCTGCTTCAAGGACGTCGTCGACGACTTCCTCGCTTTCGTCGACGGCGCGCCGCTCGTCGCGCACAACGCGATGTTCGACATGGGCTTCATCAACGCCGAGCTGAAACGCTGCGGCCGCCCGCCGATCTTCGCCGAGCGCGCCACCGATACGCTGGCGATCGCCCGCACCAAATTTCCCGGCGCCAAACATTCGCTCGACGCGCTGTGCCAGCGCTACGACATCGACCGCTCGATGCGCGTCCATCACGGCGCGCTGCTCGACGCGCAGCTGCTCGCGCAGGTCTATGTCGAGCTCACCGGCGGCCGCCAGATCGGCTTCGACCTGATGGAGGAGGCGGTGGCGACCGCCGTCGCCGCGGCGGCGCGCGAATATCGGGCGCCGCGGCCGCACCGCGCCTCGGCGGCGGAGCTCGAGCGCCATGCGGCGTTCATCGCAAAGCTGAAAGACCCCGTCTGGTTGATTGCCTAGGCTTGCAACCAGTTCGCTTCCCCCCAAGTTGAGCGTAGGATGACACGTCGCATCCGTGGCGTTGCCTATCCCGTAATTTCTTGAGGAGGTCAGCGATGGACATTCGCGTTTCGGGCCACAAAGTCGACGTCGGCAGCGCATTCAAGGAGCTTGCCACCACGCGAGTCCAGGATATGACCGAGAAGCATTTCTCGCGCGCGGTCGGCGCCAACGTCACGCTCGAGCCCGGACCGCACGACCATGGCTTCGTCTGCGACATCCTCATTCCGGTCAACAACGGCATCGTCCTCAAGGGATCGGGCCGCAGCCCCGAGGCGCGGCAGGCGTTCGACCAGGCTGCCGACAAGATCGAAAAGCAGCTGCGCCGCTATTCGCGCCGGCTGAAGGATCGCCACGGCCCCGGCACCGACCGCAACGGCGAGCGCAACGGCAATCCCGACTTCAACGCCGGCTACACGGTGTTCAAGGCCGACGAGGAGCCCGCCGATCATCCGATGACGATCGCCGAGACCCGGGTCGACGTGCCCGAGGCGAGCGTGTCCGACGCGGTGATGATGCTCGACCTGCGCAACACCACGGCGCTGCTGTTCAAGAACAGCAAGACCGGCGTTCACAACATGGTCTACCGACGCGAGGACGGCAACATCGGCTGGGTCGAGCCCAAGGCGGACTAGCGGCCCCCGGGCTGCAAAGCTGGACCCGCGACGCGGTTGCGCCTATGGGGCGGGCCGCGTCCGGGATTGGGACAATAGCATATCATGGATCTTCAGGAATTCCTGACGCCGGCAGCGGTCGTTGCCGATCTTCGCGTCCCGTCGAAGAAGGCGTTGCTGCAGCAGCTGGCGCATCGCGCCGCCGCGCTCACCGGGCTCGACGAGCGCCGCCTGCTCGACACGATCGCCGAGCGCGAGCGACTCGGCTCGACCGGTTTCGGCGGCGGCGTCGCCATTCCGCACGGCAAGGTCGACGGGCTGGGCAGCGTGTTCGGGCTGTTCGCACGGCTGGCCGCGCCGCTCGACTATGACGCGCTCGACCGTCAGCCGGTCGACCTGGTGTTCCTGCTGCTGGCGCCGCAGGGCGCCGGCGCCGATCATCTGAAGGCGCTGGCCGCGGTCAGCCGCACCTTCCGCGACCGCGCGGTCACCGCCAAGCTGCGCGCCGCCACCTCCGCCGACGCGCTTTATGCTATGTTAGCGAACGGCACGCATAGTCGCGCCGCCTGATTCGCGAACCGCCGGAGGACGGCGCATGCAAGACGATGCCCACGAACCGCGCGAGGTGCGGCGGCGGACGGTGCTGCTGGCCGGCAGCGTCGTCTACAACCGCCAGCATTTCCCCTGCCGCGTGCGCAACGTCTCGGTGAGCGGCATGCAGGTCGAGATCGACGTGCCGCTGGCGCCGGGAACCCCCGTCCATGCCGAGCTGCCGCGCTACGGCCGCTTTCCCGCGGTCGTCGCCTGGATCGAGGGGCGGATGATGGGGCTGGTGTTCCCCGAGGGCGCGGCCGGCGGGCTGGCGCGCTTCGGCGAGGCGGCGGTCCGGCTCGGGCTGATCGACCCGCCCGCCGCGGAGACGCCCGACGCCCGGGTCGCGCCGCTGCCGTCGCGCCGATGAGCGGCCATTTCCGCGCGCTCGAGGCGCTCTACGCCGCCGCGCCGATCAACCACAAGTTCAGCTCGCGGCTGCAGATCACCGCGCCGGGACGCAGCCGCATCGACTTCGACATCACCCCCGAGCTGTTCCACGGCGCCGGCGCCGCGCACGGCACCGTCTACTTCAAGATGCTCGACGACGCGGCCTTCTATGCCGCCAACAGCCTCGTCGAGGACATGTTCGTGCTGACCACCGCCTTCAACCTGCTGCTGACGCGGCCGGTACATGAGGGGCCGCTGGTCGCCGAGGGACGCTGGATCAGCGGCACGCGACGCGTGCTGATCGCCGAAAGCTGGCTCGTCGGTCCCGACGGCGAGGAGGTCGGACGCGGCACCGGCACCTTCATGCGCTCGCGCATCGAGCTGAAGAGCCTGCCCGCCTATGCCGATGCGCTCGGGCGGTGAGCAAGCTCAACGCCAAGCTGTGGGTGAGCGCGATCGTCCGGCTGGCGCAATCGCGCGGCGATTTCGCCACGATCGCCAAAAAGGGCGACGAAACAGCCGGTCAGGTCATTTTGGTGGCACGGCGCCGAAACGGTCATGTGCAAGTCTATAGTCGCACGATGAATGTTCGCGGCGACTATAGTTGGACGGTCGCAATCGCGAGTCCTCCCCAAGAATTAGGCAAAGTTAACGACTACCTCGACCGGCAGCGTCGCTACGACCCCGATCTGTGGATTGTCGATCTGGACACCGAGAATCCAGAACGCTTCGTCGTAGATGAGTTGATTTGACGGAACCGCCCTGAGAAGGGGCTCCGTCGAAACAAGGTCGCGCTCCCAGGCAGGGTATCGGGGGCGCAAAGACCAGACGGCGGGTTCAGGGTTTCAAGCGCATTCTACAACACGGCCCCTGCGGGCGCGCGAGAAGGCTGACCGCTGCACGGTGGTTACGGTTGAATGATTCGTTCGGTTCGTGTCGCGCTTACGGCGGTGGCCAGTCTGACGCTCCTCGCGGCAGGCCGGGTTCCCCAGATGATTGCCGATGAAGTCGCGGCGCCGACGAGCCACCAACAAAGCATCGAGCCGGCGGTTCCCGCCGCGCACACCCCGCTTCCCGCCGGCTTCCAGCTCGCGTCGCTGACGCGCCCGACCGGCCC
This sequence comes from Sphingomonadaceae bacterium, assembly GCA_030147805.1. GTDB lineage: Bacteria > Pseudomonadota > Alphaproteobacteria > Sphingomonadales > Sphingomonadaceae > Sphingoaurantiacus. Next base: position 54,591 of record JASBUR010000040.1, read on the forward strand.
GCAGCTCGCCATGTCGATCCCCGACGAGGACGACGGCCTGGTTCTGTCCGACGACGAGGTTCCCGAGGTGCGCTCGCTGCGCGAGCTCGTCGACAAGATCGGCGAACTGCCCTCGGTCGAGCTCGACGAGGAAATGCGCTGCCTGGCGGTCGCGGTCTATTATGAATCGAAGGGCGAGCCGCTCGAGGGCCAGCTCGCCGTCGCGCAGGTCATCCTCAACCGGCGCGACTCGGGGCGCTTCCCGTCGTCGCTGTGCGGCGTCGTCTACCAGCGCGGCCAGTTCTCCTTCACCTGGGACGGCCGCCCCGACAGCCCGTCGAACAGTGCGACGTGGCAGACCGCGCAGGCGATCGCGATGATCGCGGCGGCCGACGACTGGCGCGAGATCGTTCCCGACGCCACGCATTTCCACGCGACGCGCGTCCGGCCGGGCTGGTCGAAGCTGCAGCGCGTCTCGGCGGTGGGCAACCACGTCTTCTACCGCATGCGCTGAGCGGTTGCGCCGCACCGGGTGCGGCGCATTTTGGCGCTGACGTTCCCTTATCGTTCCGCTACGCTGCCGGCATGGCCAGCCTTGCCGACCCGAGTCCGGAGCTTCAGCGCGTCACCGCTGTCGACGTGGCGCGCGGGGTGTGCCGGCTGCTGTATCGCCAGGGCTTCGCGTCGCTGTGCGAGGTGCCGCTCGGCAACGGACGGCGCGCCGACGTCATCGGGCTCTGCGACCGCGGCACGATCACGCTCGTCGAGATCAAGGTGTCGATGGCCGACCTGCGCGGCGACCTGAAATGGCCCGACTATCTCGACTATTGCGACCGCTATTTTTGGGCGGTGCCCGACGTCTTCGACCATGACGCGCTCGAGGAGCTGCACTTCATGCCGCACCGCGCCGGCCTGATCGTCGCCGACCGCTTCGACGCGGCGGTGGTGCGCGACGCGGCGGTGGTGCCACTCAATGCGGCGCGGCGCAAGGCCGAGACGCTGCGCTTCGCGCGCCGGGCGGCGCAGCGGCTGCTGGGGATCAACGACCCGAACCTGCAGGCGTCGGTTTCTGAGATCGGGTAGGCGGTCCTACCGCGGCGAGCGCTTGGCGAGAATCCGCTGCAGCGTCCGGCGGTGCATCTTCAGCCGGCGTGCGGTTTCGGAGACGTTGCGGTCGCACAGTTCATAGACGCGCTGGATATGCTCCCAGCGGACGCGATCGGCCGACATCGGCTCGGTCGGCGGCTCGGGGCGTTCGCCCAGGCCCACGGTCAGCGCCTTGACGATGTCGTCGGGATCGGCGGGCTTCGCCAGATAGTCGACCGCGCCGGTCTTCACCGCGGCGACCGCGGTGGCGAGATTGCCGTAGCCGGTGAGGATGACGATCTTCACGTCGGGGCGCAGCGCGCGCAGGTCGGCGACGAGGTCGAGTCCGTTGCCGTCCTCGAGCCGCATGTCGACGACCGCATAGCCGGGCTTCGCCTGCGCCGCGAGACGGCGCGCCTCGGCGATGCCGCCGGCGGCGACGACGGTGAATCCGCGCCGCTCGAGCGTCGTCGCCAGTCGCTGGCGGAAGGCCTGGTCGTCGTCGACCAGCAGCAGCGGCGCCTGGATGTCGGCCGGCGCTTCGCCGGCGTGTAGGGTGGCCATCGTCATCGTCCTTGATCGTCGTTCCGTTCGATATGGGTACGCCGCCAGCGAATTTCGACCTTTGCGCCGCCCTCGGGCGCATTGGAGAAAGCGATTTGGCCGCCGGTCCGTTCCAGCAGCGTCGTGGCGATGAAGATGCCGAGCCCGGTCCCGCCCGATCCCGAGCGCGACGGCCCGAGGAACGGCTCGCCCAGTTCGGGCAGCAGCCCGGCGGGAAAGCCGGGACCGTCGTCGGTGACGGCGACGACCAGATCGGGGCCGTCGAGCGCCGCGTGCAGCGTCACCTGCGTCGCGGCGTGGCGCGCGGCGTTGCCGACGAGATTGGCGAGCCCGTGCAGCAGCTCGGGCGAGCGCTGCAGCCGGATCGGCGCCGCGTCGGGCGTCGCCTCGATCGCGATGCGGCGCTGCGGCTCATAGGGTTGCGCCACCTCGCGCAGCAGCGCCGCCAGCGCCAGCGTCGGGAAGGGATCCTCGCCCTCGGCGCGCCGCGCGAGGTCGGCGAGGATGTCGCGGCTGCGCTTGGTCTCCTGGTTGAGCAGGCGGATGTCGTCGCCGAACTCGGGGTCGTCGCCGATCGCTTCGGCGAGGTCGCGGGCGACGAGCGTGATCGTGCCGAGCGGCCCGCCGAGCTCGTGCGCGGCGGCGGCGGCAAGCGCGCCGAGCGCCGACATCTTGGCCTCGCGCTCGAGCGCGCCCTGCGTCGCCGCGAGCGCCAGCGCATGGCGGCGCCCCTCGTGCGAGATCCGCCAAGCATAGGCGGCGAGGAACCCCATGCCGAGCGCCTCGGCGATGAGGATGCCGAGCCGGTAGGTTTCGGGCAGCTGGAAGTCGCTGCCGCCCCACGGCAGCGGCAGCGCCCAGCGCCATTGCGCAACGAGGATCAGGACGGCGAGCAGCACCACCGAGATGGTGGCGCGCGCCGAAAGCAGCGTCGCGGCAACGGTGGTCGGCACCAGCAGCAGCAGCGCGAAGGGATTGGCGAGCCCGCCGGTCAGGAACACCAGCACGCCGAGCTGGACGAGGTCGAAGGCGAGGTGGAGCAGCGCCTCGCGCCCGGCGAGGCGGGCGTTGCGCGGATAGAGCGTCAGCAGCCCGGCGTTGAGCATTGCCGAGGCGCCGATCGCGGCGAGCGCCGGCCCCCAGGGCAGCGGAAAGCCGAGCAGCCCGCCGACGACTCCGAGCGTCGCCAGCTGCCCGGCGATGCCGAGCCAGCGCAGCGCGACGAGCGTGCGGACGCGGACGTCGGGAACGCCGAGGCGCAGGAAGGCGAAGCGGCGGGTGCGTTCCATCATCAGCGCTTATACGCGCGCCGTCGCGCGAAGGCTTCACCTGCCGTTCAGGCGGGGCGACCTAGGGCGATTTGACCACCTTGTTCGTGCCGCGATTGCAGCCTAGAGGCCAGCTTCTAAACCGATGGCTGCCACCCCACCCCGCCGAAACCGACCTGCCGCGACTCGCGGTTCCCGCAAGCCGGCGCGCGGCCCGGTCGCGCGCGCGGCGATCACGCTGTTCAAGATCGGCATCGGCGCCGGTCTGCTGCTGGCGCTGCTGCTGGCGGTCGCGGTCGCGATCTCGATGGCGTCGCTGCCCGGCTACCGCGAGCTGATGCGTTCGCCCAACGGGCAGATGGTGCAGGTGCGCTCGGCCGACGGCGCCGTGCTGGTGTCGGTCGGCCCCTCCTACGGCGAATGGCTGGCGTTCGACGAGATCCCCAAGACGATGGTCGACGCGATGATCGCGGTCGAGGACCGGCGCTTCTACAGCCATCCGGGCGTCGACCCGATCGGCACGGCGCGTGCGCTCGTCGTCAACATCCAGCGCGGCGGCTCGGCGCAGGGCGGATCGACGATCACCCAGCAGCTCGCGCGCAACATCTTCCTGACCGCGGCGCAGAACTACACGCGCAAGGTGCGCGAGGCGATCCTGGCGCTGGCGCTCGAGCAGCGCTTCACCAAGCGCGAGATCCTCGAACTCTATCTCAACCGCGTCTATTTCGGCGGCGGCGCCTATGGCATCGACGCGGCGGCGCGCAAGTTCTACGGCCACGGCGCGCAGCAGCTGAGCCTCGAGGAGGCCGCGGTGATCGCCGGGCTGGTCAAGGCGCCGTCGCGCTATGCGCCGTCGTCCGATCCCGCCAAGGCCAAGCGCCGCGCCAAGACCGTCATCGCGGTGATGGCCGACGCCGGCCGGATCACCGCCGCCGAGGCCGCCGCCGCCGATATCGACTCGCTGCGCTTCGCGCCGCAGCCCCGGCAGAACAACGTCCGCTATTTCACCGACTGGGTGCTCGCCGAACTCGAGACGCTGACCGACGAGACGGTCGAGCCGCTCGTCGTCACCACCACGCTGATGTCGGGGATGCAGCAGGCCGCCGACCGGGCGATCGGCGCGCACACCCCCGCCGGCGCGCAGGGCGCGCTCGTCGCGATGTCGACCGACGGCGCGGTGCGCGCGATGGTCGGCGGCCGCGACTATGTCACCTCGATCTACAATCGCGCGACCTCGTCGCGGCGTCCCGGCGGTTCGGCGTTCAAGCTCTTCGTCTATCTCGCGGCGCTCGAGGACGGCGTCGAGCCCGACGACATCGTCGTCGACGAGCCGGTGAGCTTCGGCAAGTGGAGCCCGCGCAACAACGATCGCACCTACCGTGGCGAGATGACGGTGCGGCAGGCGTTCGCGATGTCGGTCAACACCGTCGCGGTGCAGCTCGCGCAGCGCGTCGGCTTCGATACCGTCGCCGACATGGCGCGCCGCTTCGGCATCACCACCAAGATCGAGCGGCAGCCGGCGATGGCGCTCGGCACCTCCGACGTCAACCTGCTCGAGATGACCTCGGCCTATGCCAGCGTCGCACGCGGCGGCGTCGAGGCGGCGCCCTATGCGATCACCAAGGTGACGACGACGCGCGGCCGCACGCTCTACACGCGCGAGGCCGAGGAGGCGCGCATGCTCGTCGCGCCCTGGGTGGCGGCGAAGATGACCGACCTGCTGAAAGCGGTGGTCGACAGCGGCACCGGACGGCGTGCCGCGATCGGCCGCGAGGTGGCGGGCAAGACCGGCACGACGAGTTCGAACCGCGACGGCTGGTTCCTCGGCTTCACCGGCGACATCGCCGCCGGCGTGTGGATGGGCCGCGACGACAACACGGTGGTCGGCGGGCTCGCCGGCGGCCGCGCGCCGACGATGGCCTGGGCCGATTTCATGCGCGTCGCCACCAAGGGCATGGCGCCGCAGTCGCTGCAGACCGACGTCAGCCTGCCCGAGGACGGTTTCGGCGAACCCGATGCCGAGGTCTACGGCATCTATCCGCCGGGCGAGGAGCCGCTGCTCGACGACGATGGCGTGCCGGTCGCCGAGGCGGCGCCCGAGAGCCCGCGCGCGCCGCCGCCGCCGCGGCTCGAGGGCGATTTCCTCGACGAGATCCTCGCCGAGCCGCCGACGCCGCGCGCGCCGCCGCCCGGCTCACCCTCCGGAGCCGCGCCCGACCCAATGTAGCGCGGCGCCGTGGCGCCGGAGCCAGCGTCGCGCCGCCGCGATGTCGCCGTCGTAGAGCGACGCCGCCACCCGCCAGAAGTCGCGGCCATGGTCCATGTGCGCGAGATGCGCGACCTCGTGCGCGACGACGTAGCGGCGCACCTCGGGCGGCGCGAGGATCAGCCGCCAGCTGTAGGCGATGCGCGCCGTCGCCGAGCAGCTTCCCCAGCGCGAGGCGGTGTCGCGAACGGTGACCGCCGCGACGCGCCGGCCGAGGCGCGCCGCCTGTTCGTGCGTTTCGGCGGTCAGCACGGTACGCGCACGGCTGCGCAGATAGCGCTCGATGCGGCCGGCGAGCCCGTCCTCGGGCCCGCCGAGGCGCAGCGAGGCGCCGTCGCGGAGCACGGTGCGCGGCCGCGCCGGCGCCCAGTCGATCGTCACCGGCTCGCCTTCGAGCTCGAAGCTGCCGCCGGCGACGAAGCCGCTGGCGCGCGGCCAGCCGGCGACGCGCGCCGCCAGCCAGTCGTGATGCGTGTCGACCATCGCCAGCGCCCGCTCGACCGAGGCGCGCGGCGGCAGCGACAGCCGGATGACGCCGCGCGTCGCGTCGGCGCGCAGCGTGACGCGCCGGGCGCGCGGGCTGGTCTTGATCTCGATCGGAATGCGGCGCCCGCCGATCTCGACGACGAGGTCGCGCGGCACCGTGGCCGACCGGGTGCCGAACAGCGTGCGCAGCGCCTGCCTCACAGCCGTTGTTTCATAGGCGCCGATCGATGACGAAATTCTCGAGGTCGTCGCCGACCTCGTCCTCCGACACCGTCCAGCCGCGCACCGACTGGCCGGCGCTATGGACGGTCTCGGGGTCGCCGCTGACCAGCGGATGCCAGTCGGGCAGGTCCTTGCCTTCGGCGAGCAGCAGATAGGCGCAGGTCGACGGCAGCCAGTCGAGGTCGAGCACCTTCTCGGGAGTGAGCCGCACGCATTCGGGCACATAGGCGCGCCGGTTGCGATAGTCCTGGCAGCGGCCGGTGCGGCGGTCGAGCAGCCGGCAGGCGACGTTGGTCGCCATCAGCTCGCCCGACTCCTCGTCCTCGAGCTTGTGGACGCAGCATTTGCCGCAGCCGTCGCAGAGGCTCTCCCATTCGGCCCGGTCCATCTGGCGGAGCGATTTTTCCTGCCAGAAGGGGCGCGTCACCTCACCCATTTGGCCAGCTCCGCCGTCACGTCCTCGGCCGACGCCCCCTGCGACAGGAAGCTGATCGGCTGGCCTTGCGGATCAAAGAGATAGGCGATCGCCGAATGGTCCATCAGATAGGCGTCGCCGGTGCCGGCGCCTTTCTGAGCATAAACTCGGTAGGCCTTGAGCGCGGCGTCGACCTCGGCCTGCGTGCCCGTCAGCCCGACGAACTTCGGGTGGAAGGCGGCGGTGAAGGCCTTGACGACGGCGGGCGTGTCGCGCGCCGGATCGATGGTGACGAAGATCGGCTGCACGGTGGCGGCGCGCGCCGGATCGGCCGCCTCGAAGGCGCGATAGCCCTGCGCGAGCCGCTGCATGTCGGTCGGGCAGACGTCGGGGCAGAAGGTGTAGCCGAAGTAGATCAGCTGCCATTTGCCGGCGAAATCGCGGTCGGTGACCCGCCGGCCGTCGCCGTCGACGAGCGCGAACGGCCCGCCGATCGCGGCGCCTTCGAGCGGCGGCCGTTCGCCGCTGCCCGCCCCCTGCGCGCGGTAGAGCAGCGCCGCCGCGGCGGCGCACAGCAGCAGGAGCGCGCCGGCGATGAGCGCGAAAGGGATGCGGCGGGAGGGCGCGGGGCTGTTCATGGCGCTCCCTATCTATGCTAGACGGGGGATAAATCCAGCAGATGCACCGGGGGTCAGTTTCGATGTCGAAGATGCGTGCCGTGACGATGGCGATGATGCTGGGCGCTTTCGCCGCACCTCTGGCCGCCCCCGCGGCGGCGCAATCCACGGCGCCCGGCAAGGGCTTCGGTTCGGACAGCTACCGCTTCTTCAAGGCGGTGCGCGAGAAGGACGGTCCGGCGGCGCAGGCGCTGATGACGCAGCCGGGGTCGACGCTCGTCAACCAGCGCGACTATGACAGCGGCGAGACCGCGCTGCTGATCGTCACGCGCCGGCGCGACAGCGGCTGGATGAGCCTGCTGATCAACCGCGGTGCCGACGTCGACACCAAGGACCGCTCGGGCTACACGCCGCTGATCGCCGCCGCCGAGCTCGGCTTCGCCGACGGCGTGCAGATCCTGCTGGCGCGCAAGGCCAACCCCAATCTCAGCAACGGCCAGGGCGAAACCGCGCTGATCAAGGCGGTGCAGAAGCGCGACGCCAACAGCGTGCGCGCGCTGCTCGCCGCGGGCGCCGACCCCGACATCGTCGACAATCTCGGCACGTCGGCGCGCGACTATGCCGAGCAGGATCGCCGCGCCGGGCTGATCCAGCGGATGATCGCCGACCGCGACGCGAAGCGGAAGGCGCCCGACGCCGCCGCGACGGTGACGGGGCTGGTGCCGGTCACGGGATCGATGCCGGTGGCGGGGCCGACGAAGCCGAACTGAGAGACGAGCCGCTCTCCCGAAAGCACGCGGGAGAGGGATCGAGAATCCCCTATGGCTTCGGCTCGAACCCCAGCGATGCCGAGTTCATGCAGTAGCGCAGGCCGCCGGCCTCGCGCGGGCCGTCGGGGAAGACGTGGCCGAGATGGCCATCGCAGGCGGCGCAGCGCACCTCGGTGCGCGTCATCCCGAACTTGCGATCGACATGCTCGTCGACCGCGCTGGCGTCGAGCGGCCGGGTGAAGCTCGGCCAGCCGCTGCCCGACTCATATTTGGCGTCGCTGGCGAACAGCTTCTGGCCGCAGCCGGCGCAGGTGAAGATGCCCTCGCCATGCTCGTCGAGCAGCGCGCCGGTGAAGGCGCGCTCGGTGCCATGCTCGCGCAGCACATGATATTGCTCGGGGGTCAGCTCGGCGCGCCACTCGGCGTCGCTCTTCTCGATCTTCGGCATCGATGGCTCCTTCAGCGGCCTACAGGCCGATAACGCGCACGCGCGGCCAGCGGGCCGGCCAGTTCTTCGACGTCATGCGCGCGCGATAGAATGTCATCATGCGCGCGTCGGCGAACACCGGGCGCGACACCATCGCGAACAGGTCGTCGAGGCCGTGCGGCGCGACGATCTCGATATGGGTATCGCGCATCCTGACGCCAACCGCGGTGGGCGTCTCGGCGAAGTGGCGCAGGCCGTCCGCGGTGTCGCGATACGGCGGCAGACCGGTCTTGCGATGCATGCGCGCCTGGTTGCGCACCTCCCAGGGTAGGCCGGGCATGAGCTGCGCGAGCGCCGTCTCGGCGGCGTCCTCGCGCGCGCGCGACACGTCGCCGGCGTCGAAGAACAGCACGTCGACGTCGGCCCAGTCGGTGGCGACCGGGCCGCCGTGGAGCGTGTCCCAGACCGCGCTGCGGATCGTGCCGGCGGCGATCCAGGCATCGGGAAGGCCGACGCGTTCGACCGCGCGCAGCATGTCGACGAGGATCGGGGTGCCGGCGACGATCGCGCGCAGCCGCGCCTCGCTCACGCCGGGCTCATTCGGCGGCAGCCTTGGCGTCGAGGCGGCGTCCGACCCACACCGCCAGATAGATCAGCGGCGGGACCAGCACCGCCGACAGAACCACTTTCGCCAGCGCCTGGCCGACGAGCAGCGTGGCGATCGGGAAGACGCCGTAGAAGGCGATGGTGATGAACAGCAGCGTGTCGACGATCTGCGAAAGGATCGAGGCGACCGCGGCGCGCAGCCACAGCAGCCGCCCGGCCCCGGCGCGAAGCCGGCTGAAGATCGCGACGTTCAAGGTCTGCGAGATGCCGTAGGCGATGATCCCGGCGAGCATCAGCCGCGGGCTTTGCCCCATCACCATCTGGAAGGAGGAGAGGCGCGCCGGGTCCATCTCGGGCGCCGGCGGTACCGCGAGGACCACGAGGATCAGCAGCATCGACACGATCAGCGGCACGAAGCCGAAGCGCACCAGCCGGTTGGCGGTGTCGCGGCCGTGCAGCTCGGCGACGGCGCTCGACAGGACGACGAGCATCAGGAAGGCGAAGATCCCCGCCTCGACCGCCAGCCCGGCGCCGAGCGCCACCTGCTTGTTGCCGAGCACGCCGGCGATGCAGGTCATGCCGCCGTAGAGCACCGAATAGACGAAGAGCGAGCGCGAGAGGTTCATGCGCGAGGCTTAGCCGAGCGGCTGGCGGGCGAGAAGCAGGAAGCGGCCGAGCAGCAGCCCCGACGACAGCAGGCTGGCGACGATCACCGCCCAGACGATGCCGTCGAGCCCGAGCCCGGCGGGGTGCGCCAGCGCCCAGCCGAGCGGCAGCATGACGACGGCGTAGCAGCCGACGTGGATCGCGGTCGGCAGCCAGATGTCGCCGCGCGCGCGCAGCGCGGTCGCCGCGACGACCTGCAGCCCGTCGGCGATGAAGAACAGGCACGACAGCACCAGCGCCGGCGCGACCAGCCGCAGCAAGGCGGGATCGCTCGAATAGCCGCGCGCGATGAGGTCGGCGCCCGGCCAGACGATCGCGCAGATCAGCGCGGTCAGCGCCGCGGTGACGCCGAAGCCGAGCCCGCCGGCGCGCAGCACCCCGGCGCGGTCGCGTGCGCCATAGGCGCGGCCGACGAGCACCGCCGTCGCCGACGACAGGCCGAGCGGCCCCATGAAGATGATCGCCGCGACGTTGAGCACGACCGCCCAGGCGGCGACCTCGAGCGAGCCGATCAGCCCGGCGACGAGGCTCATCCCCGAGAAGGCGGCGGTCTCGACGAAATAGGAGGCGCCGGCGCCATAGCCGACGCGGCGCTGTTCGCCGCCGCGCCCGTCATCCCTGGCGTCGCCGCCGCGCGCGAAGACGCCGTGCGTCCGCGATCCCGCCCAGCGCCAGAGATAGCCGAACAGCATGGCCATCAGCGCGATGCGCGCGCCGAAGGTCGCCCAGGCCGAGGCGACCGCGCCCTCGACGCCGAGCCCCGAGGTGCCGGGGACGAGCCACAGGTTGAGCGCGAGATTGACGCCGTTGGCGATCCACATCGCCACCATGCCGGGGATCGGGCGGCCGAGCGCCTCGAGCCAGAAGCTGCAGACGCAGCACAGGACATAGGGCAGCAGCGACAGCGCGAAGATGCGCAGCGCCGCTGCCGCGCCCGCGGCGAGATCGGGCGCGAGCCCCGACAGTGCGAGCAGCGGCGGCCCGGCGAAATACAGCCCCGCGGTGGCGACGATCCCGAGCCAGAAGCCGTAGGCGAGGCCGCGGCGCAGCACGATGCCGGTGTCGGCGCTGCGCCCCTCGCCGACGTAGCGCGCCGCCATCACCTGCACGCCGATCAGCAGCCCGATCGCGGTGGTCAGCACCACCGCGGTCGGCGCCCAGCCGAGCGCATGATAGCCAAGTTCGGTCGCCGAATGATGGCCGACGACGATTGCGTCGGTGAGGCCCATCGCCATGATGCCGAGCCGGGCGAGCACGGTCGGCCAGGCGAGCCGCAGCAGCTCGCCCAACCCTCCCCGATCGCCTGTCGTCGCGCCGTGCACCGGTGTATCCCCCGAAAAAGCCGCGGAACCTCGTCGAAACCGCCGATCCTGGCAATGCTAGCGTTCGGGCGCCTCGACGAACGACAGCAGGGCGAGGCCGGCGAGCAACAGCCCGATCACCGGATAGAAGCCCGCCTGCTGCGTCCCCCAGGCGCGGGTGAAGCCCTCGACGAGCGCCGGCGCGAGCCAGTAGGTGGCGTTGCCCGACAGCGCGTAGAGGCCGAAGAACACGCCGGCCTCCTTTTCGGGGACGAGCTTCACCAGCAAGGTGCGGCTCGACGCATAGGCGGCGGTGACGCCGAGCGCGGTGAAGAAGGCCGCGGCGAGGAAGGCGAGCTCGGGCAGCGTGCGGAACATCGGCGCGTCGCACAGCAGCGCGGTCGACGCCGGCGCATAGAGGATGCGGTCGTGGCCGCCGCCGAGGACCGCTCCTTGCGAGATCAGGATCAGCACGATCTCGACCTGCAGCGCGCGCCTGGCGCCGAGGCGGCCGTCGAGCCAGGCGCCGAAGAGGCCGCCGCCGACCGCGACGATCGACAGGATGATGCCGTAGGCGAGCAGCTCCAGCGGCCCCCAGCGCATGACGCCGGCGGCGTAGACGCCGCCGAACAGCAGGATCGCGGTCTTGCCGTCGGCATAGAGCATGCGCGCGACGAGGAAGGTCAGCGCGTTCCGGTGGCCGCGCGCCTGGGTGACGAGCCGCCGGAGGTCGCCCGCCGCGCCGCGCAGCGCCGCCACCGGCCCGACGCCGCTGCGCGGCGCGTCGGGGGTCAGGAAGAACAACGGCAGGCAGCCGATCGCCAGCACCGCGGCGACGATCGGCGCGACGATGCGCTCGGGCTCGTGGCTCGCCGCGTCGAGGCCGAACAGCGGCGCGTCGGGGATGATCGCCCAGTCGACCTTGCCCGGCAGCACGAAGGCCGCCATCACGAAGACCAGCATCGCCGTCGACACGGCATTGCCGAGCGCGAGCCCCAGCCCCGAGGCCAGATGCTCGCGCCCCGGCGCGGCGCGCGGCAGCAGCGCGTTGTGCAGCATCTCGCCATAGGCGTAGAGCACGGTCAGCGCCGCGGCGATCGCCACCACCTGGCCGATCGACAGCCCGCTGCCGTCGGGGAGTGTCCACCACAGCAGCCCGGCGAGCGCCACCATCAGCGTCGTCACCGCGCCGAGCCAGGGTTTGCGCGGCCCCATCCGGTCGACCGCGGCGCCGAGGAAGGGCGCGGTCAGCGCGACGATCCAGCCGCCGATCTTGCCATATTGCGCGACCGCCGCCTGTCCCTCGACCGGATCGCCGACGACGACGGTCGCGAAATAGGGCATGAAGACATAGATGGTGACGAGGATGACGTAGGGGACACGCACCCCTTCGAAGACCGACCATGCCACCGCCCCGGCCGATAGACCCCGGTCGCCCGTCACCCGCACCTCCCCGTTTCTTGCCGCCCAGCGTAGCGCGGCGGCCGATCGAGGCTAGCGGCTTAGTTGAGAGGGTCGGGACTCAGGCGGCGACCCGCTGCGGTACCGCCAGCCGCGCGCAGTTGCGGCCCGAGGCCTTGGCGGCATAGAGCGCCGCGTCGGCGCGCGCGAAGGCGGCGTCGAAATCGTCGCCGGCCCCGACCGCCTGGATGCCGATGCTGACGGTGACCCGCTCGACCGGGCAGCCGGGGGCGCCGAAGTCGTGCGCGGCGATGGTGCGCGTCAGCCGATCGGCGAAGGCGAGCACGTCGTCGGCGGTGGTGAGCAGCACGAACTCCTCGCCGCCGAAGCGCCCGGCGACGTCGCCGTCGCGGCAGGCGGCGCCGATCAGCGCCGCGAACTGGAAGAGCACGCGGTCGCCGGCGTCATGGCCGTACCGGTCGTTGATCGCCTTGAAATGGTCGAGGTCGAGCACGAGCAGCGCGCGCCGTCGGCCGTCGGCGACGGCGCGGTCGTAGGCGGCGAGAAAGGCACGGCGGTTGAGCAGCCCGGTGAGGCTGTCGCGGCTCGCCAGCTGCTCGACCTCCTGCTGCAGCTGGAGCGTCGCCAGCACGTGGCGCTGATGCTCGGCGAGGAAGCGCAGCTGCAGCAGCCCGACGCTGGCGGCGCTGAAGCCGAGACAGATCGACAGGAAGTCGCCGCTCGCCAGCATCGCTGCGGCGGAGGGGAAGATGCCGATGGCGATGACGCAGGAGGCGGCGGGGCGCATCGAGGCGAGGCTGTGCGCGATGCTGAACGCCCCGAAGGCGAACGACACCGGGATCAGCACCGGATGGGGAAACAGGCCGAGCGCGAAGGTGGTGGCGCTGTAGGCGCTGATCGCCGAGATCGAACCGAGCGCGGCAAAGGTCGAGTGGCGCAGGAAGCGCACGGCGTGCGGCGGCGTCGTCGCGCTCTGCGCACGCCACAGCAGCATCCGGTAGATGTTGAAGGCGCCGACCACCGGCATCCAGGCATAATGGGCGACGGGCGAACCGACGTGCCAGAGCACCCCCATGACGAGGCAGACGTTGACCAGCGCGGTGAGGTGGAGCGACGGAATCTGCCGCCGCACCGCCTGATATTGGAAGCGCACGAGCGCGTCGCGCAGCGCGGGCGGCGCCGGCGGGAACAGCCGGTCGTAGAGGCGCCTGTCCCACCGCATCGTCGCCGCTTCTCCTTCGCTGCCCCCGCACCGTCGTAGGCAAAGATGGTCAACGAGAGGTAAACGGGCGGGCGTCAGCCGCCGCGGCGGATCGCCGCGACGAAGCCGGCGAGGAAGTCGCCGAGCCGCTGGCGCGTGGCATCGTCGGCGAGCCGGCCGTCGGCGTCGAACAGCGGGCCGGCGCGCGAGACGAGCAGGCGGCCCTCGAACCACGGCCGCGTGCCGAGCGTGCGCAGCACGGGCAGCCAGCCGTCCTGCGCGAGGATGGTGCCGAAGCCGCCGGGCGAGGCGCCGACGACCGCCACCGGCTTGCCGCCGAACACGCGGCCGATGTCGCCCGCGGGACGCGACAGCCAGTCGATGCCGTTCTTGAACACGCCGGGAATGCCGTTGTTGTACTCGGGCGTCGCGAGCAGCAGCCCGTCGGCGGCGGCGACCGCGTCCTTGAGCGCCGCCACCGCCGGCGGCAGCCCGTTCGCCGCCTCGTCGTCGGCATCATAGAGCGGGATCCCGGCGAGCGTGCGAACCTCGAGCGTCGCGCCGTCGGGCATCAGCCCGGCGGCGGCGTGCAGCAGGCCGAGGTTGAACGAATGGCGCCGGAGGCTGCCGGCGATACCGACGATCTGGGTCATGCGGGTCTCCCGGCGCCACCCTAGGACATTGCGCAGGCGCCGCAAGCGCCGGCCAAGTGTCGGCGTGCAAAGCGAGATCCGCTCTGCTAGCCTCGGTCGATCGACGCTGGGGGGTGGTTCGACGCATGCGCAACATGTCCGCTTGGGCGATCCGCAACCCGATTCCGCCGATCGTGCTGTTCGCCGCGCTGATGCTCGCCGGGATCGTCAGCTTCGTCCGCCTCGACATCAACAATTTCCCCGACGTCAGCTTCCCGGTGGTCCAGGTCGTCGTCGCGCAGCCCGGCGCGGCGCCGACCGAGCTCGAGACGCAGGTGACGCAGCGCGTCGAGGCGGCGGTCCGCAGCATCAGCGGCGTCGACGAGATCTCGTCGTTCGTCAGCGAGGGCAATTCGCGCAGCGTCGTCCAGTTCGACATCGGCACCCCCGTCGACCGCGCGCTCAACGACGTGCGCAACGCCGTCGACCAGATCCGCGGCGATCTGCCCGACGGCATCCTCGAACCGCAGGTGCTGCGCATCGACACCGAGGGCGTGCCGCTGTCCTTCTCGTCGGTCGAGTCGACCGACATGAGCCTCGAGGAACTGAGCTGGTTCGTCGACAACACCGTCGCCAAGCGGCTGCTGTCGGTGCCGGGAATGGCGCAGGTCCGGCGCGGCGGCGGCGTCAGCCGCGAGATCCGCATCGTGCTGCGCCCCGAGGCGATGCAGTCGCACGGCATCACCGCGGCGCAGGTCAACCAGCAGCTGCGGCAGATCAACCTCAACGCGACCGGCGGCCGTTCGGAGGTCGCGGGCTCCGAACAGTCGGTGCGCGTGCTCGGCAACTCGCGCAATGCGCTGACGCTGAGCGAGACGCGGATCGCGACAGGCGGCGGACGAACGGTGCGCCTCGCCGACATCGCGACGGTCAGCGACGGCTATGCCGAGCAGCGCTCGCTCGCCAAGATGAATGGCCGCCAGGTGCTGAGCTTCGAGATGGCGAAGGCGAAGGGCGCATCGGACGTCACCGTCTACGACGAGGCGCAGAAGGTGCTCGCCGCGCTGGCGGCGGAGAATCCCAAGGTCCGGTTCACCGAGCTGTTCACCACCGTCAACGACACCAAGAGCCAGTATCGATCGGCGCTGCACGCGATGATCGAAGGCGCGGTGCTGGCGGTGCTCGTCGTGTGGCTGTTCCTGCGCGACTGGCGGGCGACGCTGATCTCGGCGATCGCCATCCCGCTCTCGGCGATCCCGACCTTCTGGTTCATGGACCTGATGGACTTCACGCTCAACACGATCAGCCTGCTGGCGCTGAGCCTGGTCGCCGGCGTGCTCGTCGACGACGCGATCGTCGAGATCGAGAATATCGTCCGCCACATGCGCATGGGCAAATCGGCCTACCAGGCGTCGATCGACGCCGCCGACGAGATCGGCCTCGCCGTCGTCGCGACGACCTTCTCGATCGTCGCGGTGTTCCTGCCGGTCGGGCTGATGCCGGGCCTGTCGGGGCAGTTC
>JASBUR010000018.1 GCA_030147805.1 Sphingomonadaceae bacterium
GATGCCTGGCGGGGGAGTTCGGACGACGGGCTCCCCCGTTTCTTCTGCCCCCCGGCGCCTGAGGTCGCGGCGCTAGCGCGGCTGGCTCGGCGCGAGCCGGCTCAGCGTCGCTACTCCCACTCGATCGTGCCGGGCGGCTTCGACGTATAGTCGTAGACTACGCGGTTGATGCCGCGCACTTCGTTGACGATGCGCGTCGCCACCGACGACAGGAAGTGGCTCTCGAACGGATAGACGTCGGCGGTCATGCCGTCGACGCTGGTGACGGCGCGCAGCCCGCAGACGAACTCGTAGGTGCGGTGGTCGCCCATCACCCCGACGGTGCGCACCGGCAGCAGTACCGCGAACGCCTGCCAGATCGCGTCGTAGAGCCCTGCCTTGCGGATCTCCTCGAGGTAGATCTTGTCGGCCTTGCGCAGGATGTCGCATTTCTCCTGGCTGACTTCGCCCGGAATGCGGATCGCGAGGCCGGGGCCGGGGAACGGGTGGCGGGCGACGAAGCCTTCGGGCAGGCCGAGCTCGCGGCCGAGCACACGCACCTCGTCCTTGAACAGCTCGCGCAACGGCTCGACGAGCTGCATGTTCATGCGTTCGGGCAGCCCGCCGACATTGTGGTGGCTCTTGATGGTGACCGAAGGGCCGCCGGTGAAGCTGACGCTCTCGATGACGTCGGGATAGAGCGTGCCCTGCGCGAGGAAGTCGGCGCCGCCGATCTTCTTCGCCTCGGCCTCGAACACATCGATGAAGGTCTTGCCGATGAACTTGCGCTTGGCCTCGGGGTCGCTGACCCCGGCGAGCCCGCCGAGAAACAGGTCGGATGCCTGCACATGGACGAGCGGGATATTGTAGCTGTTGCGGAACAGGCTGACGACCTCGTCGGCCTCGCCCGAGCGCATGAGGCCATGATCGACGAAGACGCAGGTCAGCTGCTCGCCGATCGCTTCGTGAATGAGGACCGCGGCCACTGCCGAATCGACGCCGCCCGACAGGCCGCAGATCACCCGGCCGCTGCCGACCTGCTTGCGGATCTCGGCGATCTTGGCGGCGCGGAAGCCCGCCATCGACCATTTGCCCTCGCAGGCGGCGACATGGCGGACGAAATTGGCGATCAGCTTGGCGCCGTCGGGGGTATGCGCGACCTCGGCGTGGAACTGGATGCCGTAGAATTGCTTCTCCTCGTTCGCGATCGCGGCGAAGGGCGCGCCGTCCGAACGGGCGATGACATGGAAGCCGGCGGGAATCGCGTCGACGCGGTCGCCGTGGCTCATCCACACCTGATGGCGCTCGCCCGGCGCCCAGAGGCCGTCGAAGAGCGCCGACGGCGAGACGATCTCGATGAAGGCGCGACCGAACTCGCGATGGTCGGACGGGGTGACGTTGCCGCCCAGCTGCGCGCACATCGTCTGCTCGCCGTAGCAGATGCCGAGCACGGGCACGCCGGCGTCGAACACCGCCTGCGGGGCGCGCGGCGAAAAGTCCTCGCTCACCGACGCCGGGCCGCCCGACAGGATGATCGCCTTGGGGTCAAGCCGCTTCAGCGCCGCCTCGCCGTCGCTGAACGGGGCGATCTCGCAATAGACGCCGGCCTCGCGGACGCGGCGGGCGATGAGCTGGGTCACCTGGCTGCCGAAGTCGAGGATCAGGATCGTTTCCTGGGGGACGACGGACACCGGCGGCTCCTGCGCTATCATTGGGATGCGCGCGGTCCTACGGGGCGGGACGCGACGAGTCTAGGGGCGCCGCGGCGCAACGGCCACCAATCATCGTCATCGCCGCGCAGGCGGGGACGACGATGAAAGCCGGGTGCCGATGCTCAGCTCAGTGGCGCGCCGCATAATCGAAATTTTCGGTGAAGCGGAACGTCGTCACGCGGCCGTCGCGGGCCGAGCAGGCGAAGGCGGCACGGTCATATTCGCTCGGGTCGCCGTCCCAGCCGGTGTCGCGTTCGACCTCCACCTCGCCCTCGACGCGATAGTCGCTGCCGTCGCGGTCGACGTCGACCGAAACGACGCGCGGATAGCGGCCATAACGGCCTGCCTCGCGTTCGGCGCGCTGGGTGCAATCGTCGAGCGCCCGCGCGCGAGCGTCGGTGCCGTCGACGCCGTCGCCGCGCGTGCGGCGGTCCCAATCGTCGACCTCGTCCTTGAGCACGTTGGCGACGACCGCAACGACGCCCGCGAGCACCACGGCACCGACGAGCAGCTCCTCGATGTCGTCACCGAAACGGGCGGCGTGCGCGGGCGCCGGCGTGCCAGCGGCCAGTGCGCCGCCGACGATGACGACCAGTCCCTGGCGCAGAAATCGACGCATGCCGGCTCTCCCTTTGACGGGCCGGACGATGCGCGCCGCGACTTGTATCGCCGATGAACGAACGGCCGCGCCACCGGGAGCGGGATGGCGCGGCCGCGGAGGGTGCGGCGGGAGGGCGAACGTCTAGCGCTTGAGCAGCGCCAGCTGCTGCTCGCCGTCGATGCCGAGCGCCGCGAAGGCCGCCTCGAACTTCTTGTTGGCGGCGCGGTCGTTGCCGGCCTCGCAGAGCTTCTGCCCGACCGAGACGTAGCGGAGCGCCTGCCGCGCGGCGCTGGTGTCGGCGGTGGCGGCAGCTTCGCGGACCTGCGCCGGGACGACGGCGCATTTCTCGGCAGCGGCAGCGGGCGACGCGGTGGCGAACAGGATCGTCGCCGAAACCAGGAAAGCGGCGGGAGCGGTGAAGAAGGTGCGGTTCATGTCGAGTTCCTTTGACCTGAGTGACACTCGATTTCTACGCCACCTTCATAGCTGCGATAATCTCGTATAATGTCGAAAGGCTATGAAGCACGATTACATAATCCCGCGCGGGCAGCTCGACGGACTCGACGCCTTCCTGCGCGTCGCCGAGCGCAAGAGCTTCAGCGCGGCGGCCGCCGATCTCGGGGTATCGCCGTCGGCGATCAGCCAGACGGTGCGGGCGCTCGAGGCGCGCGTCGGTGCCGCGCTGCTGACGCGCACCACGCGCAGCGTCGGGCTGACGCAGGCGGGGCAATATTTTCTCGAACGCGCGCGGCCCGCCTTCGCCGATCTCAACGCCGCCTACGAGGCGGCGCGAAGCCTCGGCGACAAGCCGGCCGGCCTGCTGCGGCTCAACCTGCCGCGCGTGGTGATCTCGCACATCGTCGAGCCGATCCTCGCCGGCTTCCTGCGCGCCTACCCCGACGTCGAGGTCGAGATCTGCGCCGAGGACAGCTTCGTCGACCTCGCCGCCACCGGCTTCGACGCCGGCATCCGGCTCGGCGAATTCCTCGAGGCCGACATGGTCGCCGTGCGGCTCAGCCCGCCGTTCCGCTTCGTCGTCATCGGATCGCCCGACTTCTTCGAACGCCACGGCCGCCCGCAGCGGCCCGCCGACCTCCGCCGCCTGCCCTGCGTGCGCTTCCGGCAGAGCCGCGGATCGATCCCCAACTGGCAGTTCGTCGACGGCAACCGCCCGGTCGAGGTGTCGGTCAGCGGCCCGATCATCCTCAACGACCTCGGTGCCGCCGTGTCGGTGGCGACGCAGGGCATCGCGCTCGCCCACGTCGCGGAACCGCTGGTCGAGGCGCAGCTGGCCTGCGGCGCGATCGAGACGGTGCTCGACGCCTATGCGCCGAGTTCGCCGGGCATGTACCTCTATTATCCGAGCCGATCGCAGATGCTGCCGAAGCTGCGCGCCTTCATCGACTATATGCGCGCCAACCGGCCGATGGAGATGAGCGGCGAGCGAAGCGCCTGACGCCACGCCCCCCGCCCGCGCGGGCCTATCGCCATCGACGGGCTGCCATCGGCGCGGCGCGCCCGCTATGAAGCGGGCATGACCTCGTTCAGCTTCAACTACGGGCCGCGACTGCGCGCGGCGCCAGGCGCCGCCGCCGACATCGCCGGCCTCCTCGCCGCCGACGACCTGTTGTTCGTGACCGACGGCGGCGTCCGCGGGCTCGGCCTGTGCGATTCTGCCCTGGCCGGCCTCGCCGCGGCCGGGCGACGCGTGACGATCTTCGACGCGGTCGAGGCCGACCCCTCCGCGGCGACCGTGCTCGCCTGCGTCGAAGCGGGCCGCGCCGCGGGCGCCGGCGCGGTGATCGGCTTCGGCGGCGGCTCGCCGATGGACGTCGCCAAGGTCGCCGCCTATCTGCTCGGCAGCGGCGACGCGCTCGACTCGATCTACGGCGTCGAGCAGGCGACCGGACGCGGGCTGCCGCTGGTGCTGGTGCCGACCACCGCCGGCACCGGGTCGGAGGCGACGCCGATCTCGGTGATCACCGTCGGCGCCACCGAGAAGAAGGGCGTCAATTCGGCGGCGCTCTACGCCGACTGGGCAGTGCTCGACCCGACGCTCACCTACGGGCTGCCGCCGCACGTCACTGCGGCGACCGGCGTCGACGCGATGGTACACGCCATCGAGGCGTTCACCTCGGTGCGGCTGAAGAACCCGATTTCGGACGCGCTGGCGAAGGAGGCGCTGCGGCTGCTCGCCGGCAACCTCCGGACCGCCGTGAACGACGGCGGCGATACCGCGGCGCGCGGCGCGATGCTGCTCGGCGCCTATCTGGCAGGCGTCGCCTTCGCCAACGCGCCGGTCGGCGGCGTCCATGCGCTCGCCTATCCGCTGGGCGGGCATTTCCATGTCCCGCACGGGCTGTCGAACGCGCTGATGCTGCCGCATGTGCTCGGCCACAACATGGCGGCGGCGCTCGACCTCTATGCCGAGCTGGCGCCGATCGTCGATCCACGCCTGACGGGTCTCGGCCGCCAGGGCCAGGCGCAGGGGCTCGTCGAGGCGCTGTCGGCGATCGCCGCCGATTGCGGCCTGCCGAGCCGGCTGCGCGCGGTCGGGGTCGAGGCGGGGGATCTCGACCTGCTGGCCGCCGAGGCGATGAAGCAGCAGCGGCTGATCGTCAACAACCCCTGCCCGATCGAGCAGCATCACGCCCGCACGCTTTACGCGGCGGCGCTGTGAGCCGCGAGCCGCTGCGGCCGCGCGCGGCGTACCGCGCCTTTCGCACGATCCCGACGCGCTGGGCCGACAACGACGTCTATGGCCACGTCAACAACGTCGTCTTCTACGCCTGGTTCGACACCGCGGTGAACGCGCATCTGATCGAGCAGGGCGCGCTCGACATCCACGCCGGCGAGGTCATCGGCCTCGTCGTCGAGACCGGCTGCCGCTATGCGCGCCCGGTCGCCTTCCCCGAGACGGTCGAGGCGGGGATTCGCGTCGGCAGGCTCGGCACGTCGAGCGTGCGCTACGAGATCGGGCTGTTCACCGCCGGCGCGGCCGAGCCGGCGGCGGAGGGCTTCTTCATCCATGTCTATGTCGACCGCGCGACGCGTCGGCCGACCCCCCTGCCCGCACGGCTGCGCGAGGTGCTCGAGGCGCTGAGCTAACGCGTGGGCGCTGCGAGCCGCCGGTAGGCGGCGACCGAGGCGCCGATCACGATCACGCCGACCGCGGTGCCGATGAAGGTCGCCAGCGTTACCGTCAGCAGCTTGCCGAGGATCGAGTCGGCGCCGAGCAGCAGGCCGAGCAGCCCACCGGCGACGATGGTGACGAGCAAGGTGAGGAAGGTGATGGCGAACAGCGCCGACACCATGAAGCCGACCAGCGTCCACGGCTGCCCCGCCGTCATCCGCCACGAACGCCGGAGCGCCTCGCGCGCCGACCCGGTTTCGGCGAGCAGCACCGGGAAGAGCACGAACAGCCGCGCGCCGACATAGGCGAAGGCGGCGATGACCGGCAGGAACAGCAGCACGAAGGTCTGCGCCGCCGCCTGCGGGTCGCCGACGCGGTCGGCACCGATGACCATCACCGCCACGATGCCGAGCAGGAAGATCAGCGGCAGCGCCGCCAGCCCGAGCATCAGCACGACGAGCAGCAGCTTGGGCAGCAGCCGCAGCGCGCGGCGGAGCGCGTCGGCGACATCGTACGGACCCTGCTGGCCGCCCAGCATGATCGCAGCGATCGCCGCCTGGCCGACGAAGGCGAAGGCGACGACGACGAACGAAATGGCGATATCGAGGAAGCCGATGTCGGCCTGCGTGGCGGGCGGCGCGACGATCGCCTCGCGCACCACCTGCGGCAGGAACATGAAGGCGGCCGCCACGGGAGCCACCGTCGCGACGTTGCGCTCGGCGAGCAGGCGGCCGTCCCGCCAAAGCTCTGCAATGGTGATCGCCATTCTGGTCCCCTACGACGCCGCCCGCAGCCTTAGCTTGGCGCGGGCTCGGCGGGCAAGGCGAAGCCGAGACGCGATGTCGGTGATTTTTACACTGCGGCACAGCAGGCAAAGGAAAAATGACAGCAAATATTTGATTCAGCGTATAATTACTGCCTTGGCATGGCTGTTGCGAAACCAGCAACATCCCATTTCCCAAGTTCGTCACGCAGAAGGGGCCCGGATCGCTCCGGGCCCCTTCTCGCGTCGCCTCGCCGCCGATCGATCAGCCGGCGCGCACGACGCCTTTTTCGTCGAGCATCGCCTGGAGTTCGCCCGCTTCGAACATCTCCATCATGATGTCCGACCCGCCGACGAACTCGCCCTTGATGTAGAGCTGCGGCACCGTCGGCCAATTCGAATAGCTCTTGATGCCGTCGCGCAGCTCGGGGTCCTGGAGCACGTCGGCGCTGGCATATTCGACGTTGAGATGATCGAGGATCGCCACGGCGCGGCTCGAGAAGCCGCACTGCGGGAACAGCGGCGTGCCCTTCATGAACAGCACCACGTCATTGCCTTCGACCGCTTCGCGGATCCGTTGCTCGACCGACATCGCTTCTACTCCTGTGGGACGCTGGTGCTCAGCGCCAATGCATGCAGTTGGCCGCCCATGCGGCCGCCGAGCGCGTCATAGACCAGCTGGTGCTGGCGGACGCGCGGCATCCCCCGGAAGCTCGCCGAGACGACGCGGGCGGAATAATGGTCGCCGTCGCCGGCCAGATCGGTGATCTCGACATGCGCGTCGGGCAGCGCCGCGCGGATCATCGCCTCGATCTCCGACGCCGCCATCGCCATAGCTAGAGCGCTTCCATCATCTGGCGGCGCGCCTCGACCAGCGTGTCCTCCATAGCGCGACGCACCTGATGCTCGGTGATCTCGGCGTTGCGCGACGAGATATCGCCATAGACCTTGCGGAACACATCCTCGTCGCCGGCCTCCTCGAAGTCGGCCTGGACGACCGACTTGGCATAGGCATCGGCTTCCTCGGCGGTGAGCTTGAGCTGCTCGGCCGCCCACAGCCCCAGCAGCTTGTTGCGCCGGGCGGTCACCCGAAACTGGAAATCCGCGTCGCGCGCGAACTTTTCTTCGAACGCTTTCTCGCGATTGTCGAACGTGGTCATGCGGCCTCCTGATTACGGTTGCGTAGATAGAGTGCGTCACGCGCTTCAACAACCGCCGATCGCAGCCGATCGCGCTTGCCGCGCCGAAGCGCTTGCGCCACCCTTGCCGATGCGCAAGGGGGCCGATGATGAGCGACGACATCGAAGCACTGGGCGGGCTCGTGACCGGATCGCTGATCGCCGGCGCGATCGACCGCGAGCGCGGCGCGGCAGGCGAGGCGCACGGCGCCTGCCTCAACTGCGGCACGACGCTCCACGGGCGCTTCTGCGAAAGCTGCGGCCAGCCGGGGCACGTCCACCGCACGCTCGGTCATGTGTTCGAGGAATTCCTCCACGGCGTGCTGCATTTCGACACCAAGGCGTGGCGCACGCTGCCGCTGCTGCTGTTCCGGCCCGGCAAGCTGACGCGCGACTATGTCTATGGAAAGCGCGCACGCTACATCGCACCGTTTGCGCTGTTCCTGTTCACGATCTTCGTGATGTTCTTCACCTTCGGCTTCATGGGCATGCCCGAGCTCGGCGCCGACGCTTTCAAGGCCGACACCAAGGCCGAGGAGGTCGCCGAGGCGCGTGCCGACCTCGCCAGGGCGGAACGCGACCTCGCGCGGCAGGAGACGGCGCTGGCGTCGGCGCGCAACGACCCGTCGAGCGCCCCGGGGGAAGTCGGCAGCCTGCAGGGCGAGGTCGCCGCCGCGCGCGCCGCGGTCGAGGTGGCGCGCGGCGCGATCGCCATCGCCGAGGCGAAGCCCGAAGATGATCCCGCCGATCCCAACGTCCGCAAGTCGGACGGCACCTGGCAGGACAATGTCCGCTACGCGGTCGAGAGCGGCCAGCTGAACATCAACCTCGGAAGCGCGACGTTCAACGAGCGGGTGCGCAAGGCGCTGCTCAATCCCGATCTCACGCTCTACAAGATGCAGCAGAAGGCCTATAAGCTGAGCTTCCTGCTGGTGCCGCTGTCGCTGCCGTTCCTGTGGCTGCTGTTTCCGTTCCGGCGCCGCGTCACGCTCTACGACCATACCGTCTTCGCGCTCTACTCGCTGTCGTTCATGTCGCTGCTGTTCGTGACGATGGCGCTGCTCTATCGCTTCGGCGGCGCGGCGGGGGTCCAGGCCGCGCAGCTGCTGTTCTTCGTCCCGCCGATCCACATGTATCTGCAGCTGAAGGGCGCCTATGCGCTCGGCCGGCTGAGCGCGCTGTGGCGCACCTTCTGGCTCGTCACCTTTTCGCAGATCGTGCTGGCGCTCTACGTGACCATCATCGTCACGCTCGGCATCGTCGACTGAACGCGCTTGGAATGCGCGGGACGACGCGCTATGTAGGCGTCACGTTTTCTCGCCCCGGCCACGTGGCTCTGCCATGTTCCGGGGCGCTCTATTTCCGGGCTCCCGAAGACGGCAGCCCCTCGGCCACGGAGGCTCGTTTATCCATGTCCCGCCGCCGCCAGATCTACGAAGGCAAGGCCAAGATCCTCTATGAGGGGCCCGAGCCCGGCACGATCATCCAATATTTCAAGGACGACGCCACCGCGTTCAACGCCCAGAAGAAGGGCACGATCAGCGGCAAGGGGGTGCTCAACAACCGCATCTCCGAGCATCTGTTCACGCTGCTCGGCCATATCGGCGTGCCGACGCACTTCATCCGCCGATTGAACATGCGCGAGCAGCTGGTCCGGCAGGTCGAGATCGTGCCGATCGAGGTGGTGGTGCGCAACGTGGTCGCCGGCAGCCTCGCCAAGCGCCTCGGCATCGAGGAGGGCACCGCCCTCCCCCGCACGATCATCGAATATTATCTCAAGGACGACGCGCTCGGCGACCCGATGGTCACCGACGAGCATATCGCCGCCTTCGGCTGGGCGAGCCAGGACGAGATGCACGACATCGCCGACCTGGCGATCCGCATCAACGACTTCCTGTGCGGGCTGTTCGCCGGCATCGGCATCCGGCTGATCGACTTCAAGCTCGAGTTCGGCCGGCTGTGGGACGGCGATTTCAGCCGCGTCATCCTCGCCGACGAGATCAGCCCCGACGGCTGCCGGCTGTGGGACATGGTCAGCAACGAGAAGCTCGACAAGGACCGTTTCCGCCAGGATCTGGGCGGCGAGGTCGAGGCCTATCAGGAAGTGGCGCGCCGGCTCGGCCTGCTGCCCGAAGGCAACGTCTCCACCGTCCTCGACCTCGAGACGCACCGCAAGGCGCGCGGCAAGTAGCGGCGCGCGCCGCGCCGATTTAAACCAACCTTAACACCTCCTCCCGCAGGATCGGCGCCGAGTTCGATCTTGCGGAGAGTGGCCATGACGAGGTTTTGGGCGAGCCTGCCGGCGCTGGCGCTGCTGGCGGCCTGCGGTGGCGGCGGCGGCGCCGGGCCCCAGACGATCGGCGGCCTCGGCAGCGTCGCGGCGCCGGCGGGGGCCGGTGGCGGCGGCACCGGCAGCGGCACGGGCGTGTCGACCGGCGGCCTCGGCGGCGTCAGCAGCTCGGCGAGCGCCGGCCCCAACACGCTGCTCAATCCGACCGCGGCGAAGACCTACAATGCGATCTCGGCGCTGCAGTCGTACCGCTACCGCACGGCGTCGAACGGCACCGGCCAATATGCCCAGCTCTACCAGGGCAATGCGGCGACGCTGCGCAGCCCGACGACGACGATCGCCTATGATCCGCGCGACGCGATCTTCGTGGTCACGATCAAGGACGGCGCGGCCGGGATCGACGAGACGCTGCGTTTCCAGGACCCGATGCATCGCACCGACTTCGCCGGAGCCACGCGCCCGCAATGGGGCGTGCCCGACCTTTCGCTCTCGGGGGTCGCCTATCTGCAGGCCGGCGGGGCCAGCGGTACGATCACGCAGGCCGGCACCAACCAGACCCCGCTCGACGGCGCCGACGGCGCCTCGTCGAACGTCGCGACCTTCTTCTACCAGCGCCCCGGCACCAACACGAGCCACGTGACCTTCGCGGGCTATGTGCGCAACGCCATCTCGTTCGCCAACGTCACGCCGTCGGGCGGCGCGCAGTACAAGGAAACCAGCTCGACGCTCGAGCGCGGCGCGTTCGTCTTCGGCGACCTGACCGCGCGCGATCAGGTGCCGACGCGCGGTACCGGCACCTACACCGGGGCCTTCATCGGCACGATGATCAACAACCCGACCGGGGACAGCGGCGCGCCGCTGTCGGACTATTTCCAGTGGATCGGCGGCACGAGCAACGTCGCGGTCGATTTCGCGGCGAGCACCGTCGCGGTCGGTCTGTCGGGCCAGGCCGGCGCGCCGTTCATCGACCGCAACACCGCCGGCGGCAGCGCGGTGCCCGGCGGCGCCAGCTTCACCGCCAGCGGCAGCGCGCGCATCGACCTGGCGCGCACCGGCGGGTTCAGCGGCGCCTTCGACAGCGCCAGCTTCACCTTCCCGTCGGGAGCGACCACGGCGACGCAGAACGTCGTGATTGCCGGCAGCTCGGTCGACGGCGCCTTCTACGGCCCGAATGCCGCCGAGGTCGGGGGCGGCTTCCGCATCGTCGGCGCAGTACCCGACCAGCGGGTCGACATCCTCGGCAGCTTCACTGCCAAATAACGCCGCAGCCGGGAGCGGGCGATGCGCCACCGTCACCTGCTCGCCGCCGCCGCCGCGGTCGGCGCCCTCGCCGCCGCCGCGCCCGCGCCGGTGGCGGCGCCCGACTGCGCGGCGGGCTATTGCTCGATGCGCATGACCGCCGCCGAGCTGCTGATCGCGGCCGAGCAGCTGGTGCTGAACAAGCAATATGAGGAGGCCCGCCCGCTCGTCGCGGCGCTTGCCCAGGCGCCCGAGCTGGCGATGGAGCGGCAGTTCCTCGAGGGCTTCATCGCCGCCGAAACCGGCGATCTGGCGGGCGCCGCCGCCAAGTTCCGCCGCGTGCTGGCGCTCCGCCCCGACATGACGCGCGCCCGGCTCGAGCTCGCCCGCGCGCTGATGATGCAGGGCAAGGACAAGGCCGCCGACTATCATTTCAGCCTGGCCGAGGACGACGACAGCCTGCCGCCCGAGATCGCGCGGACGATCTATGCGGCGCGCGGGCTGATCCGCGAACGGCGAACCTGGGACCTCAGTCTCAACGTCGGCCTCGCCCCCGACAGCAACATCAACAACGCCACCAGCGACCGGACGGTCGACGTGCTGTTCGGCAATGCCACGCTGCCGCTGACGCTCGACGACGCCGCGCGCGCCCGGACCGGCATCGGCCAGACCGCGAGCGTGTCGGGCAGCGTGCGGCTGCGGCTGTCCGACGGGCTGGCGATGGTGGTCGACGCCGACGGCCATGCCGTCAACTACGAAGGCCGCGTGGCCGACGACATCTCGTCGCTCGTCGCCGCCGGGCCCGAGCTGACGCTCGGCAACGGCACGCGCGTCAGCTTCGCCGCGACCGCCGGCCGGCGCTGGTACGGCGGCGAACTGGCGACGCGCAGCTACGGCGCGCGCGCCGGCGTCCAGCGGCATCTCGGCAACGGTGCGCGCGTCGCCGCGCAGTTCGACCTGCGGCGCCTCGATTCGGGGTTCAGCCCGGCCTATGACGGCTGGCAGATGGCGGGCTATGTCTCGTTCGAGAAGGTGGTGCGGCAGACGATGGTCGCGAGCGTCACTGGCTTCGCGCGCCGCGAGCCGCTGCGGTCCGACGCCTATTCCAATACCGAAGTCGGCGTGATTGCCGGGATCGGCGGCGAACTGCCGTGGGGGCTCAACGCCGGGTTCAGCGGGCAGGCTTCCCACGCGACCTATGACGAGGCGCTCGCGATCTTCGGCCCGAAGCCGCGCAAGGACCTTCGGCTGCAGGCCCGCGCCTTCCTCGGCGCGCGTTCGGTGCGCGTCGCCGGCTTCTCGCCGTCGGTGAGCTACACCTATGCATCGACGCTATCGAACATCGGGCTCTATGATGTCGACCGGCACCGGGTGGAATTCCAGCTGGCGCGCTATTTCTAGGCGTCGCTCTGCAATCTCCTCCCCCGTCGTCATCCTGACGAACGTCAGGATCTCAGCCGCGGAGGCACCGGCCTCAAGACGACGCCATCGCCCCTGTTCGAGGGGATCCTGACTGTCCTCAGGTCGACGGTCCGTTGAGACGGCTACTCGCCCGCCTCGGCAGCGGTCTTCGTCTTGTGGAGCGCGCCGGCAACCTCGGGCGGCATATAGTTCTCGTCGTGCTTGGCGAGCACCGAATCGGCGACGAAGGTGCCGTCGGCGCCGAACTTCCCCTCGGCGATGACGCCCTGCCCCTCGCGGAACAGGTCGGGGATGATCCCGGTGTAGCGAACCGCGGTCTGCTGCGCATTGTCGGTGACGCGGAACAGGATCGTCGCCCCCTCGCGCGCCACCGATCCGGGTTCGACGAGGCCGCCGAGGCGGATCGCCTCGCCCGGCGCCACGCCCTTGGCCAGCACGTCGCTCGGCGAATAGAAATAGGTGGCGGTCTCGCCGAGCGCCGAAACGGCGAGCGTCGAGGCGCCCGCGATCACCGCGAGCGCTACTCCGACCAGCGCCAGCCGCTGTTGCTTCGGCTTCATTGACCCCGTCGCTCCTTTCGCAAGGCGGCCGCCTGCCGCTCGGCACGCCGCATCTGGACGTAGCTCACCGCGAAGAGGCCGAGTACGCCGGTGATGGCGATCGCATAGCTCGCGACGATGAAGGGCGTCTGCATCATCAGCCGTGCGCTCCCGCCAGCCGCGCCGCGCGCGCCGCAATCACCTGGCCGGCGAGCGCGGTCCGCATCCGCATCAGCACCGTCGCCGCAAAGATAAGCTGGAAGCCGAGCGCCGCGAGCAGCAGCGGCTGCAGCATCTCCGGGTGAATCGACGAGCCCGACATGCGGATGCTCGCCGGCTGGTGGAGGGTATTCCACCATTCGACCGAGAATTTGATGATCGGCAGGTTGACGACGCCGACCAGCGCCAGGATCGCCGCCGCGCGGCCGCCCCGCTCGCGGTCGTCATAGGCGTTGGCCAGCGCGATATAGCCCAGATAGAGGAACAGCAGCACGAGCATCGAGGTCAGCCGTGCGTCCCAAACCCAGTAGGTGCCCCAGGTCGGGCGCCCCCACAGCGCGCCCGTCATCAGGCAGACCGCCGTGAAGGTCGCGCCGACCGGCGCGGCGGCGCGCGCCGCGACGTCGGCGAGCGGATGCCGCCATACCAGGAAGGCGGCGCTGGCGAGCGCCACGAACAGATAGCCGCCCATCCCGAACCATGCCGTCGGCACATGGACGTACATGATCCGCACCGATTCGCCTTGGAGATAGTCGGGCGGGCTGGAGAAGAGGCCGAGGCCGAGGCCGGCGGCCAGCAGCGCGAGGCCGAGCAGCGCCGTGATCGGCGTGGCGACACGCGCGATCTTCAGGAAGCGGGCGGGATTGGCAAAGCGGTGCATGATTCCGGTCGGCTCTCTACATCATTCCAGCGAGGCGCGAAGCGCCGCCCCTGCGGCGAATGGGCTCAGCGCGACGAGAAACAGGCTCGACGCCCCCAGCAGTTTCAACGCGCCGGCGACCGCGGGCCCGTCGCCCATCGCGCCGGCGCCGAAGATGAGCACCGGCAGTGCCAGCGGCAAGACCAGCAGACCCGCGAGCGCGCCAGCGCCACGCAGCCCCGTGGTCAGCGCCGCGGCCACGGTGCCGAGCGCCGCCAGCGCCGGCGTACCGATCGCCAGCCCGACGATCAGCGGCAGCATCGCCGCGGCCGGCAGCGCGAGCAGCGCGGCGGCGACCGGCACGGTGAGCAACAACAACGGCCCGAAGGCGAGCCAGTGGCTGATCATCCGGGCGGTCGCGACGATCTCGAACGGCACCTGCCGGGCCGCGAGCTGGTCGAGCGTTCCATCGGCGCGGTCGGGTTCAAACAACGTGTCGATCGGCATCAGCGCGGCGAGCAGCGCCGCGACCCACATGATGCCGCCGGCGATGCGCGCCAGCAGCCGTGGCTCGGGACCGACGGCGAAGGGAAACAGGCTGGCGACCAGCAGGAAGAACAGCAGCGGCAGCATTACGCCGCCCCAGCGCCCGAAGCGCAGCGCGAGTTCGCGGCCGACCAGCGCGATCATGCCGCGGGCGCCAGCTGCAGCACCGCGGCGTCGTCGAGGCCGAGCGGCACATGCGTCGCCGCGACGATCAGGCCGCCGGCGGCGCGGTGCTCGGCACAGGCGGCGGCGAGGCGGTCGAGACTGGCCGCGTCGAGACCGACGCTCGGCTCGTCGAGCAGCCACAGCTCGGCGCCGCTCGCCCAGGTGCGCGCCAGTGCGGCGCGACGCTTCTGGCCCGACGACAGCAACCGCGTCGGCAGCGCGGCGAGCGGCGCGAGGTCGAAGCGATCGAGCGCGCTCAGCCAGCGATCGCCAGCACCGTCGAGCCGGCCCCAGAAACGCAGTTCCTGCGCGAGGCTGCGATCGCTCTTCAGCGCATTGTCGTGACCGAGATAGGCGGTGCGGAATGGATTGCCGAGCGTGCCGGCGGCGGGGCGTAGCAGCCCGGCGAGAAGCCGAAGCAGGCTCGATTTTCCGGCACCATTGGGTCCCTGCACGAGCAGGGCGCCGCCGCGCGCCACCCGGAGGGCGACCCCGTCGAAGATCAGCCGCCCGCCGCGCGCGCAGGCAAGATCGGTCGCTTCGAGATGTCCCGCCCCCTCGGTCATTGCCGGCACGATAGCGCCGGCGCCGCCAGCGGGCCAGAAGCGTCGGAGAATTTTACAGAGCGGACGGAGCCGAAACGATCCGCACGCAGAAAACCGCCGATGGTCCGTTTCTTGCATTCCTGCATCCAACCGGTCCCCGGAACCGTTCGTTTGCCTCAGGGCCACGATCTTTCCGGCCGGCCGTTACCGCGCGGGGGCACCGCAAGGCCGCGATACGGCTTGGGGATGAGGGAGCGACCGGCAAAGTCGCTCCCTCATTTTATCTGGGGGTCACGGATGGGCGCTGCGGCCCGGCTCGCGCAGGAAGATCAGCCCGACGACGATGGTCAGCCCGGCGATCGCGATCGGATACCAGAGGCCCGAATAAATGTCGCCCGTGGCCGCGACGATCGCGAATGACGTCGTCGGCAGGAAGCCGCCGAACCAGCCGTTGCCGATATGATAGGGCAGCGACATCGAGCTGTAGCGGATGCGGGCCGGGAACATCTCGACCAGCAGCGCGGCGATCGGGCCGTAGACCATCGTCACGTACAGCACGAGCAGCGTCAGGATCGCGACGACGAGCGGCTTGTTGATCTGCGCCGGATCGGCCCTCTCGGGGTAGCCGGCTGCGGCAAGCGCCGCCTTGGCGTCGGCCTGGAAGGCGGCGATCGCCACGGCGCGTTCTTCGGGCGGCAGCTCCGCCGGCACGGGCGCCGCGATCTCGCGCGGGCCGACGCGAATGCCGGCCGCCGCGCCATAACCCTCGACATTGGCGTAGGAAACGCCCGACTTGGCGAGGAAGGACTTGGCGATGTCGCAGGCGGTCGAATCGAAGCGGTTCCTGCCGACCGGATCGAACTGCACCGAGCATCGGCCAGCGTCGGCATAGACCGTGACCGGCGCGGCCAACGACGCCTGCGCCAGCGCCGGGTTCGCCGCCAGCGTCAGCGCGCCGAACAGCGGGAAATAGGTGACCACCGCCAACGCGCAGCCGCCGAGGATGATCGGCTTGCGCCCCACGCGGTCCGACAGCCAGCCGAACAGGATGAAGCCGGGCGTCGCCAGCGCCAGTGCGATCGCCATCAGGATGTTGGCGGTCGCACCGTCGACGCGCAGCGTCTTCTCGAGGAAGAACAGCGCGTAGAACTGCCCCGCGTACCAGACCACCGCCTGGCCGGCGACGGCACCGAACAGCGCGACCAGCACGATCTTGAGGTTGGACCAGCGCCCGAAGGCTTCGCGCAGCGGCGCCTTCGAGGTCGTACCCTCCGCCTTCATCGCCGCGAACACCGGACTCTCCTCGAGCTGCATCCGGATCCACAGGCTGACCGCGAGCAGCAGGATCGAGACGAGGAAGGGAATTCGCCAGCCCCAGTCGGCGAACGCCGCCTCGCCGAGCAGCGTTCGCGTGCCGATCACCACGAGAAGCGCCGCAAACAGCCCGAGCGTCGCGGTGGTCTGGATGAAGCTGGTGTGGAGCCCGCGGCGGCCCGCGGGCGCATGTTCGGCGACATAGGTGGCGGCGCCGCCATATTCGCCGCCGAGCGCCAGCCCCTGCAGCAGCCGGAGCAGCACCAGCAGGATCGGCGCCGCGACGCCGACCGAAGCGTAGCTCGGCAGCAAGCCGACGAGGAAGGTCGACAGGCCCATGATGCCCATGGTGACCAGGAAGGTATATTTGCGCCCGACGAGGTCGCCGAGCCGCCCGAACACCAGCGCGCCGAACGGCCGCACCGCGAAGCCCGCCGCGAAGGCGGCGAGTGCGAAGATGAACCCTGTCGTTTCGTTGACCCCCGAGAAGAACTGCACCGAGATGATCGTCGCCAGCAGCCCGTACAGGTAGAAATCATACCATTCGAAGACGGTGCCGAGCGACGAGGCGCCGATCACCATCAGCCTGCTTCGCGTCGCGCCCGCGGCCCCTGCTGCCATCGCCATTGCTCCTGTCCCCCTCGTTTGGATCGAGCCTGCCGGAGCCGGCCGTGCGTCGCAACCCGTCCGGAACACTCAGGTTCGTCGCCGGTTTGTTTCTCCGTTGTCATCGGAGGAGTATTGAGATGACCCGTTATACGATCGGTGCGGCCGCCATCGCCGCCGTCCTCGCGCTTTCGGCGCCGGCGCATGCCGGCGATACCAAGAAAATCCTGAAGAGCGGCGCGATCGGCGCGGCGGTCGGTGCCGGCACCGGCGCGATCATCCCCGGCCTCAGCGTCGGCGAGGGCGCCGTGATCGGCGGCGTCGGCGGTGCGGTCATCGGTGCGGTCGACAAGGACCGGAAATATTACCGCGATAACGCCGGCCGCAAATATTACCTGAACAGCCGCGGCCAGCGCGTCTACAAATAGGGGTCAATGAACCCTGAGCGACGCCGGCAGCTGTCGGGGCTCGCCACCGCGGAGATCGCGGTGGCGGCCTCGGCGGCGCCGGTCGGCGTCGGGCCGGTGAATGGTTCGTACCGGCGGCTCGCCGCTGGCGAGCGAAGCGGTCGAGCGCGCCGTGACGCCGGGCAACCGCGCCGCACGCTGACCGGTGGACAGCCGACATAAGACACGAAGCGAGATTTCGGTGTCCGCGCGGAGGCTTGCGCGGCTAAGAGCGGGCGATGCGTGCCCTCCTCGGTTCCCTGTGGAACAATGCCTATGTGCTGATGACGCTGACCTGCCTGTTCTGGGCGGGCAATTCGGTCGTCGGGCGCGCCGCGCGCGACGTCGTGCCGCCCGTCGCGCTGGCGTTCTGGCGCTGGGTGCTCGCCTTCCTGCTCGTCATCGCCTTCGCCTGGCCGCACCTCAAGCGCGACCGCGCGGCGCTGCGCGCGGCCTGGCCCTGGGTTCTGGTGCTCGGCATCCTCGGCGTCGGCGCGTTCAACACGCTGCTCTATTCCGGGCTGCAATATACCACGGCGCTCAACGCGGTGCTGATGCAGTCGGCGCAGCCGCCGCTCATCCTGCTGACGGCGTTCCTGCTGCTGCGCGACCGGGCCGGGCCGGCACAGATCGCCGGGGTGGTCCTCTCGCTCGTCGGGGTGCTGGTGATCGTCGCGCGCGGAGAGTTGGCGGTACTGCTTCATTTCCGCCTCAACCCCGGCGACGCGATCGTGCTGTTCGCGATGCTGTTCTGGGTGCTCTATTCGGTGCTGCTGCGCTTCCGTCCGGCGGTGCATCCGCTGAGCTTCCTCGCCGTCACCTTCGCGATCGCCTGGCTGTTCATCCTGCCCTTCTACGCCTGGGAACTGATCGGCGGCCGCCGCATCGTCGCCGCACCCGAAAGCTTCGCGTTCATCGCCTATGTCGGGATTTTCCCCTCGCTGCTCGCCTATGGCTTCTTCAACCGCGGGGTCGAGCTGCTCGGCCCCGGCCGCGCCGGCATCTTCCTCAACCTGATGCCCGTCTTCGGCGCGCTGCTGGCGATCACGCTGCTCGGCGAGCGCTTCACCACCGCGCATGCCGTCGGCATCGCGCTGATCGGCGCCGGCCTCCTTCTGACGCGCAGACCCTAGGGTCCGGAGCCGCCGCGTCGGAAGGCGCGCCCACCGGTATCGCGGGGCAGTCGTCATTTGCGCTCGCACGATTGCCAAAAAATCAGGGCAGCTGTCGCCCGCTCGACCTTTCCCCTCCCCCCCCTCGCTGCTAAACCCGCGCTGCATCGCAACACGACCCGCGCAGGAGGCCGCCTTGACCGCCGTTGGACATGATCAGCTGAAGACCCGCCGCACCCTCGAAGTCGGGGGCAAATCCTACGCCTATTATTCGATCCCGGCGGCGGCGGAGCAGATCGGCGACGTGTCGCGTCTCCCCTATTCGATGAAGGTGCTCCTCGAGAACTTGCTGCGTTTCGAGGACGACTCGACGGTCACCGTCAACGACATCAAGGCGTTCGCCCAGTGGGTGAAGGACCGCGCGTCGGAGCGCGAGATCCAGTATCGTCCGGCGCGCGTGCTGATGCAGGATTTTACCGGCGTGCCCTGCGTGGTCGATCTCGCGGCGATGCGTGACGCGATGACCCAGCTCGGCGGTGATCCGCAGAAGATCAACCCGCTGGTCCCCGTCGATCTCGTCATCGACCATTCGGTGATGGTCGACGAGTTCGGCACGCCGCAGGCGTTCGAGGACAATATGGACCTCGAATATGCCCGCAACATCGAGCGCTATGAATTCCTGAAATGGGGCCAGACCGCGCTGCGCAACTTCCGCGTCGTGCCGCCGGGCACCGGCATCTGCCACCAGGTCAATCTCGAATATCTGTCGCAGACCGTCTGGACGAGCGAGGCCGAGGACGGCGCGACGATCGCCTATCCCGACACGCTGGTCGGCACCGACAGCCACACCACGATGGTCAACGGCCTCGGTGTGCTCGGCTGGGGCGTCGGCGGCATCGAGGCGGAGGCGGCGATGCTCGGCCAGCCGGTGTCGATGCTCATCCCCGAGGTCGTCGGCTTCAAGCTGACCGGCACGCTCGCCGAGGGCATCACCGCCACCGACCTGGTGCTGACCGTCACGCAGATGCTGCGCGCCAAGGGCGTCGTCGGCCGGTTCGTCGAATTCTACGGCGCCGGTCTCGATTCGCTGACGCTCGCCGACCGTGCGACGATCGCCAACATGGCGCCCGAATATGGCGCGACCTGCGGCTTCTTCCCGGTCGACCAGGCGACGCTCAACTATCTGCGGCTGACCGGCCGCTCGGACGAGCGCATCGCGCTCGTCGAGGCCTATGCCAAGGCGCAGGGCATGTGGCGCGACGTGACGTCGGCCGACCCGGTGTTCACCGACACGCTGTCGCTCGACCTGTCGAGCGTCGAGCCGTCGCTCGCCGGTCCGCGCCGGCCGCAGGACCGCGTGCTGCTCAGCCAGGTCGACGAGACCTTCGCGACGGAGCTGGCGTCGAGCTACAAGAAGAGCGACGACGCCGACACGCGCTTCCCCGTCGCGGGCGAGGATTTCGACGTCGGCCACGGCGACGTGGTGATCGCCGCGATCACCAGCTGCACCAACACCTCGAACCCCAACGTGCTCGTCGCCGCGGGACTCGTCGCCCGCAAGGCGCGCGCGCTCGGCCTCGAGCGCAAGCCCTGGGTCAAGTCGAGCCTTGCGCCCGGCTCGAAGGTCGTCACCGACTATTTCGAGCGCTCGAAGCTCGACGAGGATCTCAACGCGCTCGGCTTCAACCTCGTCGGCTACGGCTGCACGACCTGCATCGGCAATTCGGGTCCGCTCGCCGAGCCGATCTCGGCGACGATCAACGGCAACGACGTCGTCGCCGCCTCGGTGCTGTCGGGCAACCGCAACTTCGAAGGCCGCGTGTCGCCCGACGTGCGCGCCAACTATCTCGCGTCGCCGCCGCTGGTCGTCGCCTATGCGATCAAGGGCTCGGTGCGCGGCGACATCGTGACGACGCCGCTCGGCAAGTCGAAGGATGGCAAGGACGTCTTCCTCAAGGATATCTGGCCGACCAACCACGAGATCCAGGACATGGTGAACACCTATGTCACCGCCGACATGTTCCGCGAGCGCTATGCGAACGTGTTCGAGGGCGACCAGCGCTGGCAGGACATCAACGTGTCGGGCGGCGCCACCTATCGCTGGAGCGCCGGATCGACCTATGTGCAGAACCCGCCCTATTTCGAGGGCATGACGATGACGCCGACCGGCGTCTCGGACGTGCGCGGCGCGCGGCCGCTGGCGATCTTCGCCGATTCGATCACCACCGACCACATCTCGCCGGCCGGAAGCATCAAGGTCGACTCGCCGGCGGGTCGCTACCTCAACGAGCACCAGGTCAGCCGCGCCGAGTTCAACAGCTACGGCGCGCGCCGCGGCAACCATGAAGTGATGATGCGCGGCACCTTCGCCAACATCCGCATCAAGAACGAGATGACGCCGGGCATCGAGGGCGGCGTGACCAAGCATGTCGGCTCGGGCGAGGTCATGGCGATCTACGATGCGGCGATGCGCTACAAGGAAGAGGGGACGCCGCTCGTCGTCGTCGCCGGCAAGGAATATGGCACCGGCTCGTCGCGCGACTGGGCGGCAAAGGGCACCAACCTGCTCGGCGTCCGCGCCGTCATCGCCGAGAGCTTCGAGCGCATCCACCGCTCGAACCTCGTCGGCATGGGCGTGCTGCCGCTGCAGTTCGCCGAGGGCGTCGACCGCAAGGCGCTCCGCTTCGACGGCAGCGAGACCTTCGACATCGAAGGCCTTGCCGACCTGCGGCCGCGCCAGATGCTGACGGTGAAGTTCACCCGCGCCGACGGCGAGACGGGAAGCTTCGAGACGCTGTGCCGGATCGATACCGAGAACGAGCTCGAATATTTCTACAGCGGCGGCATCCTGCAGTACGTGTTGCGCAAGCTCGCGGCCTGATCTCGCGGGCGGCGGGCCCGGCCCGCCGCCCGCGCTAGTGCCAGTCGATCATCGTCCAGCCGTGTCGCCGCGCATGTGCGCGCAGCGCGGCCGAGGCGTTGACGGCGATCGGTTCGTCGGACCAGTCGAACACCGGTCTGTCGGAGAAATGATCCGAATAGAAGCGCACGCGCGCGGTGCGCCGGTCGATGCCCGCCGCGGCGAGATAATCCTCGACCATCTGCATCTTGCCGGCGGCGTAGCAATTGTCGGCATCGATGCGCGCGAGGATGCGCCCCCTGGCGTCGAGCTTCGAGCGCGTGGCGATCACCTCGTTGATGCCGAAGCGGCGCGACAGCGCCTCGACATAGAAGGCGTAGGAGGCGGTCGCGAGGATCACGCGGCGCCCGGCCGCCTTGTCGGCGGCGATCTGCGCCAGCGCGTCGGGATAGACGCCGCCGCGCATCACCGCCTCGGCATAAGCTTCGGCGGTGCGCGCGACCTTGGCCGGATCGGCACGTCCGCCCATCAGCAGCGTCTGGTTGATCTCCTTCAGCCGCTTGCGCGTCACGAGGCCTGCCGCATAGGCGAGCATGGCGAAACCGGCCAGCGGCAGCAGCAGCAGGCGCCACGGTGCGCGGCGCCGCGCCCAGAAGATCAGCCACGGCGTATAGGTGCCGCTGCGCGTGATCGTCCGGTCCATGTCGTAGATGGCCAGTTCGACCATGGGTGATGTCAGCCTCGGACGGAAAGAATGCTCTCGGCTAGCTCATGGTCGGCGGGCTTGTCGACATCAATCGCCGCCTCGGGCTGGCGAAGCACCACCGGGCGCGCCTTGATCCCGAGCCGCCGGCCGGCGGCGGCGAGGCCGGCGCGCAGCGTCATCGTCCGGCTGAGCGCGCGCAGCAGCAGCAGCGGCCCGAACGCCGCAACGAGCTTCCACCCCCTCTTGCGGTCCTGTTCGACCCCGGCCCACAGATCGAGCGCGGCGCGCGCGCGATCGCCGGTCAGCGCGAAGAGATTGGCGCCGCTGTAGGCGCCGCCCCTGAATTTGAGCCAGGTGCGCTTGTTGCCCGGGTAGCGGGCGAGCAGATTCGCGCGTTCGACCAACGCCACCGCGACGTCGGCATCGCCGACGCCGGCGATGAAATCCTCGACCATCGCCGGGGTGAGCAGCGCATGGTAGGCGGTGGTCACCAGCACCGGCCAGGGCGCCGACGTTCCCGCTGCGGCAGCGACGCTCTGCGAGATCGAGGCGATCGACGCTTCGAAGCCGATGCGCGGCTCGCGCGCCAGCCAGGCGGTATCGGGGCGCGCCGACAGCGCAGCGGGCGCCTGCGCGAGGATGACGATGCGATCGATCGACGGGCAGTCCAGCAGGGTGCGGACGACGCGCGACAGCATCGGCTGCCCGCGCACCGGCACCAGCGCCTTCCAGGTTTCGCCGAAATGCGCCGCCAGCGGATCGACGCCGGGGCGCTGTCCGGCGAGCAGCAAGGCGGTCCAGCCCACCTAGCTAAGCCAGGAGGTGATCGGGCGACCTGCGGCGCTGGCGATGCCGGCCTGCGCCAGCCGCACGAGGTGGAAGACAAGCGAGACCACCGTCCAGACGGCGACGCCGACGATGCCGAGGTCGGGCCGGCCGAACAGCATCGCGCCGAACAGGATCACCATGTTGGGATTGCGGCGCGCGGTGATCAGGCGGAACCAGGAATCGACGCGCTGCCAGACGTGGATGTGCATGCCCCAGGCGCCGAGGAAGGCGCCCTCGACGAACCGCCCGATCACGTAGCCGAGGACGATCACCGCCAGCACGATCTGCATCTCGCCCATCGCCAGCGGCGTGCCATAGTCGTCGAGCCCGGCGAGCCACGCCCACCACCAGAAGGGCGGATGGACGAGGTCGAGCCCATGGTCGGCGATGTCGCCGATCTTCGACGAGGTCACGGTGCAGCGCGCCAGCTTGCCGTCGACGGTGTCGAGCACCATGAACACGAAGCCGACCGCCATTCCCGCCCAATAATTCCCCTCCCAGAACAGGAAGAAGGCGGCGACGCAGCAGGCGGCGCCGACCGCCGTCACCATGTTGGGGGTCATGCCGATCTTCGCCGCCAGCCGCGTCAGGTGGAAGGCGAGCTCGGGCCAGAGATATTTGGTGAGGAGGTCGGTGACGCCTTTGTAGGCGCCATAGTAACTCGCACGCTCGACCGCCGGCACGCCGGCCGGCGTCAGCGGCAGCAGAAACGGCGCCTCGCGTTTGCGCAGCTCATGGTTGTTGAGCTGGATACCGCTTTCGATCGCCAGCGTGGTGAGCCCGGCAGGGACCTGGCCGCGCGCCATCGCGTCGGCGGCAGCGGCGGCGTCGCCGGCGACATGCGCGAGCACCGGCCGTCCGTCGCGGGTGATCGCGACGCCGGGATGGTCCGCGGCATAGCCGAGCCACGCCGGATCGAAGACATGGCCGAGATCGACGAGCAGCGCCGCGCCGGCCGGCGCCGACGCCGCGACTTCGAAGCCCTGGACGTCGGCGATGCGGCGAAGCCGCTCCGCGGCGGTGAGGCCCCAGGCGCGCGTGTCGTTGGTCCCGACGGGCAGGATCGGCGGTCGATTCATCGCGCGCCAATATTCGCGTCGCTGTGGCGGAAATAAGGTTGGCGCCGCCGCCGCGACAAAGAAGCCGATCGAAGCAACGCTTGGCGAGCCCGCTCGTTTGTTGCTTGTCTGACATGAACTCGTGCATCACCCTCCCATGCCGATGAGAAGTTGCGAACTCCACGAGGAGGCGCGCGGCGACACCCGCGTGCTCCGCTTTGGCGGGCGGTTGACCACCGCGCGCGTCAACGACGTGGCGCGCCGGCTTCGCGCACTCCATCCCGACGGCCGGCCGACAATCATCGACATTACCGGGGTCGAGCGTATCGACACGACCGGCGCGTGGCTGATCTACCGGCTGGTGCGCGACTGGACCAAGGCGGGCGATTCAGCGACGCTCGAGGGCGCCGACGCCGACGCGCTGAAGCTGATCGAGCAGGTCGGCGCCAACGATCGGCCGGTCAAGATCCGCCCCGACCGCACCAACCCCTTCGTCCGCCGGCTTGCGCAGATCGGCGATCACGTCATCGACGTCGTCGACACGCTCGGCGACTTCCTCGGCTTTCTGGGCGAGACGATGCGCGTGCTGGGGCGCACGTTGGTCAACCCGAGCCGCTTCCGCTGGCCGGCGATCATCCGGCAGATGGAAGTCGTCGGCGTCAACTCGCTCGGCATCGTCGGGCTGATGTCGTTTCTCGTCGGCATCGTCGTCGCGCAGCAGGGCGCGGTGCAGCTGCGCCAGTTCGGCGCCGAGGTGTTCACGATCAACCTCGTCGGCCGCTCGGTGACGCGCGAACTCGGCGTGCTGATGACCGCGATCATGGTCGCGGGCCGGTCGGGTAGCGCCTTTGCCGCGCAGATCGGCTCGATGAAGCTCGGCGAGGAGGTCGATGCGATGCGCACGATCGGCCTGTCGCCGACCGAAGTGCTCACGCTGCCGCGCGTACTCGCCACCGTGCTGGTGATGCCGCTGCTCGCCTTCTACGCCTCGATCCTGGCGATCGTCGGCGGCGGGCTGTTCTCGTGGTTCTCGCTCGACATCCCGCTCATCACCTTCGTGCAGCGCATCCAGGAGGTCGTGCCGCTCACCGACCTGTGGATCGCGCTGATCAAGGCGCCGGTGTTCGGGCTGATCATTGCGGTAACCGGCTGCTACCAGGGCATGCAGGTGACCGGCAACGCCGAGTCGGTCGGGCAGCGCACGACCGCCGCGGTGGTGCAGTCGATCTTCCTCGTCATCATCCTCGACGCCTTCTTCGCCGTCTTCTTCACCGCGCTGGGGTGGATATGAGGGCCGACGATCGGAGCGAGACGGTTATCTCCGTCAAGGGACTCCGCAACAGCTTCGGGGCGCAGGTCGTCCACGAGAATCTCGATCTCGAGGTGAAGCGCGGCGAGATCATCGGCATCGTCGGCGGGTCGGGCACCGGCAAGTCGGTACTGATGCGGTCGATCGTCGGCCTGAAGACGCCCGACGCCGGCGAGATCACCGTCTTCGGCCAGAATGCCGTCGACCAGACGCTCGAAGAAGCGACCGAGATGCGCCGGCACTGGGGCGTGCTGTTCCAGAGCGGCGCGCTGTTCTCGGGCCTGACCGTTGCCGAGAACATCCAGGTGCCGCTGCGCGAATTCTATCGGCTCGACGACGAGCTGATGAACGAGATCGCGGCGTTCAAGATCGCGCTGGTCGGGCTCGGGCCCGAGGCAGGGCCGAAATATCCGAGCGAGCTGTCGGGCGGCATGCGCAAGCGCGCCGGCCTCGCGCGCTCGCTGGCACTCGACCCGCAGCTGCTGTTCCTCGACGAACCGACCGCCGGGCTCGACCCGATCGGCGCGGCGGCGTTCGACGAGCTGATCAAGTCGCTGCGCGATTCGCTCGACCTCACCGTCTTCATCATCACGCACGACCTCGATACGCTCTATGCGATCTGCGACCGCGTCGCGGTGCTCGCCGACAAGCACGTGCTCAAGGTCGGAACGATCCCGGAACTGCTGGAGTTTGATCACCCATGGGTTCAGGAATAT
Organism: Sphingomonadaceae bacterium; assembly: GCA_030147805.1. Lineage (GTDB taxonomy): Bacteria > Pseudomonadota > Alphaproteobacteria > Sphingomonadales > Sphingomonadaceae > Sphingoaurantiacus. The sequence goes on from JASBUR010000018.1 coordinate 25,927, forward strand.
TTCCGCGGACCGCGGGGTCGCGCGGCGGCCGATTCGGTCGCTGAGGGGCGCAGCTGATGGAACATAAGGGTAGCAACGTACTCGTCGGCGCCGTCGTGCTCGCGCTGCTCGTCGCGCTGTTCGGCTTCGTGCTGTGGCTGTCGCGCGTCGATACCAGCGAGGCGAAGAACTATGACATCCTGTTCAAGGAGGTGAGCGGGCTCGCGGTCGGCAGCCAGGTGCAATTCTCCGGCGTGCCGGTCGGCGCGGTCAAGGAGATCCGCCTGATGCCGCAGACCCCCGAATTCGTCCGCGTCCGCATCCAGGTCGGCGAGGACGTTCCAGTACTCCAGGGCACCACCGCCACCCTGTCGAGCGTCGGCTTCACCGGCGTGTCGATCGTCCAGCTCGACGGCGCCATCAAGGGCGCGCCGCCGATCGCCGAGGACGGCCCCTTCGGTGCGCCGGTGATTCCGACCAAGCCGGGCGCGCTCGGCCAGCTGCTCAACAGCGCCCCCGAGCTGCTCGAGCGCGTCAGCGCGCTCACCGAGCGGCTGACGCGCGTTCTCGACGAGCGCAACCAGGAGTCGATCGCCGGCATTCTCAAGAACAGCGAGCGCATCACCGGCGCCTTCGCCAACCGCTCCGACGAGATCGCCGCGACGGTCGCAGAGGCGCGCTTCGCGGTCCGCGAACTGGGTCTTGCCGCCAACGAGTTCGCCGAACTGGCCGATTCGACCACCCGGCTGATGGACCAGGAGGGACGGCCGCTCGTCGCCGACCTGCGCAAGACGGTGCAGCGCGCCGACCAGACGCTCGCCGCGATCGAGAGCACCGCCACGGCGGCGAAGCCCGGGCTCGAGACCTTCAGCACGCAGACCGTTCCCGAGATCGGCCAGCTGGTGCGCGACTTGCGCGACGTCACCACCTCGCTCGGCGCAGTCGCCGCCAAGCTCGACGAGGACCCCGCCGGAGCGCTGGTCGGTGGGCGGACGCTGCCCGATTACGAGCCGGAGAAGAGCCAATGATTCCCCGCCCCCTCACGCTGGCGCTGCTGCTGGCGCTCGGCGCCTGCGGCCCCCTCGTCCAGATCGGCGGCAACGCCGAACCACCGCCGTCGCTGCTGACGCTGCGCGCCACCTCGCTCGGAGCGCCCGGCGGCGCGATCGATCCCGCGCGGTCGCTGCTGATCGCGCAGCCGTCGGTCCCCGGCGCGCTGCAGACGCTGCGCCTGCCGGTGACGACCAGCGACACCGAGGTTCAGTATCTCAAGGCGGCGACCTGGATCGAGCAGCCATCGAAGCTGTTTCAGCGGTTGCTCGTCGACACCGTCGGCGCACGCGGCGGCGTGCTCGTGCTGAGCGAGCGTCAGTCCGACGTGGCGGCAGCGCGCAAGCTCACCGGCCAGCTGATCGACTTCGGGCTCGACGCGCGCGGCAGCCCGCAGGTGCGCATCCGCTACGACGCGCTGCTGTCGGGCGACGACGGCAAGCCGATCGCGGCGCGGCGCTTCGAGGCGACGCGTCCGGTCGCCAGCGAAGACCCCGCCACCGTCGGCGCCGCGCTCAATGCCGTCGCGAATGAAGTCGCAGCCGAGGTCGCGACCTGGGTGGCCGGATAGCGGACGCGATGCCGCCGCCGCCGGCCGGCGGCGCTACGCCAGCGCCTTCGACGCTACCTCGTACACGTCCTTCGACAGACCGGGCCGGGCGAGAATCCGCTCGAGCTCGGCGCGCATCAGTCCCGCCCGGTCCGCGCCGAAGCGGCGCCAGCGCGTCAGCGGCTGGACCAGCCGCGCCGCCGACTGCGAATTGACGGCATCGACCGCAAGCACCTCGTCGGCGAGAAAGCGATACCCCGCGCCGTCGGCGGCGTGGAAGCGCGCCTGGTTGGCGCCGAACGATCCGACGAGCGAGCGCAGCCGGTTGGGATTGGTTCGCGAGAAATCGGCGTGACGGCTGAGCGCAACGACCTGCGCCAGCGTGTCGGCGCGCGTCGACAGCGCCTGCGCGGCGAACCATTTGTCGAGCACCAGCGGATCATCGCGGAAACGCGCGTGAAAGCCGGCCAGCGCCGCGTCGCGCGCGGGCGTGTCGGTGTTGACCAGCAGGCCGAGCGCGGCGAGGCGGTCGGTCATGTTGTCGCTCGTCTCGAACTGTTCGGCGGCGGTCGCGACCGCCTGGGCATCCTCGTCGGCGATGAGATAGCCGAGCGCCACATTCTTGAGGCGGCGGCGGCCCTTGGCCTCGGGGTTGAGTTCGTAGCGGTTGTCGCGATTGGCGCGGTAGACCGACCACCAGCGGTCGCGGAGCCCGGCGCCGAGCGCCCGCCGCGTCGCTTCGCGGATATGATGAATGGCGTCGGGATCGACGGTCGGCATCTGGTCGCCGATGAACGCCTCGCTGGGCAGCAGCACCGCCTCGGCGACGAAGGCCGGATCGAGCCCGCTGTCGAGCGTCGCGGCGACCGCGGCGGTCAGCGCCGGGTCGACGCGTTCGTCGTTCCGGCGGATTGCGTCGGTCAGCACCAGCAGCGCCAGCCGCTGCAGCGCCTCGTAGCGCGCGAACGGATCGTCGTCGTTCGCCGACAGATGCGCCAGCTCCTCGCGCGTCTGCTCGGCGTCGATCGCCACCGGCGCCGAGAAGCCGCGGTTGAGCGACAGCACGGGCGGCTCGGCGACGTCGTCGAAGCGAAAGGTCGCGGCCGCCTCGGTCAGTTCGAGCAGGCGCGGCGCCCCGAGCGGCCGGCCGCTGTTGCGCCCGAACAGCGCGACGTCGAGCGGGATGTGGAACGGCGCCTTGTCGGGCTGGCCCGGCGTCGGCGGCGTCGACTGCGCCAGCTCGACCTCGAGCGAGCGCGCATCGGCATCGTAGCGGCTGCTGACCGCGACGCGCGGTGTCCCCGCCTGCGCGTACCAGCGCCGGAACTGGCCGAGATCGATGCCGTTGGCGTCCTCATGCGCCTTGACCCAGTCCTCGATCGTCACCGCCTGGCCGTCGTGCCGGTCGAAATAGAGGTCGCAGCCGGCGCGATAACGCTCGGGGCCGAGCAGCGTCGCCAGCATGCGGATCACCTCGGCGCCCTTGTTGTAGATCGTCGCGGTGTAGAAGTTGGAGATCTCCATATAGGATTCGGGGCGAACCGGGTGGGCGAGCGGCCCCGAATCCTCCTGGAACTGCACCGCGCGCAGCATCCGCACGTCCTCGATGCGCTTGACCGCGCGCGAGCCGTGGTCGCCGGAGAATTGCTGGTCGCGATAGACGGTCAGCCCCTCCTTCAGCGACAGCTGGAACCAGTCGCGGCAGGTAATGCGGTTGCCGGTCCAGTTGTGAAAATATTCATGCGCGACGACGGCGGCGACGTTGTCGAAATCGGCGTCGGTCGCGGTGTCGGGATCGGCGAGGATATATTTCGAGTTGAAGATGTTGAGGCCCTTGTTCTCCATCGCCCCGAAATTGAAGTCGGACACCGCGACGATGTTGAAGACGTCGAGGTCATATTCGCGGCCATAGGCCTCTTCATCCCAGCGCATCGAATTCTTGAGCGCGTCCATCGCGTGGCGGCAGCGCGGCACGTCGGCCTCGCGCACCCAGATGCCGAGATCGACGCGCCGTCCCGAGCGGGTGACGAATTCGTCCTTCAGCGCCGACAGGTCGCCGGCGACGAGCGCGAACAGATAGCTCGGCTTGGGGAAGGGATCCTCCCACTGCGCCCAGTGCCGCCCCCCCTTGCCCTCGCCCGCCGCCACGCGGTTGCCGTTCGACAGCAGCACCGGATAGCGCGCCTTGTCGGCCTCCATCCGGACCTTGAACCGCGACAGCACGTCAGGCCGGTCGGGGAAGAAGGTGATCCGCCGGAAACCCTCGGCCTCGCACTGCGTGCAGAGGATGCCGCCCGAGGCGTAGAGGCCCATCAGCTGGGTGTTCGCCATCGGCGAGATCTCGACGACGCTTTCGACGACATGCCGCCGTCCCGACAGCGCGAGGGTCAGTCGGTCGTCGGCATAGACATAGTCGCCGACGCCCATCGTCCGGCCGTCGACCTTCAGCGACACGAGGCGCAATCCCTCGCCATCGAGGACGAGCGGATCGTGGTGCGCGCCGTTGCGCTCGACCGTCAGCCGCGAGGTGACGTGCGTCAGCCGGTCGTCGAGGTCGAACGACAGCTCGATCGCGGGCACCGTCCACGCCGGCGGGCGATAATCGGCAAGGCGAGTGACCTGCGGCGTGGCGGCGGCATCGAGCATGAACCTGTCTCCTGTCCCGTCATTGCGCCGCAACGGCGCCGGCGCAAGCTGTGTCGACCGCGAACGCGACGCAGCCCGTCGCAGGTCCGCCGGCCCGATTCCTTTCGGCCAAGAATCGATGCGGGTTCGCCGAAGTAACGGTCCCGCCCTGTTGATTCGCGATCAGCGACGTTTGATTCATCCGCAGAGTCGGAACGACTCTTCGAGAGTCCCGTTTGACTCCGCGAACGGGATAAGACGGGAAACAATATTATGGCGGCCAGAGCTTACTGGTCCGGGCAGATCCGGCTCGCGCTGGTGTCGATTCCGGTGGAGTTGTTCAGCGCCACCAAATCGAGCGGCGGCATCGCGTTCAACCAGATCCACGAGCCATCGGGCAAGCGCATCAAATATGAGAAGACCGTCCCCGGCCTCGGCTCGGTCGATCCCGCCGACATCGCCAAGGGCTTCGAATATGAGAAGGGCCACTATGTCCTGCTCGACGAGAAGGAGATCGAGAGCGTCAAGCTGGAGAGCAAGAAGACGCTCGAGCTGACGCAGTTCGTCGAGGCGCACGAGATTGACGCGATCTATTTCGAGAAGCCCTATTTCGTCGTCCCGCAGGACGACCTCGCCGAAGAGGCGTTCCGCGTCGTGCGCGACGCGCTGAAGAAAACGAAGAAGGTCGGCCTCGGCCAGCTGGCGCTGCGCGGCCGCGAATATATCGTGGCGCTGAAGCCGTGCGGGCGCGGGATGGTGCTCGAGACGCTGCGCTATGCCGAGGAGGTCAACAAGGCCAACGCCTTCTTCCGCGGCATCGGCGACGAGCCGTCGCCGCCCGAACTGATGGACCTCGCGACGACGCTGATCGAGAAGAAGTCGAAGCCGTTCGACCCCGAGGCTTTCCACGATCGCTACGAGGATGCGCTGCGCGCGCTGATCGACCGCAAGCTCGCTGGCAAGCGCACGATCTCGACGGCGGACGACGAGCCCGAAGTGCGGCCGTCGAACGTCGTCGACCTGATGGCGGCGCTCAAGGCGTCGATCGAAAAGGGTCCGGCGGCCAAAGGCAAGGCGGCGGCGAAGCCCGCGGCCAAGGCCAAGTCCGCCGCCAAGGCGCCGGCGCGGCGTGCGCCGCGCAAGGAACCCGAGCGCAAGCGAGCGTAGCATATGGCGACCGCCGGCCGACCGCTCGAGACCTATAACGCCAAGCGCGATTTCAAGCGTACGGCGGAGCCGGCGGGCGTCGTCGCCAGGCGCGGCGGCCACAAGTTCATCGTCCAGAAGCATGCGGCAACGCGCCTTCACTATGATTTCCGCCTCGAGCTCGACGGCGTGCTGCTCAGCTGGGCGGTGACCAAGGGGCCGTCGCTCGATCCGGCGGTGAAGCGGTTGGCGGTCCGCACCGAGGATCATCCGCTGAGCTACGCCAGCTTCGAAGGCTCGATCCCCAAGGGCGAATATGGCGGCGGCACCGTCATGCTGTGGGACGACGGTCGCTGGGAGCCGATCGGCGACCCGCACGAGGCGCTCGATCGCGGTGCGATGCACTTCATCCTGCACGGCCAGCGGATGAAAGGCGAATGGGTGATCTTCCGGCTGAAGGCCGATAAGCCCGGCGGGCGCGAAAACTGGCTGCTGCGCAAGATTGAGGACACGCATTCGACCCCCGACATCGATCTGACCGCGACGCACGTCACCAGCGTCAAGACCGGCCGCGACCTCGCCGACATCGCCGCGGGCAAGACCGTCAAGCCGACGCGCAGGGCCAAGCCCGCCGCGGCGCCGCAGTTCCGCGATGTGCAGCTGGCGACGCTCGCCGACGTGCCGCCGACGGGCAGCAGCTGGGTGCACGAGGTCAAATATGACGGCTACCGCGCGCTGCTGGTGAAATCGGGCGACCGCGTCGCCGCCTTCACGCGCAAGGGCAACGACTGGACCGAGCAGTTCGCCGGCATCGCGCGCGCCGCCGAGGCGATCGACGCCCAGTCGGCGGCGATCGACGGCGAGGTCGTGGCGCTCGACGACCAGGGGATGCCGAACTTTTCGAAGCTCCAGAACGCCATCAAGGGCGGCGGCAAGCTCAAGTTCTTCGCGTTCGACCTGCTCGAGCTCGACGGCACCGATCTGACACACCTGCCGCTGCTCGACCGCAAGGCCAAGCTCAAGCCGCTGATCGCGGCGGTCGGCGAGCCGCTGCTCTACTCCGATCATATTGCCGGCGACGGCGAGCAGGTGCTCGATACCTTGTGCAAGTTCGGCGGCGAGGGCATCGTTTCGAAGCGCGCCGACGGCAAATATATCGGCAAGCGCTCGACCTCGTGGCTGAAGATTAAGTGCACCATGCGCCAGGAATTCGTGATCGGCGGTTGGTCGCGGTCGACCAAAGGGCGCGGCTTCGCCTCGCTGCTGCTCGGCACCTACGAGGACGGCAAGCTGCGCTATGCCGGGCGTGTCGGCACCGGCTTCGACATGAAGACGATCGACGAGCTGGCGGCCCGCATGGCCAAGCTTGAGACCGAGAAGCCGGCGTTCGACAAGCTTACCGCCGACGCGCGGCGCGGCGCGCACTGGATCAGGCCCGAACTGGTCGCCGAGGTGGCGTTCGGCGAGATCACCCCCGACGGCCTGCTGCGCCACGCCAGCTTCATCGCGCTGCGCGGCGACAAGCCGGCGCGCGAGGTCGGACTCGACCGCCCGATCGCCACCGATGGGGGGCTGGTCCGCTCAGGCGTGACGATCAGCAGCCCCGACAAGATCATGTTCCCCGAGGTGCAGGTCACCAAGCGCGCGCTGATCGATTATTATGAGACGGTGGCCGACGCGATGCTGCCGCATGTCGCCGGCCGGCCGCTGAGCCTCGTCCGCTGCCCGCAGGGACGCGGCAAGGAATGCTTCTTCCAGAAGCACGACAGCGGCATCTTCCCCGCCGGCGTCCGTCAGATCCGCATCGACGAAACCAAGGGCAAGACGCAGCCCTATGTCTATATCGACGACGTCCAGGGGCTGATCGCCTGCCTGCAGATGGGAACGCTCGAATTTCACATCTGGGGCTCGCGCATCGATCATCTCGAGCTGCCCGACCGGCTGGTCATCGACCTCGACCCCGACCCCAGCCTGACCTTCGCCGACGTCCGCAAGGCGGCGCATGAGGTGAAGGCGCGGCTGGCGGAGCGCGGGCTCGAGAGCTGGCCGCTGCTGACCGGCGGCAAGGGAGTGCATGTCGTGGCGCCGCTGGCGCCGACGCACGACTGGGACGCGGTCAAGGCGTTCGCCAAGTCGTTCGCCGAGACGATGGCCGGCGACCGGCCCGACCGCTTCACTTCGAAGATCTCGAAGGCGGGCCGCGCCGGAAAGATCTTCGTCGACTGGCTGCGCAACCAGCGCGGCGCCACCGCGATCGCGCCCTATTCGACGCGCGCACGGCTGAATGCCCCGATCGCGCTGCCGGTGAGCTGGCGCGAACTCGCCAAGGTCGAAGGCTCGACCTTCACCATTGCCGATGCGAAGGCGGCGCTACGGCATGCCAAATACGCTGTGTTGAAGTCGAAGCAGCGCATTCCCGACTAAGGGCGGCCGGCGGCAGACATGAAACGGCCCGCGCCATCGGGGGGGAGGCGCGGGCCGGTATGGTGTCCGCCGGAGCGGGGGGCTTGGTGACGGACAAGGAGAGAACCCATCTGCCGCCGCAAGGTTCCCGCATTCTCGGGTGCGACAGAACGCCCTACCGCGGTCAGGCGGCGGCGATCTCGTCGACATATTCCTCGCCCTCGATCATCGCGATCAGCGCGGTGCGCCCGCGCGCGACGCGGCTCTTGATCGTGCCGATCGGGCATTCGCAGATCTCGGCCGCTTCCTCGTAAGTGACGCCGCCGGCCCCCACGAGCACGAGCGCTTCGCGCTGCGCTTCAGGAAGCTTGTTGAGCGCGCGCTGGACGTCGGCGACATGAAGGTGCCGGTCCTGGTCCGCCGGTGCGGCAAGGACGCGCTCGGCGGCGAGCTCGTCCCATTCGGCGGTGAACCGGGTGCGACGCATCTGGCTGAGGAACAGGTTGCGCAGGATCGTGAAGGTCCAGGCCTTGAAGCTGGTGCCTTCCTGGAAGCGCTCGCGCGCCGCCCAGGCGCGCAGCACCGCCTCCTGCACCAGATCGTCGGCGCGGTCGCTGCTGCCCGACAGCGAGCGTCCGAAGGCGCGCAGCTGCGGGATGACGGCGGCGATCTGATCCTTGAACGCCTCGTCGCTCAGCGCGCCCGGCCGCGGCTTCGCTTCCTCGAGCGCCGCCAGCTGGTCAAGAAGATCGAGGAAGGTGCGCGGCAGCACCTGATCGTCGGGCACGAAGGCCGATTTCAGCATCTCGCCGATGGATGATCGCATACTCATGGCGCTGCAAATGCCCCCGATTGTCTTAACGTGATTTGAATGCGCCGCCTGCTTCGTGCAACCCTTATCGTTGCGACGGCGTACCGGCGGAGCGTCGTGCCACTCCTCTAACTTGTGTTAGATCAAGGGGAAAGCGTTGCCAGAAAGGTGCGGCGGAATGCGTGACGGAAAGCGGATCGTCGCCTGCAAGGGGCGCCCCGGTCGGTGGAGCAGGCGATGGCGCGCGAATTGAGCGCGGCGGCGGGCGGCGCGGACATCCCGCTCGATCCCCGCTTCGTCGACGTCCATCCCGCCATCCTGTGGACCGCGGACGCCGACGGGCAGCTCTCGATCTCCAGTGCCGGCCTCGCCGAGCGGCTGGGCATGGCGCAAGCGGGCAACGGCGCCGAGGCACAGCTCGCGCTCGTCCATCCGCAGGATCGCCCGGCGTTCCTGTCGCAGATCGGCAATGCGCGCAACGCCTACACGCTCGTCGATACCGAAATGCGGCTGCGCGCCAGCGACGGGGGCTATCGCTGGATGCGGGTGCGGGCGCGCTTTGATCGCGGCACGCAACGCTGGTTCGGCAGTTCGGAAGACATCCACGAGCGACGCGAGGCGGAAGCGGCGCTGCGCGTCGCCAACGACCGGCTGGCGCTGGCACTCGAGGGGAGCGGCGCCTGGGCGTGGGAGCTCGACATCGTCGCGGGGCGCTACTGGTACAGCGCCGGCTGGAAGGCCGTGCTGGGTTATGCCGACGGCGAGATCAACGAGGACCTCAGCGACTTCCCGCGGCTGGTGCATCCCGACGACCAGGAGTTGGTGATCGCCGCCCATCGCGCCCATGTCGCCGGCGACACCGCGGTGTTCGAAGCCGAATTCCGCGTCCGCAAGCGCGATGGCGGTTGGGTGTGGGTCCATGACCGCGGACGGGTGATCGAACGCGACGCGGACGGCCGGGCGATCAGGGCGATCGGGGTGCGAACCGACATCACCGCGCGCAAGGATGCCGAAGCGCAGGCGCGCACCAGCGAGGCGCAGCTCAAGGCGCTGCTCGACAACATCACCGACGGGGTGGTCGCAATCGCCGCCGACGGCAGCCGCGGCTTCTACAATCGCGCCTATGCCGCGCTCTATGCCGAGGAACTCGGCGAACGCGACTGGGGCAATCTCGCGCAATTATATGCGGCGTTCGACGTGATCGGCCCCGATGGGCACCCCCTGCCCGAATCGATGCGCCCGATATCGCGAATCCTCGCCGGCGAGACGATCCGCGATCTCGACGTCTGCGCCCGGGTCTCGACGACCGGGCGGGTCTATCACCTCATCTACAACGGCCAGCCGGTCTACGGGCCTGGCGGGCGCCTCGAACTCGCCGTGCTGTCGGTACGCGACGTCACCGCGCAACATGCCACGCAGGCGGCGCTGCGCGCGAGCGAGGCGCGCTTTCGCGGCGTCTTCGAATCGGGCGTCGTCGGGATGTGCATCTACGACACGCGCAGCGGACGCACGCTCGAGGTCAACGACCGGCTCCTCGCGATGACGGGCAGCACCCGCGCAGCGTTCGAGCGAGGCGCGTGGGACTGGCGTCAGGTGACCCCCGCCGCGATGAGCCCGCTCGACGACGAAGCCATCGGCCAGATCGCGCGGACCGGCACTTACGTCCCCTATGAAAAGGCGTTCGTCCGTCCCGACGGAACGCGCATCGATGTGCGCCTGTCGGCGGCCCCGATGCCGGGCGAGCCGGACCAGATCGCGTCATGCATCGAGGACATCACCGAGCGGAAGCGATCGCAGGACCTGCTGCGCGAAAGCGAGGGGCGCCTCGAGGCGATCATCGAAAGTCTCGAGGAGGGCGTCGTCGCCATCGGTCCCGACCGACGCGTCCTGTTCGCCAACGCCGCCTTTCGCCAGATGCTCGTCGCGCGCGGCGCCCCGGCGGCGCGGTTCGAAACGCTGGCCGACGCCTTCGCGAGCTTCGAGCTGATCGATTCGGACGGCGAGACGCTGCCGATCGAACGCCGGCCGATGTCGCGGCTGCTGCGCGGCGAGCCCGTGCCGCCCACCGAGGGTTGCGCGCGCTTCGCCGACGGGCGGGAGCTTCAGGTCGTCTATCGCGGCCAGCCCATCCTCGACGCCGACGGCGCGATCACGCTGGCGATCATGGTGGTGCGCGATGTCACCCAGGAGCGGCAGGCCGACGCCCACCTCAAGGCGCTGCAGCAGGAACTGATCCATGTGTCGCGCGTCAGCGCGATGGGCACGATGGCGGCCTCGCTGGCGCATGAGCTCAACCAACCGCTGGCGGCGGTCGCCAACTATTCGGCAGCGGCGCAGATGATGCTCGCGACCCCCGGCATATCGATCAAGGGCGTCCAGGGCGTGCTCAAGCGGTCCGCCGACGAGGCGGTTCGCGCCGGGCAGATCGTCAACCGGCTTCGCCGCTTCATCACCAAGGGGGAGATCGAACGCCAGCGCGAAAGTCTCGCCGCGATCGTTCGCGAAGCCGTCGCGATCGCGCACAGCGACGAGTCGATCGACGGGGCGCAGGTGAAGCTCAAGCTCGATCCCGCCGCCGACGACGTCCTCGTCGACCGCATCCAGCTCCAGCAGGTGGTGTTCAACCTGGTCCGCAACGCCATCGAGGCAATGGCGGGCGGCGCGCATCGCGAGCTGACCATCGTCACGCGGCGCGTCCGCGAGCAGGTCGAACTGCTGGTCGCCGACCGCGGCCCCGGTCTTCCCGCCGAGGTGGAGGCGCGGCTTTTCGAGCCGTTCATCACCACCAAGGAGGCGGGAATGGGCATCGGCTTGCCGATCTGCCGGTCGATCGTCCGCGCGCACGGGGGCGACATCCGCGCGGAGCCGCGGCCGAGCGGCGGAACGGTGTTCATCGTGTCGCTGCCGCACGCCGCAACGTCGGGGCTGGCCGAAGCGGGGCGCGGCGCCTAGCTTGGCGATCGTTTTTCAACGGGCGGAGCGTGCATGAACAGGATGATGGCGGCCACGGTCGCGCTGGCGATCGGCGCGAGCGCGCAGGCGGAACCCTACAAGCCGAGCGCCGATGCGATCCGCGCCCACATCAGTTTTCTCGCCGCCGATGCGATGCGCGGGCGCGAGGCCGGATCACCCGAATATGACATCGCCGCCGCCTATGTCGCCTCGCGCTTCATCGACTATGGGCTGAAGCCCGCCGGCGACGCCGGCAGCTATCTGCAGAAGGTGGCGATGACCACCTATGTGCCAAGCGAGGGTCGCATCGCGCTCGCGCCGCGCGGCGGCGCCGCGCAGCCGCTGCTGTTCGGCGAGGATTACATCCCCGGTGGCACGCCGCTCGCCGCCGATGTGACGCTCGATGCGCCGTTGGTGTTCGCCGGCTTCGGCGTCGTCGCGCCCGGCTACAAGCAGAACGACTACGAAGGCCTCGACGTGAAGGGCAAGATCGTTGTCGTGCTCGCGGGGGCACCCAAATGGTTCCAGGGCGAGGAGCGCGCGCACTACGGCAACGGCACGACCAAGCGCGTCGCGGCGGCGGCGCGCGGCGCCGCCGGGATCATCACGCTCTATACGCCGACGCGCCAGTCGGTGTCGCCGTTCGAGCGCCTCAAGCTCAATTGGGACGAGACGGCGATGGTCTGGACCGATGCCGCCGGCAAGCCGTCGTTCCCCGGTGGGAGCGCCGTGCCGATCGCGACGATCGGTCTGGCCGGCGGCGCCAAGCTGTTCGCCGGCGCGCCGACCAGCCTCGACGCGGTGATGGCGGCGGCCGAATCGGCGACCCCCGTGACGATGCCGCGCTTCGCGCTGCCGTTGCGTGCGAGCGTCGATCTGCAGAACAGGATCGGCACGGGGAGCAGCTCGAACGTCGCCGGGATCATCGAAGGCAGCGATCCCGAGCTGAAGCAGGAGGTCGTCGTCCTGTCGGGCCATCTCGACCATGAGGGCGTCGGCGCCGCGCAGGACGGCGATACGATCTACAACGGTGCGATGGACAATGCCTCGGGCATCGCGACGATGCTCGAGGTCGCGCACGCCTTCAAGCACGACGGCATCCGTCCGAAGCGCACCGTGATGTTCCTTGCGGTGACCGCCGAGGAGAAGGGGCTCGTCGGCGCCGACTATTTCGCGCAGAATCCGACCGTGCCCAAGGCGTCGATCGTCGCCAACGTCAATCTCGACATGCCGATCCTCAGCTACGACTTCACCGACATCGTGGCGTTCGGCGCCGACCGCTCGACGATCGGCGGCGCGGTACAGCGCGCGGCCGCCACGCTCGGGCTGGCGGTGACCCCCGATCCCGATCCCGACCAGGGCATCTTCACGCGCAGCGACCATTACCGCTTCGTGCAGCAGGGGGTCCCGGCGGTGTTCCTGAAGACCGGCCCGGCGAACGGCGGCGCGGCGGCGGACAAGCTGTTCCGCAGCACGCGCTATCACCGGCCGAACGACGACCTGACGCAGACGATCGACTATGCCGCCGGCGCCAGGTTCGCCGCGGTCAACTATGCGATCGCGCGCGAACTCGCCGACACGCCGGCGCGCCCGCGCTGGAACAAGGGCGATTTCTTCGGCACGCTGTTCAACGGGGTCGGCGCGAGATAGCGGCGCCAAGGGGGGAACGATGAGCAAGCTCTGGATCGCAATCGGCAGCGCGGCGCTCGCCTGCGCCGCGCCGGCATGGGCACAGCAGCCGCCCGCCTTCGACGTCGAGGCGGCGACGCAGGCCTATATGGCGACGCTGTCGGGCGCGGCGCGTGCCAAGTCGGACGCCTATTTCGAGGGGGGTTACTGGCTGATCCTGTGGGGCGCGCTCGTCACGGTCGGCGTCAACCTGCTCTTCCTCGCGCTCGGCTGGTCGCGGCGCCTGTCCGACTGGGCGGCACGGCGCAGCCGCCGCCCCTTCCTGCAGTCGCTGCTCTGGGCGATGCCCTATATCCTCGTCACCTCGCTGCTGACGCTGCCGTGGACGATCTACACGGGCTTCGTGCGCGAGCATCAATATGATCTCGCCACGCAGAGCTTCGGCGCCTGGTTCGGCGAGCAGATCATGGGCCTCGCCATCGGCATCGTCGTCGGCGCGCTGCTGATCGCCGGGTTGCTGGCACTGGTCCGCCGTTTCCGCGATGGCTGGTGGGGGATCGGCGCCGCGGTGACGATCGCCTCCTTCGCCTTCATGCTCATGCTCGCGCCGGTGCTGGTCGCGCCGCTGTTCAACACATATGCGCCGATGGCGCCGGGCGAGCTGCGCGAGCAGATCCTGTCGATGGCGCGCGCCAACAGTGTGCCCGCCGACAATGTCTATGTCGTCGACCAGTCGCGGCAGACGACGCGCATCTCGGCGAACGTCTCCGGGCTCGGCCCGACGATCCGCATCTCGCTCAACGACAATCTGCTGGCGCAGGGCACGCCGGCAGAGGTGCGGGCGGTGATGGGCCACGAACTCGGCCACTATGTGCTCAACCACAGCCTGTCGCTGATGCTCGGCTTCGGCCTGATCATTCTTGTCGGCTATCTGGCGGTCGCCAGGCTGGTGCCGGCGATGCTGCGCCGCTGGGGGCCGCGCTGGGGTGTCGAGCGCATCGACGATCCCGCGGCGGTGCCGGCGGCGTTCATCGTGCTTGCGGTCTATTTCATGCTGGCGACGCCGCTTACCAACAGCCTGACGCGCATCCACGAGCAGGAGGCCGACATCTTCGGGCTCAACGCCGCGCGCGCCCCCGACGGCTTCGCCAGGATCGCGATGAAGCTGTCGACCTACCGCAAGATCGAGCCGTCGCCGTGGGAGGAGATGATCTTCTTCGACCATCCGTCGGGGCACACGCGGGTCAGCACGGCGATGGCGTGGAAGGCCGAGCATGTCGGCGAAACAGGCATCGAATAGAACCCCTCCCCCCCTCGCGGGGGAGGGAGGGGCCCAGCGCAGCTGGGAGGGTGAGGGGGCGAGCGCGCCAGCGCGAGAACCAGCATCGCGGCCACGCTCGGACGCCGGTCCCCCTCACCCTCCCACTTGCTTTGCAAGCGGGCCCCTCCCTCTCCCGCAAGGGGAGGGGGGATGGTAGAGCGGCCCGGTGCCCCGCCTCCTGATTCTCGGCCTCGGCTACACCGCCTCGCGGCTCGGCACCCGGATGTGGGACGCCGGCTGGGACGTCATCGGCGTGCGTCGGACCGGCAGCGCGGAGGTGCTGGCGTTCGATGATCCGGCGCTGCCCGACGCCATCCGCGGGGCCACGCACATCCTGTCGTCGGTACCGCCCGAGGGGAGCGGCGACCCTGTGCTCACCCGCCACGCCGAGGCCTTGCGCGCCTCCCCTGCCCGCTGGATCGGCTATCTGTCCTCGACCGGGGTTTACGGCGACGCCGCCGGCGCCTGGGTCGACGAGAGTGCGCCGGTCGGCACCGGCCGCCGCTCGGCGCGCGCTGCCGCCGACCTCGGCTGGCAGGCGCTTCGCCCCGACCTGCGCGTCTTCCGGCTGCCGGGAATCTACGGCCCCGGACGTTCGGCGCTCGACCGGCTGGCGGCGCCGCGCGTCGATGCGCCGGGACATCGCTTCAGCCGGATCCATGTCGACGACATCGTCGGCGCGGTGATCGCATCGTTCGAGGCCGCGCCCGGGGTCTGGAATATCGCCGATGACGAACCCGCGACCAGCCGCGCGGTCGCCGAATATGCCTGCGACCTCGCCGGCGCGCCCTACCCGCCGCTGGCGCGGCCCGAGACGCTGAGCCCGCCGGCGCGCGCCTTCTACAGCGAGCGCCGCGCCATCGCGAACGGCAAGATGAAGCGCGACCTATGCTATCGCCTGCGCTACCCTTCCTACCGCGAGGGGCTTCGCGCCTGCCTGGAGACTGACGCATGAAATTCGGCGGACATTCGGTGAAGCGTATCGAGGACGAGCGGCTGCTGACCGGCCAGGGCCGCTACACCGACGATATCCAGCTTCCGGGCATGGCCTATGGCGTGACGCTGCGCAGCCCCTATGGCCATGCGCGCGTCGCCGCCATCGATACCGCCGCCGCGCGGGCGATGCCGGGCGTGCTCGCGGTCTACACCGCTGCCGACGTCGCGAGCTATGGCGGCATCCCCTGCATCGTGCCGCTGTCGAAGGTGCCGACGCCGCGGCCATTGCTCGTCGACACGGTTCGCTTCGTCGGCGACGGAATCGCCTTCGTCGTCGCCGAAACGCGCGAAGCGGCGCGCGCCGCCGCCGACGCGATCGAGGTCGACTTCGACGAGCTGCCGGCGATCGCCAGCATCGACGAGGCGATCGCCGACGGCGCGCCGCCGATCTGGCCCGAGGCCGGATCGAACGACCTCTTCCTGTGGAGCAAGGGCGATGCCGCCGCGGTCGACGCCGCCATCGCGGGCGCGGCGCACGTCACCCGCCTGCGCATCGTCCAGAACCGCGTCGCGCCGACCTCGATGGAAGTTCGCGCTGCCGTCGCCGAATGGGACGCCGACGCCGGCTTCACGCTCCATGCCGGCAGCCAGGGCGTCGCCGGCATGCGCGCGCAGCTCGCCAACGCCATCCTCAAGATCGCGCCCGAGCAGGTCCGCGTCGTCACCGGCGACGTCGGCGGCGGCTTCGGGATGAAGAGCTTCGTCTATGCCGAATATGCGCTGGTGATGATCGCCGCGCGCGACCTCGGCCGGCCGGTCAAATGGACCGGCGACCGCTCCGACGCCTTCCAGACCGACACGCATGGCCGCGCGATGGTGACCGATGGAACGCTGGCGCTCGATGCCGACGGCAAATTCCTCGCGCTGAAGGCGGAGACCTGGTCCGATCTCGGCGCCTATCAGTCGACCTTTGGTCCGGCGATCCAGACGATGGCGGGCGGCACGATCATCGGCGGCGTCTATCGCATCCCGGCGATCCACAATGCCGTCCATGGCGTCATCACCAACACCGCACCGGTCGACGCCTATCGCGGCGCCGGACGCCCCGAATCGGCCTATACGATGGAGCGGCTGGTCGAGGCGGCGGCGCGCGAGGTCGGCCTGCCGGTCGACGAGATCCGCCGGCGCAATTTGCTTCGCCCCGATGAGCTGCCGCATGCCAACGGCCTCGGGCTCACCTTCGACGTCGGCAATTATCCGGCGGTGCTCGACAAGGCGGTCCAGCAGTCGGACTGGGCCGGCTTCGCGGCGCGCAAGGCCGAGGCGGCGCGGCGCGGCCGGCGCTATGGCCGCGGCCTCTGCTATTATGTCGAGATCGCCGGCGGCGGCGGTACCGAGGAATTCGCCGACATCCGCGTCGCCGCCGACGGCCGCGTCGAGGCGGCGGTGGGCACGCAGTCGAACGGCCAGGGCCATGAGACCGCCTATTCGCAGGTGCTCGCCGACAAGCTCGGCATCGACATCGAGCGCATCAGCATCGTCCAGGGCGACACCGTGCGGCTCGACCAGGGCCATGGCACCGGCGGCTCGCGCTCGCTGGTGTGGGGCGGCGGCGCCTGCCTTGTCGCCGCCGACGAGCTGATCGAGCGCGGCAAGGCGCTGGCGGCGACCGATCTCGACGCGACCGACATCGACTATGAGGAAGGCGTGTTCCGCGCGCGCGGCACCAACCGCTCGACGAGTCTGGCCGAACTGGCGGCGAAGCACCCGCAGGCGCTCGACGGGCGCGGCCGCTACACTATCCCCAAGCCGTCGCCGTCGTGGCCCAATGGCTGCCACGTCGCCGAGGTCGAACTCGATCCGGCGACGGGAATGGTAAAGGTCGCGCGCTATTCGATCGTCGACGACTTCGGCGTGCTGATGAACCCGATGCTCGTCGAGGGCCAGGTGCATGGCGGCGTCGCGCAGGGGCTCGGCCAGGTGCTGCTCGAGAACATCGTCTATGGCGAGGGCGCGCAGCTGCTGACCGGCAGCTTCATGGATTATGGCATCCCCCGCGCCGACGACATGCCGCATATCGAGTTCGACACGCTCGGCACGCCCAGCCCCAACAACCCGCTCGGCGCCAAGGGCTGCGGCGAGGCCGGGACGATCGGCGCGATGCCGTCGATCATGAACGCGATCATCGACGCGCTCGACGGCACGCAGATCGAGATGCCGGCGACGCCCGAGAAGCTGTGGCGGGTGTGCCGCGAGCTCGCGGTCAGCCGAGCGGCGTAATCGTCGCGGTGGCGATGGCGGCGAGGATGGGATCGGTGCCGTCGGCCTCCGACCAGACTTCGGCGCGGCACACCACCTGGCGCTTGCCGGCACGCAGCACATGGCCGTGCGCGCGCAGCCGCTCGCCTTTCGCCGGCGCAAGGAAGTTGAGCGTATAGTTCGACGTGACGACGTCGCCGGCCACCGAGGCGGCGGCCCAGGCGCAGGCGTTGTCGGCCATCATCCCGATCACCGCGCCATGCGCGAAGCCGTGATGCTGCGTAAGGTCGGGACGCAGCTCGAGCAGCAGCTCGGACTTGCCCTCCCAGCACACCAGCGGCTCGACCCCGGCGAAGCGGCTGAAGCCCGATCCCTGAACGGCGACGCGCTTCATCAGCGCAATGGCTTCTTCGGGGCTGGTCGGCTTCTCGCGCGGCATGTCCATCTCCATCGCCATTTAGTTGCGATAAAGGACTTTCATCGCCAGCGCGACAACTCGCTAAAGCGTCAGCGCGCCCGCGCCCGCAACGCGATGTAGAGGCCGGCCACTGCGAGCGCGACGCCGAAGAAGGCGAGGTTGGTCCAGCGATAGCCTTCGAACAGCGTCGAGAGGCCCATCGCCACGAACGGGATCACCACGCTCGAATAGGCGGCGCGCGCCGGGCCGACCGCGCGGATCATGTCGTAATAGATGCTGAAGGCGAGCGCCGAGGCGACCACCGCGAGATAGAGGAGGCCGGCGATATAGGTCGGCGTCGTCTCGATCGTCGGCGGGCCGGAGACACCCCAGGCGAAGACGGCGTTGGCCAGCCCGCCGTAGAGCATCGACCAGGCGAGCGTGACCATGATGTCGAGCGCGCGGCCGCGTTCCCCGGCCTGCAGGACGTTGCCGACCGAGGCGGACAGCACGCCGAGCAGCGTCAGCGTCAGGCCGATCCCCGCCCCGCCGCCGATGGTGCCGAATTCCTGCCAGAACAGCAGGCCGACGCCGACGATGCCGAGCGTCGCGCCCCAGGCGAAGCGCAGCGTGACGCGCTGCTTGAGGAAGATCCAGGCCAGCGCCGCGTTGGGCACCACGAGCAGCGCGAAGGCGACCGCCACCAGCCCCGAGGTCACATAGGCCTCGGCGCGGTAGACGAAGTTGAAGTTGAGCGTGAACTGGAACAGCGCCATCGCGAGGAAGAAGCCATGCGCCGGCGCCGCCGCCTTCAGGCTGCGGCCGGTGGCGAGGCAGACGCCCATCATCACGACGCCGGCGATCAGGAAGCGATAGGCCACCGACCAGCTGGGCGGCACGGTGCCGATCTGGTCGCGGATCACCAGCCAGGTCGATCCCCAGATCAGCGTGACCGCCGCAAACTGCAGCAGGAAACGGACGGGGAGGAGCTTGGGCTTGGGCTTCGAATCGGCGGGCGCGTGCAAGGGCGCGGCTCCTGCGGGCGGGAAGCCGGGGTTTAGCCGCTTGTTACGCCGCCGACCACCCGCCGATTTCGCATGGCTGCCCTGCCGCTAGTCGAGCGCGCGCAGCGCCTCGACGAGCGCGGCGATCTCGTCCTCGCGCTGGTCCCACGACACCACGAAGCGCGCCTCGCCCGAGCCGACGGCGCCCCAGTCGTAGAAATTGAAGCCGCGGCCGCGCAGCGCCGGGCCGTGCGTGCCGAGATCGACGAACACTTCGTTCGCCTCGACAGGGTGCGTCAGCCGTGCGCCCGCCGCCGCGGCGATGCGCTGCGCGCCGTCGTTCGCGGCGGCGGCGTTGCGCTGCCAGGCGCCGCTCTCGACATAGGCGATCAGCTGCGCGGCGTTGAAGCGGCCCTTCGACGGCATCTGTCCGGCGCGCTTGCGGCGATAGGGCAGCTCGGCGGCGAGCGCCTCGTCGAAGAACACCAGCGCCTCCGCCGACATGCCGCCGTTCTTGATCGCGCCGAAGCTCAGCACGTCGACGCCGGCGCGCCACGTCACGTCGCCGGGATGGCAGCCGAGGTGGACGAGCGCGTTGGCGAAGCGCGCGCCGTCCATATGGACGCGCCAGCCGCGCCGCTTGGCGATGCCGGCGAGCGTCTGCACCTCCTCGGGCGAATAGACGGTGCCATATTCGGTCGCCTGCGTGATCGACAGCGCGCGGATCTGCACCTGATGGACGTCGCCGCGCATCGCCGCGGTGCCCGCCGCGATGCTCTCGGGCGTCAGCTTGGCGTGCTCGCCCTCGCACAGCAGCAACTTGGCGCCGCCGGTGAAGAATTCGGGCGCCCCGCATTCGTCGACCTCGATATGCGCTTCGCGGTGGCAGACGATGGCGCCGAAGGGCGGCACCAGCGACGCGAGCGCCAGGCTGTTGGCGGCGGTGCCGCTCGACACCGCGAACACCCGGCAGCGCGTACCGAAGAAGGCGGAGAAGACGTCGTCGAGCCGCTGCGACCAGGGATCGCCGTCATAGGCGTTGTCGGTGGCGACGTTGGCGGCGACCACCGCGTCGATGATTTCGGGGCAGACCGAGGCGGCGTTGTCGGAGAGGAAGCGCATGATGCTGCGCTATCGGCTCGACCGCGCCGGCGCAAGCGTGCCGCATGGGCACGCCGATCGGCGGCTGCTAGACGCCGCGGCATGAAAAGCCGCCACCTGCTCCTGCCGCTCGCCGCCGTGACGTTGATCGGCGCAGCGTCGCCTGCCGATATCGCCGGTGCCGCAAGCCGCTGCCAGCTCGCCCCCGGCGATCTCGCCTGGACGTCGATCGATGCGACGACGGTGTCGATCACCAGGATCAGCCCTGATGCCGACCGCCAGAAGCTGCTCTGCTTCGGCAAGTGGCTGCGCGACCATGGCGTACGGATGGGGCTGCTCGGCAGACCCGCCGATCCCGAATAGCCGCGACTGGCATTAGCGGCCCGCGACGCTAACATGCCGGCTTTCGAATCCGGGGTAGGGAAATCCAGATGAAGAAGCTGATCGGAGCGGCGCTGCTGGCGCTCGTCGCGGGCATGGCGCAGGCGCAGGACGCGCAGGTCGCGCTCGACCGCATCGACCGCGACGCGGCGAAGAACGCCGAGACCGCCAAGGCGATCTGGACGCTGGCCGAGGTCGGCTATCAGGAGACCAAATCATCGGCGCTGCTGCAGAAGCAGCTCAAGGATGCGGGGTTCAGGATCGAGGCGGGCGTCGCCGGCATTCCGACCGCCTTCACCGCGACCTGGGGCAGCGGCGGCCCGGTGATCGCCGTGCTCGGCGAGTTCGACGCGCTGCCCGGGATCAACCAGAGCGACGCGCCGACGCGCGAACCGGTCCCCGGCAAGGGCGCCGGCCATGCCTGCGGCCACCATCTGTTCGGCGTCGCCTCGGCGTCGGCGGCGATCGCGGTCAAGGACTGGCTGCAGAAGAACGGCCACGCGGGCATCATCCGCTTCTACGGCACGCCCGCCGAAGAGGGCGGCGCCGGCAAGGTCTATATGGTGCGCGACGGGCTGTTCAAGGACGTCGACATCGCGCTCCACTGGCATCCGGGATCCGAGAACAGCGCCGACATCGAGACCACCAACGCCAACAAGTCGGGCAAATTCCGCTTCAAGGGCGTCTCGGCGCACGCCGCGGGGGCGCCCGAACGCGGCCGCTCGGCGCTCGATGGCGTCGAGGCGATGAACATGATGGCCAACATGATGCGCGAGCACCTGCCGCAGGAATCGCGCATGCATTACGTCATCACCGCCGGCGGCAGCACGCCCAACGTCGTGCCCGACTATGCCGAGGTTTTCTACTATATGCGCAACCCCAACCCCGAGATCGTGCTCGACAGCTTCGACCGGCTGGTCAAGGCGTCGGAGGGCGCGGCGCTCGGCACCGGGACGACGGTCGAGCATGAGGTGATCCACGGCATCAACAGCCTGCTGCCCAACCGCTATCTGCAGAACATCGTCCACGCCAACATGACCAAGGTCGGCGGCGTAAATTATACGGCGGCCGACACCGCCTTCGCGCAGAAGCTGCTGCCGACGCTCGCCACCCGGCGCACGCTCGCCGAGGCGACGCAGATCGACCCGTTGAGCGAGAACCACGGCGCCGGGTCGACCGATGTCGGCGACGTCAGCTACACCGTGCCGACCGCGGGCTTCTCGACCGCGACCTGGGTGCCCGGCACGCCGGCGCACAGCTGGCAGGCGGTCGCCGCCGGCGGCACGCCGATCGGCTTCAAGGGCATGCAGAATGCCGCGAAGATCCTCGCGCTGACCGCGATCGAGCTCTACCAGAACCCCGACCACATCGCCGCCGCCAAGGCCGAGTTCGACCAGCGCCGCGGGCCCAATTTCGTCTACAAGAGCCTGCTCGGCGACCGGAAGCCGCCGCTGGATTACCGGGTCAACAAGACGCCGGGGAGCGAGTAGGCTTCGTCGCTCACTCTTCTATCGTCATCCCCGCGCAGGCGGGGATGACGATTGGGGCGTGCTCTTGCGCCCGACGCTACCCGACGACATACCCCGGCAGCCGCCCGATCGCCGCCTCCGCCTCCGCGAGCGTCCGCCGCACGATCTCGGCGCAGCTCAGGATCTCGGTCACGCCGCCGCCGCCCTGCCCGGCCGCGAGGCACTGGCGCGCCGGATCGACGTCGTCGACGATGCCGGCGATCGGGCCGAGGCGGTTCTCGCGAACCGACTCCATCACCTGCAGCGGGAAGGGCTGCGCCGGCTTGCCCTCCCATGCCTTGGTCGTGTCGTTGGCGATGGCACGCAGCGTCTTGCCGGTGAAGGCGCGGCTGACCACCGTATCGCTCTCGCTCATCGCGACGATCGCGTCCTTGTAGGGCTGCCCGGCGTGCGCTTCCTCGCTGGCGATGAAGCGCGTGCCCATCCACACGCCCTGGCAGCCGAAGGCCAGCGCGGCGGCGAGGCCGCGGCCGTCGAAGAGGCCGCCGGCGGCGATCACCGGGATGTCGACCGCGTCGACGACCTGCGGCCACAGCGCGACGCTCGCCACCGTGCCGGTGTGGCCGCCGCCCTCGGTGCCCTGCGCGATCACGACGTCGCAGCCGGCCTCGGCGGCCTTCACCGCGTGGCGGACCGATCCGCACATGCTCATCACCACGATGCCGGCGGCATGCAGCTTCTCGAGGATCGAGGTCGGGACGCCCAGCCCGGCGATGAACGCCTTGGCGCCCTCCTCGATGATGACGTCGACGCTGGCAATGAGCGTCTCGGGCTGCGCGGCGAGCAGGTCGACGCCGAACGGCTTGTCGGTCAGTTCCTTCACGCGGCGCATCTGGCCGCGGATGAAGTCGGGGCTGGTGCCTGCCATGCCCAGCGACCCGAAGCCGCCCGCTTCGCTCACCGCGGCGCAGACCTCGGCATAGGAGACGCCGCCCATGCCGGCGAGCAGGATCGGATGCTCGATGCCGAGCAGGTCGCAGATGGGCGTGCGAAGCGTCATGAAGGGGCTCCCCGAGGATGGTTGATTGGCGCCATCCTATCGCGCTGGGAGCCGCGTCGCATAACTCCCGCTTTCACTAAGCGCAGCTTCCGCCGGAATGACGATTGTGAAAAGCTGTCGGCGATGGGCCGAAGTGCCGATGGGGAGAAGCGAGATGAGCGAAACGAAGATCGGCCGCCGGCAGCTACTGGGCGGTGCCACCGCGCTCGCCGCGGCGGCGACGGTAGCAGGCCCCGCCTCCGCCCAGACCGCTGCCGACGTCGCCGGCAAATCGGTCCTCATTACCGGCTGCAGCTCGGGTTTCGGCCGGCTGACCGCGCTGCACCTGGCGCGCGGCGGCGCCAACGTCATCGCGTCGATGCGCCACTATCAGGCGGGCAAGCGGCCCGAGGCGCAGGAGCTCGCCGACATCGCTGCAACGGAAAACCTCAAGCTCGCGGTCGTCGAGATCGACGTCACCGACGACGCGCTGGTCGCTTCGGGGGTCGCCGCGGCCGAGAAGATCGCCGGCGGCGCGCTCGACGTGCTGGACAACAATGCCGGGATCGGCGTGTCGGGACCGGTCGAGCTGCTCGACATGCAGGCGACGCAGCTGATCTTCGATACCAATGTCTTCGGCTATCTGCGGCTCGCCCGCGCGGCGCTGCCGGCGATGCGCGCGAAGAAACAGGGGCTGGTGTTCAACGTGTCGTCGCAGCTCGGGCGCGTCGTCATGCCCGGCGTCGGCCATTATGCGTCGACCAAATTCGCCGTCGAGGCGATGTTCGAGACGATGGCCTATGAGCTGGCGCCATTCGGCGTCGAGGTGACGATCATCCAGCCGGGCGGCTATCCGACCAAGGTCTGGGAGAATGGCCGCCGGCTGTCGGATGCGGCGCTCGCCCGCGCCGAAGCGAGCCGCCGGGCCGCCTATGCCCCGCATGTCGAGATGGCGACGCGGATGTTCGGCGGCGCCGGCGGCAGCACCGATCCGATGGACGTTGCGCGCGCGATCGCCGAGATCATCGCGATGCCCGCCGGCAGCCGGCCGCTGCGCCGCCCGGTGCATCCCAACACCCGCGCCACCGACGCGCTCAACGCCGCGCATGCGCAGGTGCAGGCGATGGTGCTGGGGAACGGGCCCTTCGCGCCGTGGTTCAAGGCAGTGACGAGCTAGGTTCGCCCCGCGACACAAGTAAGACATCGTCATCCCCGCCGGCGCGGGGATGACGATCAAATCGATGACTGAAGGGTAGTCCCCCTACTCCGCCGCTTCCTTCACCCCGTAACCCAGCACCGCCTTGGTCTCGAGGAATTCGCCGAACGCGTGGTCGCCCCATTCGCGGCCGGTGCCCGACTGTTTGTAGCCGCCGAACGGCGCCATGAAGTCGAGCCCGGCGCCGTTGATGTTGACCTGGCCGGCACGCATCGTCCTGGCGACGCGGCGGGCATGCTCGGGCTCGCCCTGGACATAGGCGGCGAGGCCATATTCGGTGTCGTGCGCGACCGCGATCGCTTCCTCCTCCGACTGGTAGCCGAGAATGGCGAGCACGGGGCCGAAGATCTCTTCGCGCGAGATCGACATGTCCTTGCTCACGTCGGCAAAGACGGTCGGCTTCACATAATAGCCCTTGTCGAGGCCGTCGGGACGGCCGGTGCCGCCGGTGACGAGTGTCGCGCCTTCGTCGATGCCCTTCTGGATCAGCGTCTGGATCTTGTTGAACTGCACCTCGGAGACCACCGGGCCCATCGCCGAATTGCCCGTCGGATCGCCGACGGTCGTTGCCTCGGCGGTGGCCTTGGCGATCGCCTTGACCTCGGCCATACGCTTGGCCGGGACGAGCATTCGCGTCGGGGCGTTGCACGACTGGCCCGAGTTCATCATCACCGCCTTGACGCCGGCGGTGATCGCCTTGGGGAAGTCGGCATCGTCGAGGACGATGTTGGGCGACTTGCCGCCGAGCTCCTGATGGACGCGCTTGACCGTCGGCGCGGCGTTCTTCGCCACCTCGATGCCGGCGCGCGTCGAGCCGGTGAAGCTGACCATGTCAATCTGCGGATGGCCGGAGATCGCGGCGCCGACCGTCGGGCCGTCGCCGTTGACCATGTTGTAGACGCCGGCGGGCACGCCGGCGGCGTGCATGATCTCGCTCCAGATATAGCCCGAGAAGGGGGCGACCTCGGAGGGCTTCAGCACCATCGTGCAGCCGGTGGCCAGCGCGGGGGCGACCTTGGTGGCGATCTGGTTGACCGGCCAGTTCCACGGCGTGATGAAGCCGCAGACGCCGATCGGGTCCTTCATGATCAGCGTCGTGCCGCGCAGCTCCTCGAACTTATAGTCCTTGAGCACCGCCATCGCGGTCTGCAGATGCGCAATGCCGAGCGCCGCCTGCGCCTGATTGGCGAGATAGGCGGGCGCGCCCATCTCCTCGGTGATGGCGGCGGCCATGTCGTTGTAGCGCTTCTGATATTCGGCGACGATCGCGCCCATCAGGTCGAGCCGGTCCTTGACGCTGGTCTGCGACCAGCTGGCGAAGGCGCGGCGCGCGGCCTGCGCGGCGCGATCGACGT
This sequence comes from Sphingomonadaceae bacterium, assembly GCA_030147805.1. Lineage (GTDB taxonomy): Bacteria > Pseudomonadota > Alphaproteobacteria > Sphingomonadales > Sphingomonadaceae > Sphingoaurantiacus. Next base: position 51,550 of record JASBUR010000018.1, read on the forward strand.
CGGCAGCCGAGCCGAGGCTGATGCGACCGGCGACGCCTTCGGTGGCGGGATTGATGACGTCGAGCGTCCGGGGCTCGACCGGATCGACCCACTGGCCGTCGATGTAGAATTTCAGATAGTCGCGCATGGCGGGCCTTCCCCAGTTGTTCGTTGGCGCCGAGCTTAGCAGACGGAGTGGGGAGGCATACTAGCCCGCGTTCGCGCTAGGATCGTTGGCCGGCAGGCTGCAATTGGCCGCGGCTCGGCCACAGCCGGCCGCTCCAGGCGCGCTCGTGGAAGAAGAAGGCCACCGCGTTGACGCAGGGTTCGATGATCGCGATGCCGCCGGCGATCTCGATCGAGCCGGTCAGCAGATAGGCGACGGTGAAGCCGATCGTCAGGTGGATCGACAGATAGGTCAGCGTCTTCAGATATTCGGTCGGCATGGCGGCGTCTCCTTGGACAGGAGGAATATGCGAATCGTTCGCAATACTGCCAACGGGTATTGCCGATCTCTGTGATCGAATGATTTGCTGATCATCATTCTCAAGGGCGCTCACCCTGAGCTTGTCGAAGGGCGAGCCTGCCGAGGCGGTCGTGCCAACCCATCACCCTTCGACAAGCTCAGGGCGGAGCGCTGGTGGTCGGTCGAGAGACCCGCCTCTACCGACTGCCTGCGCTCACCGCCGCGCGCTTGCGGCTGCCCTTCATCGCCAACGTGAGCGGCGGCAGCGGCTTCGCGTCGCGGCCGAGCAGGCCGAGCGCGGCGGTGCTCATCGCCTCGACGCCCATCGCGATCGTCGGCGCGGCATCGGGGGCGAAGCGCGAGCTGTGCTGCGCCGGGAGCTTCGAGGGGTTGCCCCGGGCGGCGCGCCATTCGTCGGGATCGACGGTGCCGAGCCAGAAGATCAGGCTCTCGATCGAGCGGTCGGCGCGATGATATTCGCTGAAGTCCTCGCCGCCCATCACCGCGGGCATCAGGATGACCTTGTCGTTGCCGAAACGCTCGGCGAACAGCGTGCCGACATGACGCGTCAGCCGGTCGGTATTGAAGGTGGCGGGGGTGAAGTCGTCGGCGACGCTCATCACCGGCATCCGGTCGCGCGGGAAGCCGGCGGCGGTCGCCTCGCCCTCGGCGATGCGGCGGATGCCGTCGAGCAGCCGTGCCCGCGACTCGTCGCCATAGCTGCGCACCGTCAGCTGCAGCCGCACCTCGTCGGGGATGATATTGTGCTTGCTGCCGCCGTGGATCGACCCGACCGAGATCACCGCCGGTCCGCCGTTCCGGCTTTCGCTCGCCGCCAGCTGCTGCAGCGCGACCACCGTCCGCGAGGCGAGCATCACCGGGTCCCTCGCGACCTGCGGATAGGCGCCGTGGCCGCCGACGCCCAGGATGTCGAGATCGACCGAGTCGACATTGGCCAGCGCATAGCCGTTCGAATAGGCGATCGTGCCGGCGGGAAGCGCGGCATGGCTGTGCAGCGCCAGCACATAGTCGGGCCTGGGGAAGCGCGTGTAGAGGCCGTCGGCGAGCATCGCCAGCGCGCCGCCGCCGCGCTCCTCGGCGGGCTGGCCGATCATCACCAGCGTCCCCGACCAGGCGGCGCGCTGCGACACCAGCCGCTGCGCCGTGCCGACCCAGGCGGCCATGTGAAGATCGTGCCCGCAGGCATGCATCACGCCGGTGGGGGCGCCTTCGGGGGTGGTGGCGGTTACCTTGCTGGCATAGGGCAGCCCGGTCTCCTCGAAGACCGGGAGCGCATCCATGTCGGCGCGGATCATCACCACCGGGCCGGGGCCGTTGCGCAGCACCGCGACGACGCCGGTGCGGCCGACGCCCGTCGTCACCTCGAAGCCGAGCGCGCGCGCCTCGTCGGCCAGCCGGGCCGCGGTCCGCACTTCCTGGAACGACAGTTCGGGGTGCGCGTGCAGGTCCTGGTAGAGCGCCAGGAGGTCGGTGGGATCGCCCGCGGGCGGGTGGCGCAGATCGGCCGCCGTCGCGGCGGCGGCGAGCGCGAGGCACAGCAGCGGTGCCAGTTTCCAGCGCATTGCATTCCCTCCCCAAGGAATTCTCGCTATGTGCGTTCAGCCTAGCGCAACGACCGCGCGGGCCAAGTGTGTTTTTTGCAAACCCGCGGCGATCGTCGGCGATCCGCGGGAGCGGCGTATTGTTTGGAAACGGCATGATTCGAGCCTCACGCACCCTGGTCGTCGCCACGGCGCTGGCGTGTGCTTCGCCGTTGTTCGCGCAGGTGCCAATCGCTACGCTGCCGGGTCCTTCGGGGGCGCCGCAGTCGATCGATCCGGCCGCCGACCCGCTGCTCAACTTCCTCAAGCGCGCCGACACCGCGACCGATTTCCGCTCGCTCGTCGGCACCGCGGTCGAGAAGCACCCCAGCGTGCAGGAGGCGATCAACGTCCAGCGCGAGGCGCGCCAGGTGCGCAGCGAGGTGCGCGCCGGGCTGCTGCCGCGCGTCGATGCGCAGCTCAACGGCGACTACAGCCTGGCGCGCAACTTCGACGGCGACGATCCCGACAACGTCATCGAACGCTCGCGGCCGCGCACCCGCACCGACGCCAACCTGACCGCCGAGCAGCTGCTGCTCGACTTCGGCGCGACGAGCGCGCGGATCCGTGCTGCCTCGGCACGGATCGCCGCCGCCGAGGCCGAGGTGCGCCGCGTCGCCAACGATGCCGGCATCCGCGCCGTGGCGGCCTATTATGACGTCCTCGCCTATCAGACGCTTGCCGACATCGGGCAGGCGTTCATCCAGCGCCACCGCGAGATCCTGTCCGACACGCGCGAGCGTTTCGAACAGGGCTACAGCGCCGGCGGCGACGTCGCGCGCGTCGAATCCTATCTCGCCACCTCGGAGGGCACCGTCGCCGGGTTCGAGCGCCAGCTTGCCTCGGCGCGTGCGCGCTATCAGGAGGCGTTCGGTGTGCCGGCCCCGGCGCGCCTGACCCGCCCGGCGCCGCCGGCGAGCGCCGCGACCAGCGCCGACCAGGCGGTGGCGCTCAGCGAGAAGTCGCCCGAGGTGGCGGCGGCGAAGGCGCGCGAGACCAGCGCCGAACGCGAGTGGCGCGCGTCGCGCGCCGACCGGCTGCCGCGGATCACCGGCGTCGTCGACGCCACCCAATATGACGTGCTCGACGCCGGCGACGATTATGACATCCGCGGCCGGGTCGTGCTCCGCCACAATCTGTTCGCCGGCGGCCGTACCTCGGCGCGCGCCAACCAGGCGCTGGCGCGCTACCGCCAGGCCGAATTCGCCGCCGACCGCGTCGTCAACGAGGCGGGCCGCGACGCCGGCATCGCCTTCGAGGACGTGCGCGTGCTCGAACGCCAGGCCGAAACGCTCGAGCGCGCCTATATCGCCAACCGGCGCACGCGCGACCTGTTCGTCGAACAGTTCAAGGTATCGCGCGGCTCGCTGCTCGACGTATTGCAGGCTGAGCAGGACTATTTCGAGGCGGCATCCGCCTATCTGCAGGGAGCGACCGAACTCGACGTCGCGCGGCACGTTCTGCTCGATCGTACGGGCGAACTGCTCGATCATTTCGACGTGTCGTTCAGCTTCAACGACGCCTCGACGCTTTTCGGAAAGCCCTGACATGGCCGACCACGACATCCACGCGCCGGCGCCGCGCCTCGCCCCCTGGCTGATGGAGCCGATCCGCGCGAACAAGCGCACCTATGGTCAGGTCGCGATCGCAGCGGTGCTGATCAACCTGTTCAGCCTCGTCACTTCGCTGTTCTCGATGGTGGTCTACGACCGCGTCGTTCCCAACAACGCCACCGAATCGCTGATCGCGCTGTCGATCGGCGTGGCGATCATCCTGATCTTCGACTTCGTGCTGAAGTCGCTGCGCGGCTATTTCATCGACATCGCCGGCCAGAGCATCGACCGCGACGTCGGCGGCGCGATCTTCAAGCGGCTGCTGTCGATGCGCATGGAAAGCCGCAAGGGCTCGGCCGGCGCCTTCGCCGGCCTGCTGCGCGAGTTCGAGACGCTGCGCGACTTCTTCGCCTCGGCGACGCTCGCCGCCGTCGTCGACGTCCCTTTCATCATCCTCTTCCTCCTCGTCATCGCGTCGATCGGCGGACCGGTGGTGTGGGTGCCGCTGCTCGCCGTGCCGCTGGTCATCGCCACGGGCATGCTGGTGCAGCCGGCGCTCGGCCGCCTCGCCGCCGGCGGGATGGGCCAGGGGCTGTCGAAGCAGGGCGTGCTCGTCGAGACGATCTCGGGGCTCGAGACGGTCAAATCCTCCTCGGCCGGCCCGCTGCTCGCCGAGCGCTGGGCGAACGCGGTCGACAGCCACGCCGACCTGTCGATGCGCCAGCGCATGGTCAGCGCGATCGCCATCAACGTCGCCGGATCGGCGCAGCAGATCGCCTATGTCGGCACGATCATCGTCGGCGTCTTCCTCATCGCCCGCGGTGATCTGACCATGGGCGGGCTGATCGCCTGTTCGATCCTGTCGGGCCGCTGCGTCGCGCCGCTGTCGCAGATCGCCAACCTGCTGACGCGGCTGAGCCACACCCGCACCGCCTATCGTCAGCTCGACGCGATGATGAGCGAGGCGGGCGAGGTAAACGAGCAAACAAGCTATCTGCGCCGCAGCAAGATCGACGGCCGCATCGAGTTCCGCAACGTCATCTTCCGCTATCCGGGATCGACGCAGCGCGCGCTCGACGACGTGTCGTTCACGATCGGCGCCGGCGAGCGCGTCGCGATCCTCGGCCGAGTGGGGTCGGGCAAGTCGACGATCGCGCGGCTGATCCTCGGCCTCTACCAGCCGACCGAGGGCGCGGTGTTCATCGACGACACCGACGTCCGGCAGATCCATCCCGACGACCTGCGCCACAATGTCGGCGCGGTGCTGCAGGACGTGTTCCTGCTGTCGGGCGCGGTGCGCGAGAACATCACGCTCGGCGACGCGCATATCGACGACGAGGAGGTGCTGCGCGCCGCGCGCGTCTCGGGCACGCACGACTTCATCGGCCAGGTGCCCAACGGCTATGACCTGCGCCTGTCCGATCGCGGCGAGGGGCTGTCGGGCGGCCAGCGCCAGTCGATCGCGATCGCGCGCGCCGTCGCCGGCAGCCGCCGCATCCTGCTGTTCGACGAGCCGACGAGCGCGATGGACATCCAGTCCGAGAATGCGCTGATCGCCCGGCTCGAGGCCGAGCTCGCCGGACGCACCGTCGTGCTCGTCACGCACCGGGCGTCGATGCTCAAGCTCGTCGACCGCGTCATCATCCTCGACCGCGGCAAGATCGTCGCGCAGGGCCCGCGCGATGACGTGCTGAAGTCGGTCGCGGTGGGGGGGCAGTGATGGATCTGACCGCCAACATCGAAGGGCTGCCCGACCGGCTCAAGCCGAGCCGCGCCGCCAACCTCCTGCTCTGGGTGATCGCCGCCTTCGTGGTGATCTTCGTCGCCTGGGCGGCGCTCGCCAAGGTCGACGAGGTCAGCCGCGCGCAGGGCCGCGTCGTGCCCTCGCGCCAGCTGCAGGTCGTCTCCAACCTCGAAGGCGGCATCGTGCGCGAGATCCTCGTCCGCCAGGGTCAGAAGGTCGCGGCGGGCCAGCCGCTGCTGCGCCTCGACGCCACGCAATTCTCGGCGCAGTTCAGCCGCGAGCAAGAGGGCTACAACGCACTCGTCGCCCGGATCACCCGGCTGCAGGCCGAGGTCGACGGCACCGCGCCCGCCTTCCCGCCCGGCCTGATCACCACCTCGCCGGCGCTGGTCGCCGCCGAGCGCTCGCTCTATCAGGCGCGGCAGTCTGAACTGGCGGCGGCGCTGTCGAGCGCACGCTCGCAGCTCGACCAGGCGCAGACCGCCGTCTCGACGCGCGCACAGGCGAAGAGCCTCGCCGACCGCGAGCTGGCGCTCATCGGACCATTGGTCGAAAAGGGCATCGAACCGCAGATCGAGCTGCTGCGCGCCCAGTCGGCGGCGAGCCAGGCGGGCGGCGAATATCGCGGCGCGCAGTCGGCGGCGGCGCAGGCCGCCTCCGAAATGCGCTCGGTGCGCGAACAGTTCCGCGCCAAGTCGGTCGACGACCTCACCGCCGCCAAGGCCGAACTCGCGGGCATGGGCCGCGAGCTGCCGGCGCTGCAGGACCGCGTCACCCGCGCCGAGCTCAAGGCGCCGATCAGCGGCACCGTCAACCGCGTGCTGGTCGCCACCGTCGGCGGCATCGTCAAGCCGGGCGAGCCGCTGGTCGAGATCGTGCCGAGCGACGATGCGCTGGTGGTCGAGGCGCGCGTCGCGCCCGCCGACATCGCCTTCGTACACCCGGGCCAGAAGGCGCAGGTCAAGCTGACCGCCTATGATTATTCGGTCTACGGCGCGCTCGACGGCGAGGTCGAACGCATCTCGCCCGATGCCGTCGTCACCGACGAACGCACCGGCGAGACGCATTATCTGGTGCGGGTGCGCACCGAGGACCGGCTGCTCGACGCGACCGGCAAGCCGCTGGCGATCACCCCCGGCATGGTCGCCGAGATCGACCTGCTCGGCGAGAAGCGCAGCATCCTCAGCTACATCCTCAGCCCGATCGAACGCGTCGGCAGCCGGGCGATGCGCGAGAAGTAGCGCCTGCCCCGATCCGCCATCCTGTCGAGGTCAGGATCTTTCAACGTCTTGGGAGATCCTGACTGTCGTCAGGATGACGATTTGGATGGGAGAGGCTCCTGCCCTTTGCGCCCCTGCGCGTACCGGGGCAGGTCGTCGTGAAGGTCGAGCCACGCCACCTGGTCCGCTGCATAGATGTGAAAGGTCGGCGGCACCGCGTCGGGATCGTCGAGCGAGCCGAGCCAGATATCGATGCTGTCGGGCTCGTCGGACACGTCGAAGAACAGCTGTCCGCCGCAGGTCGCGCAGAAGACGCGAGTCACCTCGGGCGACGACCGGTAGCGCCGCAGCGCTTCCTGGCCGCGGGTAAGGACCAGGCGGTCGCGCGGCACGCTGGCCGCGGCGATGACCGGTGCGCCGCTCGACTTGCGGCACATCGAGCAATGACAGTAGCCGGCGCCGAACGGCTCGGCATCGAAGCGGTAGCGCACCGCGCCGCACAGGCAGCCGCCCTCCCCGATCATCGGGCGCCGATCACGCCAGCTGGCTGCCGATCGGCAGCTTCCTGATCCGCTTGCCGCTGGCGGCGGCGAGCGCGTTGGTGAGCGCGGGGGTGAACGGCGGCATCGACGGCTCGCCCATCCCGCGCGGCGGCGCCTCGGACGGCATGATGTGCGTCTCGATGCGCGTGGCGGCGCGGTCGAGGCGCATCATCGGATAGCCGTCGAAATTCGCCTGCTCGACCTTGCCGTCCTTGATGGTGATCGCCTGTCCCATCGCGGTCGACAGCGCATCGTTGATCGCGCCTTCGTTCTGCATCGCCACGCCGTTCGGGTTGACCGCGATGCCGCAGTCGATGCCCGAGACGACGCGGTCGACCGAGAAGCCGCCATCGTCCTTCATCGACACGTCGACGACATGCGCGATGTACGACCCGAAGGAGAAATGGCCGGCGATGCCGCGGCCCTTGCCGTTCGCCCCGGCCGGCCCCTGCCAGCCGGCCTTGTCGGCGGCCAGTTTGAGCACGCCGGCAAGCCGGCCGGTCGAGAAGACCGGTCCGCCATGGCCGTCATATTTGAGGTCGCGCGGCGCGCCGAGCAGTTGCAGGCGGTAGGCGAGCGGATCCTGTCCGGCGGCGGCGGCCACCTCGTCGAGGAAGGCCTGCTGCACCCAGGCATTGACGGTGTGACCGGGCGCGCGCCAGGCGCCGCGGATCGCCGCCGAGGTCATCGGCACATAATCGTAGCGCTGGTTGACCGCGAGGCTGCCCGGATGGTCGTCGGGGAACAGCTCCGAACGGTGGTAGACCTCGGCGCCCGGATTGGCCTCGCGCGCCGTGCGATAAAGCCGCGACTGGCTGGCGACGCGGTGCTCCCAGCCGGTGAGTCGGCCGTCCCTGTCGATCGCCGCGCGCAGCAGGTGTGCGCCGCCGGGCCGATAGAGATCGGTGCCCATGTCGCATTCGCGCGTCCACACCAGCTTGATCGGCGCGCCGGTCTTCATCGAGATCAGCACCGCCTCGGCGATCGGGTCCTGGTAGAGCCGCCGCCCGAAGCCGCCGCCCGACCGCACCGGCGTCAGGTCGACGTTGGCGGGAGCGACGCCGGCGACCGCGGCGGCGAACATCACCGCGCTGACCGGCTGCTGCGTCGGCGCGATCAGCCGGACGCGGCCGTCCTTCACATGCGCGATGCAATTCTGCGGCTCCATCGTCGCATGCGCGACGAGCGGCGCCTCGTAGCGCGCCTCGACGACGCGCGCCGCCGCGTCGAACGCCGCCTCGACGTTGCCGACGTCGCGCACCCGGTAGCGCTCGCCGTTGGCCAGCGCGTCCCAGGCCGCGGCATAGCTCGCGTCGCTGCTTTCGCGCGTCGGCCCCGGCTCCCATTCGACCCTGAGCGCGTCGCGGCCCTTGCGCGCCTGCCAGAGGCTGTCGGCAACGACCGCCACGCCCTCGCAGAGATTCTTGTTGCGCAGGCCCGAGCCGAGCTCGGGCCGCGGCAGCCGGACGACATGGCGGACGCCCGGCATCGCGCGCGCGGCGCTGTCGTCGAGCGACTTCACCGCGCCGTCGAGATAGGGCGAGCGCAGCACCACGGCGTGGAGCATGCCGTCGATCTTCTGGTCGATCCCGTAGAGCGGCTGGCCGGTGACGATCGCCAGCGCCTGCTTCTGCTTCTGCGGCGTACCGATGATCCTGTGGTCGCGGCGGGGCTTGAGCGGCAGCGGCTCGGCGGGCAGCGTCTCCCTGGCCGCGAGCGCCACCAGCTCGCCGTAGCGCGCGCTGCGCCGGCTGGCGCGGTGATGGACGATGCCGGGGCTCGTCGTCAGCTCGGCCGCCGGCACGCCCCATTGGCGCGCCGCGGCTGCCACGAGCAGATGCCGCGCCGCGGCGCCGGCCTGGCGGGCGCCGTCATAGCTTTCCCAGATCGCCGTCGAGCCGCCGGCGCCGCTCGCGAACACCGACTCCTCGACGCGGCCTTCGGCGTTCACCGTGAAAGTCGCGGGAATATTCTCGACGGCAATGCTCGCGAAATCGACGTCGAGCTCCTCGGCGATCAGCATCGGGATCGAGGTGTTGGTCCCCTGCCCGATCTCGGTGGTCGCGGTCGCGATCGTCACGCGGTTGTCGGGCGCGATGCGGACATAGAGGCCGAGCTGGTCTGCCGGCGGCACACCGTCGGCCGCGAAGGCGCCGCGCGTCTGGAACAGCATCAGCGCGCCGCCGGCGGAAACCGCCTTCAGGAAGCCGCGGCGCGAGGCGGTGGGCATGATCGTCATGGCGTCAGCTCCTCATCAGCGCAGCGGCGCGATGGACCGCCTTGCGAACGCGCGCATAGGTGCCGCAGCGGCAGAGGTTGCCGATCGCGGCGTCGATGTCGGCGTCGGTCGGATCGGGATTGGCCTCGAGGAAGTCGGTGACCGCCATGATCTGCCCGGCCTGGCAATAGCCGCATTGCGCGACATCCTCGTCGATCCATGCCTGCTGGACCGGGTGGAGCTTGCCGCCCTCGGCCAGCCCCTCGATCGTGGTGACGCTGGCGCCGGCGGCCCCCGACATCGGCACGGCACAGGACCGCGTCGCCTCGCCGTTGATATGGACCGTGCAGGCGCCGCAGCTGGCGATGCCGCAGCCGAACTTCGTGCCGACGAGGCCGAGTTCGTCGCGCAGATACCAGAGCAGCGGCATGTCGGGGTCGCCCTCGAAGCGCCTGCGTTCGCCGTTGACCGAAATGTCCATCGCCCACCCCATCCCAAGGATCAGGCGGGCAGACTAGCGTGCGCGGGCGGGCGGCGACAATCGCATCCGATGAACGCCGACCGGGCTTCGACCGGCGTCAGGCGACGTAGGCGTCGCGCAGCTCGCGCTTGAGTACCTTGCCGATGTGGCTGCGCGGCAGCTCGTCGAGCAGCCGCACGTCGGCGAGGCGCTGCGTCTTGCCGAGCCGCTCGTTGGTCCAGGCCCGGATCGTCTCGGCGTCGGCGCCGCGCGAGACGACGAAGGCGACCGGCGTCTCGCCCCAGGCAGTGCTCGGTACGCCGACCACCGCTACGTCGGCGACGTCGGGATGGCCGCGCACCACCGCCTCGAGGTCCGAGGGGTAGATGTTGAAGCCGCCCGAAATGATCATGTCCTTCTTGCGGTCCATGAGCGTCAGGAAGCCGTCCTCGTCGAAGCGGCCGACGTCGCCGGTGCGGATGTAGCGCCGTCCCTCGGGCGACACCCAGGTAGCCTCGGCGGTCTTGCCCGGCTGGTTGTGGTAGCCGTTCATCGTCGCCGCCGAGGCGCCGACGATCTCGCCGATCTCGCCCACCGGCACCTCGCGGCCCGCCTCATCGATCAGGCGGATGTCGTGGCCCGGGATCGGACGGCCGACGGTGTGAAGCTTATCAGGGTGCTCGTGTGCGACCAGCGCGCACGAACCGCCGCCCTCGGTCATGCCGAAGAAATCGACGAGGCCGCCGGGCCAGCGCCGCAGGATGTCCTGCTTCAGTGCCGCGCCGAACGGCGCCGAAGTGCAGAACTTCATCCGGAACGACGACAGGTCGGCGGCGTCGAACTCGGGAAGCGCCAGCAGCCGGCTGTACTGGACGGGGACGAGCATGGTGTGCGTGACGCGATGCGCCTGCGCCAGCTCGAGGTAGCGCCGCGCGTCGAACTTCTTCATCAGCACGACCGCGCCGCCGAGCGCGAGCGTCGGGAAGAAGCTGACCAGCGTGGTATTCGAATAGAGCGGCGTCGACAGCAAGGTCACCGCGCCGGGGCCGTAGCCGCTCGCCTCGCCGCGGTTGACGTGCTGGAAGCGCATGCCGTGGCTCTGGACGATGCCCTTGGGCGTCCCCGTCGTCCCCGAGGAATAGATGATGTTGAACGGCCAGTCGGGCTCGACGACGACCGGCGCAGGGACCGCGCCTTCGGGTTCGAGCCAGGCGTCGAACGCCTCGAACGCGGTGCGCGGCACCATGGCGTCATGCGGCACGCCGCGGAGCGCCGTCTCGACCTCGGCATCGAGGAAGAAGCGCTTCGCCCCCGAGTCCGCCACCATGCCGACGATCTGTTCGGGCGTCGACGAGGGCGCGATCGGCGCCACCGCAACGCCGGCGCGCAAGGCGCCGAGGAACAGCGCAGCATAGTCGACCGAGGTCGAGGCGCAGATCGCGATGCTCTCGCGCGGCTGCACGCCGTCGCGCTGAAGCGCCGCGGCGATGCGGTCCATCCGCGCGTCGAGTTCGGCGTAACCGAGCCGGTCGCCGTCCTGGCGCAGCGCGTCGCCATCGGGCTGCGCCGCCGCCTGGGCGCGGATCATGTCGGACAGGGCGACGAACGCGTCGGTCACGCCGGGGTCCGCCTTACAGCTTGACCAGCATCTTGCCGGTATTGCCGCCCGAAAACAGCTTGAGGAAGGCCGCCGGGGCGTTGGCGATGCCCTCCTCGACCGTCTGCTCCCACTTGATCTTCCCTTCGGCGATCCAGCCGCTCATGTCCTGGATGAATTGCGGCCGGAGCCCGGCGTACTGCGTGACGATGAAGCCCTGCATCGTGATGCTCTTGCCGACCAGATACATGATGTTGCGCGGGCCGGCGGCCGGGCCCTCGTTGTTGTACTGCGAAATCATCCCGCATTCGGCGAAGCGCGCAAACGGGCGCGCCAGTTCGAGCGCGACCTCGAGATGCTCGCCGCCGACATTGTCGAAATAGATGTCGATGCCCTTGGGCACCGCGGCGCGGACGGCCTCGAGCAGGTTGCCGCCCTTGTAGTTGATCGCGTGATCGACGCCGACCGACCGCAACCAGGCGCATTTCTCGTCGCTACCCGCGGTGGCGACGACCGTGCAGCCCTTGATCTTGGCGATCTGCGCGACGAGCGAGCCGACCGCGCCGGCGCCGCCCGAGACGAAGACGGTGTCGCCCGGCTTGGGCTTGCCGATCTCGAGCAGCCCCGAATAGGCGGTGAGGCCGGGCATGCCGAGCACGCCGAGAAACGCCTCGACGGGTACGCCGCTGCCCGCCGGCAGCTTCTCGACTTGGCCCGCCGACGCGACGAAGCCTTCGCGCCAACCGAGCATCGACAGCACGAGGTCGCCCGGCGCGAAGTCGGGCGAGCCGCTCTCGACCACCTCGCCGACCGCACCGCCCTGCAGCGCCTCGCCGAGCGCGAACGGCGGCACGTAGCTCGCACGGTCGTACATGCGGCCCCGCATATAGGGATCGACCGACATCCAGCGGTTGCGGACGAGAATCTCGCCAGCGCCCGGCGCACCCAGCTCGACGCTGGCGAGCTCGAAATTCTCGGCCTTGGGCAGGCCGACCGGGCGGCTCTTCAGCCGTACTTCGCGCGACGTGAAACCAGCCATGGCACTTCTCCCAAGTTTTTATGTTTCGTCATGGCGATCGTTACCCGATAGAGACCGCGCCGCAACCACCCGAAGTGAGGGGACACGATGCACGCACCGCGCGCCGCGCACCCTTCATGGCGCATGATCACCCTGCTGGGGGCGATGACGGCGTTCGGGGCGATCTCGATCGACATGTACCTGCCGGCGATGCCCGAGATCGGCCGCAGCCTCGATGCCAGCGCCGGCGACGTGCAGCGGTCGCTGTCGTCGCTGCTCGCCGGGCTCGCGATCGGCCAGTTCATCTACGGGCCGATGTCCGACCGCATCGGCCGCCGGCCGCCGATCCTCGGCGGCATCCTGCTCTACATCGTCGCCTCGGCGGTCTGCGCGCTCAGCTCGACGATCGAGGTGCTGATCGCCGCGCGCTTCGTCCAGGGGCTGGGTGCCTGCGCGGCGCTGGTGGTCAGCCGCGCCTTCGTGCGCGACAGCTACGACCATCAGGAAACCGCGCGCATCCTCTCCCTGATCATGCTGGTGTTCGGCGTCGTGCCGATCATCGCGCCGCTGATCGGCGGGCTGGTGCTCACCTTCGGCGACTGGCACACCATCTTCTGGCTGCTGGCGGGCTTCGGCGTCATCGTCTGGGTGGCGGTGTTCTTCGGCCTGCCCGAATCGCGGTCGCCCGAGACCGCGGCCAAGGCGCGCAGCGAGACGCCGATCCGCGCCTATTGGGAACTGCTGAAGAGCCGCGTGCTGCTCGGCTACATCCTCTCGGGCGCGTTCAACGGCGCCTGCCTGTTCAACTATATCGCCGCCTCGCCCGACCTGCTGATCGGCACCTATGGCGTGCCCGCGGCGCATTTCGGCTGGATCTTCGGCATCAACGCCATCGGCATGGTGATCGGCAGCCAGGTCAACCGGCACCTGCTGCTCACCTATTCGACCGACCGCGTCGCCGCGGTCGCCACGCTGCTCGCGCTGCTGTGGGGCATCGCCATGATCGTCGCGGCGAAGACCGGCCTCGGCGGCATGTGGGGTGTGCTGGTGCCGCTGTTCCTGATCATGTCGACCTATGGCTTCATGGCGTCGAACACCACCGCGGGGGCGCTGTCGGCCGATCCGCATCGTGCCGGCTCGATCTCGGGGCTGGCCGGCGTCCTCGGCTTCAGCTTCGGCGCCGCGGCGAGCGCCTCGATCGGCTTCTTCTACGACGGCACCGCGCTGCCGATGGCAATGTCGATGACCGCCGCGCTCGCCGCCTCGGCGCTCTCCCTATTTCTTCTCGCATTGCGGGGACGCACGCGACCGGTTTAGCGTTGCGGGCATGGCACTCGATCCCGACACCCTCGCCCAGCTGATCGCTACCGTCCGCCGCTTCGTCTCGGAGCGGCTGCGCCCGCTCGAGGCGCAGGTCTCCGAAACCGACGAGGTCCCAACCGAGGTCGTCGCCGAGATGCGCGAACTCGGGCTGTTCGGGCTGTCGATCCCCGAGGCGTTCGGCGGGCTCGGGCTGTCGATGGAAGAGGAATGCCTCGTCGGCATCGAGATGGGACGCACCAGCCCGGCGTTCCGCTCGGTGTTCGGCACCAACGTCGGCATCGGCAGCCAGGGGCTGGTGATGTTCGGAACGCCGGAGCAGAAGGCGCGCTGGCTGCCCGGCATCGCCAGCGGCGAGACGATCACCAGCTTCGCGCTGACCGAGCCCGAGGCGGGCTCCGATTCGGCCAACGTTCGCACGCGCGCGCGCCTCGACGGTGATGCCTATGTGCTCGACGGGCAGAAGATCTACATCACCAACGCCAACAAGGCGGCGCTGTTCACGGTGATGGCGCGTACCGACCCCGACAGGGCCGGCGGTGCCGGGGTCAGCGCCTTCCTCGTGCCGCGCGACACGCCCGGCCTGTCGGTCGGCCGCCCCGAAAAGAAGATGGGTCAGCAGGGCGCGCATGTCTGCACCGTGACCTTCGACGGGGTGCGCGTGCCGGCCGAGAACCGGCTTGGCGCCGAGGGCGAGGGCTTCAAGGTGGCGATGAAGGTGCTCGATCGCGGGCGGCTGCACATCTCGGCAGTCTGCGTCGGCGTCGCCGAGCGGCTGATCGCCGACTGCGTGGCGTTCGCCGCCGAGCGCAAGCAGTTCGGCAAGGCGATCGCCGAGTTCCAGCTCATCCAGGGGATGATCGCCGATTCGAAGACCGAGGCGCTGGCGGCGAAGGCGCTGACGCTCGAGACGGCGCGCAAGCGCGACGCCGGCGACGGCGTCACCTTGGAGGCGGCGGCCGCCAAATATTTCGCCAGCGAGATGGTCGGCCGCGTCGCCGACCGCGCCGTCCAGATCCACGGCGGCGCCGGCTATATCGCCGACTATGGCATCGAACGCTTCTACCGCGACGTCCGGCTGTTCCGCATCTACGAGGGCACCAGCCAGATTCAGCAGGTGATCATCGCCCGCGAGACGATGAAGGCGGGCGGGTAAACGCATCAACAACAGCTACCGTCATCCCCGCGAAGGCGGGGAACCAGCACAATGAAGCGAGCGCCCGCGAAGCGGGCACGTCATCGATGGACCGGGTCTCCGCCTTCGCGGGGATGACGAAGAGGATCAAGGAGACGAACATGACCGGACGGCTCGAAGGACGCACCGCGCTGATCACCGGCGCCGCGAGCGGCATCGGCCGCGCCGCGTCGCTGATCTTCGCCGCCGAAGGCGCGCGCATCGTTGCGGTCGACCGCGCCGGCGAGGTGGAAGCGACGGTCGACCTCGTACGCAAGGCGGGCGGCGAAGCGGTCGCGATGGTCGGCGACGGGGGCGACAAGGCGTTCGTCGACAGCGCCGTCGAAACCGCGCTCGACCGCTTCGGCGGGCTCGACGTCACCTTCGCCAACGCCGGCGTCTCGGGCGGGCTGGTGCCGCTGTTCGAGCTGACCCCCGAGCTGTGGACCGACATCCTGCGCATCAACCTCGTCGGCGTCTTCCTCGCGGTACAGGCCTCGGCGCGGGCGATGCTCGACCGTGGCACGCCGGGCTCGATCATCTGCACCGCCTCGGTCGCGGGCTTACGCTCGGGCGCCGGCGGCGTGCCCTATTCGGCGTCGAAAGCGGGCGTGATCAGCCTGGTGCAGACCGTCGCGAACCAGCTCGGCGGCTCGGGGATCCGCATCAATGCCGTCTGCCCCGGCCTCACCGAGACGGGGATGACGCAGCCGGTGTTCGACATGGCCCGCGCGCGCGGCACCGATCACAAGCTCGGCCAGCTCAACCCGCTGCGCCGCGCCGCGGTGCCCGAGGAGATCGCGCGTGTGGCGCTGTTCCTCGCGTCGGACGACGCTTCCTACGTCAACGGCCAGGCGATCGCCGTCGACGGCGGCCTGTCGAGCTCGCACCCGGTGGTGCCGGGCAAGATGGCGTGAGCGAGGCCGACGCGTCGCACCTGCGTGCGCCGCTCGCTCATTTCGGCGGCGCGAAGCCGCCGGCGCCGGCCTGGTTCGACACCGCGCTGGCGCACGCTCCCGAACGCCGCTTCGTGACGGTCGACGGCGCGCGCATCGAGACGCTGAGCTGGGGCGAGCGCGGCAAGCCGGGGCTGCTGTTCCTGCACGGCAACGGCGCGCATGCCGACTGGTGGCGCTTCATCGCCCCCTTCTTCGCCGCCGACTATCGCGTGGCGGCGCTGTCCTGGTCGGGGATGGGCGCGTCCGACCATCGGCCGGCCTATTCGCTCGACCTGTTCGTCGCCGAGGCGTTCGGCGTGGCCGAGGCGGAAGGCCTGTTCGACAGCGCCGAGAAGCCGCTGTTCGTCGCGCACAGCTTCGGGGGCTTCCCGATGATGGGCTGCGCCGCGCGTCACGGCGACCGGCTGCGCGGCGCGGTGATGGTCGACACCCCGGTCCGCCATCCCGACGAGGAGTCGCCGCGCCGGCGCGGCCGGCCGGCCGGCGCGCCGCGCCCGCACCGCGTCTATCCGACGATCGAGGAAGCATTGGCGCGCTTCCGCTTCGCCCCCGAGCAGCCCTGCACGAACCTGTTCATCGCCGACCATATCGCGCGCACCTCGCTGCAGGCGGTCGATGGCGGCTGGACCTGGAAGTTCGATCCGTTCCTGTGGAGCGCGTTCGAGCTCGGCGACACGCGAACGTTGCTCGCCGATGTCGAGGCGCCGTTCGCGCTGATGTGGGGCGACCGGTCGATGCTGATGCCGCCCGAGGTGACGCGGCAGATGGTGGACACGATGCCCCGCGGCTCGCCGGCGATCGTCGTTCCCGACGCCGCGCACCATGTGATGATCGATCAGCCGCTGGCGTTCGTCGCGGCGCTACGCGCGTTGTTCGCCGCCTGGCCGCGTAGCGGTCGGTAGCCGCAGCAAGGTGTAGCCGGCGACCGCCGACAGCAGCGAGCCCACCAGGACGCCGATCTTCACCGCATCGCCGAGGTCGCTCATCTCGCCGTAGGCCAGCCCGCCGATGAACAGGCTCATCGTGAAGCCGATGCCGCAGAGGATGGCGACGCCGTAGAATTGCCGCCAGTCGGCGTCGGCGGGGAGCTGTGCCCAGCCGAGGCGGATCGTCACCCAGGCGGCGCCGGCGATGCCGAGCTGCTTGCCGAGGAACAGGCCGGCGGCGATGCCCATCGGCACCGGTCCGGTCACCGCCGCGGGATCGAGTCCGGCAAAGGAGACGCCGGCATTGGCAAAGCCGAAGATCGGCACGATCAGGAAGGCGACCCACGGCGCCAGCGCATGCTCGAGCTTGTGCAGCGGCGAATGCGGATTGTCGGGGGCGCCGGGCGCGGGGCGCAGCGGGATCGTCATCGCCACCGCCACGCCGGCGAGCGTGGCGTGCACGCCCGACTTCAGCACGCAGAACCACACCAGCGCGCCGATCACCAGATAGGGCGACAGGCGGGTGACGCGCGCCTTGTTGAGTCCATAGAGCAACACGAGACCCGCACCGGCCAGCGCGAGCGGCAGCAGCGCGAGTTGCTCGGTGTAGAAGACCGCGATGATCGCGATGGCGCCCATGTCGTCGAGAATGGCGAGCGCGGTCAGGAACACCTTGAGCGACGCCGGCACCCGCTTGCCGAGCAGCGCCAGCACGCCGAGCGCGAAGGCGATGTCGGTCGCCGCCGGGATGGCCCAGCCGCGAAGCGCGTAGGAGTCGCCGCTGTTGAAGGCGATGAAGAACAGCGCGGGCACCGCCATGCCGGCGAGCGCGGTGATCCCCGGCAGCACGCGCCGATCCCAGGTCGCCAGCTCGCCGTCGAGCACCTCGCGCTTGATCTCGAGCCCGACCAGCAGGAAGAACAGCGCCATCAGGCCGTCGTTGATCCAGTGCAGGACGCTCAACCCGCCGGCATAGGTCTGCAGCCCGGCGAAATAGCTCGGCGCCAGCGACGAGTTCGCGACGAGGAGCGCCAGCGCCGCAGCGGCGATGAGCACGAAACCGCCGGCTGCCTCGACCTTGAGAAAGCTGCGGATGACCGAGAAACGTTCTGCCATGGCCCCTGCATAGAAAAGGCGGGCCGGCCGAACCAGCCCTAATGGACCGCGCCCGCCGTCAATCGTCGAAGCGGTCGACCGGTCGCCGTCGCCCGATCATGAAGGCATCGGCGACGAGGCGGAGCGGCGCGGCATCGACCTCCGATTGCCCGGCGCTCAGCAGCTCGTCGAACCGCCGGTAGATCGCCGGATATTCGGCGCGGGCCTCGTCGACGACCGGCACCCCATCGACCTCCAGCCGGGCGCCGCCGCCGACGATCCTGAGCGTGGCGCCATCGGTCTGCGCCTCGATCTCCCAGATCTGATCGCCGGTCTGCCGCCAGTCGAACGCCGCCTCATAGCCCTCGCCGAGGTCGAGATCGGCGGCGATCGGGGTGTCGGCGTTGGACGGGACATGGAGCGTCGCCCGGCGGACGAACAGCGGCACCGGCATGATGTGCGTCACGATCGACAGCGCGTTGATCCCCGGATCGAAAACGCCGAAGCCGCCCGCGTCCCAGACCCACCGCTGTCCCGGATGCCAGCGACGGACGTCCTCCTTCCAGTTGATGCGCATGCGACGCACGACCTGACCGGTGAGCCGGCGGCGCGCTTCTTCCACCGCCGGCGCATAGCGCGAATGCCAGGTCGCAAAGAGCACGCGTCCGGGCGCGGCGGCGAGCCGTTCGAGATCCTCCACCTCCGACAGCGTCGCGGCGGGCGGCTTCTCGAGCAGCACCTGCTTGCCGGCGAGCAGACAGTCGCGCGCGATGGCGTAACGCGGCGCCGGCGGCGTGCAGATCGCGACGGCGTCGAGATCGGGCAGCGCCGCCAGCATTGCCCGGTGGTCGGCGAAGCGCGGCACGCCGTCGAGCGCGCATCCCCTCGGATCAACCACCCCGGCGAGTTCGAACGCCCGATCGGCGGCGATCGCCGGCAGGTGCTGGTCCTGCGCGATCTTGCCGAAACCGACGATGCCGATCCGCCAGCTCATCTGAGCTGAGGCGCGATGAAGCCGATCGGCTGCGTCGAGAGCGAGTCCTGCTTCAGCGTGCGCTGCATCTGCTCATATTCAGCCTCGACCTCGGGCGTCACCGACGGCCGGCTGTCGGCGAGCGCCTGTTCGAAATGCGCGCCGGTCACGCGCTCGGCGCTGCGCGACTCGCGGATGGCGTTCAGTCCGGCACGGCGCACCAGATCCTCGAGGTCGGCACCGGTGTAGCGTTCGGCACGCCTCGCGATGATGTCGAGATCGACGTCGTCGGCGAGCGGCATGTCCTTGGTCTGGATGCCGAGGATATGGCGCCGCCCCGCCTCGTCGGGCACCGGGACGTAGACCAGTTCGTCGAAGCGACCCGGCCGGAGCAGCGCGGGATCGAGCAAGGTCGGCCGGTTGGTGGCGCCGATCACCACCACCGACTGCAGCTCCTCGAGCCCGTCCATCTCGGCGAGGATCGTGTTGACGACGCGCTCGGTCACCGCGGGTTCGCCAAGGCCGCCGCCGCGCGCCGGCACCAGGCTGTCGATCTCGTCGATGAAGATGACGGTCGGCGCGACCTGACGGGCGCGGGCGAACAGCCGCGACACCTGCTGCTCCGACTCGCCGTACCATTTCGACAGCAGGTCGGACGATTTGGTCGAGATGAAATTGGCTTCGGCCTCGCGCGCGACCGCCTTGGCCATCAGCGTCTTGCCGGTCCCCGGCGGACCGAACAGCAGGAAGCCCTTCGCCGGGCGGATGCCGAGCCGGCGGAACGCCTCGGGGTCCTTCAGCGGCAGCTCGATACCCTCGCGCAACCGTTCGCGCACCTCGGTCAGACCGCCGATGTCGTCCCAGGAAACGTCGGGCGCCTGGATCATGATCTCGCGCAGCGCCGACGGCTGGACGCGCTTCACCGCGGCCAGGAAGTCGTCGCGGCGCACCTCGAGCCGTTCGAGCACCGCCTGCGGGATCGTCCCCTCCTTGAGGTCGATCTCGGGCAGCATGCGACGCAGCGCGTCGATCGCCGCCTCGCGCGCCAGCGCCGCGAGATCGGCGCCGACGAAGCCGTAGGTCATGCGCGACAGCTCATCGAGATCGATGTCGGAGGCCAGCGGCATGCCGCGCGTGTGGATGGTGAGAATCTCGCGGCGCCCGCCCTGGTCGGGAACACCGATGACGATCTCGCGGTCGAAGCGACCGGGGCGCCGCAGCGCCTCGTCGATCGCCTCGGGGCGGTTGGTCGCGGCGATGACGACGAGATTCTGCCGCGGCTCGAGGCCATCCATCAGCGTCAGCAAGGTCGCGACGACGCGGCGCTCGACCTCGCCGGTGGTCTGGCCACGCTTGGGCGCGATCGAATCGATCTCGTCGATGAACACGATCGACGGCGAATTGGCCTGCGCCTCCTCGAACACCTCGCGCAGCCGCTTTTCGGACTCGCCATAGCTCGACCCCATGATCTCGGGACCGGCGATGTGGAAGAACTGCGCCTCCGATTCATTGGCGACGGCGCGCGCCAGCCGGGTCTTGCCGGTGCCCGGCGGTCCGTAGAGCAGCACGCCCTTGGGCGGATCGACGCCGAGGCGCTGGAACAGCTCGGGGTGGCGCAGCGGCAGCTCGACCATCTCGCGAATCTGGTCGACCGTGGTGCCGAGCCCGCCGATATCGTCGTAGGTGACGTCGGCGCGGCGCGTCTCCTTGGGCTCCTCATATTCGGGCCGCAGCTCGACCTCGGTCTCCTCGGTGACGACGACCGGTCCCTTGGGCGAGGTCGACACGACGACGAGGCGGATTTCCTGGAGGCTGTAGGTGGGCGCATTCATCAGCTCGCGCAGCTGCGGCGGCAGCTGGTCGTGCTGCGCGCGCTGATGGCCCGACGTCGACACCACGTCGCCCGCCATCAGCGGCCGGTTCATGAAATTGCGCCGCAGTGCCTCGGCCGAGCCGGCGAGGCGGAGATTCTTCTGCGCCGGCGCGAACACGACGCGCACCGCCGGCTTCACCTCGGCGCGGCGGACCTCGACATAGTCGCCGCTGCCGACCTGCGCGTTGGCGCGCTGCAGGCCATCGAGGCGAACGAGATCGAGCCCTTCGTCCTCGGGTTGCGCCGAGACGGCGATCGCCGTGGTGGTGCGGCCGCCCCCCGCGATCTCGACGGGATCGCCCTCGCGGAGGTTGAGACTGTCGAAGACGCGGCGGCTCAGCCGGGCGAAGCCGCGGCCGGCGTCCTGGGCGCGCGCCGACGCGACCTGGAGACGCCGTCCGTCGTTCGCTGCTTCGGTGGCCGGATTGGTCGCCATGCGGATTTCCCGTGTGTTGGGGTGAATCCACCTAACTTGGTAGGCACCCAAGCGTTCCGCAATGCCGCCGGAAAAGCCGCTACCGCCGCCAGTCGGCGAGAACCTCCGACGTCGCGACATTCTCGAGACGCACCCGTTCGAAGCTGGCGGCGATCGCGCAGATCGGCCGCACGTCGGCGCTCTCGCTCGTGCACCAGACCGGCTCGCCGTTGGGAAGCGCCGCCACGCGCCCCTCGATCACCAGCGCGAATCCCTGCGTCGCCGCGACCTGATCCGGCGGCATTTTCGCGACCGCCTCATAGGGGCGGTCTTCGCGTCGGCGCGAGCGTGGCGCGTCGGGTCCGAACAGCTCGACGAGCGCCAGCGTCTGCTGCGGGACCGCCAGCGACGACGGCATCTCGAGCGGCGAGCGATAGGCGGGACAGGCGGACGTGCGCCGCCAGGGCCGCTCGATCCAGAAGCCTTCCGCCGCCTCGACGTCGGCACCCTCGATCAACGGAGCGAGCCAGGCGGCCGACGCCAGGTTCTGCGGCCGCGCGCTGACGCGCAGCGTGCTGGTGTCGGCGTCATATTCCCAGCGCATCGCGGCCGTCGAGCCCGGCAGCGACGGCCCGCCGCAGCCGAATACGGTGCGCAGCTCGAACCGGCGGCCCACCAGTTCGCGATTCGCCGGCGTCTGCGATGCCCCTGCCGCAAAGGCGTCGGCGGCGATCGCCGCCGCATCGAGAAGGCCATCGCGCTGCAGCGGCGGCTGGGGCGCCAGCGGTTGTGCAGCATCGGGCGCGGGCACTTCGGCCGCGGGTTCGGGCGGCGGCGTCGGGGCGGGGGGCCGGGCGCGAAGCCAGAGCCCACCCAGCACCAGCAGGAGAAAGACGACCGAGGCAGACAGCCAGACGGCGCCGGGACGGCGGACCGGTTCGCTCATCGCCTTAGGTTAGCAGATCATGGCGCGCGCTCCAGCGCCGCGACAAAAGATATTGAAGGACTTGCGCTTTCGCTTGCGACGATGGACGAACCCCCCGATGCTTGGCGACGATGACCGCCGACCAAATCATCACGCTGACGGTGCTTTTCGCCGTCGTGACCGCGTTGGTCCTCGATCGGCTGCGCGCCGACGTGGTCGCGCTCGCGGGGGCCGCGGTGCTGCTGATCACCGGCACCGTCCGGCCAAGCGAGGTGCAGGGCGCCTTCGCCAGCCCGGCGATCATCGCGCTCGCCTCGCTGTTCGTCATCGTCTACGCGATCGAGCTGTCGGGGCTACTCGATCGCCTGATCGAACTCGCGGTGGTGATGTGCCGGCACATCGGTGCGCTCGGGCTGTGGCTGCTCATCTTCATCAGCGGCGCCGCTTCGGCGTTCCTCAACAACACGCCGATCGTCGTTCTGGGCGCGCCGGTGGTGCGCGATACCGCCGAGGCGCTCGGCCTGTCGGCCAAGCGCTTCCTGATCCCCCTTTCCTACATGGCGATCCTGGGCGGCGCCTGCACGCTGATCGGCACCTCGACCAATCTGCTGGTCAACGACATGGCACGCCTTGCCGGCCAGCCGACCTTCGGGCTGTTCGAGATCACCCCGGTCGGCCTCTGCGTCGCCGCCGCCGGTGCCGCCTATCTGCTGCTGGTCAGCGGCCGGCTCATCCGCAGCGGCGGCGAAGGCGAATCCGCCGAGATCGCGCGCGACTGGGAGCATTCGACGGGCGGCGCGCAGGTCGGCGCCCCCGAAGCCTTCGCCGAGCGGCGCGCGCTCGACGGTCGCCGCGCCGCCATCACCGTGGCCGTCTTCGCCGGGGTCATCGCCGCCGCCGCGCTCAACATCGCGCCGATCGCCGCCTCGGCCTTCGCCGGGGCCGTGCTGCTCATCCTGATGCGCACGATCACCGCCGACGAAGCCTATCGCGGGCTGCGCCCCGAGATCCTGCTGCTCATCGCCGGCATGGTCGTCCTCGGCATCGCGGTCGAGGAGAGCGGCCTTGCGTCGCAGGCGACCGACTGGCTGGTCAGCGGCGTGCGGCCGCTCGGGCCGCTCGCCGCGCTGGCGCTATTCTACGGCGCGACGCTGTTCCTGACCGAAGCGCTGTCGAACGCGACGGTGGCGGTGTTGCTCACGCCCGTCGCCGTCGCGCTGGCGGAGAATCTCGGCGTCAGCCCACGGCCGTTCATCGTCGCGGTGATGATGGCGGCGAGCGCGGCCTTCGCGACGCCGTTCGGCTATCAGACCAACGTGCTGGTCTTCCAGATCGGCGGCTACAGCTACATGGACTTCGTGCGCGTGGGGCTGCCGCTCAACTTCATCACCTGGGGCGTCGGCCTCGCGGCGATCACCTATTTCTTCCCCTTCTAGGGTCAGTCGGCGCGGTTCTTGTGCACGATGCCCGCGATGATGAGCACGAACGCCGCCAGGCGCAGCAGGTAGATCCAGCTGCGCTCCTCGACCGGCACGTTGGTCAGCGCCAGCAGCGCCTGCCCGAGTGCGAGCAGCAGGAAGGCGGCCGCGAAGATGGCGAACAGCGTATCGGCGCTGCGCCGCCAGAATTTGAGAAAGAACAGCGCCGCGATCAGGTCGCCAGCGACGATCAGCCCCGACAGGAGATAGAACATCGGATCGAGCGCCATGCTATTCGCTCTCCCAGATGAAGCCGTAGAGCAGCACGCCGACCGCCACCAGCGAGGCGGCCAGCCGCCAGAGCGACAGGTCGACCAGGCTCGGGAAGACGAGGATGTCGACGACCACGATCAGATTGTTGAGCGCGAGGAACGTGAAGCAGAGGCTGCTCCACAGCAGGAGCCGCGCGCGCGTCCGCAGATAGCTGCGCGCGAGCAGGACGGCGCAAGAGGCGCTCGTCACCAGGCAGAGCAGGTAAACTGCGGACTGGAAGGTCAAGCCGCCCACGGTCAATCCTTACGCAAGTTGAAGGCGTCGGAGAACGCCTGGAGGCCGGTGTTGCCGCCGAATACGATGATGCGCCTCACCGCATCGGGCCGCTTGGCATATTGGCGGATCGCCTCCTCGGCCAGGCGCTGGATTTCGGCCGACGCCGGCACATAGCGCACCTTGCCATCCTCTTCGGTGGCCGCGATTCCGCCGGCGACGAGCGCACTCACCCCCTGGACGACGATATGCTCGCTGCCGCGCAGGCGATCGACGAGTTCCTGCCCCATCCAGCCGCGATCGGGCTCGGACTGAAGCAGCACGAGCAGCTCGAGCGACCAGACCGAGGGAAAGGCGCCGCGAATGAAGTCGGCGAGTTGGGTGCTGATCGCCATCGCTCGGCTTTTAGGCCCGGTGGGAAACCACTGACAACCCGCAAATAGCCATCGGCCGGCGCGGAACCAGCCGACCGAAGCCGCGTTATCGGGGACGGGTAATAGCGTCTTGGGCGGGGAACCAGCGCGTTGGGAGCTGTCGGCCGCGTAACGTCGCGCGCAGGCGTCCCTCCGCCTCTCCCCCCTTAACCTGGCGCCCAAGGCAGCGGATGGAGAACCGTGATCGCCGGTCGGCGTCGCGGACGGGGAGACGGGCTGGTGAACATCGAAGCGCGACGCGATCATCTCGACCGGCGCAACCTCCTCAACGCGCTGCGCGCGCTCCGGCGCGGCGACTTCTCGGTCCGGCTCTCCGAGGAATTTCCCGGCATGGACGGCGAAATTGCCGCGGCGCTCAACGAGATCATCGACCTCAACGACCAGATGACCAAGGAGTTCGAGCGCCTGTCGAAGGTGGTCGGCAAGGAAGGCAAGATCGGCCAGCGCGGGCGCGTGCGCGGCGCCACCGGCGGCTGGGAATCGGCGGTCCGCTCGGTCAACGAGCTGATCGAGGACATGGTGCAGCCCACCGCCGAGGTGGCGCGCGTGATCGGTGCCGTCGCCAAGGGCGACCTGTCGCAGACGATGACCGTCGAGATCGACGGCCGGCCGCTGCGCGGCGAGTTCCTGCGAATCGGCAAGGTCGTCAACAACATGATCGAGCAGCTCGGCTCGTTCGCCTCAGAGGTGACGCGCGTCGCGCGCGAGGTCGGCACCGAGGGCAAGCTCGGCGGCCAGGCGCGCGTCGAGGGCGTCGCCGGCACCTGGAAGGACCTCACCGACAACGTCAACGCGATGGCGAACAACCTGACCAGCCAGGTGCGCAACATCGCCGAGGTGACCACCGCGGTCGCCAGCGGCGACTTGTCGAAGAAGATCACCGTCGAGGTGAAGGGCGAGATCCTCGAGCTCAAGAACACCATGAACACCATGGTCGACCAGCTGAACAGCTTCGCGTCGGAAGTGACGCGCGTGGCGCGCGAGGTCGGCACCGAGGGCAAGCTCGGCGGCCAGGCGCGTGTCGAGGGCGTTGCCGGAACCTGGAAGGACCTCACCGACAACGTCAACCTGATGGCGGAAAACCTGACCTCGCAGGTCCGCAACATCGCCGAAGTGACGACCGCGGTGGCGCTCGGCGATCTGTCGAAGAAGATCACCGTCGACGTGAAGGGCGAGATCCTCGAGCTGAAGAACACCATCAACACGATGGTCGATCAGCTCAACTCGTTCGCCTCTGAGGTCACTCGCGTCGCCAAGGAAGTCGGCACCGAGGGCAAGCTCGGCGGGCAGGCGCAGGTGCGCGGCGTCGCCGGCACGTGGAAGGATCTCACCGACAACGTCAACCTGATGGCCGACAATCTGACCAACCAGGTGCGCAACATCGCCGAAGTCACCACCGCGGTGGCGCTCGGCGATCTGTCGAAGAAGATCACCGTCGACGTGAAGGGCGAGATCCTCGAGCTCAAGAACACCATCAACACGATGGTCGACCAGCTAAACTCGTTCGCCTCCGAAGTGACGCGCGTCGCCAAGGATGTCGGCACCGAGGGCAAGCTCGGCG
>JASBUR010000019.1 GCA_030147805.1 Sphingomonadaceae bacterium
TTAGGGAAATGACGGAGAGCCAACTCCATGTCCTTGACCACCTGCTCGACGACCACTTCGCATTGTGGGATTTCGCTGATTGCCTCCCCGCGTTCCGGCCGGACGCCCCGGACACCGCAGTCGAAGAGCTGATAGAGCTTATAGCGTCAGGTTTTGTCGCCCTCACTTTTGGTACGTGGTTCGACAATCGCACTGAACCTGTGCCTGCCAGTGAGGTTGAAGAGACCTTGCGCGACCCGAAGTGCTGGCTCCCTACCGGCCGCCAGCCCGGGCATGTGTTGGAACTGACCACCAAGGGAACAGAGCACTTGCATCGGTTGGGTATCGGCCTACCGAAACGGTAAGGTCGTCGCGAGCGGACCGCAGGACACCGGCTATCCGACCATGCGCCCTTGGATCCCAAGCCGCCTAGTGGCCAACTCCACATTGGTTGGTTCGCAGTCGTTCGTTTCACGCTCAACGCCGCCCGAACAGCTTCTCGATGTCGGCGCTGGCCAGCTTCACATAGGTCGGGCGGCCGTGGTTGCACTGGCCGGCGTGCGGCGTGACCTCCATCTCGCGGAGCAGCGCGTTCATCTCGGCGGTCGAGAGCGCGCGGCCGGCGCGGACCGAGCCGTGGCAGGCCATCGTCGCGCAGACCGCGTCGAGCTTCTCCTTGAGGCTCAGCGCTTCGCCGAACGCCGCGAGCTCGTCGGCGAGGTCGACGACGAGCGCCTTGACGTCGACGCGGCTGCCGAGCAGCGCGGGGACGGCGCGGACCAGCACCGCGCGCGCGCCGAAGCGTTCGATCTCCAGCCCCCATTCGGCGAGCTCGGCGGCGCGCGCCTCGAGCCGGTCGGCCTCGACCTCGCCGATTTCGACGACCTCGGGGAGCAGCAGCGCCTGGCTGGCGGCACGGCCGTCACCGAGCGCCGCCTTCATCCGTTCGAGCACCAGCCGTTCATGCGCGGCATGCTGGTCGACGATGACGAGGCCATCGGTCGCCTCGGCGACGATATAGGTGTTGTGGACCTGGCCGCGCGCGACGCCGAGCGGGTAGTCGCTGCTGGCGGGCGTGACGGATGCATCGACGGCGTGCGGGGCGCGGCCCATCGGCATGGCGACGAAGTCGGCCTGGCGTTCGGCGAACGAGCTTTGCGCCGGCGGGGGCGGCGTCAGGAAGCCTGGCGCCAACGTCTGCGGCTGCAGCGCCGAGAGCACCGAGGCGGCGACCGTCGTCGACGCCTGATGCCCGGCGGCATCGAGCGCGCGGCGCAGCCCGCCGACGATCATCCCGCGCACCAGCGCCGCGTCGCGGAAGCGCACCTCGGTCTTCGCCGGATGGACGTTGACGTCGACGAAGTCGGCCGGCACGTCGAGGAACAGCACCACCACCGGGTGGCGGTCGCGCGCCAGCAGATCCTGATAGGCGCCGCGCACCGCGCCGACGAGCAGCCGGTCGCGGACCGGGCGGCCGTTGACGAACAGATATTGATGGTCGGCGACCCCGCGGTTGTAGGTCGGCAGCCCGGCGAGCCCGCCGAGCTTGAGCCCCTCGCGGTCGAGATCGACCGCGACGGCATTGTCGGCGAAGTCGATGCCGAGCAGCGTCGCCAGTCGTGCCAGCCGCGCCGACTCCAGCATCGAGCCGCCGGGCGCGGCGTCGATGAGCTTGCGCCCGTCATGGCGCAGCTCGAAAGCGACGTCGGCATGCGCCATCGCCAGCCGACGCACGACGTCGACGCAGGCGCCGAGCTCGGACCGCTCCGACTTGAGGAACTTGCGCCGCGCCGGGACCTTGCCGAACAGCTGCTCGACGGTGACGCGCGTCCCCGGCGGCACCGCCGCCGGGCCGTCGCTGTCGACGCGTCCATGATCGACGACGATCTTCCACCCCTCCCCGCCCGCGGTGCGGCTCGCCAGGCTGAGCCGGCTGACGCTGGCGATCGACGGCAAGGCTTCGCCGCGAAAGCCCAAGGTCGCGATCGCCGACAGATCGTCGTCGGGCAGCTTCGAGGTGGCATGGCGCTCGAGCGCGAGGCGCAGCTCGTCGGCGCGCATGCCGCGCCCGTCGTCGACCACCGAGATGAGCTCGACGCCGCCGGCCTGAAGCTCGATCAGGATGCGCCGCGCGCCGGCGTCGAGCGCGTTCTCGACGAGCTCTTTCAAGGCGCTCGCGGGCCGTTCGACCACCTCGCCGGCGGCGATCTGGTTGACGAGCTGATCGGGGAGTCTGCGGATCGGCATGGGCGCTTTCAGCTATAGCGCGGCAAAGCGCAGCGGGCAGCCGCCAAATCGATGAGAAAGGACTTGGCGCGCCCGTGGGGTTTCGCCATTGTGCCGCCATCGGGCGGGGATTTCGGCGGCTTTCGCGAGAGCCGTGATGCATGGTGCGGCCGCGCCCGAGCAGCTTTGGTGTAGGGCCCCGCTTTCATGTCCATGTTCAGCCGTCTGTTCTCGTTCCTCAGCCAGGATATGGCGATCGATCTCGGCACCGCGAACACGCTGGTTTATGTCCGCGGCCGAGGCATCGTGCTCAACGAACCGTCGGTGGTGGCGATCGAGACGATCAACGGCCGTCGCCAGGTCAAGGCGGTGGGCAACGACGCCAAGCTGATGATGGGCCGCACCCCCGGCAACGTCGAGGCGATCCGGCCCTTGCGCGACGGCGTCATCGCCGACATCCAGGTCGCCGAACAGATGATCAACTATTTCATCAAGAAGGTGCACACCTCGAAGCTGCCGCGCTTTCCCGAGATCGTGATCTGCGTGCCCTCGGGGTCGACCTCGGTCGAGAAGCGCGCGATCCGCGACGCCGCCTCGAACGCCGGCGCCAGCCAGGTCTATCTGATCCAGGAGCCGATGGCGGCGGCGATCGGCGCCGGCATGCCGGTGACCGAGCCGATCGGCTCGATGGTCGTCGACATCGGCGGCGGCACCACCGAGGTCGCGGTGCTCTCGCTGCGCGGCCTCGCCTACACCACCTCGGTCCGCGTCGGCGGCGACAAGATGGACGACGCGATCGTCTCCTATGTCCGCCGCAACCACAATCTGCTGATCGGCGAGACGACCGCCGAGCGCATCAAGAAGGAAATCGGCACGGCGAAGCCGCCCGCCGACGGCGTCGGCCGCACGCTCGAGATCAAGGGCCGCGACCTGATGAACGGCGTGCCCAAGGAAATCACCATCAACCAGGCGCAGATCGCCGAGGCGCTGTCCGAGCCGGTGTCGACGATCGTCGAAGGCGTGCGCATGGCGCTCGAGAACACCGCGCCCGAGCTCGCCGCCGACATCGTCGACCAGGGCATCGTGCTGACCGGCGGCGGCGCGCTGCTCGGCGACATCGACGCGGTGCTGCGCGAGGCGACGGGACTGCCGGTGTCGATCGCCGAGGATCCGCTGACCTGCGTCGCGCTCGGCACCGGCAAGGCGCTCGAGGAACCGGTGTACCGCGGCGTTCTCGAAACCGCCTGATAACCAATCGCCCCGAGGGTAAGGGGACCCGATGGCGTGGCCGCCCCGACACCGCAGCAGAAGCTTCTCGCGACGCGAGCGCAATCTTGCGCTCGTGCGGATCGTCGTCGCGCTCGTGGCGGTGCTCATCGGCCTCGTGCTGCTGCTGCTGAGCCGCAACGACCCATCGAACGGCAGCACGCTCCGCAAGGCGGCAATGGACGCGACGGCGCCGGCCTGGGGGCTGCTGCGCGCGCCGCTCGCCGCGCTCGACGATGCCGGCAATTATGTGTCGGACTATTTCCTGGCGATCGATCGCAACCGCCGCCTCGAAGCCGACTTGCGCGCCTACCGCGTGCGTGACCAGCAGCGGCTGGCGATGGCGCGCGAGAACCGGCAGCTCAAGCAACTCCTCGCCGTCGTCGAGCCGGCGCGCCGCTGGCGCCGCGTCTTCCCGATCGCCGCGGGTTCGTCGGGCTCCTATGTGCGCTCGGCGGTGATCAGCGGCGGTCGCACCGCCGGCGTCCGCGCCGGTCAGCCGGTGCGCGCCGCGCGCGGCCTCGTCGGCCGGGTCGTCGAGGTCGGGCATCATTCGGCGCGGGTGCTGCTGCTGACCGACTCGGCGAGCCGCGTGCCGGTGCGCGTCGTGCGAACCGGCCGGCCGGCGATCGTCGCGGGCGTCAACGATGCCGAGCTCGAGCTGCGCTACGTCGCGCCGGCCGACGGCGAGCTCAAGGTCGGCGACCGGCTGGTGACCAGCGGCGATGGCGGCATCTTCCCGCCCGACGTGCCCGTCGCGGTGGTGACGCGCGTGCTGCGCGACATCCAATATGCCCGGCCGCTCGCGCACCCCGAGGGGCTCGGCTACGTCATCGTCGAACAGCCCTATCTGCCGCCCCCGGTCGTCGCGCCGCCCGCCGATCCCGACGCGGTGCGAACGCCATGAACAGCCCCTGGGCGAGCCTGACGCCGGACGAACGGCTGGCCATCCGCATCGGACGCTGGCGGCAGCTGGTGCCGTCGCTGACCTGCGTCATGGCGCTGTTCGTGATGAGCGCACCGCTCGTCACCTCGCTGCCGGCGATGCCGCACCTCGCGCTGCTGACCATCCTGATATGGGGACTGTTCCAGCCGGTGCTGATGCCGCCGCACGTCGCGCTGGTCCTCGGCGTGCTGACCGATGCCGCGCTCGGGTTGCCGCTCGGCATCAACGCCGTGCTGATGCCGGTGCTGGCGATCGCCGTGGCGGCGCTCGAGCGGCGCTACGGCCACCGGCCCTATGCCGTCGACTGGGCGCTCGCCGGCGTGCTGGTGCTCGTCTATCAGTTCCTGGGCTGGCAGCTGCTGCGCTTCGTCGACGGCGATCCGTCGTTCGGCCCGTCGCTCTGGCAGGCGATGACGACGGTCTTGGCCTTTCCGGTCGTCGTCGCGATAATCGCCCGTATCCAGCGCCGCTGGGGCGATGCGTCATGACGATCCGGAGCGAGTCCGACCGCGAACAGCTGTTCTCCCGCCGCGCGCTGTTCATCGGCGCGGCGCAGGGGGGAATCGGGCTGCTGCTGGCTGGGCGGATGGCCTATCTCTCGGTCTTCGAGCAGGAGAAGTACAAGCTCCTCGCCGAGGACAATCGCGTGTCGGTGCGGCTGATCCCGCCGCGGCGCGGCTGGATCGTCGACCGCAACGGCAAGCCGCTGGCGCTCAACCGCCCCGACTATCGGCTCGAGATGGTGGCGGAACAGGTCGACGACCTCGATGCGACGCTCGCCGAGATCGGCCGCGTCATCACGCTCAGTCCCGAAGATGTCGAGCGCATCCGCGCCGACGTGAAGCGG
Organism: Sphingomonadaceae bacterium; assembly: GCA_030147805.1. Classification (GTDB taxonomy): domain Bacteria; phylum Pseudomonadota; class Alphaproteobacteria; order Sphingomonadales; family Sphingomonadaceae; genus Sphingoaurantiacus. The sequence goes on from JASBUR010000019.1 coordinate 5,265, forward strand.
CTGCCGGGCTATGTGCCCGTCGAGCTGGCCAAGGACATGCCCTGGGACCAGTTCGCGGCGGTCAACGTCCGGCTGCCCGACCTGCCCGGCGTGCAGCCGATCCGCGGCTTCGCGCGCTACTATCCCGACGGCGCCGGCGTCGGCCATTTGCTCGGCTACGTCGGGTCGCCCACGCGTGAGCAGTTCCTCGAGACCAAGGACCCGCTCTACGTCTTTCCGGGCTTCCGCCTCGGCAAGGACGGCATCGAGAAGATGCTCGACGACCCGCTGCGCGGCCGGGCCGGCGCGCGGCGCAGCGAGGTCAATGCGCGCGGCCGCATCATCCGCGATCTCCAGACGGTCGACGACACGCCGGGCGCCACCGTCACGCTGACCGTCGATCGCGACCTCCAGGCCTATGCGGCGCGGCGGCTCGGCGAGGAATCGGCCAGCGTCGTGGTGATGGACTGCTGGACCGGCGACGTGCTGTGCCAGCTGTCGATGCCGGCGTTCGACCCCAACGCCTTTTCCGACGGCATCAGCCACAAGGAATGGGACACGCTCAACGCCGACGAGCGCCACCCGCTGATCAACAAGAGCGTGCAGGGCATCTATCCCCCCGGCTCGACCTTCAAGATGATGACCGCGCTCGCCATCCTCGATGCCGGCTTCAAGCCCGAGGACGGCTGCCATTGTTCGGGCCGCTATTATTTCGGCGGTCACGCCTTTCACTGCCACAAGCGCGGCGGCCATGGCGGCGTCAGCCTGTCGTCGGGCATCTTCCAGAGCTGCGACACCTATTTCTATCATTTCGGCCGCCAGGCCGGCATCGACCGCATCGCCGCGACCGCGCGCAAGTTCGGTCTCGGCCAGGAGTTCGACATTCCGGTGCCGACGCAGCGCAGCGGCATCGTTCCCGACCAGGCGTGGAAGATCGAGCGCTATGGCCAGAAATGGCTGCCGGGCGAGACGCTGTCCTGCGCGATCGGCCAGGGCTACAACGCCGCGACGCCGCTGCAGCTGGCGGTGATGACCGCGCGGCTCGCCTCGGGACGCGAGATCCAGCCGCAGCTGCTGCTCGGCGGCAAGCGCCGGCCCGTCGGCACGCTCGACGTGCCGCCCGAGCATCTCGCGCTGATTCGGCAGGCGATGGCCGACGTCGTCAATTCGCCGCGCGGCACCGCCGGCCGCTCGCGGCTGCCCGTCGCCGGCGTTCAGATGGCGGGCAAGACCGGCACCGCGCAGGTCCGGCGCATCACCGCCGCCGACCGTCGCCGCGGCGGCAAGTTCGGCGGGCTCGGCGTGCCGTGGAAGCAGCGCGACCATGCGCTGTTCGTCGCCTTCGCCCCGGTCGAGGCGCCGCGCTATGCGATGAGCATCATCGTCGAACATGGCATCTCAGGGTCGGGCACCGCCGGCCCGATCGCGCGCGACATCATGACCTATCTGTTCGCCCCCGACGTGGCGATGCGCGCGCTCGAAAAGCTCGAGGCCGGCTGGGCGGCGAAGAAGGCGAAGGAGCTCGCCGACGCGCAATATCGCGCCGCGCTCGCCGCGCGGGCCGCCGCCGAAGCCGCCGCTGCCGCGGCGGCGCCGACCACGGCCGCCGCGCCGCTGCCCACCCCCCTTCCGACCGCGGGAACGGGCGCCTAGATGCTCAACACCGCCCTCCCCGACAAGCTGCGGCTGCTGCCGTGGACGGTGATCTTCGTCATCGTCGCGATCGGCGGCTTCGGCATCTCGATCCTCTACTCGGCGGCGGGCGGCAGCCTGCAGCCCTGGGCGGCGACGCAGAGCATTCGCTTCGGCGTGCTGCTGATCGCCATGCTCGCGGTGGCGCAGATCGATATCGAGGTGTGGATTCGCTATGCTTATCCGCTCTACGGGGTGATCCTCGTCCTCCTCGCGGTGGTCGAGGCGGTCGGCTTCGTCGGCATGGGCGCGCAACGCTGGATCGATCTGGGCATCATCCGGCTGCAGCCGTCCGAGTTCATGAAGCTGGCGATCATCCTGGCGCTCGCCCGCTATTATCATTTCCTGCCGCGCGCCTTCATCGAGAGCCCGCGCGCGCTGTGGCCGCCGGTGCTGCTGATCGGCGTACCGATGGCGCTGGTGATGGCACAGCCCGACCTCGGCACCTCGCTGATGATCGCCTTCGGCGGCGTGGCGATGCTGTTCCTCGCCGGCGTGCGGCTGCGCTGGTTCATCGGCGCGGGCATCGCCATCGCCGCGGCGCTGCCGATCGTCTATAATTCGCTGCGTCCCTATCAGCAGAAGCGCGTGCTGACCTTCATCGATCCCGAGGCGGATCCGCTCGGCGCCGGCTACCACATCACCCAGTCGAAGATCGCGATCGGCTCGGGCGGCATGTTCGGCAAGGGCTTTTTGAACGGCACGCAGAGCCACCTCGAATATCTGCCCGAGAAGCACACCGACTTCATCTTCGCGACGATGGCCGAGGAATGGGGGCTGATGGGCGGACTGTCCATCCTTGCCGGCTTCGCGGTGATCATCGGCTGGGGAATCGGCGTCAGCCTGACCGGGCGCACGCAGTTCGCCAAGCTGGCGGCGATGGGGCTGACCTGCACGGTCTTCTTCTACGTGATGATCAACACCCTGATGGTGATGGGCCTCGCCCCCGTCGTCGGCATCCCGCTGCCGCTCGTCTCCTACGGCGGATCGGCGATGATGACGGTGCTGCTGACGATGGGCATCCTGATGTCGATCGCCCGCCAGCGCCATCGCCAGATGCTCGGCGGCGGCCCGGCGTCGCTCTAGCGAGCGCTTTAATCGCGCAGAAGGCTGGACAAGCCAAAACCTGCGTGATACCCGCCCCCTCCGGTTGAAGTCGGAAGGCCAGCGCCTCCCGCTCCAGCCCGCCTGAAAGGGCAGTGGACGCATAGCTCAGTTGGTAGAGCAGCTGACTCTTAATCAGCGGGTCCTTGGTTCGAGCCCAAGTGCGTCCACCAAGATTTCAAATACATACGGGGCGGCTTCGGCCGCCCCTTCTCGTTTTGGCACTGTCTTGGCACTGATCGCGGCGAGCGTGTCGCCGAAGCGCTAGCGAATACCGCGTTTCCACCGGCAAGAGTTCGGCTCTTCCTGGCTTCCGACCGGTATATGAAGGACGAATGACCGATACTCTTACTACGGCGCAGCGGAGCGAGAGAATGTCGCGTGTGCGGTCGAGGGACACGCGGCCGGAGATGAGGGTACGCCGCGCGATTCATCGCATGGGCTACCGTTATCGACTGCATGCCTCCGATCTGCCGGGCAGGCCCGACCTAGTTTTCCGAAGCCGTCGCTCCGTCATTTTCGTTCACGGGTGCTTCTGGCACCAGCATCCCGATCCCAGTTGCAAGCTTGCGCGGCGACCCAAAAGCCGTCTGGATTTCTGGGACAAGAAACTCGGCGGAAATCGCGCGCGCGATGAACGTATCAGGCTGGCACTAGCCGAGGCGGGGTGGCGGATGTTAGAGCTTTGGGAGTGTCAGTTGGGGGACGCCGACTGGGTGGAAAAGACGGTAGTTGAGTTCCTGGGGAGGCCATGAAATCCATCGAGCTTTTTGCTGGCGCGGGCGGCCTTGGGATCGGCACGTTTCAGGCCGGGTTTCATCCGGTTCGGGTCGTCGAGTGGGACGATTACTGTGTTGAGACTATCCGCGAGAATCAGCGACGCGGAGTCGAGTCGGTCGCGGCTTGGCCGGTCGTTCACGGCGACGTGCGCGATGCGTCTTTCAGCGAGTTCGAGGGAAAGGTGGCCCTTGTCTCGGGTGGACCTCCTTGCCAGCCCTTCTCGCTCGGCGGCAGGCATGGCGCGTTTCGCGACAGCCGCGATATGTGGCCCGAAGCGGTTAGGGCGGTCCGCGAATCAAAGCCAAAGGCGTTCATTTTCGAGAACGTGAAGGGGCTTACTCGTGAGGCCTTCGGGACGTACCTGGGGTATATCCAGCTCCAGCTTCAATATCCGTCCATCGCGAAAAGGTCGGATGAGGATTGGACCGATCACCTTAACCGGCTCGAACGCCACCACACCTCCAGCAAGCATGGTCCTGAATACCGGCTGGTCATGCGCCTACGGAACGCGGCGGACTATGGAGTGCCGCAGCGCCGGGAGCGCGTGTTCTTTGTCGGTTTCCGGAGCGACCTCGGCATCGAGTGGAACTTCCCGGATGAGACGCACAGCCTCGACGCGCTGGTATGGGACCAAGTAGTCTCCGGCGAATATTGGGAACGCAACAACGTACCGCGCGCCGATCGGAAGGTGTCGCAGCGTTTGGAAGCACGTGGGCGTGTGCTCGAGAGGCTCGGCGGGGTGCCGGAAGGGACCGCGAAGCGAGCATGGAAAACGGTACGCGAGGCTCTGAGGGATTTGCCTGATCCTGAAAACCAGGTGGCTGCCTCGAAGAAACTGCTAAACCATCGCTTCCAACCGGGTGCACGTAGCTATCCTGGTCATACGGGCAGCCCGCTCGATGAACCGGCGAAGACCCTCAAGGCCGGCGTTCACGGCGTGCCCGGCGGCGAGAACATGCTGCTCCGGCCGGATGGTTCGGTCCGGTATTTCACCGTCAGGGAAAGCGCCGAGCTCCAGACGTTCCCCCGTGACTACAGGTTTCATGGCTCGTGGTCCGAGACAATGCGCCAGCTTGGAAATGCGGTGCCGGTGCAGCTCGCCTCGGTCGTGGCGACGGATGTCGCGGCGCATCTACGGGCTCAATAGTGGCGAAGCCTCCGCATCCAATCATCCAGCTAAAGGCGGACCTCTTCGCCCTCCTTGAGGTGACTCGGCAGGAAAATCTCACTCCCCACTTTCGGAAGCGCTTGGACGGCGAACTGTCCGCCATCATCGCGGCGCTGGCGGAGGCACGACGCGACCTCGATAAGGTCAAGCAACCGGTGGCGGTGTTCGATCCGACTGATCCTCGAGTGGTCGGCCGCTTCGTCGCGCTCGCTATGGTCGCTCAGCCGACCACGGCGTTGGCAGACCTCGGCCAGTTCTACGGCTCTGGCGTGTATGCCATCTATTATCGAGGCGACTTCGAGCCGTATGCTCCTATCCGCGACACGGAGACCCCGATCTACGTGGGTCAGGCGGCACCGGACAATCCACGGGCTCGGACACCGCTGGAACAAGGCAACAAGCTATCTAGCCGCCTGGGCGAGCACTGCCGAAATATTAAGAAGTCCGAGAATCTGAGGATCGAGGACTTCGTCTGCCGATCGCTTGTCGTTCAAAGCGGCTTCGAGACGGCTGCCGAAGACTACCTCATCCACCTGTTCGAGCCGATCTGGAACAGCGAGATCAACCTGGTTTACGGGCTCGGGAAGCACGGAGACAAAGCCACCACCCGCGGTAATAGCCGTTCGCCGTGGGACACTCTCCATCCGGGGCGAAAGTGGGCTGCGGATGAACTGCTGGAGGACGCTCGCTCTCTCGAGCAAATTGACGCCGATCTCGCCAAGCATTTCGGCAGGACAAAGATTTTCGCGAATCTGAATGATGTCTTCGACAGCTTCATCAACGAGCTGAAGCAGTTCTAGGCGGCGGCCGGCCCCATATCGATCTCCACTCTCGGCCGCTCCTTGTCGTACGCCTTGAATAAGTGAAGGTCGGTTATCTGGCTGTCATCCTCCCATAGGATGCCCGTGAGGGCGTCCAGCAGTGCCTTGATGTTGTCGATGTCGCGGCGGCGCTTGTCGGGCCAGTAAAGGCGAATTTCAGCCGCTAGAGGCCCCTGTAATGGCTCGCCGTGGTACTGGCTGCGTGCCTCCCATCCGATTGCCTCCTTGGCAGCACGGGCCTTCGGAGCGAGGAACCGGCCGCGTGCGCCGTTGACGTAGAGGTTGTTCGTCGTCGGGGGGAGCGTCTGTAGAGTGATGGTCATGCCTCTGTTGGATTGGCTTTGAGCACCTGCCGGCCGCGCTCCTGCACGACGGCCATGAAGCACTTTTGCCCGATACGCTGGCGGAGCAGATGGAGGTCGCCGCCGTTCGTGAGACAGCTTCGATAGAGAATGCGGGCGCTTTCGAGTGCGGTCATGGGGTGGTGGCTAGCGGCGCCAAACGCCTTGGAGCTCCTCACGCCGTAGGTTCTGGATCATTCCGTTCGGAAGCCGAACCTGGATGAGCGACGGCAAGCGCTCGCGCTCGAACGTGCCGGTGATCTCTGTCCCGTCGTGCCTGATGGCGAGGATGGGGTCGCCTGGGGCCAACCGCATATCAGCGGCTGGTGAGCTTCCTCGCAATGCCGGCAATCGTTGCCCTGACGTGGGCGTTCCTGGGCTGCATTTCCTTCATGGGGATAACCGCCCTTTTGGGTTTCTCTGGATTGAGTTCAATGGGTTGAGTTCTGTGCGTCAGCCTGACACCCCTAGGGGTCTCACTGTGACACCCCCGAGCACGTCCCTGTGACACCCCCACGTTGACGCTGTAGGTATTCGTGGTCTGACGGCCGCTTACGAAGTTGTCCCTTTTCGAGACGAAGCCGAGCCGCACGAGCTCGTCCATCGATCGCATGACGGTGCTCCGACTGCTTCCGCAATCGCGCGCTAGGGTCTCGTAGGACGGGAAGCATTCGCCGGTCGTGTTGGCGTAGTGGCAAAGCCACATGAAAAGCACCTGATGGTGCGCGCTGAGGCCCCGGAGCTCCTTCGTGTTCGGGACGGTGATGAACGTGCCTTGCTGGTACTTCATACGCGTTGCTAGGCAGCTTTACCGTCGCCCAAGAGGAATGCTGGATCAGCCGCTATCTTTTCCCCAAGCGTCCGGCCATCGCGCAGGATTGCGTAGGGAAGGAAAATCTGAGGCACCGTCGCCATGTTGATTTCAACAAGCGCGAGCTGCGCCTCCACCCAATCCTTGATGATGCGCCAAGCCACGCGGATAGCGTGCTCGTCGCTGTCGTCGATCCGCTTTTCCTTGTGCTTGCTGCCATACTGGCCGCGCCTATAGCCGCGGTTCGCGTTTTGCTCCGCTAGAACGGCCTGGACTGCTCGCCAATTGCACGGCAGCCGGAATGAGATCGTCTGGCCGTTGATGTCCAATTTGAATGAAACGGAGCTCACCTGCCGGCCCTCGTATTCAGTCATGATGCCGCTCACGTCGTACCGGGCTAGAATTTCCTGGATTTCCCCAATCGTTTCCGCGGCGGGCTTTTTGGTGGTGTAGTTGAGGATAGCCATAGTTAGTTGGGGGCCTTAGCTGCCTGTATTGCGCGCCTCCGCTTGTGGAAGCTGTGGTGGCACCAATGGCAAAGCCATCGGACCTTCAGCGCATAGCGGTAGTCGTCATGGTGGGCTTGAATGCGAAGGGTGCTGTCGCACTTCTCGCAGCTTGCCGGCCGTACCAATTTACCTCGGCGGATGGCATCGGATACCGCGGCGGCAACGCGCCTACGTTGAGCCGGCGTCGGGTCAATCAGCCGGCGCCAGCGCTCTTGGGCTGCCCTGCGCGCATTCGCTGATCTCTGTGCCTTGGATAACTTGGCGTTGGTGACGGCGGCACCCCGTCGGCCCATTTCGCTTGCTGTGAGTGTCATGAGCAAAGCGTACCGCGCGCCTAGCCTGAGCTCGGGAGTTATCCCCAGCGACGCGCATTGCCCATCGCCGCGCATGGTATCGTGAGGGAGTCCCGGAAGGGATTTACCAGCTCACGTCCCGTCCTCCCCGCGTTCTGCGTGAGCGCGCGGGGGACGGGAAAACCAAACTCAAAATGTCTACCAAGCAACAGTTAGCGATCCGGACCGAGACCGACCTCAAACAGGTTCTCGCGAAGGAGTACATGAAGGCCATCGAGAATTTCTTTGGCGATCCTCAGCTCGCGAGGGAGTTCCTCAGCAATGTCGTCGCATCGACGCAGCGTACCCCGAAGCTCCTCGAGTGCACCCCTGAAAGTTTGCTCAACAGCTTCGTCACGATGGCGTCGCTCAAGCTCATGCCATCCGGTGTTTCGGGCGAAGCGTTTGTCCTGCCCTACGACAACAAAAAGAAGCTCCCGAACGGCACCTATGAGGTGGTCAAAGAGGCGCAGTTCCAGCTCGGCTATCAGGGCCTCGTCACCCTGTTTTACCGGGCGGGTGCCAAGTCCATCGTCGCGGAGATTGTCCGCAAGGCCGATGAGTTCTCGTTTGTGAACGGGCAGATTACCCATAGCCCGGACGTATTCGCGGATGACCGCGGCGAAGCGATCGGAGCTTACGTGATCGTCGAACTCCAGGGCGGCGGCCGTATCTCAAAGGCGATGAGCAAGAAGGATATTCTCGCCATCGGGGAGAAGTTCTCCAAAACCTACAAGAGCGATTTCAGCCCGTGGAAGTCGAACGACCCCGAGCTCTGGATGTGGAAAAAGACGGTCCTTAAGCAGGCCGCGAAACTCGTGCCCAAGAACGAGACTATCCACCGCGCCATCGCTGAGGACAACAAGGGCGACGGCATCATGCCGGCGCGCGAGGAGCGCTCGAACTGGCAAATCGAAGCTCCTACCGCGATGGACCTTACGGAGCATCGCGAGGCGCTCGAGGCGTGCACCACGGCTGCTCAGCTTGAGCGCGTGTGGGCCGATCTCCCTGGCGACGCAAAGGCTGGCCTGACGGCTACGCGCGACGCCGTGAAGGCGATGATTTGCAAGGAGGCTGAGGCCGTAATCGACTAGTGCATGGCTGCGTACAGCGACTGCTGCGGTGGGCACATCCTCTGGGGAACGCCGGCAGGCGACGTGTGTGCTGAGTGCGGGAAGCCATGCGATAACGCATCCGAAGTATGAGCCTCAAGGTCCGCAAATTCGATAGCCAAGAGGAGTGGATGAACTGGCGCCTGGGCAAGCTCACCGGCTCGGCCGTCAAAGACACGATCAACCTGCGCGATGGCGACGTTAAAGCCGGCGTCTGGAGCATGGTCGCGGAAAGCCTCATTGGCTCCGCCGCCCTCGCTGAGGACGATCTCACGAGCAAGCAGGTGATGGAGCGCGGGCATAGTCTCGAACCGATCGCCATTGCCCGATTCGAGAAAGAGACCGGCAAGCATGTGAATGGCGAGCTGATCGGCTGGGAGCGTGAGGATGACAGTCGCATAGCAATCTCGCCTGACGGCGTGATCGGGAAAACGGAAGCGGTGGAGGTGAAGTGCCTCCTGTCCAAAAAGCACGCTGAGGCGCTCTACACCCGCCGCATCCCCAAGAACACGGGCGGCTATGAGGAGCAGATGCTCCACTACTTCATCGTCAATCGGAAACTAAAGACGCTTCACTACGTGTTCTTTCATCCGGACTTCCCGGCCGGTCTGGACTTCCTGCACCTGCAATTTCACCGCAAGGACCTGGCTGACGACATCGCCAAGTACGAGGCGGCTGAGCAGGAAGCCGTCGGCACCGTGCGCTCGATCGTCAACGCCCTGTCGCTTTACTCCCCGGAGGAAATCGCTGCGGCGACCGCGGTACGCGAGGAGCTGCTGCACGAAAGCGCGTGGGAGCGTGCTGGCATTGCCGAGACCATTAGCAAGCGTGCGACTAAGCGAACTGCTGCATGAGCAACCCAATGGAAGCGATGATGCGCGAGTGCCCGGAAAGCGTCTGCGACGGGACCGGCATGGTTTGGAACGATGAGAAGAGGTGCGAGGAAAAGTGCCCCTGCGTGAAGGACGAATGGGCGATTGAGCCGACTGACGCCTAGCTATGAAGCCGACCTTCAAGTTTCCGAGGGGCTATGGCCTCACGAAAGCGGAGGCGCCGTACCTCAAGCCGAAGCGCGAGCGCGAGGACTGGACCGGCTTGCTGCTGATCTTGCTGGCCACCCTGATCGCGACGGCCGTGCATGTGCTCTGGGTCGCGCCCTGGCCGCCCGCTCGCGCCGCCGTCCCGGCGAATGAGGCCGAAGCCTGCGCCGCATGGCGAGCCGGGGAATACCTAGTGGAAAACGTGCCGGCTGGGGTGGTGGCGGAGCTCTGTAATTCGCTGGGGGTATGAGAGAACTGATAGCGTTCTGTGCGGGTGTGATGCTTGGGTGTACGGCGGGATTCTTCGTCGGTGCATACGTGCTAGTCGAAGCAATCAAGACGGCGCTATGACGAGGAAACCCTCCCAAGCCGATCGGCTCCTAAAGCTGCTATCTGACGGACAGCCGCACAGCACGATTGAGATACTCGCGCGAGTGTACGGCACGGGCCATAGCGGCGTCGCTCGCATTGGTGCCCGGATCGCCGACCTCAAAGCCCGCGGCTACGACATTCCTGACGCCGTGCGAGACAAGGAAAACCCGACCGTGTTCTGGTATCGAATGAGCCTGACGGGACCGGCTAAGGCTGAGCGACGCATCGTGTACGTCGAGGTCGACGGCGTAATGAAGGCGCAATACGCCCCGGCCAATGGATGAGCGCGTACTGACAGAATGGCTCGCTACGCTGTGGGTGGACTACGGCTACCAGTGCAAGCGCTTCGGTCGTGAGCGGAGCGCTGAGGACTTCCTGGATGGCCTGATCCGAAAGCGGCATGGTATCCTCTGAAACGGAGAAAGGCCCCCGACCGGGGGTCTTTCGCTTTCAGGGCCGATCTAGCGGCAGGCGTGGTCGCCCCAATACCGATCCCACTTCGCGACAGTCCCGCTCTTGAGCATGGCGCATGAGAGGTCCCGGCCGTCCTCGCGCTGGCAAAATGCTGCTACCCGATCGAAGGTCCGGCCTTCCCGCTGGCAGCTTAAGGTCTGGCCGGCTGCGATCTCGCTGAGCGCTGCGGTAGCGGCTTCCGACGATGCGGTAGGGCAAGGGTGTCCCTCTGAGCACGAGCCGTCGCGCTCGCGCGCCGCGATGCCGGACAGGCGCACCCTGATCTGCCGGCCGTCCGCGCTGGTTTCTTGGCAACGGAAGGTGTCGCCGTCGGTGATCGACGCTACTGTGCAGCGGAAATCTTCCTTGCCTAGCTTCGCCGCGCGCGCGCTTTCAGGCGGACTGGAGCATCCGGCGACAAGCAGGCCGGCCGCGAGCAACAGCCTCATTCTGGGTATGGGCCGGGCTCAATATCGCGCACACACTGCTTGGTGCACGTGACCACCTCCCCGGTCTTGCGGTCGAGACGGTAGGATGCCTCCTTGCCGTCGTGGAAGCTGTAGCGCGCGCTGGCTGCGATCTCGCGGCCCACAATGGCGCTGGACGCAACTACGGAAGCTCCCAAAATTGCTGCTGAAATGACAACCGTCTTGGCTGTGTCGTTCATTGAAGTCCCCCTTGTCGGCCAGCCTATAGCCTTAAGCAGGCGGGATGAAGGGTGCGCTGGTAGGCGTTGAGCTTAGTCCTTCCGGAGCAGGCCCCACTTGAGGTCCGCTCGCTTGAGCTGTCCAAGGATCATGAGGATGAGACCGGTAGCGGCAACCGTGCCGTTCACGAGCGCCTCGATGCTTCCTGGCTCCGGCTCGATGCCCGCGAGGTTAAGCACGAGGGAAATGAGCAAAACGTAGGTGCCGGTGCCGGCAATAGATATTTTCTCCATAGGATTGGTAGGTTCGCCTCCCTGCGCTGAGGCAAGGATGCGTGAATTGATAACTGCCCGCGTTTTTGGGCCGAAGTAGCCCGCGGTCGGCATGATGCCATTCGCCCTCTGGAACTGTGCAACCGCGGCGCGCGTGAGCGTGCCGAAATAGTCAGTCTCTAGGCCTGGCGCTCCTGGCCCGCTCTTGGTGACAAGGAAGCCCTGGCGGTTGAGGTAGCGCTGGAGTTCGCGCACGTCCTCCCCCGACTTCCTGAGATCGAGGTCCCGCTTGAAGGTCACGGGCGCTGGCTTGGCCTTCGGGAGCTCGCCAACGAAGAACGGCTCCGGGTCAACGCAGCCGGCGTATCCGTTGTCCTGATCCAGCACCTCGTAGTAGGCCCCTGCCTGCTTCAGGACGCCCGTTCCGGTCTCGAGATACCGCTTTCCCTTGGTCCGCTTGGTAACGCGCCGCACAGGGCGAATTTGAGGCCCATGCAGGTGTCCGCCCGGACAGCCCGGACGGTGCTTCGTCACTTTCTCGCCGTATGAATACACATCGCCGGTGTTGCTCGTCGTGCCGATGATCGCGCCGACGGGGTACGTCTTGCCTGGCTCGCAGTGGATCTCGCCAAGGTGGCCGTAGGAAACCTCGAATAGGTCCTTGTCGCTCTCCACGAGGAAGTAGGCTGCCCGGTATTTGCTGAGGTCAGGGTTGTCCTTGTTCAGGACAGAATAGCAGAGGCCTTCGGCGCAGTTCGGCAGCGGCGTGCCGCACGGCACCACGAAATCAGTGGAGGTGTGCCCCTTAAGGCCCTGGGAGGCGTAGAGCGCGTTGGCATTGGCGCCGAAGTTCTGGGAAACGGTCGAACGGGGAAACGGTCGGTAGAGCTTCATGCTATCGGGTGAGATTGGCCTGGTGCCCTCCGCTCCAGGTGGTGATCTCGAGCTTGATGTATTCGATGTCCTTCTGAATCTCAGCGAGGAGAACCTGCGTCTGGACGCTCTGACTGTTGAGCGCGACGACGTGCGCCTCGAGCTGCGCGATGCGCCATCCGTAAGCTGCATAAGAGCTGGCCAGCGTGAGCAAGCCGATGATCAGCGACCACGAGTTCTGCTTAAACCAGTCGTTCATAAAATGGGGTGGCTGTTACAAGCGAACGGCCACCACAGGGCTAGGCCGATCAAGAACGCTTGGGCGATCCGGTTCATAAAGGGCGATGAGCCTTTCGAGGTCGGCGATCACTCCCCGGAGCCGCCGTATCTCCCCAAACTCCTCACTTTTCACGTTATCATGCGCCGTTCCACACACGAGACATTTGAAGGAGATATGCCCCCGCCCGCACGGGGCGCATGGAGGTTGGATCAGGGCGTGAAGCTGCTCTCGCGTGAGGCGCGCTAGCTTCTTGGCGTGATAGTGGACCGTCGAGTTGTCGATGCTGAGACGTCGCGCGATCGACAGCTTCGGCTCGTCGGATAGGAGCCCGACAACAAGTGACCGCCGCTGCTGGTCGGACAGGTGGCGGAAGGTGCGCATAGTTGGGCTAATTGCGGTCGATCAATAGCTCCGTCGCTGAGACAGCGATGCCAACCTTGATGGTCCCCGTTCCCGCGGTCGTCGCGATGCCGCCGGCATCCTGGAGGTAGTAGGTCGCACCGATGGAGAGGCCCGAGAATCCCGGAACGACCCCTGAGGTGATTACATCTGCTGGGGGATAGGTCGGGCTCGCCGCTCGAAGCTCAAAGAGCACGTAGTTGCCCGAGCCGCTGAACGTCATCGCGGTTGTTGCAGCGACCTCAATATTCTGGAGCCACGTCTTATGGCCGACCAAGCCGTAGCTATGCGCTGAAGCCTGGGTCGCCCCGGTACTGTTTGTGGCCGATGTGTTGCGGATCGCTCCGATCAGGATCGCTGCGTCCTGCGCGCTCACTGAAAGCGTCGAAGCGGAGGAGTTGCTGGCCTTGGTCAGCGGCGACGCCTGGTCGACGTCCTGAACAGCGTAGGTCTGGCCCTCGAAATCTCCCGATGATGCTGTGCCCGAGAGGGCGATCGTTCCCGCTGTCGAGCTTGCCGATGAGCCGGCCATATAGACCCAGACGGTCAAGTTTCCGACCGTGGCAATGAGTGTCATAGCCTGCCCATTCCAGGTCGCGCCCGAATAGGTCGGCGTGTTCTGCGAAACGGCAGAAAAGACGATGCAGCGGTTGTCGCCTGCGGGAAGAGTGTAAGCGAACGACGTGTTTCCCGTGAAGCCCGAGACGCTCGTGAACGTCACCGAGCCAAGGAGGGTTGGCCACGGCATGGTCATGAGCTGCCGAATGAAGCCGAGCACTCGGTTTCGGGTCGGGCTTGCGACGTTTGCTCGAGATAGTCGGATGCGCCCCACAACAGCGTCGTAGGCGACGCAAACGGGTGTCACGGACCCGTCGAGCGCCTCCCCGGCGGCGTATGAAATTATGCGGTTTAACGAGAGGAATTCCTCAGGAAGAACGCCGTCGGCGTTCAGCAAGGGGACCTTGCCGGCGTCGGCCGCGCCGGAACTTATGCTGACAAAATCGCTGGCGTCGGCGGGCTGTCCGTTTGCAATGGCCATATTAGGTAAGATTGAGCTGGTAACTGAACAGCGTGTCTTCACCCGTGACCTTGGTGTAGGCCGGGTCGATCACGATGCGCGCAAAGAGCCTACCGCCGCAGAACAAGCCGAACTCCTCATACGTGTCGTCCGGTAGGCTCGCGTCGGTCATGAATACGTCGATGGTGACGGTGCCGCCGGCGGCTACAGCGTTGGTGATCGGGATGCCGGTCTCGAGCGGGCTCAGAAGGTCCGTCTGGCCGTCAGCGGCCGGTGTGTCGTCATCGCCTATGCTAACGCTATCGATCTCGATGCCGTAGGTCGTGTCACCGACGAGCTGGCGAGCGATCAGATTGCGACCGTAGCCGCTTGAGTTGACCACCTTGTTCGGGAATGTGCCGATCGCACGGCTGACCTCCCCATTCCGGAAGGTCGTGATTGTCAGGTGACCCGCGACGCGGGTGCCGTCGCTACTGTGCTGGCGTCTCAGTCTTGGCATTGTTGATGCGGGTCAGGGCACGCTTCACCTCGGCAAGGCTCGCCTGCGCACGGGCGATCGTAGTCTCAAGGTTCTCCTTGGCTCGAAGCAGGCCCTTCTCGGACAGCCGACGCTTCACGGTCGATTCCTCCGTGATCTCGAGCACCGCGTCGCCGTTCACAATCTGGAGCCGTTGCCTCATGCGCTCAGTATACGATACCCATCTTCACAAGAACTTGGGGGTGTGCATGACAGAGGGGGACGTGCCGCCGGTGGCGCTGGCGGAACAGCCGCAGTCCAACAAGCGGCTGTGGAAATTCGGTGCCTGGGTCACTGGAGCCTGGCTAGGTGGCTTCGCGATTTACGTGTTCATTTGCTGGGCGGCAGTCGTGAAGATGCACCCCAACGAGTTCGGCGATTTTCTAGCCGGCGTATTCGCACCGCTCGCCTTTCTTTGGCTCGTGCTCGGCTTTTTCCAACAAGGAGAAGAGCTGCAAAACAGCGCTGCGGCACTGTGGCTCCAAGGCCGCGAACTCCAGAACTCGGTGGAGCAACAACGCGAATTGGTGAACGTTACGCGAGAGCAACTGAAATTCGAGAGCGAGGTGCTGCAGCAGCAGCGCGATGAAATGGCGCGAAATGCTCAACCTGTGCTTTCCATCACGGGTGGGATGATGACCCATAGTTCGGGCATTATGACCAAGAAGCAGTTTTACGTCGGGAACCACGGCAAAACTTGCACCAAATTCCGCGTGCGCTTCACGTCGGCTAGGAAAGTGGTCTGCGCGCAAAGTATCGATATGCTCGAAAGGGGCCAGCGAATTTCTTGCGAGTTTGACCCGTCCAAGGTTCATACAACAGCTCTGTATGTCACTGCCACCTATCTTGATGAACGCATGGTGGAGGGCAAAAAGCGCTGGCGTCTCTACCGGACGGGCGACAAGTATGCCGTTAAAGTACTCGGCGAGGAAGCCGATCAGGACCAGGTAGCGTAGCCCCACGTGAACGATCCCCACAGGTACGGGGCCGACGAAGCGACGGGCGCGGCCAGCGTGTCGCTCGTCGCAACGGTGTCCTCAAGGGGGTAGAAATTCAGGAGCGTCTCCTGATCATCGACGATGACCTCCCTGCTGCGAAGCTGCGCCTGTAGGTATTCGATGATGCCGATCGACTTGAGGGTGGCGAAGCGCACTTCGTACTCGAACTGCTCGCCAAGCGGGTCGCGCATCCGGGCGCTGACGCTCTGGATCAGGACCTCGATGTCCTTGCTGCGCTGCGCTGAGCTGATGCGCACCACCTGCCCGGAGCGGAAGCCGTCCTCGTAGCTGCGGAAGCTGCCCTCGTAGAGCTGCGCCTGGTAGCTGGTGAGCTCCGCGATGGCGCGGGCGATGGCCTCCTCCTGGCTGCGGATACTCTTGTCGGTGATGGCAAACTCGTAGCGGCCGAACTCGCCGATGGAGCCGGGGTTCGGGACGTTCACCACGATCGGGAACAGGTAGGTGCCCGACACCTCAATATTGTTGGTGCCGCTGCCCGGCGTGTTGCCCGCCGTGAAGCGCAGGTATTTCTCATTGAAATTCCACATGCAGTCGAACAAGGCGTCATCGTCGAGAAACTCGACGCCAACCGTCTGACCGACCCCGCCGACCTCTACCGTCGGGAGCTGGGCGTACTTGTTGGCAAGCGAAAACTGCGAGCGGGTGCCATCGCCGGAAAGTAGCTCCGTGCGCGGGGTGTCGCTCTCCCGCTCCCCACCCTGCACAAGAACGGCGTTCCTGATCTGCGACAGGTCCTCGCGTATCTCGAGGCTGTCATAGATGAAGTTGCCCGACGTGTCGGAAAGCGCCGGCCCTGGCTCAGCGTTCTTGGGGAAAAAGTGGATGTCTTTGTCGTAATCGACGTACCAAACGTAGGAGATGGCATCGGCCAGCTTCTGGAGGCAGTCGGCGACGCTGAGCCGGTTGAACGCGATGCTGCCGATCTCAAGGCCACCGGCAACGCCTGCGGTCGTGAAGCCATCGGTCGTGTAGGTCGCCACGAGGTCGCTGATGATCGCGCCGACCGTGGTGCTTTCGTAGCGCTCCGTCACGAGCTGCCGCTTGAGGAACTGCGAGTAGTCGCTGCACTCGACGGTATACTCGAGTAGCTTTGCCGAGCGCAGCTCTTCTCCAATGCGCACGATGACGCCGCCAAAGACCTTGCTGCCGTCCTTCGTGACGATGATCTCCTCGCCTAGTGACGGCACATAGGTAAGGCTGCCGTACTTCCGGAGCTTGAACTCGAGGAAGTCCGCTTGCTGGTTGAGGTGATCCGTCTTGCGAAGTGACGGGAACTGGACGCTGGCGGTGCGGTCGATGCCGGCGATGGTGACAACGATGGCCATACCTAGAATTGGCTGGAAAGCCGGAGCTTGCCCATGATCATGTCGCCGATCTGCTCGGCGACATCGGCCGATAGGAAGACGCTCCCCGCCATGTTCAGAATGGGCTGCGCCGTCTGCCACGCGCCAGACCGGCCAGCCAAGTCGTTTGCGGCGATCGTGTCGCTATCTATGCGGCCAAGGTTGGCATTAACTTCCTTAATGAGAGAGATTTTGCCGCCGAAGCCGGGCACCTTCTGAGCCGCGGCGATGACCTTGTTGATGGCGCGGATGGCCTTGTTCACGCCCTCGAGCAAGAAGTTGATCATGCCTTCGACGACGGCGATCACGGCATTGGCGGCATCCGTGGCGATGAGCTGAATGCCAAGCCAGACGTTCTGCCACGCCTCCTTCGTCGCGTAGCCCTGGTTGATGAGATACAGGAGCGCCGCCGCAACAGCGGACACCCCTGCGACGATTGCGAGCATCGGAAGCGATATGGCAGCCATGACGGCACCAAGGGCGCCGAACATTAAGACGAGGCCTGGAAGCGCGATAGCGATAGGGAGCAAGACGGCAAACAGGGCGGTAAACAACAGGGCTCCTGCCAAAAGGGCTGCGGAAAGCTTTGGATGCTCACTGACAAATCTGCCGACTGCCTCGGTGATCTCGATGAGCGCCCCTGTTAGCGGTTTGAGGTATGGGAGAAGCTGAGTTCCAATCTCGCGGCCGGTCTGCACCAACTTGTCGTTGAAGTTACTCCACAGGCCGCCAAGCGAAGTCGCTTGCTCATTCATCAGGTTGAAGAACCGCCCGCCCTCGCCTGTCATTGCGGCTAGCGCTGCCTGCACGTCGGCGAACGTCACCTGGCCGTCGGAAATCATCTCCTGAACCTGGCCCGCAGTGATCTTCGCAGCACCGCCGAAGCTGGTGATCTTCTGGGAGGCTAGGTCGATGGTCCCGTTGTTCTTCGCGATCGTGCCCTGAACCTCGGCAATCTTCCGACGGGTCTCCCCTATGTCGATGGTGAGGTTTTTCCAGCTCGCGCCGCTGTCCTTGTTGTTGCGCTGCATTTCTCGCATCCGGTTCTCCTGCTTCTGGAGCTGGACGTTCAGGGTGTGCAGCTTGGACTGAGCGGCAGCATTCGCACTGCCGAGCTTCTCCACCTGCTTCGTCGTGAGGCCGGCAGCGTTGGCAACCGACACCGCTGCTTTTCCCGTCTTGTTGAAGTGATCAACGAGGGCGTCGAGCATGGGAACGCCAGCCTCGGTGAACTGGCGAAGCTCGGTGCCGGTCAACTTCGTGGCCGCCTTCACCTGCCCGAAGGCGAGGATGAGCTGAGGCAGCTTATCCATCCCGACGCCGGCAGTGATGTCGCCAAGCATCCGCATGGTGGGGATGAGTTCCTCAGCGGTCGTGCCGTAGGCGAGGAGCTGCTTCGCCGCCTGCTCGAGCTGAGGCAGCTCGAACGGAGTCTTTTGCGCGAATTCTGCGAGGTCGCGCAGCGTCTTCTCGGCTAGCTCGGCGTTGCCGATCATGGTGCGGAAGGCGATTTGCGTCTGCTCGTAACCGGCACCGGCCTTGATGATGCCGCCTGTGAGAAGCGCGAGGCCGCCGAACGCGATCGTTCCGGCGGTGCCGAGGGCCATCATGCCCTCACGCATATGCTGGGTCCTGGCCTCGACCGCTTCGAGGTTACGTCCAAGAGTATTGAAAACGCCGTTCGCTCTGTTCTGAGCGTCTACTACGATGTTAATCTTGGTCTCGCGGTTTGCCACGGTTAGGTTTTTTTAGAGGCCAGCTCCTGTCTCTTCCGGTCGCGCTTCATCTTCTCGATGATGAGCGCGATCACGTAGTGCGGCGTGTTCTGGAACTGCTCATACGTCCAGCCGTACTCCTGCATGATGGCGATGCGCTGCATCTCGCCGTCCATGCGGCCCATCGCATAGTGAGCGATCGACGCCTCTAGCTCTTTTTTTTTGAAACGATCTCGTCGAGCGCTGTGACCAGGGCGTCGAAGTCCTCGCTTGGCAGCTCAAAGCAGATGTCGACCAGCCCTTCGGTGACACCGTCGACCGAGACAACGAGCTGGCGCACTAGCTCCTCCTGCATCTCGAACATGACGGTAGGGTCGAAGTCAGTGACCTTCTGCGCGCCGGCTGAAATATCGAACTTCGCATCCCTGAGAAGCGTGCGCTGGATCGCCTGATGTTCGCGCGCGGTAGCGTAGCTCTTGGCGACGATCTGATGCTTTCCGACACTGAACGTGATGGTTTCTCGCTCCATAGGACTAATAGCTAGACTGGGTATTGATAAGCTCAGCCGTCAGCATTTCGGCATCGGCGATGCTGTAGAAAGCCTTGAAATCCACGGTTGCGGTGACGACGTCGCCATTCCCGTAGCCGCGCTCGAAGCTCGAGAACTGAACCTTCGCAAGGTCGATGGTGAGTTGCGGATTGAGCGTGCTGCCGATCGTCACGTCGGTGTTGGTGAGGCGGATGCGCATCGCCTGGGCGGTGTCCGCAAGCATCTGCGTCTTGAATGTGTTGTCGTTGAAGACGAGCTCGAGGCTGCCTTCGACGGAGAGTTCCTTGTTCAGAATATCGGCCTGATCAACGGAGCCGACCTTGCGATCGTCCTCCACGTTCTTGCTGATCGTGAGCTTCACTGAACGGATGTCGATGGTGGACGCAGCGCCTAGGCCAGACAGGTCGGACGCAACCTTCAAGCTGCCGTGCTGAGGCAGGAAGTGGTTCTCTTCGGTGTAGCTGGGAGACAGGGTAGCGGTAGCGCCAACCTTGGAGCGGAATGACGCCTTGTAGCGAGCGTACTGGCCGAGCATCACGTCCAAGTCGAGCGACTGGAGCATGGCGAGGGCGTACTTGTAGTCCTGGTTCGGGTCGTCGAGGAAAAGCGTTAGCGAGGGGTGCTGAGCGCTCTGGAGAACCGAGAAGGTGTGCGGGTAAACCGTGGTCTCCTGAGCGGACCCGGTAGATACGCCCCCTAGGGCGGAAAGCAGGATGAGTCCGAAGCTCTTGTCGTAAAGGTTGCCCTCGATCTCTCCCTCGGCGAACTTCGCGATCACCGCAGCGCCGGGGCTGTCCTCAATGACGCCGACGGAGCTTTCGTCGATGGCCTGCTCGATGCCGTCGTCTATGGATAGCGAGACCTTGGGGAGCCAGAAGCTGGCCGCTGATTCCGCGGTGCCGCGGGACGCTTCCTTTGCGATTCCGATGTCAGCCAAGCGGCCAATGAATTTGGTCATGCCTCGTGTTGGTTAGGGGCTCCTTCTAAGTTGATCGCGAGCACGCGCTCGGCTTCCTCGCGGGAGGTCGCGCGAACGGAGACAGGCGGGTTTCGCTTCGGAAAAAAGAATACTTGGGAGCGGTCGGCAGCGGCAACATCCATGCTGCGGTCACTGGCGGCTACCTGGCTTCCTTTCTTGGCGCTCATACTGAAAGTATAGCACCCGGATTCCACAGCTACGGCGTTGCTGAGCAGGGACGGAAGCCATCGCTTTCGAGGTTGGCATCGTGCTTGTTCGGGTAGTCCAGACTGACCCGGAGTTCAAAGCCGGTCGCTGTCTCTTTGACACCGTAATTGAGCTTTGCGTCCATCGCGATCCGCATCCAGGCCGCGCCTTCTTCGCGCGCTTCTTCCCTGGTCCGAAATTCTTTGCACTTGAATACGCGCGTCATTGGCCCCTCCCCCAAAAGTATGAGGACGGTCTAGGGCCTAAAACGTGAGCTGAACATGCTGCTTCGCCTCAATCTGCACCACGACCATGATGAGGTCCTTGCCGCCGTGCTGGAAAGGCTCTGGGGCAAGCGAGACAGGCAGCACGCCGCCCATAGCCGTGCCGGCAAGTGTCGGATCGTTGTCAAAGACCTGTAGAATGGCCTCAATATTGGCCTCTACGGTGGTAGCGTCCTCAATGTCCTCGGCGTTCCAAAGCACTATGATGTCGTAGGTGTAGGCCCGCGTGATTGAACGGTTGTCGAGCACCTCGCTTTCGATCGATGGCGGCATGAGGAAGGCGTGCGGGAAGTTCGGGATGTCGGCCGCAAGCGGGTCGCGTTTGATGTCGGTTGTGGTGGCGCCGGCAAGCACCTCCGCCGTCACGAGGGCGTCGAGGTTGGTCTTGATGGCGGCCTTGATCGTGACCGCGCTCATACCTTGGCGATGTCAGCTACGATCTTGTCAGTGGCGTCCGCAAAATGCCGGTTCACGTCGCCCTCGGCCGCTGCCGCGATGCGGTCCATGTAGCGGTTAGGCCGGATGCCGCGCCTTGTGCCGTGGTAGACATAGGGCGCGTACCGGGCGGTGGGGCCGATGGAAGCGCGGAGACCCCCGTTCTCGAATTTGCGGCCGAACGCGAAGGATTGCGCGAGATAGCCAGTGCGGCGCGCACGCGGCGTTTTGAACTGGAAGTTGCGGTCTACGGCCTGCTTCTCCACCTCGAAAATGGACGCCTTGGTGGCCGCTGCGAGGTACTTGAGCGTCGTGACCGGCGCCCTGCGGAAATTGGCGCGTAGCTGGCTGAGGTTCTCAACGCGGACTGTTACGGCAATCATAGGCTGTAGCCGCGGCGATAGCTGGCGACGATCGCGCGCTGCTCATCGCTGAACCATTTTTCCGACCACGAGATTGAGCTGTCGCCGAAGGTCTCGCTGAGCCTGCCCTCGCTCTCGCGGCGCTTGAAGAGCTTTACAACTACCTCCTCGCAAACCTCCACGAGCTCAGCCGGCATGTCCTCGGCGCTATAGCCTCCGGTGTAGGTGATGCGGATGTTCTGGAAGCCGCGCGGACAGCCGAGCGGGAAGTAGATGATCCCTGCCGATAGATCGGCGTGGTAATCGTCAACGCTGATGGTCTGCCACGAGGGCGAGCTGTTGGTGCCCGCCTGATACTCGATAACGCTGATCGTCTGGATCGGCGCGTTCCGCACTATAAGCGCGTTCCGCGGGTTGCCGGTCGTGTTGCTGCCATCGTGCAGCTCGTTGGTGTGCGTGGCCTCCGCGAAGGTTCGGTCACAAATGCGCTGCATGCGCGCCGTCACGGCTCGCGCGAGTGCCGTAAGAAGGCCGTCCCATGTTGCGCCAGTGAGGGTCAGGCGCCCCTTCATGCTTTCTGCGGTGGTGAGTGCGTCTCCGTCCATGCTGGTGGTGAGGTCATTATACCCACTGGAGCCCCGAATATCGGGGCTCCTAGGGAACAACGACTAGTCGCTGTTGACCGGTCCGGATGCTGCCTCGCCAAGGAGGAACAGCGCGGCGATCGGCGCGGACGGCGTGGTGCCGCCTACGTCGAGCACGGCGCGAAGGTAGCGCATGCGCGCCACGTTCAGCTCCGCGAGGCGAACGACTGCTACCTGGTTGTCGGCAGTGAGTGACGCCTGGAGCGAGGTAGCTGTGAACGTCGAGTTGTCATCCGACTCCTCGACCTTCACGGCGTAGGTCTCGTCGACGTTTGCGAGGTCCAGGTCGCCTACTGAGACGACCATCATGCCGTCGCCGTAGCCCTGGGTATCTACCCCGGTGCCGTTGGCGTCTGCCGTGCGGGTCGCGGGGACGAGCGAGGCGAGCACCTTCACGTTATCGAATAGCTTGCGCATAGGGGTTGCGTTAGTCGCTGGTAATATCGCCCTCGGGCTCGTCTGCCGGTGCCTCGCGATCGAGGCTGAGCTGGATACGCTCGCGGATGTCCGCGGCGCTACCGGCTCCCGATAGGCCAAGCTCCTTAGCGCGAGCCTTGAGCTGCGCTGAGGTCATCTCCTCGAGCGCGATCTCTGGCCCGTCTGCCGGTGTCTCCTCAGCGATTTCGGAGACCGGTACGATGTCGGCTGGATCGAAGGCTGCTACCTCCTCGGCAGTCAGCTCGATCTCGCTGCCCTTCTCGATGCGGTCGCCCTTAATCGAGAGCGCGACCTGGGTAAGGAAGCGGGCCATAGGCTAGGAAGCTGCGGTCTTGATGACCACAGCGGCTGCCGGAAGCGCGACGGCGAGCGCGTGCTCGTGGCCGAAGCGGAACGCAGTCTGGTTTGCACGGAAGAGGCTCTTGCCCCCGACCGTTGCATCCGTGGACTTCGCCACCTCCATCGGTCCCTTGTCGCCCCACGCGAGCGCGAGCTCCATGTTGGCGAACACGCCGAACTTCTTGGACACGCCGCTATCCGACCATGCCGGGAGCACGTCGGTCGTGAAGACCGGGTACTCCTCGATCATGCCGACCGGATTGATGCCGTTCTCCTTGTAGAAGCGGAGCAGGTTGCTGTTCTGCTGGCTGAACTCGTACAGGCCGCTGGTGGCGTCCTTCTTACCCTTGAGCTTCGCCCATACGGTGCGGTGGAAGTAGAACGCGCCCTTCCCGACAGCGGCAGTTGGGACGGCTGCGATCACGTCGGAAGCCTCGGCGATGTCGAACTTGTCGAAGCCGGTCTTGCCGCTCGTCATCGTGTGGAGCGTCACCTCGTCGGAACCGAGAAGGCCCTTGAATGGTGAGCCGGTGAAGGTGCCGCCCATGAAGCCCTCGCGGTCGATGCGGTACGCGAGGCCCTCCGCAGCCATCACGAGGAACCAGTCTGCGAGATTGACGCTGGCGTTCTTGAGCAGGCGGTTGCCGGCGCGAATGATGGTCTGCCAGTACTTCGCGTTGAGAACGGCCTCACCGAGGTCGTTCTGGATCTCGTCGCCTTCCTCGTCCTCGCCCTGGTACTCGCCCTGCATGACGGCGCCGGTGTAGCGAGGGATTTCCAGCTCGTTCTCCGACATCGGCCAGCGCTTCGCATCGCGAACGATGATGCCGGTGGTAGCGGCGATACGGATGATCTCGTTGTGGAGCTCGGTCGGAACGAGATAGCCGCCCGTTGCGTCACTCGACATGAGGTACGCAGCCTTCTCGCCGCGGGCGATGGAAAGCACGTCCTTCGCAAAGGCTACCTTGCTGTCGTCGCTGAGGTCGGTGCCGTTGACGGCTAGATCGAGGCGGTACTTCTTAAGAGTTTCCTCGATACGGGATGCGATCTCGGGGCCGACGATCTCCTCAAGGTTGGCCTTGATGGACTCGTCGAGCATCCCCTTGAACTCGGTCTTGAGTTCGTCTGGCATAGCTAAATGGATTAAAGGGCAGAATTAGGCTGCCTTGCGGGCATCCTTCACTAGGCGGGCTTCTGCTAATACGTCGCCTAGCACGGTTGCGGCCTTCTGGAGGAGCTCGCGCTTGTCAGAGAACGCGCGGTACTCGCGCTCCTCGTCACTCAGCTCGGCCTCCTGGTCAGCCACAACATTCTTATCACCCTCCAGCTCTCCGGACTTGCCGAAGGCCTCTAAGGCGATGAGTGCTGTACGCAGGCCATCAATGACCGGCTCGAGTTGTTTGGTACTGAAATTGCGCTCCTCGGCCGTAGCTTCCTCGATGGATACTACGGGCTCCGGAATCTCTTGGGCGTCACCCTCCAGCGGAGTGGAATCAGTCGGCTCAATTGCGGCCTCCTCCGCGCCCTTCTCGACGAACATGATGCCCTTGGTCACGAGTTCGTTGATCCCGAGCCCCTTCTCCATAGCGAGGGACAGGGCGTAGGGGTTCGCCGGGACCGATACGAAGCTGAACTCTAGCAGCTCGGCCTTTGTGATGAGATTGCCTTCGCGTTCCTTCTCCATGAAGCCGACGCTGGTGGCTTTGAGGAAACCTAGATCGTACAGGCGTCGCTTCTCCTGGCCTTCCTCGGTCGGGGCGAACTTTCCCTTGGCGATCATCTTGCCGTCGCGGATTTCGACGCTGGTGGCCATGCCGATGAGGCGATTGTGATCATGCCCCCACAGCACCACAGGGTTCGCGCGATAGTGCGTTAGGTCCCAGCCATCGAGCTTGATGACCTCGTGGTAGCGGTCGAGGTTCTCGGTGGTGATAACCACCTCGAACGTGCCGCTGTCAGCGTCGTCTGCGGCCTTGGTATCTGCAATGAGCTGCCGGAACTCAGGCAACTGGAACTTCGCGACTATCTGTTCAGCAACATCAGCCCCGTAGCTCTTTAATTCGTCCTTCATACCAGAAGTATAAGGGCGGTAATTCCACAGGAAGGCGGATCACTGGTGCTTCTTCCAGTCGTACTCCTCCCTAGTTATCTCTTCGACTGTGACCTTATACCCGTCGGGCGCCACGCCTCTGACGAGCCGGCTGAACTCCGCGAGCGATTGCGTGCGCTCCACATAGAAAAATGGTGCGCCGGTATAGTCGGCCGGCCTGCCGCGAAAGGTGGCGCTCAGTTCATTCGCGACAACCCTCGCGTCACTCCGGCCAACCACGCGGACTGAGTAGTACGGCACACGTCCCCCCCCTTTTTTACGTTCAATTCAGCTCTATCTTTTCAGGCCGTATGAAACACCGGCAATTGGTGTGCAACGGCGGCACGTCGATCGAGCGGTAGTCGAGCGTGAGCGCCCCGCCCTTTGCGCCCTCGAGCACATGGCCTTTGGGGTAGAAGCTATCATTGAGGCCGATGGTCTTGCCGTCCTGCGGGCCACAGAACTGGCAGACCCGCTCGTCTTCCGACGTGTACCAGCGCATGGACTTCACGACGCCCGACTGCTGGTACGCCTCGCGGCTGCCCTCGTTAGCTATGTAGAAGGTCTCAGTTCTGGCTACCGCTGCCGCGCGCACGATGTCTGAGAACTCGTAGACCCGGCGCACCCGGTCGGTGAGCTGGGTGATGTCGTCGCCGGCCACGATGCCCTCGTTGAGGGTCAAAGCGAGGAGCTTGGCGGTCGTGTCGTTATAGCCCTTGGCGAGACGGCGCGCGGCAAGGCCCGCGATCTTCCCGATGCTCGGTGCCGACTGGTCGAGCTGCCCGGAGAACGCCTGATCCGTGAACTCAGCGATGGCCTGCTCGAGCAACAGGCCCTTGAGGAGCGGGGACACGAAATCCACGAGGACCGTCACCTCGCGGTCCATGTCGAGGATGTCGCTGCGGTTCACGCCCTTCGCGGATTTGGTGAGCTGCTTGAGCCGCTGGACTACATCGCGCTCCTGGCGGTTGTTGAAGTCGCGGACCTTGCCTTCGACTAGCTTCTCATAGCCATCAACGCGCCCGACGAATGCCTTGTGCGCGATGGCGTCGATGTCCTGGACCGCGATTGCTATCTCGACCGCTTTGCTGGCGAGGCGATCCATTGCCCTCTCGCGCGTCACCGCGGCCCGTATGCGGCCGGGGACGGCCTTCTTGGGCGCTTCCTCATCTTCCTCGGCTGCGCCGATCTCCGGGGCTGCTGCGGCCTCCTGGGGTGCGCCGTCGGGAAGCATGTCACCGCCAGGGATGGACGGAAGGCCGGCGCTCGCGCGAGCCTCATTAATGGTCATGTACGGATGCTTGCCCAAGGCGCTTTCGCGCTCCTTGACCGCAAGCTCCATGTTCTGGGGCACGAAGTCGTCGTATGCGAAGTAGCACTCCCCCTTGGCGTCGAGGAGCGGCGCGACGTTGACGTTGAGGAACTCCACGAAGTCGTCGGCGATCGGCTTGAGGGTGTACTTGGCGAAAATGTACTCACTGGCGTCCGCTGATGCGCGGTTTACCTCGGTCGTGAGGCCCACAAGGGTCTTAGGGACGCCGAAGGTGGCGAGAATCTTGTCCCGGTAGCGGTCGTCCGTCGCTCCCATCTCCATTTCAGCCATGTTGGCCGTCGAGCGAGACGCCTTGCTGCCCTTGGGAAGCACGGCCCACTTGAAGAAGTTGCTCGAGCCGGTGTGTTCGTTCGCGAGGCCGGCTTTGATGAGCTTGATGCGGGTCTCGGTCTCCTCCTCGGTCTCGATGAAGCCGCCGAACACGGCCCCGTTCTTGAAGAACGTGTTGAGGAGGTCGCTCGCGACAGAGCTGACTTCTACCCAGCGGGCGATCTTGAGGAGCTTGCTTGCACCCCAGAATGGGAGCGCCGGGTCAGGATAGCGGTCATGGAGCACGCTATCGAGTGCGAGGACGCGCTGCTGCGCGCCGTCGCTGTATCGGAAGCCAGTCAGCTTGCCGTCGGTGAGCGATGGGGAAACCTTGGTCGGGACCATCGGCTCCAGCTTGCGGAACTTGCGCTCCCAGAAAGCGTTGCCGGTCAGCTCCTTGTAGACGGTGTTGAGATAGATGAACTTCTTGCCGGTGAGCGTGCGTGACGGGCTTTCCAGGAAGTCCACCAGGGGGCCGGTGAATAGCTCCTCGTCGTCGCCGTTGCGCTTGTAGCGCATGACCTTGAACCGGACGCCCTGCATCGCCGTCGCGACCTTATCGACCGCGATGAAAACCCATTCCCGGTTGGCCTCAAGCAGGTTGGCATTACCAATCGTCCTGCCGTCACCGCCGATAGGAAGCCAAGTGCCCTGATAGGTGTCGCTATATGCCTTCCGCTTCCCGATTGCACCGAGCAACGAGCTGATGAAGTTCATACTTCAAGTATACAGCCCTGAATCCATAGTCGGGTTGATTAACGGTGAATGGTCGCTGGGATTTGGGTTGATGCTGCGAGCCTATCTGATACCCTCTCCGTCGGGGGTACAAGGATGCAGCGCCGCGAAGCGATAAGCGTACTGTTCGGGGGGGCATTAGCAGCGTGCGCCTGTGGGCGCGCCCATGCGCAAACCCCAGCCGTTGGATGTTTTGTGAGCGCGGCGAGCTTCGGCGACTTCAACAACACTTTCAACGTACAGACCTCCACGGGCCTAGCATTCCTAGACGCAAACATCATTCATGAGGCCCACCTCATGCAGGAGGTGTTCGGCGTTAAGCCTGGGCTGAGTTTTTTTGTAGAGCCGCCCTCAATGGGGGGTAATGCCTTCGCAACTTCTGAGAAGTATTTCTCGCCGAGTCATGACGGTACCATTTTGCTCGGGATGCGCCTCATGCAGAGTGAGATGGATAGTCAAGACGGAAACGGTCAGCACCGTATAACCTGCGTTATGGCGCACGAATTCGCGCACATATATCAAGTTAAAAAGCCTCACCTCAGGCAGAAGGCACAGACGTGGCGTGAACTACATGCAGATTTTCTCGCCGGGTGGTATCTGGGCTATCGATCTGTTGAGGGACTTGCGATCACCGCTAAGACAAGTGACGCCCTCTACGAGAAGGGTGACTTTGCATTCAACGACCCCAATCATCACGGTGTTCCGCTGCAGCGGATGGTGATGACGCTCGAGGGTTGGCGCTTTGCTAGGAACAATAAGGACTGGCGAAAGGTCTCCAAAGCATCAGAGTTTGGGGCGTCCAGACTTCTGCCAGATCAGGGGGGCTGGGTCGTGGTTCCTACGCTAAAGCTGGATTGATCCCCTGACGCTCCTCCAAGCGGCGGCGCTACAACGCTAAGAATACTATTCCCAAGTTCTCCCCTTCCGTCGCCCTCGACAACGTGAGCGCAAGCGCGTCGCCGACATTTGGCGACTTCACCCCGCGCTTCTTCATGTCCTCCTTGCTCTCTAGCTGGAGCTTACCGCTGCTCGCGATCTTGTACTTGGGCTGCGCCAGCTCATAGAATCCCTCGTGCTTCTCGAGGATGGCATCGCGTAGCCAGTCCCGGACATTGGCCCAGCTCTCTATGCGGATGTTGAGATAATCATCGTCCCGCGGCTTCCCGGCCACGTTCACTCCGAACACGCGATCGGTGATGTCCGGCTGCTCCCGGAGACGATCGAACACGCCAGCGCCAACACCGATGACGTCGATGTAGAGCCGCACGGTCTTGTTGGCGCGAAGGTACATGGCGCACTTGCCGGCCAGCTCCATCGTGTTGTTGCCGTTGACCACCCACTCGACCTTGGCCGTGTTTCCCGTGCGCCGGACTAAGGCGCTGTCGTCATCACCAAAGCGCGCAACGTCGAGGCCGGCGGTGTCATCGTCCTGGCTCTGGAGCTCGCGATCGGCGCCAAACGCCCGCTCGATGCTGTCTATGGAAATGAGGGTGTCGCTGGCTCGCTGCGGGAACTCGCCTAGGACGCGCACCCGGTACACGTCGCTGTCCTCGCCGAACTTCTTGCGGACCTCCTCCACGAAGTCCCACGTCACGAGGCCGGGGACTATCTGTGCCTTGGCCTGGACATTGGGCGTGTCGAACGCGCTGATGTGAATCTTGTTGAACGTCGGGTCTTTGAAGGCGTCGTAGAACGGGCCGCTGTTCTGCGTCGGGTTGCCGATGAGGACGAAGCGGACGGTGTGGCCTCCGGCCATCGCGCCAAGGGCTGCCTCGTAGATTTTCGGGCTGATGCCGGACGCCTCGTCGAAGATGACGAGCATGGATTTGGCGTGCCAGCCCTGGAAGCCCTCCATGTTGTGCTCGTCGTTCGCGATGCCGAGCGCGAACCACGTCTCGTCGATGTCGAGCTTCGTCTTGAGGAGGTGCCCGCCAAGCGGATAGCGGGCCTTGTTGTAGGCGTCGCGGAGGTTGCGCCAGAACTGGTTCTCCACCTGCGTCCAGGTCGGTGCGGTGTTGATGACGACGGCTTCCGGGCCGTAGGCATAGAGGAAGCGAAGCGCCTCGCGCGCCATGTGGTAGGTCTTGCCGGAGCCGTTGTTGCTGCGGATCGCCGTGTTGCGATGGTCCCGAATGGAGCGGCTTATCTCGAGCTGCTTCCCCCAGGGCTCGTGGCCTAAGACCTCCCGATGGAAGAACTCGGGGTCATCCCTGAACCTATCTTGGAGCGCGATCTCCGGACTTGGCTTTGCCATGCGCGGTGGTGATTAGGTCCGCGATGCTGAGCTTGCCGGATAGCTCCATGTGCTCCTTCGGCTTGCCGTACACGCGGTTGGCGATCTCCTGGTAGAAGTAGAAGTCGCCCTTGATGGCCTTGGTGATGCCGGCGGCGTGCAGAGCTTCCTCCACCTGCTCCGGCGTCATGTCGTGCTGGCTGGCGATATGCTCGAGCGCTATCCAGAACAGGGTGCGGTAGTCGCGCTGGCCCTTCCGGCGACCTTTCGGGTTCCCGCTCTGGCCTTTCTTGAAGGGACGAAGGTTAGCCAAGCGTTTGGCGAGCGCCGCGTCGGCGGGCTTCTTTTCTTTGCTGTCGTCTCTGCTCTTGGCCGTGGCCATAGCTCCTAGATGGAGAGTGCGACGAACACTCCGAACAGGACCGGAAGCACGATGAAGAAGAACGCCATCGCCTTAAGGGCGTCCTTTCCGGCCTGATTACGAAGCTCGATATAATCCTGCTTATTCATACGCCTGGACTATAGCACGGGCGGCGCTCACGCGCCCGCTGGGGCGGCGGATCGGGCGCGTAGAGCCCGGTATGGATGTGCCCGTCGCTTTCTTGAACCTGCGGCGGTCCCGGCGCGGCATGGCCATCACATCACCTACGGTTAGGCCCTTCGTCGGCTCTGCTTTCTTCTCACGCTTGAGGAATGGGAACATGGCAATTTCGGTTACTGATGAGGTCAGTATATGCCCTGCCGATGGTCGCGGCCGGCCGTGTGTTGATAGCTAGGTCAACGGATAGCGCGGCAGGAAATCGATAGGGTTCTCGATGGCGAGCTGGAGAAACCAACGCAGCACGAGAAAGAGGATTGCGCCGAAAACAATCGCGACAATGACCGGCCAAACGTATCGGAAAAACAGGTAGGCGAAGCCTAGCTCCTGGGCGTTGTCGCCGATGTCGTAGACTTTCTCCTCGTACATGCTCTCAGTATAGCAAGCCGATCGCGCCGCCGGCTGCCGATAGGCAAATTCCGATGACCACTGCGCTTAAGCACCCGGCAGGCTGAACCTTGTTGGCGTGCGCGTCGCGCGCGATGGCGGCGCTGGCGTCCGCCACTTTAGTTCGCACGAAATCGTCAATTGTCGTGGGCCCTACGCGGTCAACGATAGTGCCCCAGATATGAACCTCGTCTTCGCCTGATTTCCGTTTTACCTGGACGCTGGGTGGGTAACCGAAATCCTCGATGTGCACCGCGAAATACCGCGACCCCACTTCGCTATCTGCCAGGGCCTTCCGGATACCAGCGCAAATCCGCTCCAGTATGGGGATTGCTTGCTCTCGCTCACGCCTTGCTCGCTCAGCAGATGCCAAATCTGCGTTGAGCAGCATTTTTCGTTTGTCATCAATCGACATGGCTACCTCACGATTGGCGGGCCATCATTGCTCAAACCAATGCACATAAAAACCCCGCGCCAGAGTCCGGCGCGGGGAGATAAGGATCACCTCCTTTCAGTTGGCGAACTCGAGGAGCTTGGGCTCGCACAGGCCGTCGATGACCTGGTGCAAGTCGCGGGTCGCGGCGGGGTTCTCCGCCACGCGCCCGTTGAGCGCGAACGTCGTGGCATTGAACAGGCGCCACGCCGTCTGGTCGCCCCAATCGTGCGGCGGCTCCTCGTAGGCTTGAAGCACGTCGGCAATCCGGGTGAGGTTGATGACGCCGCGGCGGTAGCAGCGCATGATCGCATCATGCACCTGCGTCTCGCTGAGTGGCGTCGCCCGGTAGGCGTCGAACGTGTGGGCCTGGAGCCGGCGCTGATCGCGCAGGGGCTCCATCACCTCGGCCACGAGGCCGGGGAGGTCGCGCTTGGCGTTCGCCGTGTGCTTGCGCCGGATGACATGATCGCCGTTGAAGGCGAGGTTGTCGCAGACGAACACGCGGCTGCCGAAGCTGATGCCGATCGGGAAGCGCTTGTCGTGGCTGTTCCGCAAGCCGACGGTATCGGTGTAGTCGCCGTACTCGCTGCGAAGCGACAGGACGCCAAAGAACCGGGCGCCGTCGGGGGTCACGCCGTAATCCTCGCTGACGATCTCGTGGCCGTAGAAGCCAAGCGAGTATTTCACCATGTCCACCACCGCGTTGTGCGCGATTGGGACGTGCGTATCGGTAGCCTGGGGCATCGGCAGCTCACGCAGCCGTGCATAATCGACGGGCTCCGCGCCCGCATGAAGCATCAACGTCATCGAACCTCTCCTCAGTGACAAAGGGCAGACTGAGGAAAGTGTACCGCGCCGGTAGAACGCCGACTGGCGAAGGGGTGGATAAGAAAAGCCCCGCTGATTAAGGCGGGGCTAGGTGCAGGAAATAGACGCCGTGCTATGCGGTCTTGCGCGCTCCCTCAACCTCGCAAACCTTCTCGAGCGCCTGCGCCAGGTACGCCTCGTACTCGGCATATTTGATGGCCAGCCGGTTGACCGCGGCGGCCTTCTCTGGAGCGGTATGGGCGAGCCGGACGTCCCTCAGCAGCATCTCCAGCGCCCATGCCTGGTCGGACATGACGCGGGCGCACGCTGCAAGATCGCGAGCGAGCTTGGATGCCGCATGAAAGACGGGCGGCTTGGGGGCGGTGCCCCATCCGGCCCCGTAATTGAAGCCTCGCGAGCGCGGGTCGATAATCTGGTTCACTGTTGCCTCCTCTGTTTGGCAACAGCTCCGATATGCCTGATCTAAGCGCCCGTCACAGGTCGGCATGAAGCGCGGTGAAGCACCGTGGCCGCAATGCGCAGCTATGAGCAGCCCAACTTTATTTCACGAAAGCGATCGGATCTCAGCCGACGTCACCGCGCAAAAGGATTTAGAGTAAGCCCCCGACAGATTGCCGGGGGCTGAGGTTTGGCTCGTGATCCGCCCCGCGTCCCATTGTTGGTGGGATTATACGGGCTGGTGCGCCTACCGGTTCATTAGGCCGGTGGGGAGTAGCGCACGAGACGCGCTAGAGCCGTGGCCTCTCAAATCCTACCACAATGAAAGCCCCCGACGCTTGGCCGGGGGCTTGAGGTCATGCGCGCTTCTTTTGGAAGGGCACGATGTTGTTGGTCTGGAAGTCGGCCGGGATGTAGGTGAGTTCCTGCACCCCAAGGTAGCCGAGCAGCACGCCCCGCTCGTCCCGGAAAGGGACCGCGACGGAACCGCGAACGACGCCGCGGGGAGCGTAGCCGACTCCGTACGTCTTGCACCACTCAGGGTCGAAGCCGATGGCAACGACGGCCTCATGGTCGGGCTCCAGGTAGCTAAGGGGAGACAGCTTACTGCCCGCCTCCCCCTCGCCCTCTGGAACTGTACTCCTCGTACTGTTTCTGGTACGGGTACTAGGTACTTGTACAATTCCGGCGCGCTCAGCGAGCTCCTGCGCCGCTTGCTTCACCCCAAGGTTGAGGACGTGCGCTGCGAGCGCGATCACGTCGCCTCCCTTGTGATCCGAAAAGCAGTAGAAGCCGCGGCCGTCGGTGATGACGAGCGCTCGCTCATTCGAGCCTTTGCAGGTCGGGCAGAACCCGCGCCACTGGTTGCCGGATTGCCGGAGTTTTAGATCGAGCAACTCGATCGCATCGGAAAAGCTGACCGCCTCTTTCACGGCGGCGAAGTCTACGAACGCCATGACAGCCTCCATCAAAGAGCTAGGACTGCCTCCAGTGTACCATCGCTATCCCCACCCTGCCGGGGCGGGGTGCATATCTCGTGCTTGAATTGAGGGTGGAAAGGAGGCCCATCATGGCCAGTGGAAACCGCCCCCACTTCGGGGTTTTTGTCTCCCGCAAGGGAGCCGACGACAAGAACTTTTACACGCGCGTCGGCTCCGCCTGGGAAGTGTCGAACGGCGGCATCAGTATCAAGCTCGAGCCGAACATCGCGATCTCCGGCGAATGCGTCCTATTCCCGCCGAAGGACGACGAATAATGCACACCCCTCGCGATGGCGAGGGGTGTTTCTTGCTATGCTGAAGGTGAGCGATGGACACGCATCGTTCGGTCATAACTGCGCGTGAGCCGCCTTTCGGGGCGGTTCGTGCGTTACGGCCGATCGATGCGCTTGGTCCCCACGGGCGTTATCCAGGGCTCCTCGAATAGCTCGATGAGGAGTTGCTTCGGCACTCGCCAGTTGGCACCGAACGCCGGCGCGGTAGCGAACGCGAATGCGTCGAGGAAGTCGCCGTGCTTCCCAACGTACTCGATGAGGTTGCTGGCGTGCGTGCCGTTGGTGGTGACGGTGAGAACCGAGAGGTTTGGGATGCCCCACCACGACTGGTAGCGCTTAGTCTCGATGACCTGGACGTAGCCACCGACCTTGGAGCCGTAGCTGGTCTGCGCGAGGTTCTTGCGCTCGATGCTCTCGGTGTTGCGGTCGATCTCCACCGCCATAAATCTGAACTTCTCGCGCCCGCCCTCCGACGGGTAGGCGAGGCCGAAAAGGTCGTCCGGGGTGAGTGTCTTTCGGTCCAGTCCCCTGAGTGGAACGGACATTGGGCTATCGCTGTCGCGACAGGCACCGGCCTTCTGGTGCGTGAGAATCTCTTCCCTGCTGACGTACCGGACGCCGGCTCGCTTAGCGGCGATCTCAAGCGACGCGCCCACGCAAGCCCCCATGAGCTGATGGAGGAAAGGATCGGTGCGCTTGGGTGAGAACTTGCCCAAGGTGCCGCGCTCCATGAGCGCTACCCGCGCCCGCGGTGCGAGGTCGTAAACAACGTGCTGGTAGCGCGCCTCGAAGCCCTCGAACTGACGAGGCGGCCGGGTGAGATAGCTCCCGCCTTTGTCGCCGTTATAAAGCTCGGTGAGCCGGTGTTGGAAATAGGCGTAGTCCTTTCGGACGTGGCGGACAAACTCGAACAAGTAGTGCGTCGGCAGCGGCCCGTGCCGGTCGATGGCCTCGAACACGAGGAAGTCAGCCTCGGTGAGCTGAAGGTGATCCGGGGCCTTAGTGTGGCGCGTATCGCGATTAGGCGGGGCGTGCCGCAGGCGGCGTGCGAGTCCGTCGAGGTTCGTCATGTGTGGGGAAGTACAAAGCCGTCGGGCGGCTGTAACCGTTCGCCATGATGCCGCATGGTCGGCATGAGGCGCTACGGGCGGTATGAGCACCCTAAAATATTACCATCCCTCGGAAACGTCCTCGGCTGATCGCCGCTTTTGCTGCCGTTTTGCTGGCTTTTCCTCGGGCCACGGCGCTTCGCTGGGCCGGCTCGAGTCTCGTCGCGCCTCGGGCGGAAGCGACACCTTCGCGCGGTTTGCTTCTAGCAATTCTCTGTATAGCTCGGATGAAAGCTGGGGCACGTCGTTCACTGGTTCGATCGGAATCGACACCGCTTGCGGGGTGACGTTGCGGATATGCGCCGCGAACTGGAGCCGCGGTTGCGAATGGATAAAGTCGGCGGTCGTCCGCATCTCCCTCGCCATCGCACTCGCGTCGCTAGCGGAGACCCCCGACACAAATTTGATGCCGGTGTTGGCCGCAAGCGAAGCGCGAAGCCCATGTGTCGCTTGGTCGAGGTATTGATGGCTAAGGACGATGCCGCAACGGTATTTCCGTGCCTCGTTGAGGAAGTCGTCGATATTGCTGTCGAAGTAGGATGCAGCCTCGTCGATGAACAGAAACGTGGCCTTGCGCTGCTCCTCGGGAATGGCAGCGCGCTCGAGGATCGCTTGGAGCGTGAGTGATATGAAAATGCGGCCGAACGTTGAGCTGCCGCCTTTCAGGAAGTCTTTAGCCGTGTCTACAAGGATGATGCTGCCGCGGTTCAGTTCGCTGAACAGGTCCACCTTCGTCTCGGGGCTGGTGAACAGTCGCGCCAGCGTGGGGTTCTCCAAAATGGACTGGAGGCGGTAGCGTATCTGCTCCTTGGTCTGCTGGAAGTTCTTGCCCATGAAGTCGCGCATGAAAAACTCGCGCGGGATTTCGGGTAGCATGCCGATCGCAGTGCCATAGGGCTGCGGATCATTCATCAAATTGAGCATGTCTAGGACGGTGGCGTTGCGCCCCATTGCTTCCGGAAGCGTGAGCATGAGTCGCGCAACATAGCGGAAAAAGACGCCCTGTTTAGCGGTGAGGTCAGCGCCCAAGAGGCCAGAAAACAGGTAGTCGAACGTCTCGATGACGGATGCCGTCACCTGTTCACGCATCGCGTCGTCGTAGCCTTTCATGCGCTCCTGGTTGAGTGCGAACACGTTGAGCGCTGGCGGGTGATCGATGTCCCTTGGGTCGATGAGAACTAGACGGTCGGTGATGCCGGTGTCGGCACGGGTCAGCTTGCGCACGAGATCTCCGTGCGGGTCAATAAGTACGATTGAAGGCGGGTCGTCGCTTTGGATGTCGTGATGGATAATGCGCTCGATGAGCGTCGTCTTGCCGGCGCCGGTGCCGCCAACGACGTGCATATGATTGAACCGATCCTCGTGAGTGAGCTTCAGGGGGACAGGCGATGCAAAGAGCGGCTCTAAAGGCGTCTTGTGCAGATACGTCTCGTTCACCTCCTCGAGCGTGAGGCGGCTATCCAAGGCGTGAATAAGCCGGCCCGGCTTATACGGATCGCACCCGGACGCTCGGCAAACATTGACATGAAGTTGCCACCCCAGATCAGTAAATAGGCCGCGCTCCGCATACTCGTCAGCCACGACTGATTTGAATAGTCGGCTGATGAGCTTCTTGGCATCCGGCACGGTATAGATGAAGGGCACCGTGAATGGCGACGGCGCTTTGGCCTTAGGCAGCGCTTGGGCTATCGGCACAAAAAAGCCGACGATGAGCTCCTCCAAGAGCTCCTGCCCGTCGCGCGTCTTACGGTTCCAAGTCACGAGCTGCTTACGAAGGTTGACCTTTTCCGCAAGCGTTAGCTTCTCAAAATGCGGCCGTTGGAACACACGCTCCATCCGCGCGATGCCGCGGATGGCGGCCCGCATCGGTTCGGATAGCTCGCGATCGAGGACTTCCAGGTATGCGTCTACGATCCGCTCTGCCGCGGCCTCGTCAGGAAATGGCGAGCGAACTATCGCATCGTAGAGCTCAATGAGTTCGCGGGTCTCTTTCTCGGCCGCTGTCTCTGGCGGTGGACCGAAAAGGAAGTCAAAAAAGCCCATTACGCTACGAGCTTGTGGCCATCCGCAGAGATTTCAAACACCTGGGTCCGGCCGCTGAAGGTCTCATATAGACCGCATGTCTGGAGGGCTTCCTCAGCCGCTCGGATCAGCAAGTTCTCGCACTCCACAAGCGGCGACGCTTTTTCCGCTTCCAGCGTCACGCCTCGCACGAATTGATCGAGCGTCTTGTTGCGCATCGGATGATCGCCATCCAGATCGGCCCCGGTCGCTGTCTCAATGTAAACATTCAGCCAGCCGTACTTGGTGAGCAAGTCGCGCTCGGCATCGGTGAGCTGGAGCGTCACTGCAAGGGTGAAAATTGGCCGGCTGCGGATCATACCGGTAGTGCCGGTGCCGCGAACAAATTGAACCTGCATGATAGTACCTCCCCCTATTTGGGAAGGTCCATTTAAGCAGGCTGGGAGTCAAGCGGGTGGATCGCGGCCTGGATGAAGCGATTGTACGGGTTGTCCTCGCGCGAAGGGTCGGGGTGAAGCCCTGCGTATAGTGCAAGCAACTTCGCGTCGTCGGGGACAGCCTGGCTCGGAATCTTTAGTCCAATTTGGAGTAAATGGCTGCGGAGCTTCGGCACCTCGGCAAACGTGTTGATCCCGGCAATGAGCCGCTCCTGGCGGATGAGGGCGGAGTGAAAGGGGCAGGCGTAAAAGCCGAAGTCCGGCACGATGACCGTTCCGGGGTACTGGCTGATGAGGAGATTGCCGAGCACGAAGCAGTCGAAGTCCCCGAGCTCTGCCCGGTTGAGGCGCGCGATGATGGTCCCCTTCAAGGACAGGTTGTGGCCGTGGTTTAGGACACGCTCAAGGACAGGCGAATAGAGGAGCTGGTCGATAAGCTGGTGCGCGTAGGCGTTCTCCTTCTTTTTCGGTGGGAGGAGTTGCGACAGCGACGCCGGCTCGCTGCGCAGCGCCTCGAGTATCTGCCAGCGCGCCGTCGCTCTGGTCAGCGTGTTCTCGCCCTCTGGAAATGTGCCATCTAGGACAGCGATGAAGTCCCGCGCTTTGCGGTAGTCCATGTCC
Organism: Sphingomonadaceae bacterium; assembly: GCA_030147805.1. Classification (GTDB taxonomy): domain Bacteria; phylum Pseudomonadota; class Alphaproteobacteria; order Sphingomonadales; family Sphingomonadaceae; genus Sphingoaurantiacus. The sequence goes on from JASBUR010000019.1 coordinate 42,927, forward strand.
TTGAGCGGGTCGAAGGTGTCCTTGTCGAGATCGAGCACACGCACCGTGCGCTTCGACGTCGCTACCGCGTCAGCGATCGGGCCATCGTCGATGAGTAAGAAATTGTCGTTTGGCACGCGCTCCAGGATCGGGCGCTTGTCGAAGCCGACGGTGAGGATATTCATGGGTCGGTCTGGGTAGAGCCTCGTCTCGGGAAGGAATGCCCAGCCGACCGCGAAACGAAGGTACTTCCCTCCCCATTGTATCGCGAGGGTGCAAACAGCGTACCCCTTTTGTTCTCCACTGGGGTTTGGGATGTCCGATAGCGTGTCCGTTAGGCTGGATGACCCGCGTCCTTGAGACGGGCGCGCTTCGCTGCGCGAGCCGCTGCAAGACGGTATCCCTCGGCGCTGCGCTCCTCGGGGGTCATCTTGGCCCACTTGGATCGGGCGGCGTGCGCCTGGCCCTCGGAGTAGGTCTTGGGATTGGGCATGGCTACGCGATTAGGTCGGGGTTCTCGAACACGTTACCTACGACCACGCTGGATGCCGCGTAGCTCCAGAACGGCAGGCTTCCGGCATGGTAGTTGCGCATGGCAAAGCCGCATTCGTCCCAGAAAACCTCGTTGGCGCTCGCCTGCCAATTGCTGATGATGTCCCCCTCATAAATCTCCCTCCCGTTCTTGTCGGTGAGGCCGGTGAATTGCATGAGTGGGAAATCGAACTCACCTAGCCATGTCCAGTGGGCGCGAGCCTGGGTCAGGTCTTGCGCTGGCAGCATCGCTTTCTTGTCTGTGTCCCACGCCCGGAACTTGATTGGTCGGTTCATAACTTTAGCGGGGCTGGTTAGCGTCCCCGATGGTGCCCATGCGGACGGGGCACTGCGGAGAAACTAGCGTTCGCCGATGAAGTCACCCTCGATGGCTTCTTGCGTACCGCAGGGGGAGCAAAGTCTGCCGTGCTGGTAGCGGGATATGGCCTGCGGCGGCTGGTGGTCGCCGCCCATGTCAGCCCCGCATCCGGGGCATTCCTCGCCTTTGGCGCGCTCGATAAGCTCCTCGGCCTGCTGTGCTGCCATGCCGAGCGCGTTGAGCATGGTCGTGGTGCATAAACCGCCGTCCACGCTTTCCAGCTCTGGCTCGATGTTGTCGGCAACATCGGTGTCGTAAATGTCGTACATGTAGCCACCTTCGGCAGCGGCATAGATGCGGATGGTTAGTGCCTCCATACGCGCTAGCTGTTTTCGATTTCCCGGCGGTCAAGCGCACCCGGATATGCCTCCGATGCCTCGGTTCCGGTGAGTTCAATTACGTCATCGGTATCGAAGCCCTGGGTCTCCTCATTCCAAGGGGTGATGCCGCCGACAGTGATAGCGCTCCATGCAAGGTCACGTGCTTCGTCAGCGTCCTCGGCAATGATGTCGAGATTGCTTACGAGGGTCTCCGTGATGAGGACGCGGAACACCTTGCCAACTTCGGGGCGGTAATGAGCCGGGCAGTTCGCAGCGCCATAGTTCTGGCGCTCACCGATGCAATCGAGGCAGTCGGTATCAGGTAGTTTGGTCATAACTGTGGGATTGTGCCGGTGCTAATCGACCGGCTTCGTCCATTGTACCGGCACAATAGAAAACGTGCAAGTACAGGCATTTAGCAAGAGTGGGGAAAAGCCGCCCGGAGCGATTTGTGCGCGCCCCCTAAATGGTAGGATAGGGAAGCGGGTGAGTTCGCTCATTTTGCGCTGAAAGCCCCTCCAAGCCGGTGGGGCTTTTTGCGTTCTGTCCCTGTCCGGTGCAGGCTCCGGAAATGAAGGTACGTTTGCCCCCGACTTCGAGCGTGGTGCGCGGCGGCGTGATGGTAGCCACGCTGCTCGTGGTGGTACCCCTGGCATTGGTGCTGAAGCTGGCCGGGTGGATAGTCGAGCGCGCACTGCGCCAGTAGCCGTACCTGTCGGCGCGCCAGCACGCGCGGGAGTCCTATAGGACAGGGTGGGAGGGCAGGTGATCTGTATCGGTCAAGGACAAGTGGCACGGTCCGCCCGTTTCGTCGTTGGACGATAGGCCACGACCCAATGCGATAAAGGCGGACTGTCCTTTAGGCAGGTAGCCGCGCATCCCTCCGGGAGGAGGGTGATTATCGCATTGGGTCGTGGCCGGTAGGCCCGACGAAACGGTGCGGAAGTGTAAGGAGTACGTGGGTATTCCACATGTTGGCCACCACCATACAGGATGGTGGTGCGTATGGTGGCTCCGTATGGTGGCATGAAAAACCCCCGGACAGTTGCCTGTCCGAGGGTTAGTCGGCTCCGTTAGGAGTCGGTGTGTGCGTCGCGTTCGGCGATGCGCTGTTTGATCCAGTCCTCCACTTCCTGTTCCACCCAGCCGACCCTTGCAGCGCCGAGACGAACCCTTTTGGGGAACAGTCCGGCCGCCTCGAGGCGGGCTATGTGTGCTGGGCAGTAAAGTACCTTTGAACGCACCTCCGTTTTCGATAGCAACCTCATCGCGGAACTCCATTTCTGGAGCATCCGGATGCCCGTGGGTCAGACCCTAGGGACCGTCAGCTTTATCAGGAAATCGTCGTACTTCCGAATCGCTGCCGCCATTTCGTCCTTGAAGGCGTACACGTTGTAGATGCCTCCAAGTCCGGCCTGGGTGCCGGAAATGTGGTTGAGCAGCCGCTCACGGACCTCGAGCGGAACCTCCAGACTTTGCAGGGTCGTCGAGAACGTCCGGCGCAGATCGTGAAGCTTGTACGGCCCCACTCCCTTGAGCGTCTTATCGAAGGCTGCCTTTGATTTGCTCCACCCGTTGAACACGGTGGTTGGCTTGCCCTTCATCGTCTCGCATCGGGCCGGGAACACGTACTGGCTCTGCTTGGCGTAGGCGGGGATGCTGTCGAGCACCTGGCGTACCAGTGTCCCGTAGGGAAATGTGTGCTCGATGCTGTTCTTGGCCACTTCAGCCGAGATCGTGATGGTCTCGGGAGTGATGCGCTCCCACTCGATCGACGCGACCTCGTTGCGGCGCTGCCCGGTGAGGATCAGCAGCGCGACGATGTGCCCGAACGGGTACGGTGCTGCGAGCGCCGTGGTCAGAACCTCCTTGAGCTCGTCCGGCGTGAGGGCACGCTTGGGCTTCGCCTGCTGACGCTTCTGGGAGGCGTTCTTGAGTGCGCTGATAGGGGAAGCGTCGATGTACCCCTGCCCTGCACACCATGACAGGAACGCCTTTGCCGAAGTGAGGACGTGCGCCCTCATGCTCTTGGCAGTGATCGCCTCGAGCTCCGCGGCAACGTCGCGCTTCTTGATGGTGGTGAGACGCCGGCCGTTGAACGGCAGGCGGGCAAGGTGCTTCCGGTAGTCGGCGATCGTCCGGGGACGGTTCTTGTCCTCGCACGCCTTTAGGTAGCGCTCCACCGCCGTCTCGTAGGTGATGGTGTGCGGCTTCTCGTAGGTGCCGAGCGTCTTTTTGGCGAGGAGCTTGCGGGCCTCCTCACGGGCGGTCGAAAGGCCGATCAGCGGATAGCGGCCGATCTTGTGGCGGGCGCCGCTCGCGACAAGCGCGATGAACGTCTTGGTGCCCTTGGGCGACACCCGGACGCCAAGGCCCTTCACGGTCGTATCCCAATAGGTAAGCGTGCCGGTCTCAGGGAGCGCCAGCCGCTTCAATGACACGTCGGTCAATACGGAATTTGGCACTGATTTGGCACTCCTTTAGGGTGAGATGGAATGAGCAGGTATCTGCATCCATGCTATCACTTCGCTAGGAGTTACAGGGGAATTTGCACCCTGCCCGTTCGGCATGAGCAGCTATGATCCGGCTGAGCTGAGAACTCTTAATCAGCGGGTCCTTGGTTCGAGCCCAAGTGCGTCCACCAGGTTTTTCAAGGGCTTCGCAGCGATGCGAAGCCCTTTTTCAATGCGCCACGACCGGTCCACCGACGCCCCAGCCATACCGGGCGCCGCGCGAGCATCCTGCAGCGCCGCCAACGCGCGCAGACCTTGGCGGCCGAGCGCGCGCAGCGGCCAGGTTCGGCGCGCCGAACGGAAAGCGGAGGCTGGCGCCGACGCACGCGGTCGCCCTTGTATCCTCAGGTCGGCGGCTTCGCTCGAGCGGGTCCGCCGGCACCGAGAAGCGGCAACAGCAGCCATTCGACGACCAGTAGATTGATCGTCCACGACGCCCAGGCGACGATCGTATAGAATTGCGACGGGGCGAAGCCGAGCCAGCCGAGAACCGGCATGCCGGCGCGCAGCGTTACCGCCGCGAAGGTCAGCGCAAACGATCGAATCATCCAGTTTCGGTGCTGGTCCCACCGCCTGAGGCGGGCGTGGCAAAGCGCCATCGCCGTCGAAAAGCTCCAGATGATGGCGAGCATGTAGAAGGCGAAAGCGTTCGCCCCGACGCCGCCCGGCGTGCGCGCCAGCACGACCGCGCCGACCACGCCGCCCGCCACCCCGACGACATATCCATAGCCGGTGAACCGATGCAGTCGCGGCAGACGCCGGCGCAGCGACGGGAGGAACTGCCACGGACCGAGGGCGAGGGCCACGAGTCCGCCGGCGGCATGCACGCGTAGCGCAACTTCTTCGCTCGGGGGATCGGGACGAAGCCGGAGCTCGCTCGCCGGAGCGAACAGATAGGGTAGCGCGTCCAGCGCATAGATGAGGCAGGCAATCAGCAGGAGCGACCAGCCGCCCCACGCGATGGAGCGGCGGGTCACCGCCCCGCTGCCCGGACGGCTTCGGCGCGACGGACAGCCTCGAGCGCCGGATCGCGCCCGGCCGCGTAAGCGTCGAACGTCAGCGGCGCGGGGATATCGACACTGAGATCGTCAACGATCACCGGGAAGAGGTAGAAGACCCCCCAATAGCAGCGAAACAGGCCGCGGCATCCCTTCTGCAGGTCGTAGAAGGCGGTTGCATAGCGAGCGCGAAAGCCGCTGTTGGGCAGTTCAAAGCTCCAGCCTTCGGCCCAGAATTGCAGCCGATCGCCGATCTCCTCGCCGACGATCAGTGTGCGGTCTGGAGCCGCTTCCTTTGCGAAGGCCATGCTGACGATCGCTGCCGAGAAGGTGTTGCCGCTGGTCAGAAGGTAAATGCGCCCGTCGGCACCGACCGCGTCGCCCAGCTCGACCATCAAATCGTGCGTGAGCGAAAGGTCGCCACCATGGTTGAAACGAAGGTCAACGATGATGGCGCGCGGGCGGTCGCGGCGGCTCCGCAGCATCTCGATGGCCGCTTGCGAAAAGTCGCGCAGGCTCTGCGCCGAGTCGTCGTTGAGGTTGGTGCGAAGATTAAAATAGACGGCCTCGAGCTCGGGGAGGTCCTGCCACCAATAGCCCCGCGCCGGACGAGCGAGGAAAAGCGGCGAACCCGCGGGCGCGAACGGAATCAGCCGAGGATCGTCGCGACGCCAGGGCATCGCCAGATCTCCAGGGAAGGTTCCGGTATCGACGGAGCGCGCATCGAGGGGCGGCAGCGTACGGTCGATCGTCGCGCCCTCTGCGCGGACGAAGCGCAAGGTGGGCGCCCCACCGGAGAGACCAACCGCGTCCAGGAACGCCGGCGTTTCGATCAGCAAGGGCGCGACCACGCGGTAGTTGGCGTCCGTGCCCCCAAAGGCGTCCCGAAACCGCCGCGCGACTTCGGCAACGCTCACGCCGTCGATGTGGGTAACGCGGAGGCCCAGCAGATCGCGGTGGTCCCGCGATGCGCGCAGGACGCGCAACTCCTCGCCGAAAAAGGCCATCCGCACCGGAAGACGGGGAAAGCGACGGACCATCGCGGCGGCGGAAGCATTGGAGTGGCCATTGTCGATCGTCGCCTGAGCCCGGGCGAGCCCGAGCATGAACTCGGCGTCGCTCAACGCTCCCGCCCGCCGGTGCAGATCGGCAACCACGGCATCAAAGCGGGCGCGCGTCTCGTCGGTCATCGAGCGCTCGTATCGGCGGACATGCGCGAAATGCCGCAAATCCTGGAGCCGCGCTTCCGTCGGCGAGCGCGGCTCGCTCAGCCAGAAGGGGGGGATCGGGATGGGATGGAACGCGATGATCGCGGCGGCAATGAGCAGCCATTTGCGTCCGAGCCATAACATGGCACCGATCGCGGCCAGGCGCAGCCACCAGGGGGTTGCCCGCCACTTCGCGCCCAGCGCCCGTAAAATCCTTCGCATGTCAGCCCCCAGACGTCGTCGACGTCATGTTCCCCCGCCCGTACATCCTTGCCGGGCCCACAGCCGTTTCAGCGGCCCATCGCTGCAACGGCAATCCCCGGCGGCGGACTCACCCGAAGCAACCCGCCGGCGCGCGCAGCCTGCGAACGGCCGCTCGCACTGACGCCCCGGTCGCTCCCCGTGCCGGGCAGGCGCTGCTCCTCGATGACGGGACGGGCATAGTTGGCGAAATCCTCGTGCCGCACGATCCTGCCGCCGCTGACGGTCAGCGCGATCACCTGCTCGGCGCGCCACCGATAGCCTTTCGTCGCGCCGGGCGCGGCGCTCAGCGTGTTGACCTTGCCGGCGAAGACCACGACTCCATTGCTCTCGAAGACGATCGGAAAGTCCAATCCGAGTTCGATCACGCCGCTCTTCGCGCCGAACTCGCGCAACATGGCGAGCACGGCCGTGCGCCCCTCGTAGACCGGGAGGGAGCGCGGATCGGGATTGGTCCGGTCGACGAAGGCGATGTCGTCGGCCATGAAGGGTTCCATGGCGCTCCAGTCGGCGCGCGAATAGGCCTCGACATAGGCGCGCGCCAGCTTCTCGGCGGCCGAAGGCTCCGCTGCAGCCACGGCGAACGGTGCGACGATCATGGCGATTCCGCTGGCGACCGCTCTCAGCACGACGGCGCGCTCCCGGCGCCGTCCCGCCAGGCATCGAAGCGCGTCTGCGGTTTCCAGCTGGCGCCCCTGTCGTTCGACGCCTCGACGATCATCGACCAGCCGCCCGATGTCGGCAGGAAGCTCAGGCGGTTGAAATATTTGACACCCCTGTAGGCGTAGTGGGTCCCCGAACCCACATTCGATACGACGAGGGCGCCATCGGCACCGAAGTCGCCGTCATAGATATCGATCAGTCCCGACTGATCGTCGCGCGACGCGATCCGATAGCGCCCCTGCGCATGGTCGTATGAGAAGACGATGATGTAGCGGTATTTGCCGCTGACCATCTCGGTCTCGAGATACAGATCGTTGAGGCTCGGCCGAAAATGCGCGGCCTTTGCGGTCCCCGCGCCCCAGCCGCCGGCCTTGTCGGCGTTTCGCATGCAGCCGCGCCAATCGCCCTTCAGGAACTGCAGACGCTCGACGCCGGCGCGCAGCTTCGTCCGGAAATCGTCCTGCGCCGACGCCGCGGGCGCCCACAGCACGGCGGCGCACGTCATCGCAACTGTCCATCGACCCTTCATCGTCGTCCGTCTCCGTCGATCACTTGCCCCCGCATGCCGGGGCCACCGGGGACCTGCGAGCGACGAGGGACGAAAGCGCGAAACCGGTACGCGAACGTTGCGGGTCCGCCCCGACGACGCCACTATTTCTGCAGGGCGCGGTAGCGCCGCTCGTCCGCGGCGTTGAGCAGCACCGCCGTTTCGCCGAGCGGTCGGAACGGGAAGGTGCCGCCGGCAAAGCGCCAGCCTTCGTCCGCCATCGCCATCACCGCATATTCAGGCTGCGGCGGCTGTCTGGCGCCGTGGTAGCGCGAGCGGATCGTGAACAGCACATAGTCGACGTCCTCGCGGTAGCAGTGTCCGTGCTCGGTACAGGGGATCTGCGCGGCGCTGACGCGCAGCGCCCTGTCGATGTCGAACTCCGCCAGCCCCCCCGTGCGGCGCTGCGCGGCCCGCATCCCGCGGCTCCAGCGGCCGGCGCTTCTCCAATAGCGTATCCCGGGGTGGGTCAGCAGCCACTGCGTTCGGAAGGCGCCGGCGCGAAAGGCGTCGGCCCATTGCAGGAAGGCGGCGCGCGCCGCATCGATCGCCGGATCGACGGCGCCGGGCGGCGCCGCAGCCCGGTCCGCTCCGAACCGCGCCAGCGCCGTCGCCAGCGCGTCGGGGGCCGCGACGGGAATATGCGGCTCGATCCCCCGACCTTCGATCACGCCGGCGCGCCAGGAGACGTAGCTGGCGATCGGCGCATAGAGCTGCAGCCCCTGCGGGAGGTCGAAGGGCATCTGCGAAAGCATCTGGCCCGCGGTTCGTTCGCCGACGATGATCGCGCCCGCCGACGCGGCGAGCGCGTCGGCGGTCATCTCGGCGGCGCTGGCGGTCCGTCGGCTGGTCAGCACATAGCCCGGGCCGCCGAAATGCGGGGCCGCGGGTTGGAACTGGACGCGCGTCACCGGCGCCGCGACGACGTCGCGCCAGAACGACCGGATCGACCATCCCGTCCAGGGCGAGAGACCATTCACCGCCGCCCGCGGCGGGGGCGCGCGATGCGCGCGCGTCCACTTGCGCGAATAGAAGGCGCCCGCGTCATGCGGCCGCTGGATGAGATGGGCGGCGAGCGCGACCCCGACGAAGGCGCCGCCGCCGTTCGATCGCAGATCGACGATCAGCCCGCGCGCCGGCCGCGCCGCCACCTCGGCCATCGACGCGTGTACGCGGGCGATCGTGTCGCTTCCCATCATCGTGTTGATCGTGAGGATGGCGACGTCGCCCCGCCATTCGAGGCTCAGCGCCTTGGGCCCGGCCTCCATGGCGTCGAGCATCGCCGCGGTCGCCTCGGCCGTGCCGTGCGCGGGGGTCAGGCGCACATGCGATGTCGGCCCGGCCTGCCAGAGCCGATTATAGGCCTCGGCAAAGGCCTTCGGATCGCTCGCCGCTTGATCGAGCGCCGCCGCCTCGGTCCGCACCTTGGCGTAGCTCTCGGTCACGAGGACGGCGGGATCGAAGATGTTGCGTCGCAGCACGTCGTCGATGACGACCGAAAGCGCCGCCGCGGGCGGTTGCGGCGCTTCGCCCGCGGCGGCGAGCAGCGTGACCGCAGCGGCGGCGAGGATCGGCAGCACCAGGATACGCATCGACTCTCCGGCGAGAATTCGGGGTCCCGCCGGCCAATCTAGCGACCGGCGCGCCGCGCTGCAGCGGAATTCACGTCACCGAAGCGGCCTTTGGTCCCGGTCAACATCCCAGCTCGCGGCGAACGGCATCGACATGCTGCTCGCTGACCGGCGGCCGGGCTCCCGACGCCATCGTCGCGCGATATTTGTCGGCGCCGTCCACGATCAGCCCGCGCAGCCGCTTCCGCCGGACGATCGCCGTGCGGTGCACGCGCAGGAACTCGGCGGGCGGGAGGCGTCGCTCGATCTCGCGCAGGGCACAGCGGTGCAGGACCGAGCGGCCGGCGAGATGCAACTCCACATAGTTGCCGGCGGTCCCGATCCATTCGACCTCGTCGATTGCAATCCGCTCGATCATGCCGATCGAGCGGATGGTCAGAAACTCGAGCGGCGGTGGCGCCTGCCCGGCGCACCGCCTTCCCTGGTCGTCGGCAAAGGCGACCACGGCCTGCGCCATGGCCGCGCGATAGGACAGCATCGTCTCGACGCGCTCGATCAACCGCGCGAAGCGGGCATCGTCGAAAGGCTTCAGCAGATAATCGAGCGCAAAGAGATCGAACGCGTCGATCGCGCGATCGTCGAAGGCCGTGACGAAGGCGATGCAGGGCGCGTCGGCGCGCGCCGCCAGTTCGCCGGCGAAATCGATGCCGCTCTCGCCCGGCATGCGGATATCCAGGAGCACGAGGTCGACGCGCCGTCGCGCCAGCCGTTCACGCGCCTCGCCGACGCTGGCGCACTGGCCGGCCAGCGCCCACCCGGGATGGAGCGCGAGCGCGGCGGCGAGATTTTGCCGCGCCAGCGGCTCGTCATCGACGATCAGGGCCAGGCGGCTTGTCATCGATCGCCTCCACAGGGATTTCGAGGGTGGCGACGAACCGATCGGCGTGCTGCTCGGTCGTCAGGAGGGCGCGCGACCCATAGAGCGCCGCGAGCCGGTCGCGGGTGATCGCGAGGCCCATGTTGGTGCCCGGCGGCGCGGGTTGCGTGAAATTCGGGTCGAGGCTGTTGGCCACGCGGAAGCGCATCATGTCGGCACCGCTCAGCTTCAGTTCGATCGATATCGATCCCGGGGCGGGGCTTCGCTCGACGCCATGCTTGACGGCATTTTCGACCAGCGGCTGCAGCAGCAGCGGCGGGCAGGCCAGTTCCGACCATCGGCCGTCTTCGACATCGACGGCGATGCTCAGTCGCTCGCCATGCCTCAGCCGCTGCAGGCGCAGATATTGTGCGATGAAGACGATCTCCGCGGCCATCGACATCCAGCCGGATCGACTCGCCCGCAGCGCATGGCGGATGAGATCGCTCAGCTCGGTGAGCGCGGCGAGCGCAGCACCCCGCTCGCCCGTCCGCACGAGCGCCGAGACGCTGTTCAGGCTGTTGAACAGGAAGTGCGGCTCGAGCTGTCCCTGCAGGAGCGTGAGCCGCAGCTGCAGATTCTCCGAGCGTTCGCGGTGGAGGGCGAGATCGCGCTCGACGGTTCGTTGCCACGCCGCCATTGCCAGATGGGCAGCGCAGGTGCCCGTCAGGATCATCACATCGGTCCACCAGCCGAACCGGCTCTGGCTGGCGATGACCGCGGAGAGCTGCGCGAGCGGCCGGCCTTCCTGAATGACTTCGACGAGGGCTTGATAGACCAGGTAGGCTGGAAAGAAGACGATCAGCACGCTCGCCATGAGTCCGGCGACCCACAGCGGTCGCTCTCCCAGCCGGGGCCAGCGCGCAAAGGCAACGTAGAGTCCCCAGCTCAACAGCATCAGCGGCACGAAATAGGGTAGTGCGGCCACGATCGCGTCCGCCGGGGGTGGCGCGGCGCCGCGCGCCCGTGCGTCGAACAGACGGGCCACTGCCATCGCGGCTGCCAGCAGTCCCCAGGTGGCGATGGCGATGAGCAGCGCGCGCCATGGCGACGGATGGCCCAGGGGAGTGGCGCCCTTCTTCATCCCCCGAACCTAGGGCGGGCGCGCCAGCCCGTCACCGCACTTTGCGTCGTCAAAGCGCTGTTTCGCCCCCCGCGGCTTGACGCGGCCGGCTTTTCCACTGCGCGCCTGGCGCTTGCCATCGCCAGCGGATCCGGTCGTCGGAAGGTTGATGTCGCCAAGGCAGGCTTTCGCCCCATCGCCGTTGCCGTCGCCGTGCCACCGGACTGACAGTGGCGCGGATACTTCCTGCCCGTGCCGGGTAAAGCCCGTCGGCGCCGCCCCGGCACGGCCCCTGCGAAAGGCCCGATCATGACATTTGCCCGCACGTTCCTCGTCGCGGCGCTCGCCGCCACAGCGATGCCCGTAGGCGCGCAGACCCCGGCCCCGCGGACCGGCCCGACGGCCTATCTGCAGGCCGGCGCGGCAACGGCGCCGGTCGCCGACGCCTATCTGAAGGCCTATATCGGCCTGGACTGGGATCGTCTGGAGACGATGCTCGCCGACGATGCCAGCTTCCACGATCCGACGGCCGCGCGCCTGTTCACCGGTCTCGCCGCGCAAGGCAAGGCGCGGATGATGACTACCTTTCGCACCAACTATGCCGGGCTGAAGCGTATGGCGTTCCGCTCGACGCGAACGATCCACTCGGGCGATCTCGCCCTCTACGAAGGCGATCTCGATTACACGCTCGATATGGGCGATGGGCGCGATGTGACGAGCGTCGCGCCGATGGTGATCGTGATCGAGGTCAGGGACGGCAAGGTCGCCAGCCACCGCGACTATGTCGACTACGCGCCCTTCATCGCGGCCGAGCGCGCCAGCCGCCCGGCGAAGAAGTAGCGGCGCCCGCGGCCGGGGGCGGCGCGCCGCCCGCCAGGGCCATCCGGCGGCTCACCCAACCGAACGGCTCGTGCCATTCGTCCGCGTCCGGGCCGAGGCGTGCAGGACAGCGAGCCGGCTCACTTGCGCGGCGGTCGGTTGGCGCGTTCGGCGAGGACGAACGGCGCATAGTCGACATAGTCACGGTGGCTGAAGATCTTGCCGTCCTTCACCTCGAGCACGACGACCATCGGGGTGGTGCTGCTGACGTCGCGGCCGTCGCGCATATCGATCGTCATGTCGAGATCGCCTTCGTAGATGGCGAAATTCCCCGAATAGAGCGCTCGCTGCTGCCGGAAGTCGAACGCCTTCACCCCGGCGAACACCGTGCGGAGGCCCGTCATCACCTGCGTTTTGCCGATCGCTCCTCCCCCGGCGCCGAACAACAGGGTGGCCGTCGGATCGTTGAGGCTGACGTCGTCTGCCAGGAGCGGCTCGAGCCGCGCCCAGTCCCGCGCGAAATAGGCCGCGAAATAGGCATCGGCGACGGGCCGCGTGGCGGCACCGGCCGCCATATAGACGGCCGGGCCGGCCGCTGCGGCCGCCGGGGTCGATTGCGCCCGCACCTGTAGCGCGGTCAGGAGCAGGGCCGCGGCAAGGATCGGGGCCAGCTTGTTCACGATGTCCTCCTCGATCTGATCCGCCGGCCGGGCGGCGGTCACGCCCCGGAAACCACGAGCGATGAACCCATGGCCGTCGGACGGGTTGAATCAAGCGAGAAGGGACAAAGACCGATATTGGCGCCACCAACCCGCCCGCATGGCCAGCAGCGTCTGCCGGCGCGGCCCTCCTTCGTCGGGGTGGGCATAAGCGCTCGACCAGCGGGCTCCCGGCGCGAACCCGGGTTCGTCCACCCGATTTCGGAGCGTTGCGCAGCGGTGCGGAGCCGGCTGCGCCGTGGGGCGTCCCGGTCCGCCCGCCGCCCCGGCGCCCCGCACGGCGCCGGGCGGTCGCCTGTCGGCCGATCTTACACTTCTTCCGAGCGCCCAAAGTTAATCATATATTTTCGCGTCATTTTTCCTCTTGGCGCACTTATTGCTTCAAGTGCCGCGTGCGCGTGTCGCAGCGTTTCCCCATCCCGCAGTCCGAACATGTCGACACCGTCTGTCCGCCGGAGATTCTGACGCCATGAAGGTAGGCTATGCGCGCATCGACGGAGATGAGCGGAGTCTCGACGAGCAGGAAATGTTGCTGCGCAAGGCGGGTTGCGAGCGGCTGTTCAGCGACGACGACACCGACGCGCGCCCGGCCAACCTCGGCCTGCTCGAATGCCTGTCGACGCTGAAGGCCGGCGACCTGCTCGTCACCCCGCGCCTCGACCGGCCGGCGCATTCGCTGCCCAACCTCGTCGAGCTGCTCGATGATCTGGCGCGACGCGGGATCGGCTTCCGCTCGCTGCAGGAAGGCATCGACACCACCTCCGCCGACGGCGCGCTGGTCTCGCACGTCATCGGCGCGCTCGCCGAGTTCCAGCGGTCGCTGATCAGCGAAAAGACGCGCGCCGGCATGGCGGCGGCGCAAGCGCAGGGCCGGCATCTCGGCCGGCCGCGCTCGCTCGACGACGAGCAGATTGCCGCGGCGCGGATCGCCATCGAGCAGAACGGCCGCAGCGCCGCCGAGGTCGCCGCCAGCTTCGGCATCCATCCGCGCACCTTGCAGCGGCTGCTCCGCGAGCAGGCCGGCGTCCCGCGCGCCGCACCGCTCGCCGCGGCGCGACCGCTCGTCCGGGAGGCCACGTCGTCGGGGGCGCTCCCGTTTCGCCGGAGCGGCGAGAAGCGCTAGAGGTCGGCGACCGACACTTCGCCCGGGCGGGCGAATTGCGGGCCACGCGCCTCGATCTCGCCGGTGGCGCCGACCTGCCAGAGCGTCGGCAGTTCGGCGATGACCCGCGGCACGTGCACCGCGGCGACGGCGCGGCCGAACAGATAGCCCTGCCCGACATCGCAGCCCTCGCGGCGCAGCAGATTGACCTGCGCGAGGCTTTCGACGCCTTCGGCCACCGTGCTGATGCCGAGGCTCTGCCCCAGGCCGATCACCGCACGGACGATCGCCAGATCATCGGGGTCGTCGGCGGCGCGCGCACTGATGAACGACTGGTCGATCTTGAGCGTGTCGACCGGGAATTGCTTGATGTGCGACAGCGACGCGTAACCGGTGCCGAAATCGTCGAGCGCGATCGTGGTGCCGGCACTGCTGAGCGTGTTGAGGATGCGTTCCACATTGTCGGCGATCTGGCCGATGAACACCGATTCGGTGACCTCGAGCTCGAAGCGGGCGGGCGAGATGCCGGCGCGGTGGAGGCGCTCGAGCAGCCGCTCGGCGAAATCGCCGCGCACGAAGTCGGGCGCCGATCCGTTGATCGCGAGCCGCCGGAATTCGATACCGCGGTCAAGCCACCCGCGCGCGTCGTGGATCACCCGGTCGATCATCCGGTCGGTCAGGCGGGCGGCGAGTTCCATGTCGGCGAAGGCGGCGTCGATCGCCTTGGGCGGCTGCAGCCCGCGCCGGTGATGGTGCCAGCGCAGCAGCGCCTCGAACCCGACGATCTCGCAGGTCTTCAGATCGACCTTCGCCTGGTAGAAGGGCACGATGCGATCATCGGCGATCGCGTCGCGCGCGATGAGGATCATCGCCGCGCGCTCCTCGATGGATACGCGCATCTCCTCCTTGAAGATTCGCACCGCGCCACGCCCGGCGGCCTTCGCGTCGTACAGCGCCAGGCCGGCGCTGCGCAGCAGCGCCTGGCGGTCGCGCCCGTCGTCGGGGGCGAAAGCGGCACCGAGACTCGCCGAGCAGTCGATCGCCGCCCCCTGAAAGGCGAAGGAGGGCGTCAGACGCGCGGCGATGGCCGATATCGTCTCGAGCGTCGCCCGGACCGGCGGCAGCCGCGGCACGACGATCGCGAACTCGTCGACGCCGAGACGCGCGACGGTTGCGCCCGCCGGTGCGATGTCGGTCAGTTGGTCGGCAAAGGCTCGCAGCAACGCGTCGCCGGCGGCAGGCCCCCAGGCGTCCCGGATCTCGGTGAAATTGTCGAGGCCGAGGAGGATGAGCCCGACCTTGTCGGGCCCCGCCGCGCCGAGCACTGCCTCCAGCTCGCGATCGAAGAAGCCGCGATTGGGCAGACCGGTCAGCGGGTCGTGGCTTGCCGTCCAGCGCAACGCATCCTCGGTCTGCTTGCGCTCGGAGATGTCGATCATCGCGCCGACCACCCAGCTCGGCGCTCCGGCATCGTCGCGGAACAGCCGGGCGCGGGCCAGGACGTGCGCATAGCTGTCGTCGGCGCGGCGAAAGCGGAACTCGGCGCTCCATGCCTCGTCGCCCGCCGCCAACGCCCGCCGCACATTCTCGAGCGTGCCGGGACGATCGTCGGGGTGGATCCGTTCGAGACACCAGTCGACCGTCGTCCCGGCGCGCGCGTCGGGATAGCCGAAACGCTCGCCGATCGCGTCGCCCCAGGCGATACCGCGCGATCCGACGCGCCACTCCCAGATCGCATCGGTGCTCGCCTCCGACGCCCGGCGATAGAAGGCCTCGCGCTCGCGCTGCGCGATGCCGTCATGGTGCAGGGTAGCGCCAGCCAGTTCGGCGTTCGCGATCGCCGGCGGCGGATCGGCCGGCGACGCTGTGGCGAACCGGCTCCGGAACCGCCGCAGCGAGCGCCACAGCAGGAACGTCCCGACGATGTTGAGCACCGCCACCAACAGCACGACCGCGGCGACGATGCGCACCCCGGGATCGAGCCCGGAGAAGAACGATAGATCGCGAGCTGGCCCCGCCAAGGCACGCAGCGGCATCAAAAGCTCCAGCTCACGGTGCCACGGAGCCCGTGATCGCTCAGCCCGCGACCGAGTTGTCCCGAATAGTCGACGTTCCAAGTCACGGCGGGCGCGATGACGGTGTGGATGCCGGCTTCGATGACGACGGCGTCGCGCGCCAGCGGTACGCCCTCGACGCTGAAGCGGTCGCCGCCGCCGAAGGCGAGCGTGCTGGTCGGGGCAAGGCTTCCAAAAGCATGGCGCCAGGCCAGCGAGGCCGCCAGGCCGATCGCCGCGTTCGGCGCCGCGGCGCGCCAGTTTCCGCGCAGCCCCAGCATCGACAGCGTCGACCGGGTCGAGGTGCCGAAACTGTCGAGTGCTGCGGCGCCACCGCTTTCGCGCGATCGCCGGCTATCGAGATCGACATGCGCCAGCCCGGCAAAGGGCTCGACGTCTGCGGCGTCGCTGCCGAGCCGATATGCGACCTCGCCGAACGCCTGCAGCGTCCGCGCCTTCGACGCACGATCGGTGCGGCCCGCGAAGCCGTCGATGGCGATGGCCCTTGCGGTGTCGACGTCGTGCCATGCATGGCCGGCGCCGATCCGCAATCGCAGGCGCGCCCAGTCGCCGCCCGCATAGACGCCGAGCTCGCGATTTTCGCTC
Organism: Sphingomonadaceae bacterium; assembly: GCA_030147805.1. GTDB lineage: Bacteria > Pseudomonadota > Alphaproteobacteria > Sphingomonadales > Sphingomonadaceae > Sphingoaurantiacus. Next base: position 59,176 of record JASBUR010000019.1, read on the forward strand.
TCGCCGCGCGAGCCGCGCGCATCGACGCTGAAACGCGAGCGGCTGCCGGCGGCATAGAAGCCGACCCGCACGGCCTCGCCCGCACCGAGATCGGCACCGGCCACGATACCGCGCGCGGCAAAGTCGAGCGAAGCGGCCGTATCGCTCGCCGCGACAGCGCCCGACGAGCCGAAAACACGGGCCCAGACGCCATGATCGCTGTCGAGCACCGCTTCGCGCGAAAAACGACTCGCCTCGGTCAGCGCTGTCCGCGCTGAGGCATCGACCTCGCCCGACAGCTGGTCGAACGCGGCCGGCGCCGCGGCGTCGTCGACGTACATAGCGACGACGTCGTGAACCTGGTTGCCGGCATTGACGCTGTCGAGGCCGGCCGCTGCCGCGACCTGGTTTCGCGTCACGCCGGCCGTCGCGAAGGCGCGCACCTGGGTCGCCTCGAGCGTCACGCTCTGCGGCGCATGATGGACGTCGAGCGCATAGAAGGCCGAGATCGCGGTATCGCCGGTGACGGTATAGCGGCCGTTGATGCCGCCCGCCGCGGTGAGCACAGTGTAGCGGCGCCCGGGGCCGTAGGCGAGATTGACTTCCTTGATGACGGTGAGCATCGCGCCCGGCGCGATCGTCGCCGATCCTTGCGCGACGATACGATCGGACCGGTCGGTGGCGGGATCGACCTCCACCGCATAGACCGAGGCCGCCGACTGCACGACGTTGCCGGCGACCGTCAGCGTCCCGATGCTGTTGCCGGGGGCGATCGCCGCGCCCTCGGCCAGCGCCACGCCGCCCACCGTGCCCGCGCCGGAGAGGATGGTGCCGCTTGCCGCCGACACCACCGAATTGCGCAGCTCGCCGTTGACCGCGAGTCCCCCGCCGGCCAGCAGCGTCGTTCCCGAGAAATCGCTGGTGCCGGTCAGATCGAGCTTCGCATTTCCCTCCTTGACCAGCGTGCCCGAGCCGCTGAGCGGGTTGGCGAGCCGCGCGTCGCTGCCACCCTGGTCGATCACCAGCGCGCCGTTGCCGACGATCGGCCCGCTGCCGAGCGCCGCCGCGGTGGCGATCAGGGTGCCGGCGGCGACCACCGTGCCGCCCGAATGGCTGTTGGTGCCGGTCAGCACCTGCGATCCGCCGGTGAGCATGACCGCGCCGGCACCGCTGATCGTGCCGGCGAAGCTGCCGTTGACGCCGCCGAGCGCCAGCGTCTGCGTGCCGAGCGAGACGGCGCCCTGCCCGGTCAGCCCCGCGATCGCCACCGGGCCGCCGGTCGCCGCCGCGATATCGAACACGCCGTTGTTGACCACCGGCCCGCTGATCCGCCCCGCGCCGGCGAGCGCCAGCGTGCCGCCGGTGATCGCCGCGGCGCCACTGAAGCTGTTCTGCCCGGTGAGCACGAGCGTTCCGGGACTGCTCTGCACGATGCCGCCCGTCCCCGAGATCGTACCGGTGAAAACCATGGTATCGGCGCGGTTGAACGCGAGCGTGCCGTTGTTGGTGACGCTGCCGGTGAGGCTGCCGCTCGTCCCCCCGTCGCCGATTTGAAGCACGCCGCCGCTGATCGTGGTGCCACCGCTGAAGTCATTGTCGCCGGTCAGGATCATCGTCCCGCTGCCGGTCTTGGCAACCGCGCCGTCGCCCGTGATCGCCCCCGACTGGACCGCGGCGGCGCCTTCGTTGACCACCGCCGCGAGCGTCGCACCCGCGGTCAGGCTGACCTCGTTGACGATCTCGAGCCCGTCGCCGTAGCTGAGCGTCGCGTCGCCCGCGAGCTCGACCTCGCCGCTGCCGAGCGCTCCGTTGCTCGCCAGATCGAGACTGACCCCCGCGATGGTCACCGGGCCGGTGAAGCTGCTGTTGTCGCCGGTGATGAGCAGGCGACCGCTGCCGGTCAGCATGTAGCGGCCGGTGCCGGTGATGGAACCCGCCTGCGTGGCGGTCCCCTGCGCCACGTCGAGGCGCGCTTCGCCGTTGATCAGCAGATCGTTGGCAACGATGATTCCGTCGGCATAGCCGAGCGTCGAGCCGCCCTCGAGAAGGATGCGGCCGACGCCCGCAGCGCGGTCGTTGGCAAGAAGCAGCGTGCCCGCCTGCACGGTCGTGCCGCCGGTGAAGCTGCTGACGCCGCCGAGCGTCAGCACGCCTGCGCCGGCTTTGACGACAGCGCCGGCGCCCGAGATCGCGCCGCCGAACGCCGTCGCATCGGCGCGGTCGAAGATCAGCGTCCCGGCGTTGGCGACGTTTCCCGCAAGGCTGCCGCGCGTGCCGCCATCGCCGACGCGCACCGCGCCGGCGACGATCGACGTCCCGCCGGTGTAGCCGTTGTCGGCCGTCAGCGTGAGCATCCCCGCCCCGGCCTTCGTCACCGCTCCCGCGCCCGAGATCCGTCCGTCGAGCGTGACCGCATCCGAGCGATCGACGACCAGCATCGCCTCGTTGAGCATGTCGCCCATGATGCGCCCCGAGCTGCCGCCAGCGCCGATCTGCAGCGTTCCCGACGCGATCGTCGTGCCGCCCGTATAGCTGCTGTCCGCCGTCAGGATCGTCGTTCCAGGCCCCGCGTGAACGAGCGCGCCCGCCCCCGAAATCGCGCCGTCGAGCGTCAGCCGGCCGCCCTGGTCGATCGCCAGCACACCGGCGTTCGCGACGGCGCCGCGAAGCCCGCCGCCGGCCGCGAGCCGCAGCGTGCCGGCGGCGATCGTCGTGCCGCCGTCATAGCGGTTCGCCGCAGTCAGCGTCAGCACGCCGCCCCCGGTCTTGATCAGCCCACCCGTTCGCGCGCCATTCTCGATCGCCGCGGCGACCGTCGCCTCGCCGGTGGCGATGCCGATCGTCGCGACGCCGCTGAGATCGATGTCGTTGGCGAGCGTGACCCCGTTGCCGAGCAGGAGGGCGCTCCCCGCCGCGAGCTCGACCGTGCCCGAGCCGAGCGCGTCGCCGCGGGCAACCTCGAGCGCGCCGCCGGCGATGCGCGTCCCCCCGCCGAAACCGTTGGCGGCGGTGAATGTCAGGGTTCCGCCGCCGGTCTTCACCAGGCTGCCGGCGCGCGATCCGTCGGCGACCACCCCGCCAAGCGTCGCCCGCAGCCCTGCACCCACGCTGATAGCGGCATCCCCCGACAGCTCGATCCGGTTGACGAGGGCGATGCCGGCGCCGAGCGCGAGCGTGCTTCCCGCGGCAAGATCAACGCGCCCGGTTCCGAGCGCGTCGCTCCTCGCGGCCTCGATCGTGCCGCCCGCCAGCAGCGTGCCGCCGCCGAAGCTGTTGGCGCCCGACAGCACCAGCGTGCCGCTGCCGGTCTTGGCGAGCGTGCCGCCGCCCGATAGCGGCCCCGCATGGACCGCCCGACGGCCGGCATCGACGATCGCCGCCAGCGTCAAGCCGCTGCCGATCGAGACGGCGTTGCCGATGGTGACGGCATCGCCATAGCGAAAGCTGGCGCTGCCGGTCAGGTCGACCGCGCCGCCGCCGAGCGCGGCGCTGCTGTCGAGGTCGAGCGTGAGGTCCGACAGCGAGATGCCGCCGCCGAAGCCGCTGTTGTCGCCGGTCAGCAGCAGCCGGCCGGCGCCGCCGAGGATATAGCGTCCGCTGCCGCTGAGCGCGCCGCTCTGCGTCGCGACTCCGCTCGCGACCACGAGGCTCGCGAGACCGTTGATCCGAAGCGCGTTGGCGACGGTGACGCCCGAGGCGTAGCTCAGCGTCGTGCCGCTTTCGAGCGTGATCTGCCCGGTCCCTGCCGCGCGATCCGCCGCGAGCGCGAGTGTCCCGCTCTCCACCAGCGTTCCGCCGGCGTAGCTGTTCGAGCCCGAGAGCGTCAGCAGGCCGGCACCCGACTTGAGCAGCGCGCCTGCTCCCGAGATCGTGCCGCCGAACGTCACCGCGTCGGACCGGGCGAAGGACAAGCGTCCATCTACGACGACGTCGCCGGCGAGGCTGCCCGACGCGCCGCCGTTGCCCAGCTGCAGCGTGGCGCCGCCGGCGATGGCGGTGCCGCCGGTATGGCTGCTGGCGCCGGTGAGGATCAGCGTCCCGCCGCCGATGCTCAGCCCGCCGGCGCCCGCGACCGTCCCCCCAAATACGCCGCTGGCGGCGTCGAGCGTCAGCGTGCGGCTGCCGAGCGCGACGCTGCCGTTGCCCGTCAGGCTCCGGATCGCGACGCCGCCGCTGGCGCCGGCGATGTCGAAACTGCCGTTGGCGACGAGCGATCCCGTCAGGCGTCCGGCCCCCGACAGCGCCAGCGTGCCGGCGGCGATCGTCGTGCCGCCGCCGTGGCCGGCGAGTCCGGCGAGCGTCAGCGTTCCCATGCCCGCCTTCGTCAGCGTGCCCGATCCCGAGATGGCGCCGCCGAAGCTGTAATTGTCTGCGGAGTCGAAGATCAGCGCGCCATTGTCGACGACATTGCCCGCCAGCCGGCCGGCGCCGGTCACCGCGAGCGTACCCGCTGCGATCGTCGTTGTGCCGGCGAAGCCGTTCGCCGCGGTGAGCGTCAAGCGGTTCGCGCCGAGCTTGGTGAGCGATCCGCTGCCGGTCAGCATCCCGTCGAGACTGACGTCGTCGCTGCGATCGACGAGCAGGTCGCCATCGATCCTCAAGGTGCCCGTGACGCTGCCGCCGGTTCCGCCGGCGCCGAGGCGCAGCGTGCCGGCGGCGACGGTCGTGCCGCCCGAATAGCTGTTCGCTCCCGTCAGCGTCTGGCTGCCGCCGGTCAGCGTCAGTCCGCCGGTGCCGGCGATCGACCCCGAGAAGCTGCCGCCGCTTCCCGTCAGCGCCAGCGTTCGCGACCCGAGCGCGACGCTGCCCGAGCCCGACAGCCCGCCGATCGTCACGTCGGCGCCAGTCGTCGTGGCGATGTCGAAGACGCCGTTGGCCACGACGCCGCCGACGATGCGGCCGGTCCCGCCAAGCGCCAGCGCTCCCGCGGCGATCGTCGTCGTCCCGGTGAAGCTGTTCGCTGCGGTGAGCGTCAACGTCCCGGCTCCCGACTTCAGGAGCGATCCGCTGCCCGAAATCGCCTGGCCGAAGCTCATGGCGTCGGATCGGTCGAACGCCAGCGTGCCGTTGTCGACGATATCGCCGATCAAGCTTCCGGTCGTGCCGCCGTTGCCGATCTGCAGCGTACCGCCGACAATGACCGTGCCGCCGGTGTAGCTGCTGGCGCCGGTCAGGATCTGCTTCCCGCTCGCCAGCCGGAGGCCGCCGGTGCCCGAGATGCTGCCCGCAAAGACGCCCGCCGAGCCGTTGAGGCCGAGCATACGCGTCCCGAGCGTCACGGCGCCGGCGCCCGACAACCCGCCGACGACGACGTCGGCGCCCGACGTGGCCGAGATGTCGAAGGTCGCGTCGTTGACGACATCGCCGACGATGCGTCCGCCACCGGCGAGCGCCAGCGTTCCCGCCGCGATCGTGGTCGCCCCGGTATAGCTGTTGGCGCCAGTCAGCGTCAGCGTCGACGCGCCCGCCTTGGTGACCGAGCCGCTGCCGGAGACGGTGCCGCCGAAGCTCTGCGCGTCCGAGCGGTTGAAGGCGAGCGACGCATTGTTGACGACATCGCCAACGATGCTGCCGGCGGTGCCGCCGCTGCCGATCTGGAGCGTGCCCGCCGATATGGTCGTGCCGCCGGTATAGCCGTTGGTGCCGGTCAGCGAGAGCGTGCCCGCCCCCGTCTTCACCAGTCCGCCGCTGCCCGACAGCGCGCCCGACCAGCTGACCCCCAGCCCGTTGCTGTCGATCGTCGACTGCGTGCCGGCGAGCAACGTCGCGTCGACCGAGGCGGCGAGCGCCGTTCCCGTGGCGCGGACGGTGCCGCCGCCCAGGTTCAGCTGAGCGCTGCCGCCATGGTTGTTGTAATTGGCGTTGAACGACGTTCCGCCGATCTCGAGCGCGCCGCCGAGCAGATTGTAGGTGCCGTCGCCGCTGCCGGACAGATAGAGGTTGGTGGCATTGCCGATGCGGAAAATGCCGCCGGTCTGGTTGACGACACCCGATCCCGGCTGCGTCGTGCCGTTGACGGCGAGCCAGTTACCGATGGTGAAGAAGCCTGCGGTCAGGTCAACCAGCCCCGAGCCGCTCAGGTTGAGCGTGCCGCTACTCGCCGGATTGTTGCTGCTGTTGCGGCCGAGCCCGAACGAGCCGCTGGTCAGCGTCAGGCTGCCGCCCGAGATAGTGTAGACGCCGGTCCCGCCCTGGTTGCCGATGTTGAACAGCGCGCAGTGGGCTGGGTCGCCGCAGTCGGGCTGAATGACCAGCTGTCCGCCGGTCTGGTTGACCGTCCCCGAGCCGCCGAAGTCACCGACCTGCAGGCCGGTGCCCAGGGTCAGCGTCCCGCCGCTGACGTTCAGCGCACCGACGTTGGCGACGCCGCCCGTGGTGCCGCTTCCGACCGCGAGATAGTTGATCGCCGTCTGCCCGCCGGTCTGCGCGATGCTGCCTGCGGTCACATAGGATTCGCCGCCGCTGATCGTCGCGCCGTCGAGCGTCAGCGTTCCCGCCCCGACCTTCTGGAAGCGGCCGTAGCTCGCTTGCCAGCCGAGGCCGTCGTTGACGATGGTGCCGGAGAAGGCGGTGCTGCCGTCGTCGGTGCCGACCTGCAGCAGGCGGAGTCCCGTCTCGACGCGGCCGTTGCCCGACAGGCCGGCGAGCGACGCGCCGAGCGTCGTCGCCGAAATGTCGAAGGTGCCGTCGGCGCGAAGGCCCGACGAGCTGGCGATCGAGCCGTTGCCCGAGAGCGCCAGCGTGCCGGTGCTGATCGTGGTCGGGCCGGTGTAGCTGTTCGCCGCGCTCAGCGTCAGCGTGCCCTCACCCGCCTTGATCAAGCCGCCACTGCCCGAGAAAACGCCCGACCAGGTCGCGCCGAGGCCGTTGCTGTCGATCGTCGACTGCGTGCCGCCGAGCAGCGTCGCATTTACCGGCGCGATGAGTGCCGAGCCAAAGGCGCGGATCGTGCCGCCGCCGAGATTGAAGGCGTAGGTGCCGGTGCCGCCGCCATAGTTGGCGCTGAGCGACGTGCCGCCGATCTCGAGCGCGCCACCGAGCAGGTCGTAGGTGCCGTTGCCGCTGCCCGACAGGTAGAGGATGCCGCCGCTGCGGATGCGCAGCGTCCCGCCGGTCTGATTGACGAGACCGCTGCTGCGCGGCGTGCTGACGCCGACCGACAGCCAGTTGCCGATGTTGAAGCGGCCCGCGGTCAGGTCGACGAGGCCGGTGCCGCTGAGGTTGAGCGTGCCGCTGCCGGCGGGGTTGCTATTGGTGTTGCGGCCGAGCGCCAGATTGGCCTGCAGCAGCTCGAGGCTGCCCCCCGAGATATTGTAGCTGCCGGTGCCGCCCTGGTTGCCGATATTGACCGCGGCGCAGTGCGACGCGGAGCCGCATAGCTGGTCGACGACGACGCGGCCGCCGGTCTGGTCGACGGCACCGATGCCGCCGAAATCGCCGACCTGCAGCGTGGTGCCGACGGTCAGCGTCCCGCCGGTGACGCCGAGGCTCCCGACGTTGGAGACACCCTCGGTCCGCCCGGTACCGACGGCGAGATAGCCAACACGGGTGCTGCCGCTCGTCTGCGCAAGGCTGCCGCCGCGGACATGCGCCTCGCCGCCGCTGATCGTCGCGCCGTCGAGCGTCAACGTGCCGGTGCCGACCTTGGCGAAGACCCCGTAGCTCGGATCCCAGTTGACCCCGCCGTTGGCGATCGTGCCCGAAAAGGCGCTGCTGCCATTGTCGGTGCCGACCTGCAGCGTACGCAGCCCCGTCTCGACACGGCCGCTGCCCGACAGGCGGGCGACCGTCGCGTCGAGCGCGGTGCCCGAGATGTCGAAGGTGCCGTTGGCGACCAGCCCCGCCGAGCTGGCGATCGATCCCGCGCCGGTCAGCGCGAGCGTGCCGGCGTCGATCGCCGTCACCCCGGTGTAGCTGTTGGCGGCGCTGAGCGTCAGCGTTCCCGCACCGGCCTTGGTCAGCCCGCCGCCCCCCGACAGCACGCCCGAGAGCGTCGCGGCGAGACCCTGCGTGTCGATCGTGAACAGGCTGCCGGTGGCCAGTGTCACAGCGTCGGCGACGGTCAGGTCGCTGCCCTGCACCGCCAGCGTGCCGTTCCCGAAGGTCAGGCTGCCGCCGCCGTAGAGGCCGGCGGCACCGCCGAGCTGCAGCCGGCCGCCGAGCAACTCGTAGCTGCCCGTCCCCGCGCCGACATAGAGCCGGCTGCTGCCGGTCAGCGACAGCGTGCCGCCGGTCTGGCGCAGCAGGCCGGTCGACCCGGCGGCGGCGCCGATCGACAGGTTGGTCGCGATGTTGGCGGTGCCGCCGCTGATCAGGAAGTCGCCGCGGCCGCCCGCTGCGGCCCCGAAGGATACCTGCTGCGAACCGCCGACGTTGAGGATGTTGAGCGTGCCTGCCGAGAGCGCATAGCTGCCGGTGCCGCCGCCACCGCTGCCGCCAGCGTTGTTGACGTTGCCGCCGAACAGGATCGGGTTGGCGAGCCCCAGTGTGACGACCGAGCCGACGCCGTCCTGGACGATCGCGCCGGTCGAGCGCGCATCGCCGACATAGAGCTGGCCGCCGCTGTTGGCGCCGGTCGTCAGCGTGACGCGGGCGTCGTCGGCGATGCGGAGCGAGCCCGTCGAGGTGACCCCGCCGGCGCCGGTGCGCGAGCCGATGTAGAAGGTGCCGCCGCCGCTGCCCATGTCGAGCACGGCGTCGCCGCTCAGCGTGTAGCTGCCCGCGCCGCCCTGCGTCCCGAGATCGATTGCGCCGCCGCTCGAAAAGCGCACCAGGCCGCCGCTCTGGTTGAACGTGCCGGTGACGCCGAGACCGCGGCCGATGGCCAGGCCACCGAAGTTGAGCGTGTCGGGATCGAGCTCGACATAGTCGAGCAGCCCGGAGGTCATGTTGAAAGTGCCGGTGCCGCCGGTGGTGTTGCCGATGCCGCCACCGACCCACAATCGGCCGATCGCCGTCGGTGCCGGCGCGCTGCTCGCCGCGATGTTGAACCGGATGGTGCCGCCGGTCAGATTGAGGATGCCGCTGCCGCCGTTGCCGAGCTCGAGGCGCGCCGCCGTGCTCGCGTCGGTGGTGTTGAGCGTCAGGACGCTCCCCGGCGCGACGTCGAGCGTGCCCGACGTCCCCGCGCCGACCAGGATGGCATCGCCGGTGGTCAGCACGCCGAGCGCGCCGCTCTGTCCATTGGCGATCACCACGTCGGCGGCGTGGGCGGCGGGCAGCGGCAGCGAGAGCGCCAACGTCGCGGCGCTGCCCTGCAGCAGCCGGCGGATGCGCCGGTGGCCGGCGCGGGCCCTCGTCACTCCGCCACCTCGCCGGGAGCTCCGAGTGTCGCGCCGCCGGACCATGGCTGCTCGTCGGCGGTGCGCGACTGCCGGGCCCATTGCGCGGTGCGTTCGCGAATCGCGGCGGACGCGATCGACGGGCCCGGCCGCGGCGGCCGGCGCCCGGCCGCCGGCGTCCAGGACGACGCCATCGCCGTGCGCGACAGCGACGCCGGCGCGACATAGCGGCCCTGCACCCAGTCGGCGGCGGCCTCTCGGGCACGCACGAGGTCGGCATCATTTTCGATGCCCACCACGACGACGTCGGTCGCGAGGCAGGCGGCAAGGCCGACGAGGTGGCCGAGATAGGTCGCACCGAACGCCTCGGCTGCCTGTTCGCGCACGTAGCAGGCGTCAATCTTGATGATGTCGGGCGCGGCGGCCACGGCAAAGCGCAGCCCGCTGAAGCCGGCGCCGAAATTGTCGATGGCGATCCGACAACCGGCGCGGCGAAAGGCGCGCACTACCTCGAGGATCGGCGCGATGTCGCCGCGCGGCGTCGTTTCGGTGAGCTCGACCACCAGCCGCGAGGCGACATCGGGCGCGGCGGCGAGACCGTCGAGCACCGGCGTCCACCACGCATCGTCGATGGCGCTGAGCGCCGAGATGTTGCAGCCGATGCGCGCCGTCGGATTGGCGCGGAGGAACGCGATGCCGCCCTCGATGACCGCGCGGTCGAAGCGCCGGGTCAGGCCGAGGCGCTCCAACGCGGGAATGAAGCCGCGCGGCGTCTGCAGCTCCTCGTCGGTCGTCCGGTCGACGATGCGCGTGAAACACTCCTGATAGAGCGTCAGCCCCGGATCGAGCAGGCCGGTGATCGACTGGAAGAGAAAGTACAATCGGCCTTCGGCAATCGCCTCGAAGGTGGCGACGGCCACGCGCATGTCCGCCTTGGTGCGCCAGTCGCCCGCTGCGGCGGCCGACGCCGGGCGGCGAGGCTCGGGGGCGGCGGTCTCGACACAGATCGAGACCGCCGCCAGCAACGGCGTCCCGTCGATGACGACGGGGTGCGATCCGAGCAGGAGGAGCAGGTCGTCGACGATCGCCGGCAGGCGGTCGCGAACCAGCGGCTCGGGCGGGAAGCCCACCCAGATGCGATCGGCGTCGCCATCGATGGTGGCAACCGCCCCGAGGTCGAAGAGACCGGCTTCGATGCGCTGCGCCAGCGCGAGCGCGAACGCCGTTGCGGTCTCTGCGCCATAGATGCCGCGCAGCATCGCCGCGTTACCGATGCACACGTGCAGCGCGATCCCGTCGCCGGTCGACGGGGCTGCCGGTGAACGCAGCCTGTCGGCGCCACTTTGCCGCGTCGGTTTCATCATCGTGCTCGCTGAGGCTCAAGCCGGACCGGTCGCAAAGATGTACGCGCCATTAACCATCCCCTTGGATGGCCAGATCACATAAGGGTACCCTTTCGTCAATGGCATCGTGTTAAATGCACGGCTCATCGCGAAAATCTTCTGCACCGAAACGGACCGCCGGATGACCGGTCGTTGCTCGGCCGCGCGCGGGGAAATCGCGGCGCGGCGCTGCCGCTCGCCGAGCTACGCCCGTCCGACCGGGCGCAAACCGCGATCGAAGCCTGCGCGAAATAGCATTGGGCGCCCTCCCCACGCGCCATAAGGTGGCCCGGCCAACCCGGCGTTCGTTCGGGCGCGATGCGGGGGGACATGTCGGAAGTTCAGGCGCGCTCGGAGCCGTCGTCGCGGCCGCCGGTGAACGGGCGGCTCGTCGTGATGCTGTCGGCGAACATCCTGTCGGCGCTGGTCTTTACCGCCCTCTCGCCTGTCCTCCCCGAGATCGCAGCCTATTTCGGCGGCGACGACGGGACCTTCCTCGCCCAGATGGTGATGAGCGCCCCCGGAGCCGGTGTGATCGTCGGCGGCCTGCTCGGCGGCTTCATCGTCATGAAGTTCGGGCTGCCGGCGACGCTGTTCGTCGCCCTCGCCTGTTTCGCGCTGGTCGGCTCGGCGCCGCTTTACCTGCAGTCGGGCGAATGGCTGCTTGCCTCGCGATTCGCGCTCGGGGCGACCGACGCGGTGATCCAGATCTCGCTCATGACACTGATCAGCCTGTCGTTCAGCGACGAACAGCGCGCGCGGCTGATCGGCTACGCGACCGCCATCGGCTATGGCGGGGCGATCCTGTCGGTCCTTGCCAGCGGTGCGCTCGCCGAGACTTTCGGCTGGCGCGCCCCCGGGCTGCTCTACCTCTATGCGATACCGGTCCTCGTCCTGGCGCTGTTCACGGTGCGACCGGTCCCGGTCGCCGCCCCGGAGGCGCGCGCCACCGGCGGCGGGCGCCTCGCGGCGCTGCGGCCCGCCTGGAGCACCTATCTCATCATTCCGCCGCTCTATGCGGTCAATTACATGCTCGCCATCCAGTTCGCCTTCGTGCTTCAGGCCAACGGCATCACCAGCCCCGCGGAGAAGAGCTGGATCATGGTCGCCGGGCTGGTCGCGGGGATCGCGGGCGCCGCGTCGTCGGGGCGGCTGCTCGGGCGGCTCGGGCAACGCCGGCTGTTCGGCGTGATGGCGCTGCTGCTGGGCAGCGGGCAGGCAATCATCGGCTTGTCGACCCATGTACCCGGGACGCTCGCGGGCGCCGCCATCGCCGGTCTTGCCGGCGGCATGGTGCTCCCGACGCTGGTGAACACGGTGATCTCGCAGGTTCCGCTGTCGGTCCGCAGCACCGCCATCGGCCTCGTCTATTCGACTGCCTATCTGGGCGAATTCCTCAACCCGGTGCTGCTCGATCCGATCCGCCGCGCGATCGGTATCCACGGCGTGTTCATCAGCGTCGGCCTGGGGGTGGCGACGATCGGCATCGCCACCTTCATCGCCGCCCGCCGCGCCGACTCCGCGGCGGCGCGCCGGCGGCCGGCCTAGAGATCGGCGAAGCCGGGGTCGGTCTCGCGGCACCCCACCGAATGCTCGGCGAAATGCTCGAGAATCCAGGTGGCCGCGGGACCCGGCGGCGCGTCGCTGCGGTAGATGCCGTCGAAGCGATAGGTGCCGCCGCGATGGTCGGGCAGGTCGAGCCGAACCAGCGCCCCGCTGAACAGGTCCGCCGCGACCGCCGGCATCGGCATATTGCCCCAGCCGATGCCCTCGCGCAGCAGCGCATGCTTCGAACCGAGATCGGCGAGCCGCCAGCTGTGCGCGCTCACCACCGAGAAATCGCGACCCTGCGTCAGCGGCGAGCGATCGGTCAGCACCAGCTGCAGATGCTGGCGGGCGGCCCCCGGCGGTACGGGGCTCATCCGTGCCAGCGGGTGATCGGGAGCGGCAACCGGGATCAGCGGCACCGACCCCAGCGCGATCCGCTCGATCCCGGCGATCTCCGCCGCCAGCGGCCCGCTGATGCCGATCGCTGCACGGCCATCGAGCACGAGCGCCGCCACGGCGCCGAGTGCCTCGATGTTGAGCCTGAGCGGTACCGACGGAAAGCGCTCGCTGAACGCCTTGAGCGAGCTGGCGAGCCGGTTGGCGGGGACCATCACGTCGACCGCGATGCACACCTCGGCCTCGAGCCCGTCGAGCAGGCCCTTCACCTTGGCGCGAAGCCCGTCGATGCCGTGCGCGACGCGCCGCGCCTCGGCGAGCACCGCCTGCCCGGCCACCGTCAGCCGGGGCTTGCGCGTGCCTTCGCGGTCGAACAGCAGCAGCCCCAGCTGCGCTTCGAGATTGGCGATGCCATAGCTGATCACCGAGGTAGCGCGATTGAGCTGCCGCCCCGCGCCGGCGAAGCTGCCGGTGTCGACGACGGCCAGGAAGATGCGCAACTGGTCGAAGGTCGGCAGTCCGGGGTTCGACATTTCTATTTCCTCGAACGTTTCGACGAATTTTATACCGATTATCGCGGAAGGCCAGCCCACCTATATCGGCCCCAGCACGCGCGGCATTCGAGCCGCGGCGGAGTTGAAGGGAGACGACCATGATCGACGTACGGCCATTCGAAAGCCTTGGCGGCGCCAACCACGGCTGGCTCGACGCCAAGCATCATTTCTCGTTCGCGAGCTACCACGACCCGAAGCGCGTCCACTGGGGCAATCTGCGCGTGTGGAACGACGACATCATCGCGCCGAAGACCGGCTTCCCCGCGCACCCGCACCGCGACATGGAGATCATCACCTATGTCCGCGAGGGCGCGATCACGCACGAAGACAGCCTCGGCAATCGCGGGCGGACCGAGGCCGGCGACGTGCAGGTGATGTCGGCCGGCACCGGCATCACGCACAGCGAATATAATCGCGAGGATGTCGAGACGCGGATCTTCCAGATCTGGATCATCCCCGATCGGGCCGGCGAGAAGCCCTCCTGGGGCGCGCAGCCCTTTCCCAAGGACGACCGGGCGGGGAGCTTCGTGACGCTCGCCAGCGGCCGCGCCGGCGATGAAGGCGCGCTGCCGATCCGCGCCGATGCCCGGGTGGTCGGCGCGACGATCAAGGCGGGCGAGACGCTGCGCTACGCGCTCGATGCCGGGCGCCACGCCTATCTCGTCCCCGCGACGGGCCGCATCGAGGTCAACGGCGCCGCCGCCAAGGCGCGCGACGGCGTGGCGATCCGCGATCTCGACGCCGTGGAGATCACCGCGATCGACGACAGCGAAGTGGTGCTGGTCGACGTCGCCTGACCCGGCATCGCCCAGCCGAGGCCGCCGACGGTTCATCCGTCGGCGGCCTTTGGTTGTCTGCGCGCACACGTTCTAATAAGTTGAACAGTTTCGTCGATATTATTCGACTACATGAAAATCTCTGAAGCGCGCATCTCCTGTCCACAGCCCGCCGCGACGACGCCGGCAAGCATAGGAGAGACGACATGACCAATATCCTCGTGATCAGCAGTTCGGCCGCCGGCGACGCCTCGGTGTCGGCGGGGCTCATCGCCAGTTTCATCGACGCGGCGCGCGCCGCCGCCCCGTCGGCGCGCATCGTCATGCGCGACGTCGGCACGCAGCCGCTGCCGCATCTGTCGCCCGCCAGCCTCGGCGGGCTGCGCGGCGAGCCGGCGACCGAGGTCGAACGCCAGACCCGCGCCGTCTCGGACGAGCTCATCGCCGAGCTTCGGGCCGCCGATCTCATCCTGATCGGCGCGCCGATGTATAATTTCGGCATTACCTCGACGCTGAAGACGTGGTTCGACCATGTACTCCGCGCCGGCGAGACCTTCCGCTACACCGCCGAAGGCCCCGAGGGGCTGTTGACCGGCAAGCGCGCGATCGTCATCGCGACGCGCGGCGGGCTCTACAGCGACGGTCCGGCCGCGGCGATGGATTCGCAGGAGCCGCACCTGCGCACCATGCTCGGCTTCATCGGCATCAGCGACGTCAGCTTCGTGCGCGTCGAACGGCTGGCGATGGGGCCGGAGGCCGGCGCGGCGGCCGTCGAAGCGGCGAACGACGCGCTGCGCGATCTGGCCGCCCGCGCCGCCTAGGATCGCCGCCACGACCGGCGGCGGGGCCGGCCGCCCGGCCCCGCCGCACTCGCGCATTCAACTTCCGCTCCGGGGTGTGTAGAAGAGCGCCAGGTTGCGCAGGTCATTATCGATGCCGGGTGGCAGGTTCATTGAGCGGTTGGGTTTCCGACGCGCGGGCGACGCAGGGTCCGCCGCGACGGACGAGGCGGCGCGCGCGCTCCGCGACGCCGAGGAACGCTACCGGCTCGGGGCGCGTGCCACCGACGACGTCACCTGGGACTATGACATTCCGGCGCGCCGGGTGACATGGAACGAGGCGCTCACCCGGCGCTTCGGGCACGCGCCCGCCGATCTCGCCACACCGATCGAATGGTGGGAAGAACGATTGCACCCCGACGAAGCCAAGCGCGTCGTCAACAGCTTCCGTGCTGCGATCGCCGGCACCGGGGATTCGTGGAGCGAGGAATATCGCTTCCTGCGCGGCGACGGGAGCTACGCTGTTGTGCTCGACCGCGGCTATGTGATCCGCGACGAACGGGGCCGAGGCGTTCGCATGGTCGGCGCCATGCTCGACCTGTCGTACCGCAAGCGCGCCGAGGCCGCGTTGCGCGCCAGCGAGGAGCGCCTGCGGCTGGCGCAGGAAGCCGGACGTCTCGGCACCTTCGAATGGAATGCCGGCGTCGAGGGCGCCGAGGTCAGCGACACCCACTGTGACATTCTGGGGCTCCCCCGCCAACGACGCATCACCGGCGATCAGCTGCGCAGCGTCATCCATCCGGACGACCGAGCGCTGATCACCGGCTACACCGCTGCCGTCCACGGCGGCACCGCTTCGGCCGATATCGAATTCCGGATCGTTCGCCCGTCCGACGGCGCGGTGCGATGGGTCTGGATGAGCTCGCGGACCTATTACGACGACGCGGGCCGGCTGGTGCGGCAGATCGGCGTCAGCGAGGACATCACCGACCGCAAACTCGCGGCGGACCGCCTGCGCGAGAGCGAAGAGATGCTGCGGCTGGCGCAGGAGGCGGCCGGCATCGGCTCGTTCGAGTGGAATCTCGTGACCGGCGACGGACGCGCCAGCCCGACGGCCTTCCGCATCTTTGGCATGGAGCCGCGCGACCGCATCAACGTTCCCGACCTGATCGATCTCATCCATCCCGACGACCGCGACCGGGTCGCGGCCAATTTGCGCGGCGCCAGCGGCGGGACCGAGGAAGGCGTGATCGAACATCGCATCATCCGTCGCGACGACGGCGAGCTGCGCTGGCTGCGCATCACCGGCAAGACGCTGCCCGACGAGCGCGGCGCCCGCGTGCGCCGGGTTGGAGTCGTCGAGGACATCACCGACCGCACGTTGGCCGTCGCCCGTCTTCGCGAGAGCGAGGAGAATTACCGCTTCACCGTCGAGCTCAGCCCGCAGCTGCCCTGGACTGCCGACGCCGACGGCTCGCGCGTCGAATTCAAGCGGCCGCTGGTCAACTATCCGCCGATGCCGAACGAAGGTCATACCGCCGATTGGGCCGACGACCTCACCCACCCCGACGACGCGGCCTACCGGCGGCGCGCCTGGGACGAGTCGATGCGCACCGGCCAGCCCTACGACTGCGAATTCCGTGCGCGGCGCCGCGACGGCACCTACCATTGGGTGCGCTCGCGCGGCTATGCGCGCCGCGACGACAGCGGCCGTATCGTCAAATGGTACGGCATCACCGAGGACGTCCATTCGCAGCGGCTCGCCGAACAGCAGCTGCAACGGCTGCAGCATGAGCTGAGCCAGGTGGCGCGCGTCAGCGCGATGGGCACGCTCGCCTCGACGCTCGCGCATGAGCTCAACCAGCCGCTTACCGCGGTCGCCAACTATATGGCGGGCAGCAAGCGGCTGCTGCACAACCATGGCGCCGAGGCCATTCCGGTGATCACCGAAGCGCTCGACAACGCCGCCCGCGCCGCGGTTCAGGCGGGCGAGATCGTGCGCCGGCTGCGCGACCTCGTCTCGCGCGGCGAGGTCCATACGCAGCGCGTCGAGCTGCCGGCGCTGGTCCATGAGGCCTGCGAGCTGACGTTCGGCGATGCGCGCGACCGGTCGATCGAACTCGTCCTGCGCTTCGATGGCGATGCCGAGAATGTGCTCGCCGACCGGATTCAGGTGCAGCAGGTGCTGGTCAACCTGCTCCGCAACGCCGGCGAGGCGATCGAAAAGAGCGACACCAAGCTCGTCACCGTCTCGGCGAGTCCCGCCGGCGACGATCAGGTCGCGGTCCGCATCGAAGACAGCGGTACCGGCGTCGCTGCGGAGGTCAAGCGTCACCTGTTCTCGCCGTTCGTGACCACCAAGGAGTCCGGCATGGGCGTCGGGCTGTCGATCTGCCGCTCGATCGTCGAGGCGCATGGCGGCCAGCTGTGGGTCGAAGATGCGCCGGGCGGCGGCGCCGCCTTCTGTTTCACGCTGCCGCACGCGGCATAGCGGAACTTCGCACCGCCACCGCGGTTCGCGATCGATGGACAGCGATTTGCTCGACTGCCTGGTCGTCGGCGGCGGCCCGGCCGGAATGACGGCGGCGATCTATCTCGCGCGCTACCGCCGCCGCGCGCTCGTCGTCGATGCCAACGACAGCCGCGCCGCCTGGATCCCCCGGTCGCACAATCACGCGGGCTTTCCCGACGGCATCAACGGCGTCGACCTGCTCGCGCGGATGAGCGCGCAGGCCCGACATTTCGGCGCCAGGGTCGAGCGCGCCGACGTCGAGCGGATCGACCGCGACGGCGACAGGTTCACCGCCGAGGTGGCCGGCCGCGCGGTAGCGGCGCGGACGGTGCTGCTGGCGACCGGCGTGGTCAACCGCCGGCCGGCGATGGATCCGGCGGAGCATGCGCGGGCCATGGCGCGCGGCCACCTGCGCTATTGTCCGGTGTGCGATGGCTACGAGGTCATCGATCGCTCGATCGGCGTCCTCGGGGCCGACGGCCACGGCGTGGCGGAAGCGCTGTTCCTGCGTACCTATTCCGAAGACGTCACCCTGCTGCCGGCCCGCTATGCCGACGTCGACGCGCGCGATCGCGAACGGCTTTCGCGATCGAACATCCGGCTGATCGAGCCGCGGGTGCACCAGCTGCGAACCGGCGAACGCTGCATCGAGGCCGAACTGGCCGATGGCACCACGCTGCGCTTCGATACGCTCTATGCGGCGCTCGGCAGCGATGCGCGTACCGATCTCGCCGTCGCGCTCGGCTGCGCGCTCTCCGACGGCGGCGGCATCGTCGCCGATGCGCATCAGGCGACCAGCGCGCCGGGCGTGTGGGTGGCCGGCGACGTGGCGGAAGGACTCGACCAGATCAGCGTGGCGATGGGCCATGCGGCGGTCGCGGCGACCGCCATCCACAATCAGCTGCGCGCCGAGGACGGGCTCGCTCGGTAGCGTCCGCGCCGACGTTCAGGCGGCGGCGACGTCCATCGCCAGCGCGAAGGCGCCCGCCAGGCCCGCATTGTCGCCGAGCGCCGGCGCCACGACGAAATCGTCGGCGGCGAGCCGCGGGTGCACGATGAAGCCGCCGAGATGATGGCGCATCCGCGCCGCCGCGGGCGCATGCAGTCCGCCGGCGTTCATCACCCCGCCGCCGAGCACGATGCGCTGCGGGCTCAGCATCAGCACGGCGTGCGCGCAGAGCTGGCCCAGATAATCGGCGAGGATGGCGCGGAACGGGTGGTCGACGGCGAGCTCGTTGAGCGGCGCGCCGAGCCGGTCGCTGATCGCCGGACCGCTCGCCAGCCCCTCGGCGCAGTCGCCATGGAAGCTGCACAGCCCGGGATAGGCGTCGTCGGGATGGCGGCGCAGCGACACATGCCCCATTTCGGGATGCGTCAACCCATGCCGTGCGCGGCCGCCCGACACGAACCCGCCGCCGATTCCGGTCCCGATGGTGAAATAGACGAGATCGTCGCCGCCCCTGCCCGCCCCCCAGCGCGCCTCGCCGAGCGCGGCGGCGTTGACGTCGGTGTCGAACGCGGCCGGGCAACCCAGTCGCCGGGCGACCGGCCCGACCATGTCGATCCATACCCATCCGGGCTTGGTCGTCGCGGCGACATGCCCCCAGGTCGGCGACGAGTGGTCGAGATCGAGCGGACCGAACGAGCCGACGCCGAGCGCGGCCACCGCCCCCAGCTCGGCGGACGCGCCGGCGAAGAAGGCGACCACTTCCGCCATCGTCGCCTCGGGCGCGCGCGTGTCGATGCGGACGCGGCGGCGGATGTCGTCGGGCCCGGTGCCCACCGCGCAGTTGATCTTGGTGCCGCCGGCCTCGATCGCGGCGTAGAGGGTCTCCATGGCCGCTGTGCTAAACATCCCCGGTGGCGATTGCTAGGTTGACCTCCCGGCAGCGGTCGCGCCTCATCGCGCCATGCTCACGCTCTACCACTGCGCCGATGCGCGCTCCTTCCGCTGCCTGTGGACGCTCGAGGAACTCCGGCTGCCCTACGAACTCAAGCTCCTCCCCTTCCCGCCGCGCTGGCGGCAACCCGACTATCTCGCCCAAAACCCGCTCGGCACCATCCCGCTGCTCGTCGATGGCGAGGTGCGGATGACCGAGTCGGCCGCGATCACGCAATATCTGGCGACGCGCGACGGCCCGACCGCGCTCTCGGTCGCGCCCGGCGACCCCGACTATGGCGCCTGGCTCAACTGGCTCCATCATGGCGAGGCGACGCTCACCTTTCCGCAGACGCTGGTTCTGCGCTACCGCCGCCTCGAACCCGTCGAGCGGCGGCTGCCGCAGGCCGCCGACGACTATGCCCGCTGGTACCAGAAGCGGCTCGAGGAAGGCGTGGCACGGGCGCTCGCCGACGGCCGCGACTGGCTGTGCGCCGACCGCTTCACCGTCGCCGACATCTCGGTCGGCTATGCGCTGCTGCTGGCGAGCAGCCTCGGGCTCGGCGGCGAGTTTCCGCCGGTGGTCGCCGATTATTGGGCGCGCTGCCAGAGTCGCGACGGCTTCCGGCGGGCAAAGCAGGCGCAGGCGGACGCGCCGCCCGCAACCGGTTAGGCCGCTTCCGCGCGCTCGCCCAGTGCGTGGGAATCGAGAAGCGCGATGCCGCGGCGACCGCGCAGCAGGATCACGCCGTCGCGCGCCAGCCGCGTCAGCTGGCGGCTGACGGTCTCGATGTTCAACCCCAGCACGTCAGCCATCTCGCCGCGGGTGAGCGGCAGGTCGAAAGCCCCGCCGCCCGGCGCGAGCCGCTCTGCCATGTCGACCAGCAGGCTGGCAACCTTGGCGCCGGCGCTCTTGCGGCCGAGCAGCATCATCCAGTGGCGCGACCGGTCGAGATCGTCGAGCGTCCGCCGCAGCAGCTGGTTCTCGAGCGGCGAGCAGTCGCCGATCGCGCGTTCGAAGAGCGTCCGCGGAAAAACGCACAGCTCGGCATCGGTGAGCGCGGTCACGCTGTGCGTCGACGACCGGGCGTAGGGCCGGCCGAGAAAGTCCGCCGGATAGAGCAGCGCCACCGTCTGCTCGCGACCCGCCGGAGTCGTGGCGTTCACCCGCAGCACGCCGCTCAGCACATTGGCGCAGACCGCGTTGTCGTCACCCTCGAACACGACCGACTCGCCGCGCCGCAGCCGACGGCGGCGGCCGAGCTTCGACAGCGCCGCCAACTCGGCATCGTCGAGCGGCGCGCAAACCGCCCGGTCGCGAACGGCACAATCCTCACAGCCTCGGTGCATTGCGCGAGCTTAGGGGGCGCAGCGGCGGTCAACAACCGAGTTTGATCACGGTCAAAGCGCGCCGGGCAAATGCGGCGCAACAAGGCGTCGACGGCGGGGACACGAGGCCCCGCGCTTGGAGAGGCCGCCATGACCCAGCAAGCCCTACTTCGCCGCGACGCCTTCGTGGACGGCGCCACGCCCGCGAACGCGCCGGCCCGCGAGGCGACGTTCCAGCCCGGCCTGCGCCGCTTCGAGATTCACCCGCGCGTCTACGGCATCATGCTGGGCGCGATCGCCACCTTCTTCGGCGCCTATGTCGCCGCGTTCGCCAAGGGGGCGGGCATGCCGATCCTGCTGACGATCTGCGGCCTGTCGTTCGTCGCCTATTTCGGGCTCGCCTCGCTGCTCGACGGCGTGTCGGGCGATCGTCGCCCGGCGCAGAGCTTCGGCGCCTTCCTGCGCCGCGAGATCGACACCGCCAGCGGCCCGATGAGCGGCAGCGCGGCGCTGTGGCAGGTGGTCACGCTGCCGCTGCTGATGGCGGGCTTCGGCCTGTTCGTCCTCGCCTACAAGTTTCTCGCATAGCCCGACGGGCTGAACGTCCCCGTCGCCCCCGGGAGGGGCGCCCTTCCCTCCCCCGTCATCGGGGGAGGGATTTTTCTTGGGTCTCAGCGATAGGGGCGGTCCTCCCACCAGGGGAAAAAGTCGGGCATCGCGTCCGACACGCGGTCGGGGAAATTCGCCGGCCGCTTCTCGAGGAAGCTCACCACCCCTTCGCGGGCATCCCCCGAGCGGCCACGCGAATAGATGGCGCGGCTGTCGACCTTGTGGGCTTCCATCGGGAGGTCGGCGCCGGTCATTCTCCACATCATCTGGCGCGTCATCGCGATCGACACCGGCGCGCTGTTGTCGGCGATCTCGCGGGCCAGCGCATAGGCGGCCGGCAGCAGCTCGTCGGGCTTGTGGACCGAGCGAACGAGCCGCCCGGCAAGGGCTTCCTGCGCCCCGAACACCCGCCCCGAATAGCACCATTCGAGCGCCTGCTGGATGCCGACGATCCTGGGCAGAAACCAGGACGACGCCGCCTCGGGCACGATGCCGCGGCGCGCGAACACGAAACCGAAGCGCGCCTCCTCGCTCGCCAGTCGGATGTCCATCGCCAGCTGCATCGTGACGCCGATGCCGACCGCCGGGCCGTTCACCGCAGCGATCACCGGCTTGAGGCATTCGAAGATGCGCAAGGTCACCCGGCCGCCGCCATCGCGCACGGCTGGATGGCCATAGTCGACGCTGCCGTCGGCGCGAACCGGCGACCCATATTCGCCGCGCGGCGAGTCAGGGCGGCTGTCGTAGTCGAAGGTCTTGGCGCCCTGCGACAGGTCGGCGCCGGCGCAGAAGGCACGGCCCTCCCCCGTGACGACGATCGCGCGCACCTCGTCGTCGGCATCCGCCCGGTCGAAGGCGTCGATCAGCTCGCCCATCATCTCGGCGGTGAAGGCGTTGAGCTTCTCCGGCCGGTTGAGCGTGATGGTCAGGATGCGGTCGGCGACGTCATATTTGATCGTGTTGTAGCCCATGTTGTGCGCCTTTTTTTTCCGGCGCTCACCCAGAGCTTGTCGAAGGGCGGGCGCTGTTCGAGTTGTGCGGACTTACAGCCGTTCGACGATCGTGACGTTGGCGAGTCCACCCCCCTCGCACATCGTCTGCAACCCGTAGCGCTTGCCGCGCGCGTGGAGCGCGTGGACGAGCGTCGTCATCAGCTTGGTACCCGAAGCGCCGAGCGGATGGCCGAGCGCGATGGCGCCGCCGTTGACGTTGAGCTTCGCCGGGTCGGCGCCGAGTTCCTTCAGCCAGGCCAGCGGAATGCTCGCGAACGCCTCGTTGACCTCGTAGAGGTCGATGTCCTCGATCTTCATGCCGGCGCGGTCGAGCGCGCGGCGCGTCGCGTTGATCGGCGCCTCGAGCATGATCACCGGGTCTTCGCCCAGCACGCTGAAATGATGGATGCGCGCCAGCGGCTCGACGCCCAGCGCCTTGAGCCCGCGCTCGCTCACCACCATGACGCCGCTGGCGCCGTCGCAGATCTGGCTCGACGAGGCGGCGGTCAGCCGACCGCCCTCCTGCAGCAGCTTGACGCCGCGGATGCCGTCAAGGCTGGCGTCGAAGCGGATGCCCTCGTCGATCTGGTGCGGTTCGGTGGCGCCGCCCTCGGCGGTCACCGCGACCGGCACGATCTCGCTGGCGAAAGCGCCGGCCTGCGTCGCCGCCGCGCCGCGGCGATGGCTTTCGAAGGCATAGGCGTCGAGCGCGTCCTTCGACAGATCATATTTCTTGGCCACCATCTCGGCGCCGACGAACTGGCTGAACTGCACCCCCGGGTAACGCCGCTTCATCTGCGGCGACATGTAGAGGCCCATCCCCGCCTCGTAGGGCAGCCGCACCGTCGTGCCCATCGGCACGCGCGTCATGCTTTCGACGCCGGCGGCGATGACCACGTCCTGCGTGCCCGACATCACCGCCTGCGCCGCGAACTGCACCGCCTGCTGCGACGACCCGCACTGGCGGTCGACCGAGGTCGCCGGCACGCTTTCGGGGAGCGACGACGCCAGCACGGCGTTGCGCGCGATGTTGTTCGCCTGCTCGCCGGCCTGCCCGACGCAGCCCATGATGACGTCGTCGATCAGTTTCGGATCGGCGCCGGTGCGCGTCACCAGCGCGTCGAGCACCTGCGCGGCGAGATCGGCGGGGTGCCAGTCCTTCAGCCGCCCGCCGCGCCGCCCGCCGGCGGTGCGCGCCGCCGCCACGATATATGCCTCGGCCATCCCGTGTCTCCCTCGCCCTCGTCGCCGGCGACTATGGCGTCGCGACCGGGCGCACGGGCACTCGGATATTGCACAGGTCGACGCCCTTCATGCCGATCAGGAAGCCGTCGCGGTCGCGGTTGGCACGCGCGTCGACGAAGGCGGCGAAGGCCGGCGTATCGGTGCGCATCACCTCGAGCTCGATGCGCTCGGCCGGCGGCACGTCGCTGCCGAGACGCACGCGCTTGATCGGCACCCGCTGCGCCTCCCGTTCGTAGAAGCCGAGCGGGCCGGTGCCGCGCGGCCAGGCGGTCAGCAGCTCCATCCCCTGAAGCACCTTGCCGATCGCCGCATAATTGCGGTCGAGGTGGCGCGGCGCCTGCCCGATCGAGGTGAACAGCTCGGCACCGCTGCCGCTGTCGGTCGCCTCGCCGCGCCCGACGCCGAGCGTGGCATAGCAATGCGTCATCCAGGCGTTGCCCTTGCGGTCCATCGCGGTGGGGAAGCCGTCGACGAAGCCGACGCGCGGCGCATAGGCGTCGCGCTGCCTGATCCGGGTAAACGCCAGCCCCTTCGCCGGGCGCTCGCCTTCCAGCGGCACCGCGGCCTTGGCGCTGCCGAGCGGCTTCTTCTCGGTGGCGTCGCCCCATTGCGTGACGTAGTTTTCCTGGACGCGGTTGATCGAGGTGCCGTCGAAGAAGCGTTCGCGCACCAGCGTCCGGATATTGTCGACGTGCAGCGGCGCGAACTGCGGCGCCAGCTCGATGATCACCGTGCCGCCGCCGACCTCCATGTAGAGCAGGTTCGCCGGGTCGACGCGGCGCCAGTCGGCGGGAGTCGACGACGCGATCGCCGCTGCGGTGCCAGGCGGACTGGCGGGGGCGAAGGCAGCGAGCGACAGGGCGGCGGCAGCGAGCGCGAGGCGCTTCATATTCTCTCCCCGAAAGACGATCGCCGACCATCGGCAGCCGCGTGCGAGCGGTCAAGCGCGATGCTTGCGCCGGCGCCGGCGCGCGCTATGCATGGCAGGCCTTGGGGAAGGAATTCACGATGATCGTCTTCGGTGCGTCGCTGTCGCCCTACGTGCGCAAGGTGCTGGCCTTCGCGGCCGAGAAGGGCGTCGCGGTCGAGAATCGCCGCTTCGCCTTCGACGCGCCGCCGGCCGAGTTCCTGACCGCCAGCCCATTCCGCAAGATTCCCGCGCTTCAGGATGGGGACTTCACCGTCTGCGATTCCTCGGCAATCGTCCACTATATCGAGGCGAAGCACCCCGATCCCGCGCTCATCCCCGCCGACCCGCGCGACCGGGCCCGCACCATCTGGTACGATGAATATGCCGACACGATCATGGTCGCGGTGATGGGCAAGATGTTCTTCAACCGCATCGTGTCTCCCAAATTCCTCGGCCGGCCCGGCGACCTCGCGGTAGCGGACAAGGCCGAACAGGAGGAGTTGCCCGCCGTGCTCGACTATCTGGAGCAGCACGCGCCCGAGCCCGGCGGCTTCCTCGTCGGCGGCCGGCTCAGCCTGGCCGACCTCTCGGTGGCCAGTCCGTTCGCCAACCTGCGCCATCTCGGCCTGCCGCTCGACCGCTTCCCGCGCAGCAAGGTATGGGCGGACTCGATGCTCGCCCGTCCTTCGTTCGCGCCCTGGATCGACGGCGAAACCCGGATGCTCGCGGCATGAGCGGCACCGCCATTCACGTCCGTCGCGACGACCTCCGACAGGCGGCGCCCGCCGTGCTGCCCTCCGCACCGCTCGAGGCCGGGCAGGCGCGTTTCCGCGTCGACCGCTTCGCGCTGACCGCGAACAACGTCACCTATGCGGCGCATGGCGACGACCTCGCCTATTGGCGCTTCTACCCGGCGTCGGACACGCAGGGCATCGTGCCCGTCTGGGGCTTCGGCACCGTCGAGGAGTCGCGCGCCGACGGCGTCGCGCCGGGCGACCGCTTCTACGGCTATTGGCCGATGGCGACGCAGGCGGTGCTGACGCCGGTCAAGGTCAGCGCGCGCGGCTTCACCGACGGCGCGGCGCACCGCGCCGAGCTGCCCGCGGTGTACAACAGCTTCCAGCGCTGGACCGGTGATGCCGCGGACGAAGCGGTGCAGGCGCTGTTCCGGCCGCTCTACACCACCTCCTTCCTGATCGCCGACCGCATCGCTGGCGGCGACAGGCCCGACGCGGTGATCATGTCGAGCGCCTCGTCGAAGACCGCGCTCGGCCTCGCGCACGCGCTCGGCGGCACCGGCGTGCAACGCATCGGCCTGACCTCGGCGGGAAACCGCGGCTTCGTCGAGGGCAGCGGCGTGTTCGACCGAGTGCTCAGCTACGACGAAATCGACCGCGCCGATGGCAAGACCGCCGTCCATGTCGACTTCGCGGGCAACGCCGACGTGCGGCGGGCCGTCCACCATCGCTATGGCGACGGCCTGATCGCGAGCATCATCGTCGGCGACACGCATTGGGATGCGGCCAACGCGCCCGAAGCGCTGCCGGGCGCCAGGCCCGAGTTCTTCTTTGCGCCGAGCTATGTCCAGCAGCGCCTCGCCGACTGGGGTCCCGCCGAGTTCGAGCGGCGGCTGGGCGAAAGCTGGGCCGGCTTCACCGATTACGCGGAGGGCTGGCTCCGGATCGTCGAGGGCCGCGGCGCCGACGAGGTCGCGCGGCAATGGATGCGGATGGCGGGCGGCGACGTCGATCCGACCGAAGGCCTGATGCTGTCGCTCCACGGCTGATACCCGGCGACTCGGCGGGTTTGGCGGCCTGCATGGAAACAACCGCCATCGCCGAACGTCTCGAAAGCGAAAGAATCGTGCGGCTCGCGGCCAAAATAGGTCAATAATGTTGCCATATCTGTCGCGGCCCTTGGCGGGTGGCGGCGAGCGACGTTAAGGCGGCGGGTACCACCTGGGAGGGAGACGCCGCGTGTCGCGACGCAACAGCCGTCCGTTGAGCCTGCATATCCCCGAGCCGCCGTCGCGGCCGGGTGACGAGGCCGACTTCAGCCATTTCGAAATCCCCGCCGCGGGCGTCGTCGCGCGGCCCGACACCGCCGTCGCGGCGAGCGAGATCCGCGACATGGTCCATACGCTCGTGCGCGTCCTCGACGACGACGGCCGGGCGGTCGGTCCCTGGGACCCCAAGCTCGACGCCGACACGCTGCGCCAGGCGCTGCGCGCGATGATGCTGACGCGCGCCTTCGACGAGCGCATGTACCGCCAGCAGCGGCAGGGCAAGACCAGCTTCTACATGAAGTGCACCGGCGAGGAGGCGGTCGCCTGCGCCGCCGCGATGGCGATCGATAGCGACGACATGTGCTTCCCGACCTATCGCCAGCAGGGCCTGCTGGTGACGCGCGGCTACAGCATGGTCGACATGATGTGCCAGATCTATTCGAACGAGCGCGACCCGCTGAAGGGCCGCCAGCTGCCGATCATGTACTCGTCGAAGGCGGCGGGCTTCTTCTCGATCTCGGGCAACCTCGGCACGCAGGTGCCGCAGGCGGTCGGCTGGGCGATGGCCTCGGCCTATTCGGAGGACACGCGCATCGCCGCCGCCTGGACCGGCGAAGGCGCGACCGCCGAGGGCGACTTCCACTATGCGATGACCTTCGCGACGGTCTACCGCGCGCCGGTGATCATCAACGTCGTCAACAACCAGTGGGCGATCTCGAGCTATTCGGGGATCGCCGGCGGCGACGAGGCGACCTTCGCGGCGCGGGCGATCGGCTACGGCATGGCGGGACTGCGCGTCGACGGCAACGACTTCCTCGCGGTCTACGCCGCGACGCGCTGGGCGGCCGAGCGCGCGCGCACCAACCAGGGCCCGACGCTGATCGAGCATTTCACCTACCGCGCCGAGGGCCATTCGACGAGCGACGATCCGGCGCGCTACCGCCCGTCGGAGGAAGCCAAGCGCTGGCCGCTGGGCGACCCGATCGAGCGGCTGAAACAGCATCTCGTCGCGATCGGCGAATGGGACGACGAGCGCCACGCGGCGCTCGGCAAGGAGCTCGTCGAGCAGGGGAAGGCGGCCGGCCGCGAGGCCGAGAGCTATGGCACGCTGTCGGGCGAGAATGTCGTCCAGGCGGATTCGATGTTCGAGGACGTGTTCAAGGAGGTGCCGTGGCACCTCGTCGAGCAGCGCGACCAGGCCGAGGCGGAGCGTCAAGCATGGCACAAATGAACATGATCCAGGCGCTGAACTCGGCGCTCGACGTCATGATGGAGCGCGACCCGAAGGTGCTGACCTTCGGCGAGGACGTCGGCTATTTCGGCGGCGTCTTCCGCGTCACCGACGGGCTGCAGAAGAAGTACGGGCTCAAGCGCTGCTTCGACACGCCGATCGCCGAGGGCGGCATCGTCGGCGTCGCGGTCGGCATGGGCGCCTATGGCCTGCGCCCGGTCGCCGAGATCCAGTTCGCCGATTACATCTACCCCGGGCTCGATCAGATCATCTCGGAAGCGGCGCGGCTGCGCTATCGCACCGCCGGCGAGTTCACCTCGCCGATCACCATCCGCTCGCCTTATGGCGGCGGCATCTACGGTGGGCAGACGCACAGCCAGTCGCCCGAGGCGATCTTCACGCATGTCGCCGGGCTGAAGACGGTGATCCCGTCGACCCCCTACGACGCCAAGGGCTTGCTGATCAGCGCCATCGAGGACGATGATCCGGTGATGTTCTTCGAGCCGAAGCGCATCTACAACGGCCCCTTCGACGGCAACCACAGCCGGCCGGTGACGCCCTGGGCGAAGCATCCGGCGAGCGAGGTGCCCGAAGGCCACTATTCCATCCCGCTCGGCAAGGCGGCGGTGGTGCGCGAGGGCGGCGCCGTCACCGTGCTCGCCTATGGCACGATGGTGCATGTCGCGATCGGCGCCGCAGAGGCCACCGGCATCGATGCCGAGGTCGTCGACCTGCGCACGATCTGGCCGGTCGACATCGAGACGATCGAGGCGTCGGTGAAGAAGACCGGCCGCTGCGTCATCGTCCACGAGGCGACGCGCACCAGCGGCTTCGGCGCCGAGCTGTCGGCGCTGGTGCAGGAGCGCTGCTTCTACCATCTCGAGGCGCCGATCGAGCGCGTCACCGGCTTCGACACCCCCTACCCCCATTCGTTCGAGTGGAATTATTTCCCGGGCCCGATCCGGGTCGGTTCCGCGCTGCGGCGCGTGATGGAGGCTTGAATGGCGCGCTTTGTTTTTAAGCTCCCCGACATCGGCGAAGGTATTGCCGAGGCCGAGATCGCCGAGTGGCGCGTCAAGGTCGGCGACGTCGTCGAGGAGGACCAGCCGCTTGCCGACATGATGACCGACAAGGCGACGGTCGAGCTGACCTCGCCGGTATCGGGTACGGTGGTCGCGCTCGGCGGCGAGGCGGGATCGATGATCGCGACGGGCGGCGAGCTGGTCGTGCTCGAGACCGAGGCGGGCGCCGCGGCGGCGGCCGAACCGGCGCCCGAGCCGGCGCCGGCACCGAAGGCCGGCGCTGCCGAAACACCGAAGCCCGTCGCCAAGAAGGCGCCCGAGCCGGCTCCCGTCGCGCCGGCGCCGGCCGAGACCGCGCACCTCGCCCGCCCGCTGGCCGCCCCCGCGGTACGCCAGCGCGCGCGGGACCTCGGCATCGATCTCGCCCAGGTGAAGGCGTCGGCGCCCAACGGCCGCGTCCGCCACGCCGATCTCGACGCCTTCCTCGCCTATGCGGGCGGCAGTGCGGCGCCCCGCGCCGCGGTGGCGCCGAGCGGGCAGCCGCGCGAGGGCGTCGCGGCGGTCAAGGTCATCGGCCTGAGGCGCAAGATCGCCGAGAAGATGCAGGAGGCCAAGCGTCGCATCCCGCATATCACCTATGTCGACGAGATCGACGTCACCGCACTCGAGGCGCTGCGCCAGCAGCTCAACGCCGAGCATGGCAAGACGCGCGGCAAGCTCACGCTGCTGCCGTTCCTGGTGAAGGCGCTCGCCCGGACGCTGCCGCGCTTCCCGCAGATCAACGCGCGCTATGACGACGACGCCGGCGTGCTCAACCAATATGAGGGCGTCCACATCGGCATCGCCGCGCAGACGCCGGGCGGGCTCGTCGTCCCGGTGCTGCGCCATGCCGAGACGCACGACCTGTGGTCGGCCGCCGCCGAGATCGGCCGCCTGGCGACTGCCGCGAAGGACGGCAAGGCCAATGCCAAGGAACTGGCCGGCTCGACGATCACCATCACCAGCCTCGGCGCGATGGGCGGGCTCGTCACCACGCCGGTGATCAACCATCCCGAGGTGGCGATCGTCGGCGTCAACAAGATGATCGAACGGCCGGTGGTGAAGAACGGCCAGATCGTCGTCGCCAAGATGATGAACCTGTCGTGCGGCTTCGACCACCGCATCGTCGACGGCTGGGACGCCGCCGAGTTCGTCCAGGCGGTGAAGATGCTGCTCGAGCATCCGGCGCTGCTGTTCGTCGACTGAGGTCGGGGCTCCCGGCGACAGCCGGATGACGCGGCTAGACCCGGCGCAGGGCTTCGGGCTTGTGCGCCGCCCGCGCGCCGGTCTTGTCGCTCTCGACGACATATTCGGGATTGTCCGTCGACGCGGCGACCTTGTGTCGCTTGATGCGCGTCGGCGAGGTCGCCTTGCGGACGACCTTGCCCGTCACCTCGCCCTGGCTGCTGTTCCAGGCGACCTTGTCGCCCTTGCTGAATGAGGTCATTTCGTCGGTCCCGATGCGGCGGCAACAACCGTCAACGGGCGATGGCTGCGCGCGTTCCGCCTTTTCCGATCGGGTCGCCTCCGCATCGCCGGCCGCCGCCGTCCGACAGGGTAGTGCTATTACGGTAAGTAAGATAAGATATCGCGGCAACATGCTGTATATAAGTCATTTTCCTGAATGTTACGAGGGCGTTTCGTCCGACTGCCGTGGCCGCGCAGGTTAGCTTAAGCGCTGCTTAACTTTTGCCCCCCAGAAAACAGGTGACACACATCGGGGGCCCGAATGTTCAGTACGCAGGCACAGGATTTCCGCGATACGGTGCGCGACGGGGGCGGTTTCGCTCCCGGCTTCCCCCCTCCACCGCATCCCGCCGCGGAACCGCGGCTCGCCTTTGCCGCCGAACACCGCCCGGCCGTCCGCGAACCCCGGCTTTCGATCGAATCGCTGCTGATCGGCGACAGCGTGGCGATGCGCGAGGTCCGCCACCTCGTCCGCCAGGTCGCCCGCTGCGACGCCTCGGTGGTGATCACCGGGCCGACCGGCAGCGGCAAGGAAGTCATCGCCCGCGCGATCCATGTCGAAAGCCACCGCGGCGCCGCGCCCTTCGTCGCGGTCAATACCGGCGCCATCCCGCGCGACCTGCTCGAATCGGAGCTGTTCGGCCACGAAAAGGGCTCGTTCACCGGCGCGATCAGCCAGCGCCGCGGTCGCTTCGAGGAAGCCGATACCGGCACGCTGTTTCTCGACGAGATCGGCGACATGCCCTTCGACATGCAGGTCAAGCTGCTGCGCGTGCTCGAGGAGCGCACCGTGCAGCGCGTCGGCGGGCGTGGCCAGATCGCGGTCGACGCGCGTATCGTCTCGGCGACGCATCGCGACATCGACGCGGCGATCGAGGAACAGCGCTTCCGCGCCGACCTCTTCTACCGGCTCGCGGTCTTCCCGATCGACCTGCCCTCGCTCGCCGAGCGCCGCGAGGACGTGCCGCAGCTCGTCCGCCACTTCGTCGCCGCCGCCAACGCCAAGCTGAGCTTCAACGCCGCCGCGATGGAGCGGATGATCGCGCACGACTGGCCGGGCAACGTGCGCGAGCTGCGCAACGTCATCGACCGCGCGACGATCATCTTTGCCGGCCAGGTGGTCGGTGCCGAGCAGGCCGACATGCTGCTCGCGCCGCGCGGTCGTCGCCTGGCAGCGGGCGTCGGCCCCGCGCAGCGCCCCGAGAGCGAGGGACAGCGCGACGCGCGCACGCTGCTCAACGATCTCGCCAGCCGCCTCGGCAGCGAGCTTCCCGAGACGCCGGCGCCGCTGCTCGGCACCGAGCCCGTCGATCTGCGCACTACCGTCGCCGATCTCGAGCATCGCTACATCACCGAAGCGCTTCGTGCCGCCGACGGCGTCGTCGCCGAGGCCGCGCGGCTGCTGTCGCTGCAGCGCACGACGCTGATCGAGAAGATGCGCAAGCACGGGCTGAAGGCCGCTTAACGCCGAGCTCGGCGCCGCCTACGCCCGCCGGTTCAGATGTTCTTCCGCCCTACCCGATCGCGTTCCACGCCGACGCGATCTCGCCCAGCATCGTGCGCGCCTGCTGCGCGAACAGCGGCTCGTTCGACTTGCCGGCGGCGAGGATGAGGCGGCTCGCCTCGCGATAGACCTCGGCCAGATTCTGCGCCAGTTCGCCGCCGCGTTCGATGTCGAGGCTGGCCTGCAGCCCGCCGACGATCGACAGTGCCCGCGCCTGCGCCGCCG
The DNA here is from genome assembly GCA_030147805.1 of Sphingomonadaceae bacterium. Taxonomy (GTDB): domain Bacteria; phylum Pseudomonadota; class Alphaproteobacteria; order Sphingomonadales; family Sphingomonadaceae; genus Sphingoaurantiacus. The sequence goes on from JASBUR010000019.1 coordinate 90,840, forward strand.
CCACGCGCGCGAAATCGCGCCGCGCCGCGGCCGCCGACAGTGCGTCGAGCGTGTTGAGCGCCTCCTCGAACAGCAGCGCGATGAGCTGGTGCGGCGACGCGCCCTCGACGCGGGTCGACAGGTCGACGTTCTGGTAGCTCGCCTGCGCCCGGGCGAAGGGGGGTCGCGCCATGTACATCATTCACACTCCGCTTGCGGGCCGACGGCTAGTCGTCGCTGTTGGCCCAGATCTTCATCTGCTGGTCGAGATAGCTCTGCGTCGCCCGAAAGGCGTTCACCTGCCGGTCCATCGCGCCGAAGCTGGTGACCAGCCGCTCGTAATAGGCCGAGGATCGGCGTTCGAAGCTCTCGCGGTCGGTGGCGATGCTCTTCGCCTCCTTGCTGAGCCGCTCCTGAGTCGCCGCGAACGGGCCGTCGCTGGCGCGCAGCGTATCGCGGATCGCCTGCAGCGCGCCGCCGAGGCCGGCGTCGATGGTGATCGTGGCGCTGGCGACATCGGCGTCGACGCGCACGATCAGCCCCTTGGCGGGCGACGTCGTCGGAACGCGCAGCACATCGCCGGTGCCGATCATGGCGACTCCGCCGACGCTGCCGCTCGCGTCGCCGGTGCCGACCGGCGCCAGCAGGTTGGTGAGCGTATAGGTGCCGGGCTTGACCGTTCCGGCCTTGTTGACCACCGCCACGGCGGCGTGGCTGCTGTACTGGCGCGGGTTGAACAGCCCTTCGACCGCCGCGGGATCGCTTTCGAGCGCGGCATTGAGCTTGACCGTGTCGACGCGCAGCGAGCCGTCGCGGTTGGTGGCGACGCCGATCTCCGACAAGGTCTTGTAGGCGCCGGTGCTGCTCAGCTGCGTCGTCGTCAGCCGGGCGAGCTCGCGCTGCATCTGGCGGATGCCCGAATCGCCGCGCAGCGGCCCGGCCTCCTTGTCGCTCGTCGCGGCGGCGGTCGCCTCGGCGAGCATCGTCTGCAGCTCGTTGTAGGCGTCGACGAAGTCGGTGATGCCCTGGCGGATGCCCTCGATCGGGCGCTCGGCACCGAGCGTCACGATCGTACCGACCGCCGCCTTCTTGAGATCGATCTGCACGCCCGGAATCAGGTCGGAAAAGCTGTTGCCGCTGCGGCGCACCTCGGCGCCGTCGAGATTGACGATCGCGTCCTTGGCGGTCTGCGCCGCGGTCATGCCCCCGGTGACGGCGGGCCCGAAGGCGAAGCGCTCGAGCCCGCTGCTCGTGCCGCCGGGGACCGACAGCGTGAAGCCGTTGGCTTCGCCGGTCGCGCCCTTGAGCATCAGCCGCGAGCCGTTGCTGTCGGTGACGACGGTCGCGGTGACGCCGGCGTTCTTGCCGTTGATGGCGCGCGCGAGGCCGTCCAGGCTGTCGTTGGTCGCGTCGATGGTGACGTCGTGGCTGCCGCTCGCCGTGGTCAGCGTGATCGTCCCCTGCCCGACCGGCGCCAGCGCGCTCGCCAGATTGGCCGAGACCAGCGACTGCGCCTGCGCGAGCTGGCGGACCTCGATCTGCGCCGACAGGTTGGCGATGTCGGCACCGGCGACGGCCTTGGCCGACAGCAGGCCCGGCTCCGATACGCTCGGCTGGGTGAACAGCGAGCCGCCTTCGATCAGCTTGGACAGCGCCGAGGCGAAGCTGTCGATCGCGCCCGAGGCCTGCGCCAGCGCCGAGATCTTGGCGGTGTTGGCGCTCTCGCGCTTGGCGATCAGCGCCTCCTTGGGCGCCTTCTCGGCCTTGGCAAGGTCCTCGATCAGCGTCTTGGTATCGATGCCGGCACCGGCGCCGAGGCTGTATCCGATCGACGTGACCATCTGCTTCCCTTCCGTGGATCAGTAACGGCGGCGGGCGCCGGCGCTTAAGCCTCGGCGCGGCCGCTTTCGTCGAAGCGCGCCTGCCGGGGCACGTCGATGTCGGGCTGCCGCGCGCCCTGCGCGACCATCGCGTCGAGGTTGAAGACGAAGGCGAGAACCGTCGCGACCGCGAGGTACAGATCCTCGCGCACCACCTGGCCGGTGCGCGCGGTGAAGTAGATGGCGCGCGCCAACTGCGGATAGGACAGGATCGGCACCGCGCTGCTCGCCGCCAGCTCGCGGATCGCCGCGGCGGTGGCGCCGCGGCCGCGCGCGACGACGATCGGCGCGGCGTCCTCGCCCGGTCGGTAGCGTAGCGCCACCGCGAAATGCGTCGGGTTGGTGAGGACGACGGTCGCTTCCTGTACCGCGCTGCGCGCCGATCCGCGCAGCACCTCATATTGGCGGCGGCGGATCATCCCCTTGAGCTCGGGCGAACCCTCGGTCTGCTTGTGCTCGTCCTTGACCTGCTGCTTGCTCATCCGCAGCCGGCCGGTGCGCTGCATCCACTGCGACGGCACGTCGATCAGCGCGATCGCGGCCAGCGCCATCGCCATCAGGATCACTGCCAGCGTGAAGGCGTCACCGAACGCGCCGAGCGCCGGGCGCGGATCGGTCGCCGACAGCGACAGCAGCCGCGCCAGCTGATCGCTCAGCAGATAGTAGCCGACCGCGCCGAGCAGCCCGACCTTGGCGAGCGACTTGACCAGTTCGGTCAGCCCCTGTGCGCCGAAGATGCGCTTCAACCCGCTCATCGGGTTGATCTTGCTCGCCTTGGGCGCGAAGGCACCGGCGCGAAAGCCGAGCGACCCGATGAGCGCCGACGAGCCGACCGCGGCGACGAGCGTCATCGCGAACAGGATGGCGAGCGGGACCAGCGTGAAGCCGATCAGCCGGACCGCGATGTCGCCGGGCGCAAAGTTGCGGACGTCGGCGGCATCGAAGGTCAGGCCGTCGATGAGCATCGCCTCGAGCGAGCCGACCATCATCGGCCCGACGAGCGCGAAGAAGGCCGCGCCGGCGAGCATCACCAGCGCGGTGCCGAGCTCGCGCGACTGGAGGACGTCGCCCTTCTCGACCGCATCGCGCTTGCGCTTCTCGGTCGGGGCTTCGGTTTGCTGGTCCTTCTCGGGCGCTTCCGACATCAGCCGCCTCCGGCGATGTTGCGCGACATGTCGAGCCCGGCGGTGATTGCGGTGACGATCGCCTCGCCCATCACCGGCGCGGCCATCGCCAGCAGCACGATGCCGGCGAGCAGCGCCGCCGGCAGGCCGACCGCGAACAGGTTGAGCGCCGGCGCCGAGCGCGCGAGCACGCCCATGACGATCTGCACCAGGATCAGCGCCGAGCCGACCGGCAGCGCGATCGACAGGCCGGCGGCGAACAGCACGCCGCCGAACTGGACGATGCCCATCAGGCTGTCGGCGCTGATCCAGGCGGCGCCGGGCGGTAGCGCACGGTAGCTTTCGACGACGGTCGCGGCGAGCGCCAGATGCCCGCCGATCGCCAGGAACAGGAAGGTGGCGAGGATCGACAGGAACTGGCCGATCGCCGGCGCCGACTGTCCCGAGGCCGGATCGACCATGCCGGCGAAGCCGAGGCCCATCGCGTTGCCGATCGTCTCGCCCGCGACCAGCGCCGCCGAGAAGCCGATCTGCACGGCGAAGCCCAGCGCCAGCCCGGCGAGCACCTCGCCCGCCACGAGCATGAAGCCCTCGATCGAGGCGAGGCCGTCCAGCGGCAGCTGGAAATCGGCGGCGGCAAGCGCCGGAATGCCGATCGCCAGCGCGACGATCAGCCGGAGCTGCACCGGCACGAACGGCGCGCCGAAGATCGGCGCGGCGATGAAGGCGGCGCCGGGACGAATCATCGCCACCATCCACAGCCAGAGCTGCGCCTCGAGTCCGGCGAAGCCGCCGGGAATCATCGCGTGATCTCGGGGATGCGGTCGAAGATCTCGCGCGTGAAGTCGGCGATCAGCACCAGGATCGCGCCGCCGAACAGCGCCAGGCAGATCGCGACGATGATCAGCTTCGGCACGAAGCTCAGCGTCTGCTCGTTGATCGAGGTCGCCGCCTGGATCATGCCGAGCACGAGGCCGGCGACCAGCGCCGGAATGAGGATCGGCGCCGAGGCGAGCGCCAGCACCCACAGCGCCTGCTGCGCCACGCCGATGAAATAGTCCGCGCTCTCCATGGCGGGCCTCCGACCCTAGGTCGCGAACGAGGCCGCGAGCGACCCCATCGTCAGTGCCCAGCCATCGACGAGCACGAACAGCAGCAGCTTGAACGGCATCGACACGATCGACGGCGACAGCATCATCATGCCGAGCGCCATCAGCGTCGACGCGACGACGAGGTCGATGATCAGGAAGGGCAGGAAGATCAGGAAGCCGATCTGGAAGGCGGTCTTCAGCTCGCTGGTGACGAAGGCCGGCAGCAGGATCGAGAAGGGAATGTCGGCGGGCGTCTCGAAACCCGGCGACTCCGCCAGCTCGGTGAACAGCTTGAGGTCGGTCTCGCGCGTCTGCTTGACCATGAAGCCATGGAAGACGTCGCCCGAGCGCGCGACCGCCTCCTCGATGCTGATCTGCCCGTCGCCATAAGGCGTGTAGGCGACGGCGTTGATCTGGTCGATCGCCGGCCGCATCACGAACAGCGACAGGAACAGCGCCAGCCCGACGAGCACCTGGTTGGGCGGCGTCTGCTGCAGCCCGAGCGCCTGGCGCAGGATCGACAGCACGATGATGATGCGCGTGAAGCTCGTCATCATCAGCACCAGCGACGGCAGCACCGTCAGCAGGCTCATCAGCAGCAGGATCTGCAGCGACAGCGACAGCGGCTTGCCGTCGCCGGCAATCGTCGAGACGGCGCGGTCGAGCGCGCCGGCCTGCTGCGCCATCGCCGGCGCCGCCGTCAGCAACAGGACAACCAGCAGCAGTCCGAGGCCCAGCGCGGCGCGGCCGGCGGTCGAACGAAACAGGTTAGTCACGAGCGGTCGCGACCGCCGCCGGCCCGAGCGGCGCTTCGGAGATCAGCTCGATCCGGCCGCGCGAGATCGCCAGCAGCAGCTGCTTGTCGGCGAATTCGACGACGGCGAGGCGCCCGGTGGCGCCGACGGGCAGCGCGTCGAGCATCTTCACGCGGCGGTCGCGCTGGCCGAACGCCATGCCCGGCTGCGCCTTGCGCCACAGCCACAGCGCGCCGAACGCCATCGCGCAGACGAGCGGAATCAGCACCAGCAGCTTGAGGATGTAGGAGGTCATCACGAGCGGCGCTCGACGCTCCCGATCGCCGGGTCGGTGTTGACGACGTCGATAACGCGCACGCCGAAGCGGCCGTTGACCATCACCACTTCGCCGCGCGCGATCAGCGTGCCGTTGGCGGTGATGTCGAGCAGCTCGTGCGTCTGGCGGTCGAGCTCGACGACGCTGCCCTCGACGAGCTCGACGAGGTCGGACAGCTTCATCGAGGTGCTGCCCACCTGCACCGACAGCCGGATCGGCACGTCGGCGAGAAGCCTGAAGTTGGCGGCGCTGTCGCTCTCGACGCCCGGCGTGGGCACGAAGGGCGCGTCCTGCACATCGACGACGTTCATGAAAGGCTCCTGAGAGTTACGCGTTGAATCTTGAGCGCGGCGCGGTTGCCGACCTCACCGATCGAGCCCTCGGCGACGACGCGGCCCTCGACGAGCAGCGGCACGAAGGCCGGCACCTCGATCGGGATGATGTCGCCGGGTGCGAGCTTCATCAGCTCGGGGATCTTCATGGTGGGCCGCGCGAGCACGCTGCGCGCCTGGATGCGGACGTTGCCGAGCGCCGCCGTCAGCCGCTCGCGCCATTCGTTGCCGACGAAGCCGCCGTCGTCGAGGACCTTGGCGGCGAGCTCGTTCTCGACGGTGCGCAGCGACGACACCGGATAGAGTACGTCGACGGTGGTGGGCCGGAAGGCGCCGGTGACGATCGTGTAGCTGGCGACCGCGACCGGATCCTCGCGCCGCACCAGCGTTGCATAGGCGGTATTGGTCTCGCGCGAGGTCGCCTGCAGCTGGACCGGCATCACCTCCGACCACACCTCGCCGAGCGCGTTGGTCAGCGCGTCGGCGAGCCGTACGACGAGCCGCTCCTCGGTCGGGGTGAATTCGGCCGACTTCTTGGTCACCACCGCGCCGGTGCCGCCGTAGAAGGCGTCGACCAGCCACGACACGAACTCGGGCTCGACCGACAGCAGCATGCCGCCCTTGAGCGGACGGAAGCGATAGAGGTGAAGGCTGGTGAACTCGGGCTTCTCGGTGCGCCAGCTTTCGAAGCGGCGAATCGCGACCGGCGCCGCGGATACGCGCGGCTTGAGGCGCGCGAACGGCTCGATGACGTCGCGGACGCGTCGCGCCATGCGTTCGCTCATCCGGTCGAGCGCCGGCAGCGCCGCGGTCGGGCGGAACGCCTCGCTGCCGAAGGTGAACGGCTGCACGCCGCCCGCCGCGGCCGGCGGCGGGACCGCCTCCTCGAAGGCGACGTCGGCGACCTTCGACCCGCGGCTCATTGCATCACGAAGCTGGTGAAATAGACGTCATCGATCCCGCCGAAGCCTTCCTTCTCCTCGAGCACGTCGTTGACGGCGCGCGTCAGCCGCGTCTTGAGCGCGAGCTTGCCCTTGGGGGTCGAGATGACGAGCGGATCCTGATCGGCGAGCTGCATCAGCACCGCCGAGCGCAGCGCCATCTCGTGGCGCTCGACATTCTGCAGGACGCGCTCGTCATAATAGGTCGACACGCCGACGCCGATCTGGATGAAGCCGCCCTCGTCGCGCAGGTTCGAGGTGAATTTCTCCTCGATCGGATAATAGCTGACCTGGAACTTGTCGGCCTCGACCGGGCGACCATCGACGACCTCGAAATTCTCCGGATCGGCATCCTCGCGCGGCACCAGCTTGGGCTCGTTGGGGTCTTCCTTCTCGCCGCTCGCGGCGGTACCCGGCAGGTGGATGAGACCGGCGCCCTGCGCATAGAGCGCCCCGCCGGCGGCCAGGCCGCCGAGCACGATCACGCCCATCACCGTCTTGATGAGCTTGCCGGACTTCTTCTTGGGCTTGGCTGCGGTCGCCGCTTCGCTGTCGTCCATGACGTTACCCCCTACGCATATCGTTCGGCCGCCGAGCGTCGCGACGGCGTCGCCTCCTCATCGGCCGATTCTGGTTGCCAACTCGTTAAGTATTCTTGCGCCGGCAGCTCGCGGCCGCCGCGACCGCCGCTTCCCGCCTGCGACTGCGGCGCCGACTGCCCCTGCCCGCCGAGGTCGACATGCGCTTCGGCGATGCGGACCCCCTGCGCGCGTGCTTCGGCGACCAGCTGCGGCCGGGCGTCGGCGATGAGGCTGCGCGCCTGCTCGGTATCTGCGGTCAGCCGGACCGACGCGCCCGCCTGCCCCTGCGTCACCTCGACCTGCAGGCTGCCGAGATGCTCGGGATTGAGACGGAAGCGCAGGCTGCCCTCCGCCGACGCGGTCCGCACGATGTCGCGCGTCAGCTGATCGAGCCATTCGCCCTCGCGCGCCATGTCGAGCTGGTGCTCGACGAGCGGCTCGGCGAGCGCCGCCGGCTCGGGCGATGCCGCCGGCAACGGCGCCGCGGCGACGTCAGGCGCCGGCGCCGCGAGCGGTGCGGCCAACGGCGACCGCGGCACGAGCGGGGTCGCGACGTCGACGATCGCCGTGGGCCGATCGCTGCGCTTCCTCGGCTCGACTCCCCCCTCCGGCGCGACCGCGAGCGAAGGCGGGCGCCGCGGAGCCGCCGTCGGCTGGGGCGTCGGCACGGTGACCGCCGCGACGACCGGCACCTTCGCCGTCGCCCCCACCGCCGGAGCGGGCGGCGCGCCGACCGCGTCGGGGATGATGGCCGCTCCGATCGGCGCCGGGGCCGGCGTCGCAGCCACCGCGCCGGGCGGCGGGGACGCGAGCACGGCGTCGGAAGGCGCCGACGCGGTACCGATCGTGACGCGCCCCTCGCCGGGCGTCGCCGCCGGTACCGACGCTGGCGACTCGGTGGCGCCGGCGCCGGGGGGAGCCGGCGCCGCTGGCATGGCCTCGACCGGCGGAGCGGCAGGCCCCGCGACGTCTGCCGGCGCCGCCGAGGGCGCGGGCGCGATGGCCGCCGCGACCGGCAGCTCGGCAGCGGCGGGAGCGGCGGGAGCGGCGGGAGCGAAGCTGGGCGGCGCGGCCTGCGCCAACGTCGGGGCTACCAGTGCCGCGAGCAGCGGCGGCAGGCCGAGCGAGGCGGCGGTCGGCGTCTCGGGCTCGGCGTGCGACGGGCGCTCGTCGCTAGGCGCATCGTCCCCAGGCGTGCCCGCGTCGGGGTTGGCCGGTCGGAACGCAGCGGCTGCCGGCGGGCGGCGCGTCAGCAGCAACGCCGGGTCGACGGGAGGCGCCTCGGCCGCCGCTTCGCCCGCGTCGGTCGGCGAATCGACGTCGATCGGCCCGGCGGGATCGCCGATGCCGACCGGCGGCGTCGTCACGCCGAGTCCCGACAGCAGCCGGGCGAAAAGGTCGCCGCCGGTGGCGGCGGTGGCCGACGCGGCGACGCCGCCGCCGTCGTCACCCGCGACCCCGAGCGTTGCGAAAGTGAGCGCGCTGACGTCCATCACGACTCCTGGTTGCGCTTGCGCGGCAAACCGCGCGCCGCGAGCTTGCGTTCGACCTGCCGCTCGGCGGCCTTGATCGCCTCGTCGGTCAGCCGGTCGGCCGATTCCTGCTTCATCCGCGCCGCGAGGCGCGCTTCCTGAAAGCCGAGCGCGCGGGCGCGGGCGCTGGCGGCCGAGACCGCGACGGTGGCGCGTGCCTGGTCGAGCCGCATCGCGATCTCGCCGGTCGCAGCGAGCGAGGCACCGGTGACCACGCCCGGCGCGGCGCGCATGCCGTCGCGCAGCGAGACCAGCTTGCCGATGCTCGCCTCGAGCGCCTCGACCTGCTTGGCTGCCTTGTGCGCGGCGACTGCCGCCAGATTGTGCTGCACGGCGCGCACGCGCGCGAAGCGCAGCGACTTGCGGACCGCGGCGTTCACTGGTCGAACGCCCCGACCAGCGCCGCCTGCGAGGCGGCATAGTCGATCTTCTCGCCGGGTTTCTGCTTGAGGAAGCCGAGCAGGTCGGGCCGCCGCGCGATCGCCTGGTCGACGAGCGGATCGCCGCCCGCCGAATAGGCGCCCATCAGAATGAGGTCGCGATTCTCCTCATAGGCCGACCACAGCCGGCGATAGGCGCCCGCCGCGGCCATCTGCTCGGGCGGGGCGATGTCGGCCATCACACGGCTCAAGGAGCGGCCGATGTCGATCGCCGGATAGACCCCCTGCTCGCCGAGCGTGCGCGACAGGATGATGTGGCCGTCGACGATGGCGCGCGCGCTGTCGACGATCGGATCGTCGAGATCGTCGCCGTCGGCGAGTACGGTGTAGAGCGCGGTGATCGAGCCGCCGGTGCGGCTGTCGGCGCCGGCGCGCTCGGCGAGGCGCGGAATCAGCCCGAACACCGACGGCGGATAGCCTTTGACGGTCGGCGGCTCGCCGAGCGACAGGCCGATCTCGCGTTGCGCATGCGCGACGCGCGTCAGGCTGTCGACCAGCAGCAGCACCTTGCGGCCCTGCGAACGGAAATATTCGGCAATGGCGGTGGCGCGCATCGCGGCGCGCAGCCGCAGCAGCGGCGCATGATCGGCCGGCACCGCGACGACGACGGTGCGGGCGCGCACTGCGGGCGGCAGCTTGGTGGCGAGGAAGTCGCTGACCTCGCGGCTGCGCTCGCCGATCAGCCCGATGACGTTGATCTCGGCCTCGGACCCGGCGAGCATCTGCCCCATCAGCACCGACTTGCCGACGCCCGAACCCGCGACGAGCGCGATGCGCTGCCCGACACCCGCCGTCAGCAGCGCGTTGACCGCGCGCACGCCGACGTCGAACGGTTCGGTGACGCGGCCGCGGTCGAGCGGATTGCCGGGGTGGCCGGCGAGCGGCCAGCGATCGGTGGTGGCGATGGCGCCGAAGCCGTCGAGCGGATCGCCGAGCGCATCGACGACGCGTCCGAGCAACGCCGCGCCGACGCCGACCATCGTGCCGCCGGCATCGGGCTCGACGCCGCCGCCGCTGATATGCGCGTCGGCCGAATCGAGCGGCATCAGCAGCGTGCGGTCGCCACGGAAGCCGACGACCTCGGCGCGGCCGCCGGTCGTCGTGATCCGGACCCCCGATCCGATCGGGAGGTCGAGCCCGACCGCCTCCATCGTCAGCCCGTCGTAGGATACGAGCTTGCCGATGCGCCGCGGCGACACGTCGGCGATATCGATGCGATCGAGGATCGCGGCGGCGCGCGCGGCCAGCGAGCTCATTTCGCCCCCAGCTGGTCGAGCGCGGCGCGCAGCCGCTCGATGCGCACCGACGGCCCGTCCTCGATCCAGCCGCGCCCCCATTCGAGCCGCAGCGCGCCGCGCTCGATGTCGGCGTTGCCGACGATCTCGATCGGCACGCGCGACCGCGCGAACAGCACCAGGTCGTCGGGGTGGACGTGCAGCCGGCTGGCGTCGACCTCCTCGCCGATCAGCCGGGCCGCCGCCTCGGCGCGCTTGACCAGCGAAATCGGGTTGATCGCCACCTCGCCGACGATCTGGCAGACCAGCCGCTCGACGGTGGCGGCGAGCAACTCGGCGAGCGCGTCGGTCGAACTGGGCTGAAGCGCCTGCAGCGACTCGGTAAGCGCCGCCAGCGCCTCGCGTTCGGCGGCGACTTCGGCGTCGACGGTCTTGCAGCCCTGCTCGAAACCGTCGGCGAAGGCCTGGGTGCGGATCGCCTCGATGTCGAGCGCGGCGGTCGGGGCTGCCGGCGCCTCTTCGCCCGGCTCGCGCACCGCGCAGCCGAGCGGGCTGTCCCAGGCGACAAAGACTCCGGACGGCTCGGCGTAGCTGCGTTCCATGAAGACGGCCTCGCCGTCGAAGGCGCCGCGGTCAGACATAGTCGCCGCCGCGGCCGGCGAGCATCAGCGTGCCTTCGTCGGCCATGCGGCGCGCGACGGCGAGCACTTCCTTCTGCGCCTCGAGCACCTCGGCAAGCCGCAGCGGTCCCCGCTCCGCCATCTCGTCCTGGATGGTCGACGCGGCCCGGTTCGACATGCAACCGAAGATGCGCGCCTTCAGCTTCTCCTCGGCGCCCTTGAGCGCCACGACGAGCACCGAGCCGTCGATCGAGCGCATGAGCAGCCCGAGGTTCTTGTCGTCGCAGCCCGACAGGTCGTCGAACACGAACATCTCGTCCTGGATCGTCTGCGCCACGACCTTGTCGTTCTTGGCGATGGCGCGGATGATCCGCTGGTCGGCGCCCGGCACGAGGTTGTTCATGATCTTGGCGGCTTCGCCCGCGCCGCCACGCTTGGTCGACGGCGCCGACGAGCGCGTGACCTCGCACACCAGCAGCCGCTCGAGATCGTCGAGCGCCTCGGCGGTCACCGGCTGCAAGGTCGCGATCCGGTGGACGACGTCGACCTGCAGCGTCTGCGGCAGCAGCTGGAGGACGTCGGCGGCATTGGGGGGATCGAGATGCGACAGCACCAGCGCCGCGACCTGCGGATGCTCATGCTCGATGAGGTCGGCGATCGTCTTGGGCGCCATCCAGCGCAGCGCGTCGAGCGCCGGGCTGCGCGTTGCCGGCGTGATGCGCGACAGCATCGTCTCCGCGCGCTCGGCACCCAGCGCATTCTCCATCACCGCACGGATGCGGTTCGCGGCGCCGTAGCCGATGGTCGTCGCCTTGCGCGCCCGGCTGATGAAGGTGTCGAAGACGTCCTCGACATGATGTTCGCTGACGTCCTGCAATCCGAACACCGCGCTGCCGAGCTGCTGGACCTCGGCGGGTTCGAGATGGCTGAGCAGGTCGGCGGCCTCGGCGTCGTCGAGCACCATCAGCAGCACGGCGGCGGCCTCGGCCCCCTTGCCGTCCCCCTGCGCGGATACGCTATCAACCAACTTTCGATACTCCCTCTGGCTTGCCGGTCTTGAGCAGGTCGCGCACGACGAGCGCCGCTCGCGCCGGGTTCTCGCGGACGAAATTGCGGATGAGGACGGCGCGCGCCTCGTAACTCGGTGCCGCCTCGATCATGCTCAGCGTGACGTCGGCCGGATCGGGACGCGGGCGCTGCGCGAACGCCGCGGCGAGCTCCTTCTCCATCGTCGCGGCGATCTTGGCGGCTTCGCTCGATCCCTTGGGCGACGTCTTGCCGGCGAGCGCCGGGGCGCCCGGCATCATGCCCTTGCGGCGCAGCAGCGGCAGCCCGATGCCGAAGACCGCGAGCGCCGCGACCACGACCCCGCCGGTCGTGCGGATCGCAGGCGAGATCCAGCTCGCCTCATACCATTGTTCGAGCGCGCTTTCCTCAACGGGAGCGAAGTTGAGCGCATTGAGTGCGACGACGTCGCCGCGCGCCGCGGTGAAGCCGACGGCCCCCTTCACCAGCGCATCGATGCTCGCCAGGTCCTTCTTCGACAGCGGCTCGCCGCCCTCGGGGTTGCGGATCGCCACCGCGACGGTCAGCCGCTTGATCTCGCCGGTCGGCCGCTTGGTGACCGACACTTCGCGACCGAGCGCATAGTTGCGCTTGTAGTTGCCCGATCCGGCGAGATTGCCGCCGACTTCCTCGGTGCCCGCCTGACGCGCCGCCATCGTCCCGCCCGGCGCCGCCGCGACGCTGGCGGCGGTCGGCGCCTGGTTCGACATCGCGCCGGGGATGCCGCCGGCTTCCGGCTGCGCGCTGTCGCCGGCGCCCGTCCAGGTGCGTTCCTCGCGCGCGATCGTCGCGCTGTCCTGCGGGAAATCCTCGCGCGTCGCCTGGACCTCGGAAAAGTCGACGTCGGCGTGAACCTCGGCGGTGAAATTGCCGGGACCGACGATCGGCGTCAGCAGGGTGGTCAGCGACTGCACGTAGCGCGTTTCGATCGCCGTCTGCACCGCGACCTGGCGGTCCGACGCGGTGCTCGAGCTTTCGCCGCTGCCGCTCGACAGCAGCTTGCCGGTCTGGTCGACCACCGAGACGCTGTCGGGGGCCAGCCCCGGGACCGACGAGGCGACGAGGTGCACGATCGCCTGGACCTGACCGTCGCCGAGCGCGCGGCCCGGCGCGAGGCGCAGCATCACCGACGCGGCGCGGCGGCTGCGGTCGCGCAGGAAGACGCTCGGCGTGTCGAGCGCCAGGTGCACGCGCGCGCTCTGCACCGAATCGATCGCCTCGATGGTGCGCGACAGATCGAGCTCCTTGGCGCTGCGCAGCTTCTCGCCCTCGACGGCGCGGCTCGCCCCGAGCGGCAGGCTGCTGACGATCTCGTCGCCACCGGGAGCCGACTTGGGGAGCCCCTGCGAGGCGAGCAGCATGCGCGCCTGATGATAATTGTCCTCGGACACGGTGATGCCGCCGCCCGAGGCGATGCCATATTCGATCCCCGAGGCGTTGAGCGCCTCGACGACCGCCGCCTTCTCCTCGTCGGCAAGGCCGGCGAACATCTCGCGCTGCGGCGGCGCGCTGATCGCCGCCCAGATCAGAGCGCCGATGCCGACGACGGCCAGCAGCATCAGCATCGGCATCGCCCTGGCGACAGCCGGCTGCGCGGCGAGTCCCTTGACGCCGCCCAGAAACTCGAGCGCCCCCTTGGCCGCCGCGGGAGCGGCGGCGCGGGGGGCAGTGGCGGCGGTAGCAGTTGCGGTGAGCTCGCTCATGTCAGACCGGCATGCTCATGATGTCCTTGTACGCGGTCAGCAGCTTGTTCCTGACCTGCAGCGTCGCCTCGAAGCCGATCGAGGCCGACTGGCGCGCCAGCATCACGGCGGCGATGTCGGTGGTCTCGCCGCGTTCATAGGCCTCGGAGACCGCCGACGACTGCGACTGCAGCTCGTTGACCTGCTCGAGCGCGCCCTTCATCACCTCGCCGAACCCGCCGACGCCGGTGGGCGCCTCGGGCTTGCCGACCTCGGTCAGCGGGCCGGCATTGGCGGCGCGCGACAGCGCGCTGTTGCGTTCGAGGATCTGCGCCCGCATCGCGAGCAGGCCGTTGGCGTCGATCGGGCTCATCGCGCCGCGGCTCCGTGCCTGTTTCCGACCATCGGGGACTCCCTGCGTTACGAGACTTCGCAGGAGCGGTCGCAAGGGCTGTGCCAACCGTGGTTAACACTAGAGAACGCGCGCGTTGCGCCCGCACACGGGGCGCGCGCGTCAAGAAGCCGACGGGTTTTCGGCGGTCGCCCACGTCGAAAAGCCGACGCAAATTAATACCGATTAAAGCCGCTCGATCCGCGGTCGTTACTGCTTTCGTGGCGGCGGTGACGAACACCTCGCCTGGGAAAGTGGGAGAATTGGGATGACTGTTATCAACACGAATACCTCGGCGCTCCGGGCCCAGAACGGCAGCCGCGTCGCCAACAAGGAATTGTCGACGGCGATGGAGCGGCTGTCGACGGGCAAGCGCATCAACTCGGCGAAGGACGATGCCGCCGGCCTCGCCATCGCCTCGTCGATGACCTCGCAGATCCGCGGCATGAGCCAGGCGATCCGCAACTCGAACGACGGCATCTCGCTGGCGCAGACGGCCGAAGGCGCGCTCGGCGAAGTGTCGAACATGCTGCAGCGCGTCCGTGAGCTGGCGGTCCAGTCGGCGTCGGGCACCTACAGCACGACCGACCGCGCCAACCTCGACGCCGAAGTCGACGAGCTGCGCCTGCAGATCGACGACGTGCTGACGAACTCGAAGTTCAACGGCGTGACGCTGTTCAGCAAGACCGCGGGCACCGACGTCTCGGTCGCCGTCCAGACCGGCACCGCCGCCGCCGACAAGGTCACGCTGACCGT
>JASBUR010000046.1 GCA_030147805.1 Sphingomonadaceae bacterium
GCGCGCTGGGCGTCGGCATCGACGCCCGCCGCCATCGAACGCGCCTCGGCGAGCCGGGCGTTGATGTCGGCGACCGTCGCCGCCAGCGCGTCGCGCTGGCCGTCGAGCGCGGTCAGCATCGCCTCGATCGTCGAGCGGCCCTGTTCGACCGGCGCCACCGCGTCGCTGGCGCGGCCACGCAGCGTCGCGATATCCGCCGACAGCGCCGCGACCGCGTGGCGCACCGTCTCGACCGCCTGCGCGGTATCGCCAACATGCTGCGGCAGCGCGGTCGACAGCATCTCGACCGATTCGGCGGCGGTCGCGTGCAGCGCCGCGACCGCGGCTTCGAGTTCGCGCGTCGCCGCCTGCGATCCGCCGAGCGGCGTCGCGAGATCATGCATCTGGTCGCGAACCGAGGTCAGCCGGCCGGCCAGCCGGTCGAGGACGCTGCCGCTGCTCTGTGCGGCATTGGCCAGCTTGGCGTCGAGCACGCCGAAGCCGCGTTCGACCTTGTCGACCAGCGCCTGGCTGCGATCTTCCTGCTCGGCCATCGCACGCGTGAGCCGCTCGGCCTGCTCGGCCGCCATGGTGAAGCGCTCGACCACCTTGCGGCTGGTCTCGCCGGCGAATCCCTGCAGGACGATGCGCGCCTGCTCGGTGCTGGCGCGAATCGCGGCCACCTGAACGTCGATGCCGCGGCGCGTCGACTCGGCCGCCTCGGAGGTTCGGAGGAGTGCGCTGTCGGCTCCCTCGGTCAGCGCGGCGGTTCGCGCGGTCAGTCGGCCCGCGGCCTCGCTGCCCGCCGCGTCGATCGCGGCGATCGCCTGGGTGAGGCGCTCCGCCGCCGCCTCCACCGCGGTCCGGGCCGCGTCGCCCTGGGTCCGCGAGGCGGCAACCAGCGCGTCGATGTCCCCGAGCTGCCGCCGGGCATCGCCCGCGCCGGTGGCCAGCGCGGCGCCGATCGCCAGCGCCTGTGCTTCCGCCTGCGGCAATGCCGCCATCACGGCAGCGAGCTCGCTGCGCGCGTGCGCGCCGCCGGCGGACAGCCGGTCGAGCAGGACCTCGATCGCCTCGCGATCCTGCGACAGCGAAGCCGCGATCGTCCGGCTGCGTTCCTCGAGCCGGCCCGCCGATTCCATCATCTGGCTGGTCTGCGCACCCATCGACCCGCGGATCGTCTCGACGCGGTCGGCGACCGCGGCGAGCACGCCGTCGATTGCCGACAGTTCGTGGCGCGTGCGCGTCGCCACGTCGGCGATACGCGCCTCGGCGGCGCGCAGGCGCGCCAGCGTCTGCTGCCGCTCGTCGGTCGAGGCACGGCCCACGACCAGCGCGATCAGCCAGATCGCCGTCAGCGGTGCCGTGACGCCGGCGGCGATGGCGGCCAGCCCGGTCAGCGTCAGATCGGCGGGAGGCTGGAAGCGCACGACGAGGTAGACCGCAGCGGCGGCGGCGGCGAGCCAGACCACCGACAGCAGCGTGGCGACCGTGACGGCACGGCTGCGGCGCGCCGGCAGCGCTTCGGATTCCATGGGGGCGGAAGATGCCTCGTCGGCGGGCGCGGCTTCGGGCGCGATGACCGCGACGGGCTCGGCTTCGGTGCTGACGGGCGCGAGCGAGCGCATGCTTCCCCCAATATGCTGGTTTCGTCGCTGTTTAGCATTTGCGCGGCTTCCATGACAGCCCGGCGCAGGCTTTTGTCGGCTCGACGCAGCCGCGACGCCGCGACTTGGCAAGCGGAGCGTCGCACGCCAACATCGCGGCGAACGGGGGTTTCGGATCGATGTCACTGCACGCGCTGCTCTTTGCGCATCACGTCGCGCCTGGCAGCGGCGAGCCGCTGGCGGCGATCGACGTCGCCGGCCTCTCCGTGCTCGAGCGTCAGGTCGTGCTCGTGCGCCGTCTCGGCGTCGAGCGGATCTTCGTCGTCGCGGAGCGCATGCCGCCCGCGCTCGCGGCGGCGCTCGATCGGATCGGCGAGTCGGTGCAGATCGTGCGCAGCGCCCCGGCGCTTTCGGCCGAGATCGCCGCCGACGACGTCGTGGTCACGTTGCAGGAAGGACTGGTCGCCGAGGAGACGCCCGCCACCGCGTTGATCGGGGAAGCCGCCGCGCCGCTCGTCGCCGTCAGCATGGCCGAGCCTGCCTATGGGACCGCCGAGCGGCTCGATTCGGACAGTTTCTGGGCGGGCTTCGCCATCTACGAGGGGGCCATGGTCCGTCAGGTCGCTGCCGATATCGGCGAATGGGACCTGCAGTCGACGCTGCTTCGCGCCGCCGCCGCCGGCGGCACGCCGCGCGTCGAGCTACGCGTCGAGCCGGCGGCCTGGCGCTTCGTCGGCGAAGCGCGCAGCGGGTCGGCGCTGTCGGCGCAACTGATCGACGAAACGCGACCGCGCCGCTTCGGCTGGCCGTCGCGCTTTCTGTTCGCCTGGGTCGAACCGCGCGCCGTCGCCGCGCTGCTGCCGACGCGGGTGACCGGGCGGCTGCTCACCGTCGGCGGGGTGCTGCTCGGGCTGCTCGCGTCGCTGCTCTTCGCCACCGGCTGGCCGTGGCCGGCGCTGGCCTTCGCAGTCTCGGCGCCGCAGCTGAGCGACGTCGGCGCGCAACTGGCGCGGCTGCGGCTCGAGCCGACCGAAGACTGGGTCGACCCCTGCTACGACTGGCTCGTCGAGCCGACCTGGTATCTGGCGCTCGCCGCCTGGCTCGCCGATCAGGGCTACGGCTTCGGCGCCTGGAGCTTCGCCGCCGCAGCGATCGCCTTCCGCTTCGCGATGATCCGCCAGTCGAGCTTCTACCGCCGGTTGAAGGGCATCGAGCTCGAGATCGAGGAGCCGCAACTGGCGGCGTTCGCCGCCGGGTGCGACAGCGCGCCGTGGCTGCTGATTCTCGCCGGTCTGGGATCGCTGTGGCTCGCCGGCCTCGGCGCCGTCGCCGTCTACGCCGCGCTCAGCTTCTTCCTCCTTCAGGGCCGCCTGTTCGCGCGCGTCGCCGACCCCTCTGGCGCTTAGCTTTAGCCGACATTAACCGATTGCGTTTACCGTCGCCCGCGAAGAGGTTTTGTGGCGCACGATCGCAACAGGGACGTCGACACGCTGCTCGCTGCGGCGGCGGATCGGACGCGCAGCATGCGCGCCGAGCTGTCGGCGGCCGCGCACGACCTGTCGCTGCCGTCGCAGCACCGGCTGACCGACCAGCAGCGGGCGCTGGTCGGCGACATTTTCGCCAAGCTCGTCACGGCGATCGAGCTCGGTATTCACCAGCATCTCGCGCAGGCGTTGCCGGCGGTGGGCGCCGGCGGCACCCCGATCGCGCCGCAGCGGCTCGAGAGCGCGGGCGTGCTGCGCGAGGCGCCTTTGCTGCGGCTGATCATGCGGCGGGCGGAAGAGCATCGTCTGGCGCTCGTTGCTGCCGACCGCGCCTTCGATGCCGCGGCGGACGGCAATCTCCTCGAGGCACTCGCCCGCCATCAGGACGAGGAACTGGCGCGCCGTGCCGTCGCCCATGTCGTCGCGGAAGCGCGCCGCCGCGATCGCTTGCGCGAACCGCTGCTGTCGGGCGACGACCTGCCCGAGTGGCTCGCCTGGCGTCTGCACTGGCAGGTGGCGGCAGCGCTCCGCGCCCATCTTCTATCGACACCCGGAGGGGCCGGGCCGGAGATCGAGCGCGGACTCGAGGCCGCGGTACGCCGGGCGATGGCCGAACGGCGCGAAGGGCAGGCGGGGAACGCCCGGGCGATACGCGTTGCGGCACGGCTCGATGAACTCGGCGGGCTCGACGACGAGTTTCTGATGCGTGCTCTGCTGCAGGGGCAGCTGGCGTTGTTTGCGGCGGGTCTCGGGGTGCGCGCCCGGCTCGGTGCCGACGCCGTCTGGCAGGCGATCCTCGACCGCGGCGGTCATAGTCTGCTGGTGCTGCTGCGGGCGATCGGCATGCCTGGCGCGATGGTGGCGCACATGGTGGAATTCCTCGGCGCCAGCCGTCCGCTCGCCGGCCCGCCGTCGGCGCAGCGGTCGCTGCTCGCCGCCTATGACGCAATCGAGCGCGCCGCCGCCGAGGCGTTGGTGCGCCGGTGGCAGCTCGACCCGGGCTTCCGCGAAGCGATCGACGATCTCGACGAGGCCGGGCGCCGATGAGCCCGCGGATCGACTCGCGTGACCGTGTCCGTGATTTCGCCCGGACCGGGGCCGACTGGACGTGGCGTGTCGATGCGGATCTTCGCATCGTCGATCTGTCCGACGGCGTGGTAGCGATGGTCGGCGAGATGCCGGCGGCGTTCGTCGGGCAGCCGCTCGGCATGCTCGGCCGCCTGCGCGACGGCCCCGGCGGGGAGCCGCCGATCGTACGCGCCCGCCGTGAGGGGGCGGCGTTCCGCGGCCAGCTGATCGAGACGGTCGCTGGGCTTCAGGCGCTCGATGGGGCACCGATCGTCGCGAACGGCGCGCTCGTCGGCTTCCGCGGTTTCGGCCGCGCCGTCGAGGGCGCCGCGTCCGAGCTGACCAGCGAGCGCTTCGTCGCGGCCATGAGCCACGAACTCCGCACGCCGCTCACCGCGATCATCGGCTTTGCCGAGGCGATGGCGCTCGGTACGCACGGCCCGCTGCAGCCGCATTATGAGGATTATGCCCGCGACATCGCCTCGGCGGGCCGCCACCTGATGTCGATGCTCGAGGACCTGCTCGATCTGTCGCCCGCCGCGGCGGATGCGGCGCGACTCGACCGCGTGGCGTTCGACCTCGCCGAGGTGCTCGAACAGGCACGCACGATGGTCGACCTGCGCGCCGCCGCGCGCCGCATCTCGCTCGACAGCGCGCTGCGGCGCCCGCAGCTCGCCGTGGTCGCGGACCGACGCCGTGTGCTGCAGATCCTCGTCAATCTGCTCACCAATGCGGTGAAATTCACCCCGGAAGGCGGGCGTGTTCGGCTCGGCGTCGATGAGGGGCCGGGCGGCGTGCGCGTCACCGTCGACGATACCGGGCCCGGCGTCGCCGATGCCGACCGCGAACGCATATTCGGAAAATTCGCTCGTGGCGACGGCGTCGAGGCCGAGGGCAGTGGCCTCGGCCTTCACATCTCGCGCGACCTGGCGCGGCGGATGAACGGCGATCTCAGCCTCGAAGCGGCGCCGACCGGCGGCGCGCGCTTCGTGCTGACGCTTCCGGCGGCGTAGCCGTCAGCGCTTGTCGAGCGGAATATAGTCGCGCGCGGTCGCACCGGTATAGAGCTGGCGCGGGCGGCCGATCTTCTGCTCGGGATCCTCGATCATCTCGTTCCACTGCGCGACCCAGCCGACGGTGCGGGCGAGCGCGAACAGCACGGTGAACATCGTCGTCGGGAAGCCGATGGCCGACAGGATGATCCCCGAGTAGAAATCGACGTTCGGGAACAGCTTCTTTTCAGCGAAATAATCGTCGCTTAGGGCCAGCTCCTCGAGTCGCAGCGCAACTTCGAAGACCGGATCGTCGACGCCGAGCGCGCCGAGCACCTCGCGGACGGTCTTCTGCATCACCGTCGCGCGCGGATCGTAGTTCTTGTAGACGCGGTGGCCGAAGCCCATCAGCCGGAACGGATCGTTCTTGTCCTTGGCGCGCGCGATATACTCGGGGATGCGCTCGGGCCGGCCAATCTCGCGCAGCATGTTGAGCGCCGCCTCGTTGGCGCCGCCGTGCGCCGGGCCCCACAGGCAGGCGATTCCCGCCGCGATGCAGGCGAACGGGTTGGCACCCGACGAGCCGGCGAGGCGGACGGTCGAGGTCGAGGCGTTCTGCTCATGGTCGGCGTGGAGGATGAAAATGCGATCGAGCGCCTTTTCGACGACCGGATTGACCTCATAGGGCTCGGCGGGAACGCCGAAGGTCATGCGCAGGAAATTGCCGGTGTACGACAGGCTGTTGTCGGGGTGCAGGAACGGCTGGCCGACGGCATATTTATACGCCATCGCCGCGATCGTCGGCATCTTGGCGATCAGCCGGTGGCTGGCGATCATCCGCTGCGCCGGATCGTCGATGTCGGTCGAGTCGTGGTAGAAGGCCGACAGCGCGCCGACGACACCGCACATGATCGCCATCGGATGCGCGTCGCGACGGAAGCCGCGGTAGAACATCGCCAGTTGCTCATGGACCATCGTGTGGCGCGTGATCGTGCGGACGAAGTCATCATGCTGGTCGGGGTTGGGCAGCTCGCCGTGGAGCAGGAGGTAGGCCACCTCCATGAACGACGATTCCTCCGACAGCTGCTCGATCGGGTAGCCGCGGTGAAGCAGAACGCCCTGGTCGCCGTCGATATAGGTGATCTTTGACTCGCACGAAGCGGTCGAGGTGAAGCCCGGATCGTAGGTGAAGCGCCCCGACTGGCCGTAGAACTTCCGGATGTCGACGACCTCGGGGCCGACGGTGCCCTTGAGCACCGGATATTCGAGCGACTTGTCGCCAATGCTCAGCTTTGCGTTGTCGGTCATCGCTCGCTTCCTTCCAAATCCAGTTTCGCGCCGCCGCGGGGCGGCTAGCGCAATTGATCGTCGATCCGCCCGAGGCTCTCGTCGCGGCCCAGCACGGCGAGAACGTCGAAGATGCCGGGACTCGTCGATGAGCCCGTCAGCGCGGCACGCAACGGCTGCGCGATCTTGCCGAGGCCGAGGCCGAGACGTTCGGCCAGCTCGCGGACCGCCGCTTCGAGCGCCGGACCCGACCAGTCGGTCGAGGCGGCAAGCGCGCCGCGCGCCTGGCTCAGCAGGTCGCTTGCCGGGGGTTCTAGCAACTTCTGCGCGCGCTCGTCGAGGGGGATAGGGCGGGTGCGAAACAGGAAGAGCGAGCTCGCCGCCAACTCATTCAAATCCTTGGCTCGCGCCTTGAGGTCCGGCATGCTGCGAAGCAACAAGTCGCGTTCCGCCGCGTCGAGATCGCGCGCCAGCGCCGCGGCGATGAGCGGCGCCGTCAGCTCGGCAAGCCGCCGATCGTCGGCGGCGCGCAGATAATGGCCGTTGATGTTCTCGAGCTTCTTGGCGTCGAGCCGCGCCGGCGCGCGGCCGACTCCGTCGAGATCGAACCATTCGATCGCCTGGGCGCGGCTGATGATCTCGTCGTCGCCATGCCCCCAGCCGAGCCGCAGCAGGTAATTTTCGAGCGCCTCGGGGAGGATGCCCATGTCGCGGTAGGTTTCCGCGCCGATCGCGCCGTGGCGCTTCGACAGCTTGGCGCCGTCGGGACCGTGGATGAGCGGGACGTGCGCATAGACCGGCTCGTCCCAGCCGAGCGCGCGGATCAGCGCCAGCTGCCGGAAAGCGTTGTTGAGATGGTCGTCGCCGCGGATGACGTGCGTGACCGCCATGTCATGATCGTCGACCACGACCGCGAGCATGTAGGTCGGGGTGCCGTCGGAGCGCAGCAGCACCATGTCGTCGAGCTCGGCGTTCTGGACGGTGACCGCGCCCTGTACCTGGTCGTCGATCGTCACCGCGCCCTCGCGCGGGGCGCGCAGGCGGATGACGTGGGGGACGTCGGCCGGGCCGTCGTCGCGGTCGCGCCACGGGCTCGACAGGCGGAACGGGCGGCGCTCGGCCTCGGCCTGCGCGCGTCCGGCCGCCAGCTGCTCGGCGGTCATCCAGCATCGATAGGCGCCGCCCTTGGCGAGCAGCTCGCGTGCCACTTCCGCATGGCGCTTGGCGCGCGCGAACTGGAATATGGCGTCGCCATCCCAGTCGAGCCCGAGCCAGCGTAGCGCGTCGAAGATCGCCTCGGTCGCGCCTTCGGGCATGCGGGCGCGGTCGGTGTCCTCGATGCGCAGCTTGAAGGCGCCACCGTGGTGACGCGCATAGAGGAAGTTGAACAGCGCGGTACGCGCGCCGCCGATATGGAGATAGCCGGTGGGGGACGGCGCGAACCGCGTGACCACCTGGGGGCTGGTGCTTGCGCCCATGGAAAACCTGACCGAAAATTGAGGGCGAATGCCGGAAGGAGGGCGGTGCTTAGCATAGCGTCGGCGGCGGTTCAAACCGGGGGCGGCGGCGCGCGCCGACGCCTTGCCGGGCTGTCGGCGGGCATCGAAGACTGGCTTTCGGCGGAGCGTCACCAGCTCATTCTATGGGTGCCGGTGATGATCGGCGTCGGGATCACCGCTTATTTTGCGCTCCCGCGCGAGAGCCACTGGCAGGCCGTCGGCTGTGCCGCGGCCGCGCTTGCGGCGAGCGGCGTCGCGGCGCGCGGGCTGACGGGCCGCTGCGCCTTCTGGGCAGGGTTGCTCATCCTCGCCGGTCTCGCGCTTGCCTGGGCGCGCGCCGAGAGCGTCGCGGCGCCGCGGCTCCAGTCGACATTGTTCAACCGGACGATCACCGCTCGCGTCGCGGCGGTCGACCTGCAGCCGGCGCTCGAGCGCTTCCGCCTCGTGCTCGAGCCCGATGACGATCGCCTGCCACCGCGCGTCCGCGTCTCGCTCCGCACGCCGCCCGCCGACGCCATCCTGCCGGGGGCGCGCATCAGCCTTCGTGCGACGCTGCGGCCGCCGCCGGGGCCGAGCACGCCCGGCGGCTATGATTTCGCGCGTCGCGCCTGGTTCGAAGGTATCGGTGCGGTCGGCTATGCCCTCGGCGAGCCGCAACTGCTCGTGCCGGCGCCGCCGCCGGGCGACGCGCGCGCGCTGCTCGACAGCCTGCGCCGCCGGCTCACGACGCGCATCCGCGCGCAGATCGAGGGGCCGGCGGGCGGCATCGCTGCGGCGCTGGTCGCCGGCGATCGCGGCGGCATCCCCGCCGAGGTCACCGAGGACATGCGCGACAGCGGGCTGGCGCATCTCCTCTCGATCTCGGGGCTGCACATCGCCGTGGTCGTCGGCGGCACGATGTGGCTGGTGCGTCGCCTGCTGTTGCTCAGCACCTGGATCGCGCTGCGCTGGCCGGTCAAGATCATCGCGGCGGGCGTCGCGGCCTGCGCGGGGGTCGGCTACACGCTGCTCGCCGGCGCCGAGGTTCCGACGGTGCGGTCGTGTATCGCGACGCTGCTCGTGCTCGTCGGCCTGTGCCTGGGGCGGCAGGCGATCTCGCTGCGCATGGTGGCGGCGGCGGCCGTGCTGATCCTGCTGTTCCGGCCCGAAGCGCTGCTCGGCGCGAGCTTCCAGCTGTCGTTCGCCGCGGTGGCCACGCTCGTCGTCTTCTACCAGTCGGCGCTCGGGCGGCGGCTGGCGGGCGGCACGGGCGAAAGCAGTTGGCCGTCGCGGCTGGCGCGCGGGGCGGCGGCGCTGCTGATCACCGGCGTCATGATCGAGGCGGTGCTGGCGCCGATCGCACTCGCGCATTTCGGGCGGACGGGCTTCTACGGCGTCCTCGCCAACCTCGTCGCCATCCCCTTTACCAGCTTCGTCGTGATGCCGGCGGCGGCGGGCGCGCTGCTGCTCGATCCGGTCGGCCTTGGCGGCCCCTTCTATGCGGTGCTGGGCTGGAGCCTCGAGGCGCTCATCGCGCTGGCCGCCCATGTCGCGTCGCTGCCCGGTGCGGTGTCGCGGCTACCGGCGATGCCGACCGCGGCCTTCATCGCCTTCGTCGCCGGCGGGCTGTGGCTGGCGCTCTGGGAAGGGCGCATTCGCTGGGCCGGCCTGGCGCCGATCGCGGTTGCGACGGTGATCGCGCTGCTGGCGAGACCGGCGGACCTGGTGATCAGCGCCGACGGCCGCCACGCCGGGATCGTCGACGCGGGGCGGCTGGCGATGCTGCGGCCGCGCGCCGGCGAGTTCATCAGCGACATGTGGAGCGACGCCACCGCGGCGGAGAGCTTGGGCGAATGGTCGGAAACTGCGGCGACGCGCTGCAA
Organism: Sphingomonadaceae bacterium; assembly: GCA_030147805.1. Lineage (GTDB taxonomy): Bacteria > Pseudomonadota > Alphaproteobacteria > Sphingomonadales > Sphingomonadaceae > Sphingoaurantiacus. The sequence continues at coordinate 9,779 of JASBUR010000046.1, forward strand.
TCGCGACGCCTGCATCACGGTCATCGAACGCGGGGGCAAGGGCTGGCGGCTGCTGGCGACGCGGTCGCGGGCGCAGATCGAATGGCGCCGGCTGGTGCGGGCGTGCCGCGGCGTCGACATCGTCATCAGCGAACGCTGGCTCCCCGATGCGTGCACGCCGCGCTGGCTCAAGCTCGACCGCGCCGCGCTCGCGCACAGTGGCGCGGTCGCGATCCGCTTCGATCCGCTAACGGTGGAAACGGTGGCCGACGGTCATGGCGATCACCCCTGGGCGACCGCCGTGCCCGATCAATGGTACCGGCGCAGCAAGCCGACCAGCTTGCCCTGGATGCGCACGCGCGACGGCAGGTAGCGCTGCGGCTCGTACATCGGGTTGGCGGGATCGAGGCGGACCATGCCGCCGTCCTTCGCCAGATATTTGAGCGTCGCGTCCTGGCCGTCGACCAGCGCCACGACGATCTCGCCGTCGCGCGCGGTGTCGCAGCGCCGGATCAGTGCATAGTCGCCATCGAGAATGCCCGCCTCGATCATCGAATCGCCCGATACCTCGAGCGCATAATGTTCGCCCGGCCCGAGCAGCGCGGTCGGCACGGCGAGCGCCGCGTCGCTCTCGAAGGCCTCGATCGGCTGGCCGGCGGCGATGCGGCCGTGCAACGGCAGCTCGATGACGTCGTTGGCGACCGGCGGCGCCGCCTTTCGGCTGAAGTCGGCCTGCACCACGTTCGACGGCTTGGCGGTGGGCGCCGGCGGCGCGGCGGTCATGCCCTCGGGCAGACGCAGCACTTCGAGCGCGCGGGCGCGGTTGGGCAGGCGGCGGATGAAGCGGCGTTCCTCGAGCGCGCTGATCAGCCGATGGACGCCCGACTTCGACTTGAGCTCGAGCGCCTCCTTCATCTCCTCGAACGAGGGCGACACGCCGCTGGTCTGCAGCCGCGTGTGGATGAAGCTCAGGAGGTCGTGCTGCTTACGCGTCAACATTCGGTCGCCCTTCCGCATGGGAACGAATAAGGAACGGTTAAGTCGAGGCGATTCCGCTGTCAAGGGGCATAACGGGAACAAAGCTGTCCGCCGCCACCGGGTCGGCCTGTGCGGGGCGGACCAGCAGCGCGTTGCTGGCCGCGAGAATGCGCAGCGTCGAACTGTCCTGGAGCGGCGCCGGCGCGACGCGCCACTCGCCGCCGTCGCAGGACAGCAGCGCGCGCAGATGATCGCGACGCGCGCCGTTTGCGGGCAGGGCAACGCGGGTCCGCGCCTGCATCACGGCGGGCAGCGGCGAGAGCGAGCCCGCCATCCGCCGCAGCGTCGGGAGCACGAACAGCTGCGCGCAGACGAAGGCCGATACCGGATTTCCCGGCAGCCCGATCACCCGGCTGGTGCCGAGCCGGCCGGTCAGCATCGGCTTGCCGGGCTTGATCGCCACCTTCCAGAAATCGATCGTCGCGCCCTGCGCCTCGAGCACCGGCACCACCAGATCGCGATCGCCCACCGACGCGCCGCCGACGGTGACCAGCAGGTCGACCCCCGCCACGCGATCGAGCGCCGCCGCCAGCGCCGCGCGGTCGTCGGGGACGATGCCGAGGTCGACGATTTCGGCACCCGCCGCCGCGAACAGCGCGCGCAGCATCGGCCCGTTGGCGTTGACGATCTGGTCGGGGCCTGGCGCCGTTCCCGCCGGCACCAGTTCGTCGCCGGTCGACAGCAGGGCGACGCGCGGCCGACGATGCACCGGCAGCTCGCCGTAGCCGCCCGCGGCCAGCAGGCCGAGCAGCGGCGCGGTGAGCCGCGCCCCGGCGGGGGCGAGCGCGTCGTCCTGCGTGAAATCGAGCCCGGCGGGGCGGACATGCGCGCCCCGGTGTGGCGGGCCGTCGCGCGGCAGCGTCACGCGCTCGCCGTCGCGGCCGACGTCTTCCTGCACCATGACGGTGTCGGCGCCGTCGGGGAGCGGCGCCCCGGTGAAGATCCGCACCGTCTCGCCCGCGCCGACGCCGGCGGCAAACCCCGACCCGGCGCTCGACTCGCCGATCAGGCGCCAGGGGCCGGGCAGGTCGGCGAAGCGGATCGCATAGCCGTCCATCGCCGAGGCGGCGAAGGGCGGCTGCGTGCGCCGCGCCGCAAGGTCGGTGGCGAGATGACGGCCCAGCGCCGCCTCGATAGCGACGGATTCGCCGGGGAGCGGGTCGATCGCGGCGAGCAGCCGGGCCTGCGCCTCGTCGAGCGACAGCATCAGGCGGGCGCCACCCAGTCGCCCGACTTGCCGCCGGTCTTGGTCAGCAGCCGCACGCCCTCGATCACCATCGCCTTGTCGATCGCCTTGGCCATGTCGTAGACGGTGAGCAGCGCGACCGAAACGGCGGTCATCGCCTCCATCTCCACGCCGGTGACATAGGTCGTGCGAACCGTCGCGGTGGCCACCACGGCGTCGCCGTCGATCGCGAGATCGAGTTCGACGCCGCTCAGCGGCAGGGGATGGCACAGCGGGATCAGCTCGGCGGTGCGCTTGGCCGCCATGATGCCGGCGAGACGCGCGGTGGCGAGGACGTCGCCCTTGGCCACCTGGCAGTCGCGGATCGCGGCGGCGGCGGCGGCGCTCATCCGGATCCGCCCTTCGGCAGTCGCCGTGCGCAGCGTCGCGTGCTTCCCCGACACGTCGACCATCCGCGCGGCGCCGGCGTCGTCGAGGTGGGTGAGGCTCATCTCACCCCTCGAGCAGCGTGCGCGTCGCGGCCTCGACGTCGGCCTGCGCCATCAGCGATTCGCCGACGAGGAAGCAGGTGATGTCGTGGCCGGCGAGCCGGTCGAGGTCGGCGCGCGTCTTCAGCCCGCTTTCGCCGACGACGAGATAGCCCTGCGGCAGCATCGCCGCGAGGTCGATCGACCGTTGGATATCGACGTCCATCTTCTTGAGATCGCGATTGTTGATGCCGAGCAGACGGGTCGACAATTGCGTCGCCTGCTCGAGCTCCTCGACGGTGTGCACCTCGACGAGCACGTCCATGCCGAGCTGATGCGCCGTCGCCTCGAGCTCGCGCGCCTCGGCGAGGTCGAGCGCCGCCATGATCAGCAGGATGCAGTCGGCGCCGAGCCCGCGGCTCTCGACCACCTGATAGGGATCGACGATGAAGTCCTTGCGCAGCACCGGCAGCGTCACCGCCGCCTTGGCGGCGCGCAGATAGCGGTCGGCGCCCTGGAAATAGGGCTCGTCGGTCAGCACCGACAGGCAGGTGGCGCCGCCGGCGGCATAGGCGCGGGCGAGCGTCGGCGGGTCGAAGTCGGCGCGGATCAGTCCCTTCGACGGGCTCGCCTTCTTGATCTCGGCGATCAGCCCGAACCGGCCGGCATCGCGCGCGCGGGTCAGCGCTTCGCAAAAGCCGCGCGGGGCGGCGGCGGCGCGGGCGTCGCCGTCGAGCTCGGCGAGGCTGCGGCTGCGCTTGCGCGCCGCGACGACGTCGCGCTTGTCGGCGAGGATGCGGGCGAGGGTGTCGCTCATCTAGAATCCGATCCAGCGGTCGAGCAGGTCGCGCGCCGCGCCGCCGTCGATCGCCGCGGCGGCCTGCGCGGCGCCGTCGGTCCAGCCGGTGGCGCGGCCGGCGACGATCAGCGCGCCGGCGGCGTTGAGCAGCACCGCGTCGCGGTAGGCGCCGGCGGCGCCGGCGAGCAGCGCGCGCAGCGCGGCGGCGTTGAAGGCGGGATCGCCGCCGCGGATGGCGTCGAGCCCGTGCCGCGCGAGGCCGGCGTCTTCGGGCGTTACCCGCGCGTCGCCGCTGCCGATCGCGCCAAGGCGAACGGTCCGGCTCGCGCCGGCGATCGACAGCTCGTCGAGGCTTTCCTCGCCCGACACCAGCATCGCCGCCTCGGCGCCGAGGCTGGCGAGCGCCGCCGCCACCGTCGGCAGATAGTCGACGCGCGCCACACCGATCAGCTGGCGCCTCACGCCGGCGGGATTGGCGAGCGGCCCGAGCAGGTTGAAGATCGTCCGCCGCCCGATGCCGCGGCGGATCGGCGCCAGCCGGCCGAGCGCCGGATGATGCTTCTGTGCGAACAGGAAGGCGATGCCGATGGCGTCGAGGCTGGCCTCGGCGCGCGCCGAGGCGCGGTCGAGGTCGAGCCCGAGCGCTTCGAGCGTGTCGGCGGCGCCGGCCTTGCTCGACGCGGCGCGATTGCCATGCTTGGCGACGGGCACGCCCGCCGCCGCGACGACGATCGCCACCGCGGTCGAAATGTTGAGGCTGTGGCTGCCGTCGCCACCGGTGCCGCAAACGTCGATTGCGCCGGCGGGCGCCGCGACCGGCAGCATGCGGTCGCGCAGTGCCTGCGCGGCGGCGGCGATCTCGGTGGGGGTCTCGTCGCGCGTCGTCATCGCCACGAGGAGGCGGGCGATGTCGTCGTGGGCGTCGATGCGGCCGTCGAGAATGTCGGCGAAGGCGGCGGCCGCCGCTCCGGCGTCGAGCGGGCGGGTGGCGTCGGGCAGGCGCCGGCTGGCGACCGCCACGCTCATGCCGCCCGCTGGCGGCGCGGCACCCGCGCGAGGTCGAGGAAATTGGCGAGCAGCTGGTGGCCGTGCTGCGTCGCGATGCTCTCTGGGTGGAACTGCACGCCGTGGATCGGCAGCTCGCGGTGCCGGAGCCCCATGATCGCACCGTCGGGGGTGCGGGCGTTGACCTCGAGACAGGCGGGCAGGTCGCTCTCGCGCACGACCAGCGAATGATAGCGTGTCGCTTCGAAGGGCGAGGGCAGGCCGGCGAACACGCCCGTCGCGTCGTGGCTGACCGGCGAGGTCTTGCCGTGCATCACCTTGTCGGCGCGCACGACGGCGCCGCCGAACGCCTGGCCGATCGCCTGATGGCCGAGGCAGACGCCGAACAGCGGCAGTTTCGCGGCGGCGGCGGCGGCGATGAGATCGAGCGAGATGCCGGCTTCATTGGGGGTGCACGGCCCCGGCGACAACAGCAGCGCGTCGGCGCCCATGCCCATCGCCTGCCCGACGCCGATCGCGTCGTTGCGCACCACCTCGACCTCGGTGCCCAGCTCGATGAGATAATGGACGAGGTTGTAGGTGAAGCTGTCGTAGTTATCGATGACGAGGATCATGATGGGCGAGCGTTAACGCCTGCATCCCGGGGCGGCAAGCTCACTGGCCGAAGCCGGGTTCGCTCGCCATGCGGATCGCCTCGCGTGCGGCGGCCATCAGCGCCCCCGACTTCGCCTCGCACTCGCGCTGCTCATATGCGGCGACGCTGTCGGCGACGATGCCGGCGCCCGCCTGGACATGCATGACGCCGTCCTTCACCACCGCGGTCGGCAGCACGAGGCAGCTGTCCATCGAGCCGTCGGCGGCGAAATAGCCGACGCCGCCGGCATAGGCGCCGCGTTTCTCGGCTTCGAGCTCGTGGATGATCTCCATCGCGCGCACCTTGGGCGCGCCCGAGACCGTGCCGGCGGGGAAGCCGGCAAGCAGCGCGTCGATACTGTCCTTGCCGTCGGCGAGGTCGGCGCGGACGTTCGAGACGATGTGCATGACGTGGCTGTAGAATTCGACGTTGTTGCGCTCGGTCACCGCGACGCTGCCGGGTTTCGCCACGCGGCCGATGTCGTTGCGCCCCAGGTCGAGCAGCATCAGATGCTCGGACAGCTCCTTGGGGTCGGCGAGCAGGCTGTCGCGGTTGGCGGCGTCCTCGGCGCTCGTCTGCCCGCGCGGCCGGGTGCCGGCGATCGGGCGGATCGTCACCTCGCCGTCGCGGACGCGCACGAGGATCTCGGGGCTCGACCCGATCAGCGCAAAGCCCGGCAGGTCGAGGAAATAGAGGAAGGGCGAGGGGTTGATGCGGCGCAGCGACCGGTAGAGGTCGAACGGCGGGAGCGGAAAGTCGACCGCGAAGCGCTGCGCCAGGACCACCTGGAAGATGTCGCCGGCGAGGATATAGTCCTTGGCGCGGTCGACCATCGACGCATAGGTCGCGGGATCGGTCTGCGGCTGCGGCGTGACGTCGACGGCGCCGATCGCCAGCCGGTTGACCGGCACCGGCCGCGCGAGCTTCGCCGCCGCGGTCTCGATCCGCTCGCACGCCGCCCGATATTGCGCCTCGGCGCTGCCGCCGTCGGGAAAGGCGGGGGCGACGATGAACAGCTCGTCCTTCAGCCGGTCGAACACCAGCAGCAGGGTCGGCCGCATGAACAGCATGTCGGGAACGCCCAGCGGGTCCGCCTTAGGCGCCGGCAGCTTTTCGACGAGCGCCGCCGTCTCATAGCCCATGTAGCCGACGAGCAGCGACAGCGCCGGCGGCAGCGCCGCGGGCAGCTCCATGCGGATGCCCGCGACGAGCTTGCGCAGTTCCTCGAGCGTGCCGCCGGGGCAGCGCTCGAACGCCTCGGGGTCGTCCTGGAAGCGCCGGTTGGCCTCGCAGGCGTTGCCCTGCGCGCGCCAGACGAGATCGGGGGCGAGGCCGAGCAGCGAATAGCGGCCGCGCACCGCGCCGCCCTCGACCGATTCGAGCAGGAAGCCGCCGCGACCGTCGAGGCCGAGCTTGAGCATCGCCGAGACCGGCGTCTCGGTGTCGGCGACGATCCGCGTCCACACGACCTGCGCGTGGCCGGCGCCGTGCGCCGCGGCGAAAGCGGCGGCGTCGGGAAAGATCATTCGCCCGTTCCCCTATTCGTCGGCGGCGGGCGCCTGGCCGAGATAGCGCTGCTTGACCGCGCGGATCGCGCTCTCGTCGCGGCGGACGCCGATCTGCAGCTCGACCGCGCGCGCGAACTGGTTGAGCAGTTCCTCGCCGACGTTGCGCTGCATCTCGGCCTGCGTCGCCTGCAACACCTGCGGCATCGTCGACGGGTCGCCGGGCGCCACCTCGTCGGTGGTGACGACGAAATAGCCGAGGTTGTCGGGACCGGTGAGCGTGCGCACCGAGCCCTTGGGCATGGTGAACATCAGCGCCAGCGGCGGCGGTACCTGGCCGTTCTGCGCGATCTCGACGCGGCGGCCTTCGAACGGCTGCGGCGCCGGCAGGCCGCGCGACGACAGCGCCTGCGCCAGCGTCGTGCCCTTCTTCACCTCGGCGACGATCGCATCGGCCATCGCCTTGGCGCGCTTCATCCGCTCGGCGGCGGTCCATTCGGCGACGACGGCGGCGCGCACCTGCGCCAGCGGCACCGGCCTGGGCTCGATGACGTCGGTCACCTCGAGGATCGCAAAGGTCTCCTTGTCGAGCTCCTGGACGCTCGGCTCGTCGCCCTGCGCGGTCTCGAAGGCGCGCGCCACCAGCGGCGCGGCCTGCGGCGCGAGGCGGAAGCCGCTGTCGTCGGCGGTCTGGCCGTTGCTCGTCGCCGCGGGCACCTGCACTGCGGTCAGCTTGTTGGCGGCGACCACGTCGGTGAAGCTCTGGCCGTCGGCGAGCGAATCCTCGATTTCGGCGATCTGGTCGGACAGCATGTCGTCGGCGCGTTCGGCGCGCAGCGTCGTGACGATCTCGTCGCGCACCTGCGCCAGCGAGCGCGCGATCCCCGGCACGATGCTGTCGACGCGCACCACGTGCCAGCCGAAGTCCGAGCGGACCGGGCCGACGATGCCGCCGGTCGGCGCCGCGAACGCCGCCCGGGCGATCTCGGCGTTGGTCGTCTCGGTCATCCGCTCCTGGTTGAGCACGCCGAGCGCAAGATCGCTCGGTGCATAGCCACCGAGCTGCGAGGCGACGCTGGTGAACGCCTCGCCCGCCTTGGCGCGCTGCGCGATGCGCTGCGCCACCGCCTGGTCCTGCACGACGACCTGGCTGAGCTCGCGCTGCTCGATGCCACCGTAGACGGCTTTGCGCTCGTCATAATATTTCTTGATGTCGGCTTCGGGGATCGACACGCGGCTGACCGCATCGGCGCGCGTCAGCAGCGCATAGCGGAAGGCGCGGCGCTCGGGCATCGTATAGCGGCCGATGTTGGCGCGGTAGAAGGCGTTGATCTGCGCGTCGGTCGGCGCGCCGATGCCCGTCATCCGCTCGGCGGGCACCGTCGCGACGAAGCCGCGGCGCCGTTCGAGCAGCAGCGAGGCATAGGGCACGCCGAGCGCCTGCGGCGCCGCGGCGGCGAAGGTGATCGGCACCAGCAGCTGGCGGCGCAGCGCGTCGCTGCGCAATCCCTCGCGCAGCTCGCGGTCGGTCAGCCGCTGCGCAGCGAGCGCCTGTTCGTAGGTGCCCTGGTCGAAGCGCCCGGCGATCTGGAAGGCGGGGATGGCGGCGATGTCGCGGTCGATCGCGGTCTCGCTGTAGGCGAGTCGCTGCGCGGCGGCGAACTGGCCGAGCGCCTCGATGCCGATCATCTGCTCGACGAGCTGTTCGACCGCACCCTGCTGCGCTGCCTGCTCGGCGGTCGCGGTCGGGTTGCTCTCGCGCGCCCGCTGCAGCAGCTGGTCGAAGCGCTGGCGGAATTCCTGCTCGGTGATGTTGGTGTCGCCGACCTTGGCGAGGCTGCCAGCGGGCGGCGCGCCGGCGCCGCCGAACGGATCGCCGATCCCGGTGATGACGAAGGCGACGAGCACCAGCCCGAGGATGGCCAGCACGACCCAGGAGGAGAGCGCCTTGCGGAAGAATGTAAGCATGAAATTCCCGTGGTCGGGTGTGGGCGGAACGAATGGCGGCGGAGCATAGGGAGGGGCGCTCCATCCGGCAAGCGAGCCGGTGGCGCCGGCGCGGGCGCTTTGCTACAGCCGCGCGCCAGACTGGCTATTCGATGGGGACCAAATGACGCGCAGCAAGCTGATCGCCGGCAACTGGAAGATGAACGGCCTCGCCGCGAGCACCGCCGAGCTCGACAAGATCATCGCCGGCAGCCGCGACCTGCCGGCGCGCGTCGAGGTGCTCGTCTGCCCGCCGTTCACGCTGATCGACCGCTTCGCCGACCGGGCGGAGCGCAGCCGCGTCGCGATCGGGGCGCAGGACGTGCACGCGAAGGAATCCGGCGCGCACACCGGCTGCATCTCGGCGGCGATGCTCAGGGACGCCGGCGCCAGCCACGTCATCGTCGGTCACAGCGAGCGCCGCACCGACCAGAAGGAGAGCGACGCCGAGGTCCAGGCCAAGGCCGCCGCGGTGATCGCCGCCGGCCTGATCGCCATCGTCTGCGTCGGAGAGACCGAGGCCGAGCGCGACGCCGGCGAGGCGACCGCCGTCGTCGGCCGCCAGCTCGCCGGCTCGCTGCCGGCCGGCGCCACCGCCGCCAATCTCGTCGTCGCCTACGAACCCGTCTGGGCGATCGGCACCGGACGCACGCCGAGCACCGCCGACGTCGCCGAGATGCACGCCTTCATCCGCGGGCGGCTGCGCGCGCAGCTGGGCGGCGAAGGCGAGGGCGTGCGCATTCTCTACGGCGGGTCGGTGAAGGCCTCGAATGCGGCGGAGCTGCTGGCTGTGCCCGACGTCGATGGCGCGCTGGTGGGCGGCGCCAGCCTGACGGCCGAGCAGTTCCTGCCGATCGGTCAAGCGGTGTGAGCTGTGGGTAACTCGATATCGAATCCCGGAATTATGCACGGCGCTCGGTGCATCGGCTCTCGTCGGTGGAGCTGGTTTTGTCGTTTGCCGCTGGAGGCCTCGCTGAATTCGCTGCTGCACAACTGCTTGGACACCTAAGGTGCAGTCATTCATTATGTTGATTATCACCGCTGTTGCGGTCGCATTTCTAATACCAAAAAGTAAATATACTCAATCTAGTTGGATTTTTAATATATTTGGTTTTCTATTGAGTTGTAGTCCGTTTGTTGGATACTTTGTGGCGGACGCTATAGGTTATAACCCTACAGATTTTGCGCTATCTTTTGTCTGGGTAGTTGTCCTTATGGCGCTCCCAATTTCATATTTACTCTGGAAGATCTTCTATAAGAATTCGTCGGAAGATTTTTGGCAACATTTGCGTGCACCATCGCTGCTATCGCAACAAATCACTCTGTGGTTGTGGATAACAATTTCAGGGGTCAGCTTCATAGGCGGAATGCTAACGCTTATCTGATAGCCTTGAAGCTAGGGACATGATCCCGATTTCCACGCCTTAGCGGCGCAACCACCGCCCACGCGGTTGCACCTTCACGCTCCCCCGACTACATGCGCACCCAACAACCTGATCCACGAAAGCCTGCCGCCCCATGCTGACGACGCTCATTCTCGTCATTCACACGATCATTGCCGCGGCGCTGGTCGGCGTGATCCTGTTGCAGCGGTCGGAGGGCGGGGCGCTCGGCATCGGCGCGGGGCCGAGCGGGATGATGACGGCGCGTGGCGCCGCCAACCTGCTGACGCGCGCCACCTCGTGGCTTGCCGTCGCGTTCATCGCCACGAGCATCCTGCTCGCGGTGCTGCACAGCCAGGGCAGCCGCGTGCGGCAGATCGACCCCAATCTCAGCGCGACGACCGCGGCGCCGGGAATCGCCGACGAGGTGTCGGGCACCGACGTGCCGAGCGATCCCGGGCTCGTCCCCGTCGCGCCGGCCACCCCCGCGGCCGAGAAGACCGACAGCGTTCCGCTCGCCCAATAGCCGATCGAACCACCTCCTTCCGTCATCCCCGCGCCGGCGGGGACCCGGCACCGACAAGGCGCCCGCGGGAGCGGGCAATTGTCTGGGCTAGTCTGGCTCCCCGCCTGCGCGGGGATGACGGAAGGCAGGGCGGGCCGGCCGACTATCCACAGGAAATATCGCCGTTAGGCGCTGCTTTGGCTGGCGCGGGCGGCTCGACTCATTCTATAGGTGTCCTCCCATGGCGCGGTTCATTTTTGTCACCGGCGGCGTGGTCTCCTCCCTGGGCAAAGGCCTGATGGCGGCGAGCCTGGCGGCCCTCCTGCAGGCGCGCGGCTACACCGTGCGCATTCGCAAGTTCGATCCCTATCTCAACGTCGATCCGGGGACGATGAGCCCCTATCAGCACGGCGAGGTCTATGTGACCGACGACGGCGCGGAGACCGATCTCGACCTCGGCCATTACGAGCGCTTCACCGGCGTGCCGTCGCGGCAGAGCGACAACGTCACCTCGGGCCGCATCTATTACGACATCCTCACCAAGGAGCGGCGCGGCGACTATCTCGGCGCCACCGTCCAGGTGATCCCGCACGTCACCGACGCGATCAAGGCGTTCGCGCAGGACCAGATCGACGGGCTCGACTTCGTGATCTGCGAGATCGGCGGCACCGTCGGCGACATCGAGAGCCTGCCGTTCCTCGAGGCGATCCGCCAGCTGCACAACGAGATGGGCCGCGGCGGCTCGATCTTCATCCACTGCACGCTCGTCCCCTATATCGCCGCCGCCGGCGAGCTGAAGACCAAGCCGACGCAGCATTCGGTCGCCGAACTGCGCGGCATCGGCATCCAGCCGCACGTGCTGGTCTGCCGGTCGGAACATCCGCTGCCCGACAGCGACCGCGCCAAGATCGCGCTGTTCTGCAACGTCCCCAAGGAAGCGGTGATCCCGGCGCTCGACGCCGAGAGCATCTATGCGGTACCGCTGCAATATCATGCCGCCGGGCTCGACGATCAGGTGCTGCTCGCCTTCGGGATCAGCGAGGCGAATCCGCCCAAGCTGACGCGCTGGACCGACATCGTCGAGCGGCTGACGCACCCCGAGGGCGAGGTCACGATCGGCGTCGTCGGCAAATATACCGGCCTCAAGGATGCCTATAAGTCGCTGTCCGAGGCGCTTGTCCACGGCGGCATCGCCAACCGCGTCAAGGTCAACTTCAAGTGGATCGACGCCGAGGCGTTCGAGCGCGACGACGTCGCGGCGGCGCTCGAGCCGATGCACGGCATCCTGGTACCCGGCGGCTTCGGCGAGCGCGGCAGCGAGGGCAAGATCGCCGCGGTGCGCTTCGCGCGCGAGCGCCAGGTGCCGTTCTTTGGCATCTGTCTCGGCATGCAGATGGCGTGCATCGAGGCGGCGCGGAACTGCGCCGGCTTCGAGGGCGCCTCGACCACCGAGTTCGGCCCGACCGACGAACCCGTCGTCGGGCTGATCACCGAGTGGGAGGGACCGCGCGGCAAACAGATGCGCGAGGCCGGCGGCGACCTCGGCGGCACGATGCGGCTCGGCGCCTTCCCGGCGAAGCTCGGCGGCAACAGCCACGTCGCGGCAATCTATGGCGGCACCGAGATCAGCGAGCGCCATCGCCACCGCTACGAGGTCAACATCCACTATCGCGAGGCGCTCGAGAAATGCGGGCTGGCCTTCTCGGGCATGTCGCCCGACGGCGAGCTGCCCGAGATCGTCGAGCGCCCCGACCATCCCTGGTTCATCGGCGTGCAGTTCCACCCCGAGCTGAAGTCGAAGCCGTTCGACCCGCACCCGCTGTTCGCAAGCTTCATCGACGCCGCGGTCAAGCAGAGCCGGCTGGTCTGAAGCCCTCTCCCCGCCGGGGAGAGGGTTGGGTGAGGGGTGTTCGAGGGCAAATTCGGACGCCGGTGCCCCTCACCCTCCGGACTTCGTCGGGCCCCTCCCTCTCCCCAGCGGGGCGAGGGGAAAGAAAAGCGACTGCCGATACCCCCCAAAACGCAGGAGCGCCCGCAACCTTTCGGTCCGGGCGCTCACCGCGGCTGCCCCTCAACAGCCGTCCTCCCCGATCCTCGATTTTTTTGATTCTTGGATTCGGTTGACCGCCCTCTAGCGGCATTTCGCCTCGGCTGTCGAAGGTCGTTTCACTTCCGTGAACCAATCTCTCGGGGGCTGTGGCGACGGCGCAACAGCCCCTGCCGGGCGTTGCGGAGTCGCGGCCGGCGTGCCAGAACCCGCCGCCATGCACCTGTCCCGCTATTTCCTCCCCGTCCTCAAGGAAACCCCGACCGACGCGCAGATCGTCAGCCACCAGCTGATGCTGCGCGCCGGCATGATCCGCCAGACCTCGGCCGGCATCTACGCCTGGCTGCCGCTCGGCCTGCGCGTGTTGCGCAAGATCGAGCAGCTGGTCCGCGAGGAGCAGGACCGCGCCGGCGCGGTCGAGCTGCTGATGCCGACGATCCAGGCCGCCGATCTGTGGCGCGAGTCCGGGCGCTACGACGCCTATGGCCCCGAGATGCTGCGCTTCAAGGACCGCCACGACCGCGAGATGCTGTTTGGGCCGACCAACGAGGAAATGATCACCGCGATCTTCCGCGATAGCGTCCGCAGCTACCGCGACCTGCCGCGCACGCTCTATCATATCCAGTGGAAGTTCCGCGACGAAACGCGCCCGCGCTTCGGCGTCATGCGCGGCCGCGAGTTCCTGATGAAGGACGCCTACAGCTTCGACCTCGACGAGGCGGGCGGGCAGGCGTCGTACCGCGCGATGTTCGTCGCCTATCTGCGCACCTTCGCGCGCATGGGGCTGAAGGCGGTGCCGGTGCGCGCGCCGACCGGGCCGATCGGCGGCAACCTCAGCCATGAATTCCACATCCTCGCCGAGACCGGCGAGAGCGAGATCTTCTACGACGCCGCGCTCGAGGACGTCGACATCACCGACGCCGGCGCGGTCGAGCAGCTGACCGGCATCTACGCGATGGAGGCCGAGGAGCACGCCAAGGTCGAGAATTGCCCGGTCCCCGCCGACCGCCTGCGTTCGCGCCGCGGCATCGAGGTCGGCCACATCTTCTTCTTCGGCGACAAATACACCAAGGCGATGGGCATGTCGGTGCAGGGCCCCGACGGCACGCCGGTGGTGCCGCAGATGGGCAGCTACGGCATCGGCGTGTCGCGCCTCGTCGGGGGCGTCATCGAGGCGAGCCACGACGCCAACGGTATCGTCTGGCCCGACGCCATCGCGCCGTTCAAGGTCGGGCTCATCAACCTGCGCACCGACGATGCTGCCTGCGCGGCGGTCGCCGACGAGCTTTACGCCAGGCTCACCGCGGCCGGCGTCGAGGTCCTCTACGACGACCGCGATGAGCGCGGCGGCGCCAAGTTCGCGACGATGGACCTGATCGGCGTGCCCTGGCAGGTCGTCATCGGCCCCAAGGGCGTCGCCGCCGGCGTCGTCGAGATGAAACGCCGCGGAGATGGCGGTCGCGAGGAGCTGTCGATCGAATCGGCGCTGGCCCGGCTCACCGCATGATCAACCGCTACGAGCGCATGATCGCCAAGCGCTACCTGCTGCCGGGGCGCGGCGAGGGGTTCATCTTCCTCGTCGCGGCGATCTCGCTGGTGGCGGTGGCGCTCGGCGTCGCGGCGCTGATCGCGGTGATGTCGGTGATGAACGGCTTTCGCGCCGAGCTGTTCGACCGCATCCTCGGATTGAACGGCCATGCGGTCATCCAGGGCTATGGCGGCAAGCTGCCCGACTGGGAGCCGCTGCGCGCCGACGTGCAGAAGACCCCGGGCGTCGTCAGCACCACGCCGCTGATCGAGCAGCCGCTGATGGCCTCGTACCGCAACCGCGTCGAGGGCGTGCTGCTGCGTGGAATGACGCTCGACGACATCCGCCGGACGCCGGTGATCGCCGGCAACATCCAGCGCGGTTCGCTCGACGAGCTCGAGGGCGAGAATGTCATCGCGGTGGGCGCGCGGCTCGCCGAATCGCTGGGCGCCAGCGTCGGCGACAGCATCAGCCTGATCTCGCCCGAGGGGCAGGTGACGCCGTTCGGCACGACGCCGCGCATCGTCGCCTTCCGCATCGGCGCGACCTTCGAGGTCGGGGTGTTCGACTATGACAAGGCGTTCGTCGTCATGCCGATGGACACCGCGCAGACCTTCCTGCGCATGGGCGACGCCGTCGGGATGATCGAGGTGACGACCGACGATCCCGATCGCGTCGGGCCGATCCTCGCGCCGCTCGAGCGCCGCGTCGCGCCGCAGGGGGTCATCGTCAACTGGCAGCAGATGAACGCCGAGCTGTTCGAGGCGCTGGTCGTCGATCGCGTCGTCACCTTCTGGGTGCTGTCGATCATCATCCTCGTCGCGACCTTCAACATCCTGTCGTCGCTGATCATGATGGTGCGCGCCAAGACCAAGGACATCGCCATCCTGCGCACGATGGGCGCCAGCCGTGCCGCGCTGATGCGCATCTTCATGACCGTCGGCACGACGATCGGCGGGCTCGGCATCCTCACCGGCGCGGTGCTCGGCTTCGCGCTGATCGAATATCGGCAGGCGATCATCATGGGCGTCGGCCGGCTGACCGGCGCGCAGATCTGGGATCCGTCGGTGCGCTATCTCACTGCGCTCCCTGCCAAGACCGATCCGATGGAGGTCGTCGGCATCCTGCTGATGGCGCTGCTGCTGAGCTTCCTCGCAACGATCTATCCGGCGTGGAAGGCGGCGAGTACCGACCCGGTGCAGGTGCTCCGCTATGAATAGCGCACCCGTCCTCCTGACCGAAAAGCTGACGCGCAGCTTCCGGCAGGGCAGCGTGGTCATCGAGGTGCTGCGCGGCGTCGACCTGGCGGTGGCGCCGGGCGAGATCGTTGCGCTGCTCGGCCCGTCGGGGTCGGGCAAGTCGACCTTGCTGCAGGCGGTCGGGCTGCTCGAAGGCGGCTTCGAGGGGCAGATCAGCATCGCCGGCGAGCGCGTCGAGAAGCACAGCTCGGGCGAGCGCACCCGCGTTCGCCGCGAAAAGCTCGGCTTCGTCTACCAGTTCCATCATCTGCTGCCCGACTTCAACGCCGTCGAGAACGTCATCCTGCCGCAGCTGATCCTTGGCCGGACGGCGGCGCAGGCGCGCGCGAAGGCAACGGCGCTGCTCGGCGACCTCGGCCTCGCGCAGCGGCTCGACCATCGCCCCAGCCAGCTGTCGGGCGGCGAGCAGCAGCGCGTCGCCGTCGCCCGCGCGCTCGCCAACGAGCCGGTGCTGGTGCTCGCCGACGAACCGACGGGCAATCTCGACGAGGCGACCGCGCAGAAAGTGCTGGCGGAGTTCCTCCGCCTGGTCCGCTCGCGCGGTTCGGCGGCGCTCGTCGCGACGCACAACCAGGCGCTGGCCAAGCAGATGGACCGGGTGGTGACGCTCCACGAGGGACGGATCGAAGTCGTTCAATAGCGGCTTCGCCCTATCGGCGCCTGCTCACCCTTATCGTCATCCCCGCGAAGGCGGGGACCCGCTTTCGTGCGAGCCCGACCCTCGCCGCGCTCACCCTGAGCTTTGTCGAAGGGCGAGCCTGCCTGGGCGCTTCAGCGCGCCAACCCTGCTTCGACAAGCTCAGCATGAGTGCTCGGGGCGTTCGACGCTGGGTCCCCGCCTTCGCGGGGATGACGGGTATGGGGCGGTGGCGAGCGCGGCGCGATCACCACCACTATCTGTGGATAAGCCCGAAACAAGGCTTGGCCCGACTCGTCCAAACCGCGATCCTGCACCCATGCCCCATGAAAGCTTCGTCCATCTGCGCGTGCAGTCCGCCTATTCGATGCTCGAAGGCGCGATGCAGCCCAAGGACGTGGTCAAGGCCTGCCGCAAGCAGGGGCTGCCCGCCGTCGCGATCACCGATCGCAACAACATGTTCGGCGCCATGGAATTCTCCGACTATGCCAAGGCGGAGGGCGTGCAGCCGATCATGGGGTCGCTGCTCGCCGTCGAGCGGCCGGGCAACAGCGACCGGCGGGCGCAATATGACTGGCTGGTGCTGCTGGCGCAGGACGAGGCGGGCTATGCCAATCTCATCGAGCTGGTGTCGCGCGCGCATCTGTCGGGCGACGGCAGCGAGGCGCCGCACCTCAAGCTGTCGGGCCTCTACGGCCATACCGAGGGATTGCTCGCACTGACCGCGGGCGCCGAAGGCGCGCTGGCGCGGCTGCTCGCCGAGGAGCAGGACGCCGCGGCGCGCGCCTATCTCGCCGATCTCGAGGAGCTGTTCCCCGACCGCCTGTACATCGAGATCGCGCGCTGCGACCAGGAGGTCGAGCTGAAGTCGGAGGCGGCGCTGATCGCGCTCGCCTACGAACGCGAGCTGCCGCTCGTCGCCACCAACCCGGTGGCCTTCGCCGATCCGAGCTACCAGGAGGCGCATGACGTGATGCTGTGCATCGCCGACGGCGCCTATGTGGAGACCAAGGAGCGCCGCCGCTCGTGCCGCCACGGCTGGATGAAGGGCGCCGCGGCGATGCGCGAGCTGTTCGCCGATCTGCCCGAGGCGATCGACAACACGCTGGTGGTCGCGCAGCGCTGCGCGGTGATGGCGCCGGCGCGCGCGCCGATCCTGCCGAGCCTTGCCGGCGACCGCGAAGGCGAGGCGCAGCTGCTGATCGAGCAGGCGCGCGCCGGGCTCGAGGCGCGCTTCGCCAGGATGGGCCTCGCGGGCGAGGCGACGCAGCCCTATCGCGAGCGGCTCGACTTCGAGCTCGACGTCATCAACAAGATGGGATTCGCCGGCTATTTCCTCATCGTCGCCGACTTCATCCAGTGGGCGAAGGGGCAGGGGATCCCGGTGGGGCCGGGGCGCGGCTCGGGCGCCGGCTCGGTCGTTGCCTGGGCGCTGACCATCACCGACCTCGACCCGCTGCAGCTGGGGCTGCTGTTCGAGCGCTTTCTCAACCCCGAGCGCGTGTCGATGCCCGACTTCGACATCGACTTCTGCGAAACGCGGCGCGGCGAGGTCATCGATTACGTCCAGCAGAAATATGGCAGCGCGCAGGTCGCGCAGATCATCACCTTCGGGAAGCTGAAGGCGCGCGCGGTCCTGAAGGACGTCGGCCGCGTCCTGCAGATGCCCTATGGCCAGGTCGACCGGCTGGCCAAGCTCGTCCCCAATCATCCGACCGATCCCTGGACGCTCGAGCGCGCGATCAACGGCGTGCCCGAACTCGCCGCCGAGGCCAAGGGCGAGCCGGCGGTCAAGCGGCTGCTCGACCTGGCGCGCAAGCTCGAAGGCCTGCCCCGCCACAGCTCGACGCACGCCGCCGGCGTCGTCATCGGCGACCGGCCGCTGTCGCAGCTGGTGCCGATGTACCGCGACCCGCGCTCGGACATGGGCGTCACCCAGTTCGACATGAAATGGGTGGAGAAGGCGGGCCTCGTGAAGTTCGACTTCCTCGGCCTCAAGACGCTGTCGGTGCTGCAGCGCGCGATCGACCTGCTCGCGAAGCGCCATGTGACGCTCGACCTGTCGGCGCTTCGGCTCGACGATCCCAAGGTCTACGAACTGCTGCAGCGCGGCGACACCGTCGGGGTGTTCCAGCTGGAATCCGAAGGCATGCGGCGGACGCTCGCGGCGGTGCGGCCGACCAGCTTCGGCGACATCATCGCGCTCGTCTCGCTCTATCGCCCGGGCCCGATGGACAACATTCCGCTGTTCGGCGCGCGCAAGAACGGGCGCGAGAAGATCGAATATCCGCACCCGCTGCTGAAGGACATCCTCGCCGAGACCTACGGCATCTTCGTCTACCAGGAACAGGTGATGCAGGCGGCGCAGGTGCTCGCCGGCTACTCGCTCGGCCAGGCCGACCTCCTCCGCCGCGCGATGGGCAAGAAGATCCAGGCCGAGATGGACGCGCAGCGCGCCACCTTCGTCGCCGGCTGCGCCGCCAACGACATCAAGGAGGCCAAGGCCAACGAGCTGTTCGACCTGATCGACAAGTTCGCCGGCTACGGCTTCAACAAGTCGCACGCCGCCGCCTATGCGCTCGTCGCCTACCACACCGCCTGGCTGAAGGCGCATCATCCGGTCGAATTCTTCGCCGCCTCGATGGCCTATGACATCGCGCTCACCGACAAGCTGGCGATCTTCATGGACGACATGCGACGCTCGGGCGTCACCTGCCTGCCGCCGTGCCTCAACCGCAGCGAGGCCGATTTCAGCGTCGAATGCACCGGCCCCGAGCGCTACGCCGTCCGCTATGCGCTCGGCGCGCTGAAGGGCGTCGGCGAGAAGGCGATGGCCGAACTCGTCGCCGAGCGCGAGGCCAACGGTCGCTTCGAGACGCTCGGCGCCTTCGTGTCGCGCGTCGATCCCAAGCTGCTCAACAAGCGCCAGATCGAATGCCTCGTCGCGGCCGGCGCCTTCGACGGGTTCAGCGACTGGCACCGCGCCGAGCTGCACGCCGGCACCGACGTCATCCTGCGGCGCGCGGTCGAGCTCGCCGAGTCGAAGGTCACCGGCCAGGAAAGCCTGTTCGGCGGCGGCGGCGCGGGCGGCGATACCGCGGAGGCCGACGCGTCGCTGCGCCAGTCGATCGCCCGCACCGCCGAATGGAATCTCGCCCGGACGATGTCGCAGGAGAAGGACGCCTTCGGCTTCTTCTTCTCGGGCCATCCGATCGACCAGTGGCGCCACGTGCTCGAAGCGCAGGGGGTGCGCTCCTACGCCGAGATCTGCGCCGCCGGCGGGCCGCGCGACGGCGGCAAGACCTCGGCGGCGATGGCGGGCATGGTCGAGGACGTGCGCTGGCGCACGCCGCAGAACGGCGGCGGCGGGCGCTCGGGCAACCGCTATTTGCTGGTCAACCTGACCGATGCCAGCGGCAGCTACATCGCCAGCTGCTTCGACGAGGAGGCGCAGGCCGCCGTCGAGGCGGCGGCGAAGTCGGGCGAGCCGTCGCTGGTCAGCGCCGAACTCGGCTGGCGGGCCGGGGAGGACCAGCCGCGCGTCACCATCCGCGGTATCAGCCCGCTGGCGGCGGTCGCCAAGCGCCAGCGCAGCCGGCTGATCCTCGACCTCGACGCCATCTCCGCGATCGACGGGCTGACGATGCTGCGCGAGCTGAGCGGCGCGGGGCGCAGCGAGGTGCAGGTGCGCGTGCCGATCGCCGGCGGCCGCTACGCCAGCCTCAGCCTCGGCCGCGACTTCGCGATCGACGTCGAGACGCGCGAGCAGCTCGAGCGCCTGCCCAACGTCCGCAAGGCGGTGCTCGCCGCGATCGACGGTCCGCGCCAGCTGGCGTGAGCAGGTCCCCGCGCGTCGCCGTATCCCCCCAGCGCTCACCCTGAGCTTGTCGAAGGGTGATCCAGCCTGGCACGGCGACGGGGATAGCTCGCCCTTCGACAAGCTCAGGGTGAGCGCGAAAGGTGGAGGGAGTGTCGGGCCAGCGGCCGCTTGGAACTAGGGTTTCCCGCCCCGATATGCGACAAGCGCGCGTCACCAGCGGGGCTCCATGGGCTATTCGATCAAGGACAAGCTCGTCGTCGCGGTCTCTTCGACCGCGCTGTTCGACTTTTCGAAGGAACATGAGATCTTCCTCGCCGAGGGGATCGACGCCTTCCGCCAGTATCAGCGCGACAACCGCGAGCTGCTGCCGAAGCCGGGTGCGGCCTTCCCGTTCATCAAGCGGCTGCTGCACCTCAACAAGATCTTCCGCGAGCAGCAGCCGGTCGAGGTGATCATCCTGTCGCGTAACGATCCCGAGGCCGGGCTCCGGATGATGGACGCACTGCCGCATTACGACCTCGATATCAGCCGTGCCTTCTTCCGCTCGGGCGAGGCGCCCTATCCCTATATGAAGGCGGTCGACGCCTGCCTGTATCTGTCGACGGACAAGCATGAGGTCGCCGAGGCGATGGAGCTCGGCTACCCGGCGGGCCACGTCCTGCCCTGCGCCGCCGCCTATGACGACGGCGACAACCAGCTGCGCATCGCCTTCGACTTCGACGGCGTCATCGTCGACGACGAGGCGGAGAGCCAGTACGCCAGCGGCGGACTGCCGCTGTTCCACCATCACGAGGTCGAACATCGCAAGCGGCCGCTCGGCTCGGGGCCGCTGATGCCGCTCTTGAAGCAGGTGTCGAGGCTGCAGAAGCTCCAGCACGACAATCCGACAGCTTCCAATGAGCCCGGCAAGCCGATCCGCGTCGCGATCGTCACCGCGCGCAGCATGCCGGCGCACGAGCGAGTCATCACCACGCTCGGCGCCTATGAGATCGAGGTCGACGAGCTGTTCCTGACCGGCGGCCTCGAAAAGAAGAGCATCCTCGAGGTCATGCGCCCGCAGATCTTCTTCGACGATCAGCTCAACCACCTCGAGCCCGCGGCCGAAGGCACCCCCTGCGTCCACATCCCCTTCGGCGTCCGCAACCGCCGCGACCCGCCGATCGCGCTGCCGGAGATGTCGGCGCCCAAGCGCGTGCGCAAGCGGAGGACGGCCGAGAAGGCGGTGCCGGCGCCGGGGCTCGACCTGCCCGCCTAAACCCTCGCCCCGCCGGGGGAGAAGGCGACTCGCCGCAGGCGAGCGGGGTGAGGGGACCGGCGCTGGATCGCTCGCTCGCGCTCGCGGGGGCCCCCCCCCCCCCCACCCCCCCCGGGGGGGGGGGGGGGGGGGGGGGGGGGTTGGGCGCCCCGGCGCGCCCGG
>JASBUR010000048.1 GCA_030147805.1 Sphingomonadaceae bacterium
AGCGCCGCGATCGGCAGCATGGACCAGTCGACGCAGGAAAATGCCGCAATGGTCGAACAGACCTCGGCCGCAGCGCGCAACCTGACCTCCGAGGTCGCGGCGCTCGCCGAGCAGGCCGCCGCCTTCAAGGTCGACGACGCCGCCCCGCGCACCAGGCCCGCCGCGATCGTCCTCCAGCCCAAATCGCGCCAGCCGACGCGCACCTATGTCTCGCCGGTCAAGGCGCTCCCCGCCAAGTCGAAACCCAAAGCCAACGGCCACGACGGCGACAATTGGTCGGCCTTCTAGCGCGCCCTCCCTCGCGCAAACCGGCCAACAGGCGCCGGCCGGGAAACCGGCCGGCGCCTTTCGTTCACCTCGCCCGGTTGCCCTAACGTCGTGCGCCGCCGCCCGCCGAAGCGAGTTCGTAGAGCAGGTCGACGTACAGCATCGTCGCCTCGTCGAGCCCGGCGACCTTGGGATCGC
The DNA here is from genome assembly GCA_030147805.1 of Sphingomonadaceae bacterium. Taxonomy (GTDB): domain Bacteria; phylum Pseudomonadota; class Alphaproteobacteria; order Sphingomonadales; family Sphingomonadaceae; genus Sphingoaurantiacus. The sequence continues at coordinate 466 of JASBUR010000048.1, forward strand.
TGCTGCGAATCAGGAACCACTCGTCGGGCGCATGCGCGCCGCCGCCGCGGCCGACGCCGAACTGGCCGGTCGGCAGTTCGAGCGGCTTGCCGTTGAAGACGACGCCCGGCCAGCTGCCGGCGTTGCGCGGCGTGATCGTGTAGGGGATTCCCGCCGTCTCGAGCACGCGCTTCTGCGCCTGGATGAAGGCGCTGTTCTCGTCGGTCTGGTTGGGGCCGTAGCCGCCGCTGACGTTCACCTTCACGTCGTCGAAGCCGCGCTTGGCGAGATGCGCGTTGAGCTTGGTGACCGCCTCGTCGCGCGTCATGTCGGGCACCAGACGGAACTCGAGCTTGGCCTCGGCGCGGCCGGGCAGCACGGTCTTGCCGCCGACACCGGTATAGCCGCTGACCAGCCCCTGGATGTTGACCGTCGGCTGCGACAGGAAGCGCTCGCTGCTCGTCTGGAAATCCTCGTCGCCGATCCAGCGGCCGATGCCGAGCTGCTTCTTGACGTCGGTTTCGTTCTGGCTCTTCACGCCGAGCGCGATCAGTTCCTTCTGCCGCGCGGTGAGCGGCTTCACATTTTCGAACCAGCCGTCGATCGTCGGCGTATGGCCGTCGTCGGCGACGAGCGTGTCGAGCGCCTTCACCAGCCGCCAGGCCGGGCTCTCGATCCGCGCGTGGTTGCTCGAATGGACGTCGGCCTTCGGATATTTGTCGCTGGTCTCGCCGCCGACGACCAGCTGGAATTCGACCGCGCCCTTGGCGCCGAGCGTGATCCCCGCCGATCCCTGCTTGTTCTGCGAGGCGGTCGGGATGAACACGCCGACCGTCTTCTTCAGCGCCGCGGCGACCTCGGGCTGCGCGACGATCGTCGGGAAGTTGGGCGAGGCGATCTCCTCCTCGCCCTCCGCCACCAGCACGAGGTTGACCGGCAGCTTGCGCCCCGTCGCCTTGAACGCCTGAAGCGCGGCGAGGAAGGCCATCTCCGGCCCCTTCTGGTTGACCGCACCGCGGCCCATCAGCACCTGGCCCTCGCCCGCGCGGTCGACCAGCTTCGCTTCGAGCGGCGGCGAACTCCATTCGACCGGGTCGAACTGCTTGACGTCGTACATGAAGTAGACACCGAGCGTGACCGGCGCGCCGGCATCGAGCGTCGCGAACACCCCCGGCACGCCGCCCGAGGCGACGATCTTCGCCTCCTGGAAACCGGCGTCGAGCGCGAGGCGGCGCATATAGTCCGCCCCCTTGTCGACGTTGAGGCCTTCGGCGGCGATCGTCGGCAGCGCGATCCAGTCGCGCAACGCCTGAACCGTCTGGTCGTGGCGCGCGACGACGGCGCTCCTGAGCTCGTCGCGGCGCGGCGTTTCTGCAAGCGCCGGCACCGCCAGCAGGCACGTCGACAACAGCAGCGTCAATGAACGCATCAATTTTCCTTCTCCTGAGCAGCTTGGAGAGTGGCGCAGCAGGACGCGCCCGTCCAGAGTCGGCGCCCTCCCGCGCCGCGCTATGCGGGGCGCGCACCGTTGACGTCAGGTCGTTGCGGGGTGGGAAGGCCGCAGCGCGCACGCGCGCCCTCGAAAAATGCTGCCGAACCATTCGCGCGCCGCAGCGTTGCGGTGTCTGTGGGTTGGTTGAAGCTACGTTCGATGGCGGTCGGGATCGCCTCGCTTACCGGTGCGCCGGTGTTGGCGCAGGCGCCGTTGCCGGAGATTCCCGGCATCGAGGTGCCCTGGCCCCAGCTTCCGCCGCCGACCTCGGCAACCACCGCGGAGAGCGAGGTTCCCGACGAGATCCGCTACGATGTCGAGCTGCTCGGGCTCGACGACGTCGACCTCGCAGGCGCCTTCCGCGACCGCTCCGAACTCGGTCGCAGCGGCAGGGCCGACAACGCCGGTGAAATCGACGCGCGCGCCCAGGCCGACGTCGCGACGATCGAGCGGCTGCTCGAAAGCGAAGGCTATTATGCCGGCGCCGTCGCGGTCGATTCGCAACCCGTCGAGGACGATCCGGCCCGCGTGCGGATCACGCTCACCGTCGCGCCCGGCGAGCGCTATCGCTTCGCTGAAATCAATCTCACGGCGCCACCGGCGGCGCCCGAGCCGCTGATCCGCGAGACGCTGGCGCTCGAGCCCGGCCAGCCGATTGTCGCCGAGGAGGTGATCGGCGCCGAGAACCGCGTGCGGCTGGTGCTCCCCGAACGCGGCTATCCCTTCGTCGAGGTCGGCACGCGCGACGTGCTGCTCGACGATGCGGCGCACAGCGGCATCTACACGCTCCCCGTCGACAGCGGCCCGCTGTCGCGGTTCGGTGCGGTGCGTCTTGAAGGCGGGCAGCCGTTCAGCGACGAACATGCCGCGGTGCTGGCGCGCTTCGATCCCGGCGAGGGCTGGGACAGCCGGCTCGTGGAGGATTATCGCCAGGCGATGGTGGCGACCGGGCTGTTCTCGACCGTCGCGGTCCGCCCGGTCGATACCGGCGAGCGCAACGCCGACGGTACCGCCGTCGTCGACCTCGTCGCCGAGACCGAGGTCGGCCCGCTGCGCACGCTCGGCGCGAGCGCCGGCTATTCGACCGGCGAAGGCTTTCGCGTCGAGGGGCTGTGGCGCCATCGCAATCTCGTTTCGCCCGAGGGCGCGCTGACCCTGCGCGCGGTTGCGGGCACGCAGGAACAGCGGCTGGGCAGCGAACTCCGGCTGTCGAACTTCCGCCAGCGCGATCGCTCGCTGGCGCTGATCGCCGACGTCGCGCGCGAGAGCCGCGAGGCCTATGATGCGCAGACGATCACGCTGTCGGGGCGGCTGTCGCGCGAGAGCACGCCGATCTGGCAAAAGCGCTGGACCTATGCGATCGGCGCCGAGCTGATCGGCTCGCGCGAGCGCGAGCGCGGCACGCAGCGCCTGATCGACGGCCGCCGCACCTTCTTCATCGGCGCGCTGCCCGGTCAGCTCGGCTTCGACGCCTCCGACAGTCTGCTCGACCCGACGCGCGGCTTCCGCGTCACCGGCCGCGTCAGCCCCGAGGCGTCACTGCAGTCGGGCGCCTTCGGCTATGTCCGCACGCTCGCCGACGCCAGCGCCTATTATCCGGCATCGGACAGCATCGTGCTCGCCGCGCGCGTCCGCGGCGGCGCCATCCTCGGCGCCGACCGCGACCGCATCGCGCCGTCGCGCCGCTATTACGCCGGCGGCGGCGGCTCGGTGCGCGGCTACGGTTTCCAGGACATCGGCCCGCGCGACGCCGAGGGCGATCCGCTCGGCGGCAAGGCGATCGTCGAGCTGAGCGCCGAGGCGCGCTTCCGCTTCCGCGCCTTCGGCCAGGAGGTCGGGCTGGTGCCCTTCGTCGACGCAGGCAACGTCTATCCCAACGGACCCAACATCAGCGGGCTTCGCTACGGCGCCGGCATCGGCGCGCGCTACTATAGCGCCTTCGGGCCGATCCGCTTCGACGTGGCGACGCCGCTCAACCCGCGCAGCGGCGATCCCAGCGTCGCCATCTACGTCTCGATCGGCCAGGCCTTCTGATGGCGCCCCCCGAAAGCGCCCCCGCCGACCATGGCACCGAAGTCGTCGTCCGCATCCTCGGCACGATCGCGCTGACGCTGCTGGCGCTGGCGGTGCTCGCCATCCTCGCGCTCGCCGCGCTCAACAGCGGCCCGGGCCGGGCCTTCCTCGCCCGCCAGCTCGAAGGCCTTTCGCCCGAATCGGGCCTGAAGATCGAGGTGGGACGGCTCGAGGGGTCGCTCTATGGCCGGCTGCGCATCCGCGACCTGCGGCTGAGCGATCCGCAGGGCGTCTTCGCGACCTCGCCGCTGGTCGAACTCGACTGGCGGCCGGCGGCGCTGATCCAGAAGCATGTCGCGATCAACGCGCTGACGGCGCAGACGGTGCGCGTGCTGCGCCTGCCGGCGTTCAACGAGACCGCGAGCGACGGGCCGCTGCTTCCGGATATCGACATCAGCGTCGGTCGTCTCGCCGTCGACCGCATCGTCCTCGATCCGCCGGTGGCCGGCCGGCGCCACGTGCTGGCGCTCGACGGGCGCGCCGATATCGCCGACCGCCGCGCGGTGATCGTCGCCGATGCGCGCGCCGCGGCGGGCGATCGCTTGCGCCTCGACCTCGACGCCGTCCCCGACGACGACCGCCTCGACATCGATCTCGCGCTCGTCGCCCCGGTGGGCGGTGTCGTCGACGGACTGGCGGGACTCGGCCGGCCGCTCACCGCGCGCCTCGCCGGCGAGGGAAGCTGGTCGAGCTGGCGCGGCACCGCGACCGCGGCGCTCGGCGACGCGCCGCTCCTCGACCTCCGGCTCGGCGGACGCAACGGCAGCTTCACGCTTGCCGGCACGGCGCGACCCGCTGCGCTGCTGTCGGGCGCGCCGGCGCGCCTGCTGGCGCCCGCGCTCGCGCTCAACGGCACGGCGCGCCTCGTCGAACGGCGCGCCGACCTGGTGTTGCGCGCCGCCTCCGACGCGCTCGACGTCTCGGCGCGCGGTCGCGTCGACCTCGCCGCCGGCCGTTTCGGCAATCTGCGCGTCGACGCGCGCCTCCTGAAGCCCGAGGCGATGTTCGACGACGCGCGCGGCCGCGACGCGCGGCTGTCGCTCAGGCTCGACGGTCCCTTTGCGACCCCCACCATCGACTATCGCGTCGATGCCGCGGCACTGGCGTTCGGCGAGACCGGCATCGAGGGGTTCCACGCCGAGGGCCGCACCCGGCTTGCCGGCACCGGACCGGTCGTCGTGCCCGTCGCGGCGAGCATCGCGCGCGTTACCGGTGTCGACGAGACGGTGGGCGGCGTGCTGCGCGGCCTGGCGATCAACGGCACACTGCGCGTCACCCCCGAGCAGCTGCTGTCGGACGACCTGCGCATTCGCTCGGCGCAGCTCAACGCCACCGCCATGCTGTCGATGACCTTCGCCACCGGCGACTATGACGTCGCGCTGCGCGGCGCGATCAACCGTTACACCTTCCCCGGTCTCGGCGTCATCGACCTCACCACCGATGCCCGCCTCGTCCCGACCGCCAGCGGCGAGACGCGAATCAGCGGCAACGTCGTGGCCCGCGTCCGCCGCCTCGACAACGCGGCGCTGCGCGACGCGCTCGGCGGGCTGCCCACCGTCACCGCCGCCTTCGAGCGCCGGCCCGACGGGACGATCCGCTTCGAGCGCGGCCGCGTCGTCGCGCCCAAGCTGCGGATCGCCGACGCCCGCGGCATCTACCGGCCCGACGGCACCGTCGTCGTCGACGCGCGCGGCACCTCGACCGACTATGGGCCCTTCACCGTCCATGCCGAAGGGCCGGCGGCGCGTCCGGCGATCCGGCTGCGGGCGGCGCGGCCGAGCGTCGGGGTGCAGCTCAGCGATCTGGCCGTCGATCTCACGCCGACCGCGGCGGGCTACGGCATCACGGCGCGCGCCGGCTCGCCTTACGGCCCGATCGCGGCGCGCGCGCGGCTGGCGCTGGGCGATGGCCCGCTCGCAGTCGACGTCGACTCGGTTCGAGTGGCGGGGCTGACGGCGCGCGGCCGCGTCGTGCAGACCGCTGCGGGCCCGTTCGCCGGAACGCTGACCATCGGCGGCTCGGGGATCAGCGGCACGGTTCAGCTTGCCGCCGCAGGCGCCATCCAGCGCATCGATGCCGCGTTGCGTGCCACCAAGGCCAGCCTGGCGCTCGACGAGCCCGTGCTCATCGCGCAGGGCAACGCCACCGCCACGGCGCTGCTGTATCCCGACGCGCCGGCGATCAGTGGGCGCGCTTCGATCCGCGGCCTGCGCCGCGGCGGGCTGGCGCTGACGCGGGCCGAAGCCGATGGCAATTATCGCGGCGGGCGCGGCACCGCGACGCTCAGCGCTGCGGGGCGTAACGGTGTGCCGTTCGCGCTCGCCGTCGACGCCGGCTTCGCCCCCGGCCGCCTCACCATCGGCGCCTCGGGCAGCGCCAACCGCGTCGAGCTCAAGCTGGCCGCACCCGCCGAACTCGTCGCGGTGCCGGGCGGCTGGCGGCTGCTGCCGGCGACGGTCGAGCTCGGATCGGGCCGCGCCGAGATCGCCGGCACCTTTGCCGACCGCCAGGAAATCAGCGCACGGCTGATCAACGTCGATCTCGGCATCAGCCGCGCGATCAGCCCCGAGCTTCGTCTCGGCGGCCGGCTGTCGGGCGACATCGATGCGCTGCTGCCGCCGCGCGGCGCGCCGCAGATTACCGCCGGCCTGTCGATCCTGGGACTGACGCGGTCGAGCCTCGCCGGCACCTCGCGCCCGGTCGACATCGGTATCAACGCCGCGCTCGCGGCGACCGGCGGCGCGGTGCGCGCCCGGCTGCGCCGGGGCTCGGACATCGTCGGCCAGCTGCAGGCGCGGCTGGCGCCGCTTCCGGGCAATGCGTCGGACCCGCCGCTCGAACGGCTGCTGGCCGCCCCGATGGTCGGCAACTTCCGCTATGACGGCCCCGCCGAGGCGCTGTGGGCGCTGTCGGGCGTCACCGGCCACGAGGTGCGCGGGCCGCTCGTCGTCGCCGCCGACTTCCGCGGCCGGGTCAGCGAGCCGCAGGTGAGCGGCACGGCGCGCGCGCAAGGCCTGCGCTACGACAATCTCGCTTTCGGCACCTCGGTGCGCGACATCGCGCTCGACAGCCGCTTCGCCGGTGCGCGCTTCGACCTGCTGTCGCTGACCGGCCGCACCGGCGAGTCGGGGACGATCAGCGCGCGCGGCACCGCCGACCTGTCGGCCGCGCGCGGCTTCCCGGCCAATATCGAGGCGCAGCTCGATCGCGCCCGGCTGGCATCGCGCGACGATCTCGCCGCGACGCTCACCGGGCCGCTGCGGCTGACCAACGGGCGAAGCGGCGCCCGCGTGAGCGGCGACCTCCAGGTCGAATCGGCGCGCTACAACATCGCGCGCGATACCGGCGCCACCGACATCCCGACGCTCGCGGTTCGCCGCGTCCCCGCCCCCGGCGCGGTGCCGCCGCGACCCGCCGCGACAGCGGCAGCCGCAGCCCCCTCGACGATCGCGCTCGACGTTCGCGCCCGCGCCAACAACGGCATCCGCGCCGAAGGCATGGGGCTCGAATCCGAATGGGAGGCCGACGTACGCGCCGGCGGCACCGCCACCGCCCCGCGCCTCACCGGCACGATCGACCTGGTGCGCGGCACCTTCTCCTTCGCCGGCCGCCGCTTCGACCTGACGCGCGGCACCGTGCGGATGACCGGCAGCAACCCGCCCAATCCGACGGTCGACATCGTCGCCGAGGCGCAGATCGACGAGATCACCGCGACGATCACCGTCGGCGGCACCGCCACCGCGCCCGTCATCGCCTTCTCGTCGGTGCCGCAGCTGCCGCAGGACGAGGTGCTGTCGCGCATGCTGTTCGGTCGCTCGGTCGGCGAATTGTCGGCCATCCAGGCGCTGCAGCTCGCCAGCTCGGTCGCCTCGCTGCGCGGCGGCGGCGGCGGCTTGAACCCGCTCGGCAAGCTGCGCCAGGCGACGGGCTTCGACCGCTTCCGCGTGCTCGGCTCGGACCGCGACGCCGGCCGCGGCACGTCGCTCGCCGTCGGCGAATATCTCGGCGACAACGTCTATGTCGAGGTGACGACCGACATCCGCGGCTATACCGCGACGCAGCTCGAGATCGCGCTGTCGAAGGCGCTGTCGATCATCACCCAGGTCGGCGGCTCGGGCGACACCAACGTCGGACTCCGCTACGGCAAGGATTACTGAGCGACGACGCTGCTTCCGCTGCGCGGCAGCCAGGCCTCCAGGATGGCATTGACCGCCTCGGGCGCCTCCTGCTGCACCCAGTGGCTCACCGCCGGCAGTCGGCGCAGCGTGAAGTCGCGGACATGCGCCTCGGTGCCCGCGGTGGTGGCAATGTCGAGCGCGACGTCCGCTTCGCCCCAGATCAGCAGCGTCGGCACCTCGATCGGTGGATAGGCTTCGCTCGAGGTGAGCGTGCGGTTGCGCGCCGCGGCGCGGTACCAGTTGATCATCGCGGTCATCGCCCCCGGCGCCTGCGCGGCGCGGGCATAGACGTCGAGGTCGGCGCGCGGGAAGCGGCGCTTGTCGACCGCGCTTTCGCTGAACGCCCGGCGTACCGCGCGCGCGTCGTCGGCGGTCAGCAGCTTCTCGGGCAGCCAGGGCAGCTGGAAGAAGAACATGTACCAGCTCTTCTTCAGCTGCTTCCACGTCCTCAGCTCGCGCGCGAAGCAGGCCGGGTGGGGACAGTTCATCACCACCAGCCGGGCGAGCGGCCGGGCGCGCTGGATCGCGAAATGCCAGGCGATCGCGCCGCCCCAGTCATGCGCGATCAACGTCACCTCGGTCGCGCCGCTGGCGTCGATCAGCGCCGCGGCATCGGCGACGAGCTGGTCGGCATCATAGGCGGCGATGCCCTGCGGGCGGCTCGAGCGGCCATAGCCGCGCTGATTAGGGGCCCAGACGCGATAGCCCATGCCGGCGAGCAGCGGCATCTGGTGGCGCCACGAGAAGTTGAGCTCGGGAAAGCCGTGGAGGAGGAGCGCCAGCCGGCCGCCGCCACCTCCCTCCGGGGCCGCCTCGGCGACCTCGAAGCGCAGCCCGTTCGCTTCCACCCAGCGGTTGCGGATGCCGCTCGAGGGGTCGGGGTCCCAGCTCCATTCGGACATCGACGTCTCCTGCTCTCGCGCCCGAGCATAGCGCCTTCCGCCGCGGCGAAAACGCGCGTTCTAGGGAGCGAAGCCGAAGCCCTGCATCGTCGTCGGCATCACCGCCACCGCCTCGATCGGCTCGGCGTCCTCGCGATAGGGAATGGTCACCGCGCGGGCATGCAGCTGCAGCCCGGCGCCCTTGCCGTAGACCGGATCGCCGACGATCGGATGGCCGAGATGGGCGGCGTGGACGCGGATCTGGTGCGTGCGCCCGGTCCTGGGGCGGAATTCGACGAGCGCCTTGCCGCCCTTGCGGTCGAGCACGCGCCAATCGGTCGACGCCGGCTTGCCCCTGGGGTCGACGACGATCCGCCAGCCGTCGGCCTTCGACGTGATCTTGAGCAGCGGCGCCTCGACGCTGCCGGAATCGGCCGCGGGCTCGCCCGACAGCACCGCCCAGTAGATCTTCTCGACGCGACCCGCCTCGAACAGCTGGCCGAGGCGCTTGGTCGCCTTGGGATGACGGCCGAGCACGAGGCAACCCGAGGTGTCGCGATCGAGCCGATGCGCCGCCTGCGGCTGGCGATGGAATCCGAAGCGCAGTGCGTCGAGATGATCGTCGAGGCTGCGCGGCGTCGCTGGCCCCGGATGGACGGCGAGGCCCGCCGGCTTGTCGATGACGAGGACGTGCGCGTCGATGTGGAGAACCCGGCCGGTGAACATCCCGCCCGCCTAGCACCCTGCGGTCCGTTCTCCTACGCCAGCCTTGCCATTTTCGCCTATCGGCGCCATATAGCCGGCCGCTGCGCGGCGCGTCAGAAAGGTGACGGCCGGCTGGAATCAATCCTCGCGGAGGGAATTGAATGGCGAAGGAAGAAGCGCTTCGCTTCGACGGTGTTATTGCGGAAATCCTGCCGGACGGCCGCTTTCGGGTCAAGCTCGAGAACGACCACGAGATCATCGCCTACACCGCCGGAAAGATGCGCAAGAACCGAATTCGCTCGATCGTCGGCGACCGCGTCCAGGTCGAGATGACACCGTACGATCTCGACAAGGGCCGCATCGTATTCCGCGAGAAGACGGCGCCGATCCCGATGAACCAGCGGCGCTTCATCCGCCGCTAAGTAGGAGGCCTCCCCCGTGGCCGACGACACCGAGTACCGCACCGTCAATTTCCGTCAGACCGACTACGCCACGGGCTGCGTCACCAACGAGGAAGTCGAGGCGCCGATCATCGCCCGCCACCGCGACCACGACGTCGTCGAGCTGCCGAACGGCGCCACGATGCCGGTACGCAAGCAGCCCGCGGTCCGCCTCGCCTAGCGATTTTCTTGACATTTTTGGGTTCGGGCGGTACCTGCGCGCCCTTGCCGAAATTCCGGACACTGGAGTGAACGATGGCGCGCGTCACCGTCGAAGATTGCGTCGACAAGATCCCGAACCGCTTCGACCTCGTGCTGGCCGCCGCGCAGCGCGCGCGCCAGATCTCGTCGGGCGCCGAACTGACCATCGATCGCGACCGCGACAAGAATCCGGTCGTGGCGCTGCGTGAGATCGCCGAAGTCACCGTCAAGCCGGCCGAGCTGCAGGAGGCGATCGTCGCCGGCATGCAGCGCGTGATCGTCGCCGACGACGATGCGCCGGACGAAGTCGGCTCGCTGCAGGCCTCGGCCGAGGCGCTGCGCCTCACCGCCGCGCAGCCGCCGCGCAACACCAACCTCGGCGCCGACTACGAATAATTTCCCTTTCTCCCCGCTGGGGAGAAGGTCGGGATGAGCGCCGCGAGCCTCGCGCCCGGGCGACCCCTCACCCTGCCCTCTCCCCAGCGGGGAGAGGGTTGTGCCGTCCCCCCTTGCCTTCCAATATAAGAAGTTGTTCAGGCAGCAGGGAAACTAGGTGCTCCGTCAGTACGAGCTGGTCGAACGGGTCAAGTCCTACGACCCGGACGCCGATGAAGACTTGCTCAACCGGGCCTACGTCTTTTCGATGAAGGCGCATGGGTCGCAGCTCCGCGCCAGCGGCGATCCCTATTTCTCGCACCCGATCGAGGTCGCGGGCATCCTCACCGACCTTCGCCTCGACGACGAGACGATCGCCACCGCGATCCTCCACGACACGATCGAGGACACCGTCGCGACGCCCGAGCAGATCGAGCGGCTGTTCGGCGCCAACGTCGCGCGGCTGGTCGACGGCGTCACCAAGCTGTCGCGCATCGAGGCGCAGACCGAGAGCGAGCGCGCCGCCGAGAATTTCCGCAAGTTCCTGCTGGCGATGTCCGACGACATCCGCGTGCTGCTGGTCAAGCTCGCCGACCGGCTGCACAACATGCGCACGCTCCACCATATCGCCAATCCGGAGAAGCGCCGCCGCATCGCCCGCGAGACGATGGACATCTATGCGCCGCTCGCCGAGCGCATCGGCATGTACGAGTTCATGAACGAGCTTCAGGAGCTCGCCTTCAAGGAGATCGAGCCCGAGGCCTATGCCTCGATCATCAAGCGCCAGGCGCAGCTGCGCGCCGGCGGCGGCGACATGGTGGCGCGCATCACCAGCGGCATCCGCCTGCTGCTGTCGCAGAACGGCATCGAGGCCGACGTGACCGGGCGCGAGAAGCGGCCCTATTCGATCTGGCGCAAGATGCAGGAGCGCCACATCGCCTTCGAGCAATTGTCCGACATCATGGCGTTCCGCGTCATCGTCGACGACGCCGACGACTGCTACCAGGCGCTCGGCGTCATCCACCGGCGCTGGCCGATGGTGCCCGGACGCTTCAAGGACTTCATCTCGACGCCCAAGCGCAACGGCTACCGCTCGATCCACACCACGGTGATCCACAGCGACCAGATGCGCATCGAGATCCAGATCCGCACGCAGCGCATGCACCGCGAGAACGAGATCGGCCTCGCTGCGCACTGGGCCTACAAGCAGGGCGTCAAGGGCCCCGGCGCGCAATATCCCTGGCTAAGCGACCTGCTCGAGATCCTCGAACATGCCGCCTCGCCCGAGGAGCTGCTCGAGCACGCCAAGCTGGCGATGTACCAGGACACGGTGTTCTGCTTCACCCCGAAGGGCGAGCTGATCCAGCTGCCGCGCGGATCGACGCCGGTCGATTTCGCCTATGCGCTCCACACCGACGTCGGCGACACCACCGTCGGCGCCAAGGTCAACGGCCGCGTCGTGCCGCTGCGCACCCGCCTCCAGAACGGCGACCAGGTCGAGATCCTGCGGTCGAAGGCGCAGGAGCCCGACACGGCCTGGGAGGCCTTCGTCATCACCGGCAAGGCGCGATCGGCGATCCGTCGCCACGTCCGCCACAAGGAGCGCGACGAGCTGATGGAGATGGGGCTCAAGCTCTACGACGAGATTGCGGCACGGGTGACGACGCCGCTGTCGGAGGCGGCGGTCGACGAAGCGCTCAAGCGGCTGAAGATTCCCGATCGCGAATCGCTGTTCGTGGCGCTGGCCAAGCAGTCGGTGACCGACGAGGCGCTGCTCGACGCGCTGCTGCCCGGCGCCACCGAGGGCAAGCGCGCGGTCAAGAGCAAGCGCCAGCAATCGGCGATCTCGATCAAGGGGCTGACGCCGGGCGTCGCCTTCCAGCTCGCCGACTGCTGCCACCCGATCCCCGGCGACCGCATCGTCGGCGTGCGCCGCCCCGGCCAGGGCATCGAGGTCCACACCATCGACTGCACGCTGCTCGAACGCGAGACCGAGGGCGAATGGCTCGATCTCGCCTGGTCGCCCGAAAGCGACAATGCCGTCGCACGGCTGCAGATCGTCGTCGTCAACGAGCCGGGCTCGCTGGCGACGATGACCAGCATCCTCGCCGGCCATGGCGCCAACATCGTCAACATCCTGCTGCGCCACCGCGACCGGCAGTTCCACACCTTCACCGTCGACCTCGAGGTGGACAATCTCGCGCACCTGACCAATATCCTTGCCGCGCTGCGCGCCGCGCAGGGCGTTACATCGGTTGAACGGGTGAAGGCGTGACGCAAGACGAAGTCCTGGCGGAGTTCCGCGCGGCCGAGGCGCTGCTCGAAGGCCATTTCATCCTCTCGTCGGGGCTGCGATCATCGAAGTATCTTCAGTGCGCCCGCGTGCTGATGAATCCGCGCCGCGCCGAACTTCTGTGTCGTGCGCTGGTCGAGAGCTTCCCCGAGACGCTGCGCCGCGAGGTCACCGCGGTCGTCGCCCCCGCGATGGGCGGCGTCATCGTCGGCTATGAGCTGGCGCGCGTGCTGGGCGTCGAGTCGATGTTCGTCGAGCGCCCCACCGGCAGTTTCGAGCTGCGCCGCGGGTTCACGCTCGTGCCGGGGCAGAAGGTGCTGATGATGGAGGACGTCGTCACCACCGGCCTGTCCTCGCGCGAGGCGATCCGGTCGATCGAGGAAGCCGGCGGCAAGGTGATCGCCGCCGCCTGCCTCGTCGACCGGTCGAACGGCAGCGCCGATGTCGGCGTGCCGCTCTATCCGCTCATCCGCCTCGACGTGCCGACCTACGCGCCCGACGCGCTGCCGCCCGAGCTGGCGGCGCTGCCGGCGGTGAAGCCCGGAAGCCGCGCCGCGTGAGCCGGCTGCGCCTCGGCGTCAACATCGACCATGTCGCGACGATCCGCAACGCGCGCGGCGGCGTGCATCCCGACCCGGTACGCGCGGCGAAGATGGCGGCGGCGGCCGGCGCCGACGGCATCACCGCGCATCTGCGCGAGGACCGGCGCCACATCTCCGACGCCGACATCGCGCGGCTGTCGGCGGAGATCGACCTGCCGCTGAACCTCGAGATGGCGGCGACCGACGAGATGCTCGGCATCGCGCTGCGTCACCGGCCGCACGCCGCCTGCATCGTCCCCGAACGGCGCGAGGAACGCACCACCGAGGGCGGGCTCGATGCCGCCGGGCAGCATAATGTGCTGGCGCCGCTGGTCAGCGAACTGCGCGGTGTGAGCATCCGCGTCAGCCTGTTCATCGAGCCCGACCGCCGCCAGATCGACGCGGCGAAGCGCCTCGGCGCGCCCGTCGTCGAACTGCACACCGGCCGCTACTGCCATCTCGACGGCGCGGCGCAGGTCGCCGAACTGGCGCGGCTCGCCGACGCCGCCGCCTATGCCGCGCACCTCGGTATCGAGGTCCATGCCGGCCATGGGCTCAGCTTCGACAATGTCGCCGCGGTGGCGGCGATTCCCGAGGTCGTCGAGCTCAACATCGGCCATTTCCTCGTCGGCGAGGCGATCTTCGTCGGGCTCGACTCCAGCATCCGCGAGATGCGGCGGCTGATGGACGCGGCGCGCACCGCATGATGGTGCTCGGCCTCGGCTCCGACCTGTGCAACATCGAGCGTATCCAGTCGTCGATCGACCGCTTCGGCGACCGGTTCATCCGACGCATCTTCACCGAGACCGAGATCGCCAAGGCCAACCGGCGGCAGCTGACGCGCACCGCGACCTTCGCCAAGCGCTTCGCCGCCAAGGAAGCCTGCGCCAAGGCGCTCGGCACCGGCTTTCGCCGCGGCGTGTTCTTCCGCGACCTCGGCGTCGTCAACCTCCCGTCGGGCCAGCCGACGCTTGCGCTCACCGGCGGCGCCGCGGAACGCTTGGCAGCGATCACGCCGGGTGGCATGACGGCTGACATTCACCTGACCCTCACCGACGACCATCCATGGGCGCAGGCGATGGTCCTCATCACGGCACGACAGGCATGACCGACAAGAAGAAGATCAACTGGCTCCACGAGATCTGGCAGCTCGCGCTGCTCGGCCTCGCCGTCCTCGGCTTCCACTCGGCGGTCGCCAAGCCCTTCTACATTCCGTCCGAATCGATGCTGCCGAGCCTGCTGGTCGGCGACCGGCTGGTGGTGACAAAATATCCCTACGGTTACAGCTACCTGTCGCCGTCGCTCGACGTCCTGCCCGAGATGGAGGGCCGGCTGTTCGGGCGGCTGCCCGAGCGCGGCGACATCGTGGTGGTGAAGTCGCCCGGCGAACATGTCGACTATATCAAGCGGCTGATCGGCCTGCCCGGCGACACCGTCCCGGTGAAGGGCGGCGTCCTCTACCTCAACGGCAACGCCGTGCCGCGCAAGGCGCTGCCGCCGATCGACATCGTCGAGACCCCCAACACCAACTGCGACCGCTATCCCGGTTTCGAGACGACCGCCGCCGACGGCTCGACGGTCTGCCGCTATCCGCGCTACCGCGAGACGCTGCCCAACGGCGTCAGCTACGATACCATCGACGCCGAGCCGGGCAGCTTCACCGACAATACCGAGCTGGTCCGCGTCCCCGCCGGGCACATCTTCCTGATGGGCGACAACCGCGACAATTCGGCCGACAGCCGCGTGCCGCCGGGGCTCGGCGGCCTCGGCGTGCTGCCGATCGAGAACCTGTCGGGTCGCGCCGAGTTCATCACTTTCTCGCTCGATGGCTCGCTGACGCTCGATCCGCGCACCTGGCTGGGCGCATTCCGCGGTGAGCGCGCCTTCGACTCGCTGCACCCCGACAAGGGCGCCTGAGGGAACAGGACGCGCTCGTCGCCGGTTGCGGCCTCGTAACGGAGACCGACCATGAGCGTGACGCCGCCGCCCTCGCCCCCGATCGCGGACAGCCCGGTCGAGGTTCACGACCCCCTGCTCGTCGACACGCTCAAGAAGGCGAGCGTCTGGCTGGGGCTCGGCGCGCTGCTGTTCCTCGCCTGGACGCTGTCGGGCGCGCTGATGCTCATCGTCGGCGCGCTCGTCTTCGCCGCCTTCCTCGATCAGGGGACGCGGGCGCTCGGCCATGTCTGGGACGGGCCGCGCTGGCTGCGCCTTACGATCGTCGTCCTGGCGTTCGTCGGCGTCATCGTCGGCTTTCTCGCGCTGGCCGGCATGCACCTCGCCGAGCAGGCGGGCGAGCTCAGCCGCACGCTCGACACCCAGATCCGGCGCCTGTCGCTGCTCCTCGAAGGCTATGGCATCACCAATATCGCCGGCAACGAGCGCGGGGGGCCGCTCGCCGGGATCGCGTCTCAGCTTCTCGGCTCGTTCGGCAAGCTGACGCAGGCGCTGGGCAGCGCCGCGGGGATGATCGGCAGCCTCATCCTGATCCTCGTCCTCGGCGCGTATATCGCCGCCGAGCCGCGCCTCTACGAACGCGGCGTCGAATGGCTGACCCCGCAGCGCTCGCGGCGCAGCATCGCCGATCTGCTCGAAAAGATCGCCGCGACGCTGCGCAAGTGGACGCTCGGGCGCCTTGTCTCGATGCTCTTCGACGGGGTGTTCACCGCCGTCGCGCTGCTGATCGCCGGCGTACCGCTCGCGCCGCTGCTCGGCCTCATCGCCGGCGTGCTCGCCTTCATTCCCAACATCGGCGCGTTCATCGCCGGCACGCTCATCGTCCTCGTCGGCTTCAGCGCCGGGACCGAGACCGGGCTCGCCGCGCTCGCCGTCTATATCGCGCTGCAGTTCATCGAGGGCAATTTCGTCAGTCCCTATGTCGAGCGTCGTGCCGTCGACATCGCGCCCGCGGTCACGCTCGGGGCGCAGCTGCTGTTCGGGGCGCTGTTCGGCCTGCTCGGCGTCGCGCTCGCGGTGCCGATCGTGGCGATGGCGAAGGTGACGCTCGAGCATCGCCGTGCCTCGACACGGCCGCAATCGGCCGGCACCGATGACGGATGGCAAGCCTCCGACACCGCCTTGAAAGCCTCGGCGCATCCGAGCTGACCGGCCCTGCCGTCCGGCTCGAACCGCTCGTGCCGGCGCATCGCGAAGCGCTGCGCGCCGCCTGCGCCGCCGACCCGAACATCTGGGACATCTATCCCTATTCGCTGCTCGGCGCGCATTTCGACGCCTGGTGGGACCGGGTGGCCGGCAATCGCTGGGTGCTCGTCGCGATTCACGACGGGGCGGTCGTCGGCATGTCGAGCTACTACGACATCGACGACGCGAAGACCTCGACGGCGATCGGCGGCACCTATTTCACCCCCGCGGTGCGCGGCACCGGCGTCAACAAGGAGGTGAAGCGGTTGATGCTCGCGGCCGCGTTCGACGCCGGCGCCCGGCGCGTCGAGTTCCACATCGACGCCATCAACGGCCGCTCGCGGCGCGCGGTCGAGAAGATCGGCGCGGTCTTCGAAGGCATCCTGCGCCAGGACCGCGTCACCTGGACGGGTCGCGTGCGCGATACCTGCGTCTATTCGATCCTGAAAGACGAATGGCCCGCGGTGCGGGCCATTCTGGAAAACTGAGCTGTGCGGCGGATCAGCCCTGGCGCGGCGCAATCGCCAGCAGCTCGACGTCGAACTGCAGGACGGCGTTCGGCGGGATGACGCCGCCGGCGCCCTCGGCGCCGTAGCCGAGTTCCGGCGGGATGGTGAAGCGGTACTTGGCGCCCGGCTTCATCAGCTGCACGCCCTCGGTCCAGCCCGGAATGACCTGGTCGAGGCGGAACACCGCCGGCTCGCGGCGTTCATAGCTCGAATCGAATACCGTGCCGTCGACGAGCTTGCCCTCGTAGTGGACGGCAACGGTGTCCGAGGCGACCGGGCTGTCGCCCTTGCCCTCGGTCAGCACTTCATACTGGAGGCCGCTCGCAGTGGTGATCACGCCGGCGCGCTCCTTGTTCGAGGCGAGGAAATCGACCGCCGGGGCCGCCGCGCGGACCAGCTTCGACGTTCCGGCGAAGGCGAGTGCGGTGGCACTGCCGACGACCAGCAGGCCGAGGATCGCGAATTTGGCGAGAACGGCGCCCGACCGTCCTTCATTCTGCGGGCTGGTCGAGGACATGGGGGCTAGGGCCTAGCGCGTGCCGTCGCGCTCGGCGCGCTTGCGCTCGAGCTTGCGGGCGCGACGAACCGCCGCGGCCTTCTCGCGGGCGCGCTTCTCCGAGGGCTTCTCGTAGTGGCGGCGCAGCTTCATCTCGCGATACACGCCCTCACGCTGCAGCTTCTTCTTGAGCGCGCGAAGGGCCTGGTCGACGTTGTTGTCGCGAACGATGATCTGCATGCAGCCGTCTCACTCCGATCTCTTAGGGCTGGCCGCCCAGGTCAAGCAGGCGGCGCGAGCACAAAAATAATGACGCCGGTGAACGAGTCCCCGGCGTGAGCGGCTGCCCATAGCAGAGAGCGCAGCGCGCCTCAAGCCGAAGCTTGGCGCCGCCCCGTCGGCGATCGACGGGGCGCCGAAGGCGGTCGACCTACTTTGCGACCGCCGCCGCCGGACCGTGACCGGCGCGCGCGTTGCACGCGGCGAGCTCGTCGGCCCCGAAGGCGCGCCCCTTGGCGACGAAGCCGGTCACGGCGCCGACCTCCCGGGCGATGCGGGCGCAGATGTTCTTCGCCGGGCTGGTGGCGTCGCCGCCGGCCGAGCAGGTCGCGCCCTCGCATGACCACAGGCGCTCCGACGACACCAGCTTCGCGGCCGTCGCAGGGGCAGCGAACGACGCCACATAGGCGGGCTCGGCCTTGGCGGCGAAGACCGGCGCGCCGGCCGCGACCACAAGGACGAGCAGCTTGTTGAACGACATGCGAGGTCTCCGTCTCTCGTTGCGATATAGAGCGCTTGATAAGTTCCGTAATGCAACTCATATCGCCGCGACAAGCCGGAAAGTTGCGTTTTGCAACGGACCTATTAATTTGGCGAGCGGGAGAGGGAGACGAGGATGCCGAAGCGCGTAAGTGCCCCGGATTACTGCCTTATTGCGCGCGCCATGGATGTGCTGGGTGAGCAGTGGTCGATGCTGATCGTCCGCGACACTTTCTTCGGGGTCCGCCATTTCGACGACTTCCAGAAAAGCCTCGGCATCGCGCGCAACGTTCTGGCGACGCGGCTGGCGCGACTGGTCGACGAAGGCATCCTGTCGCGCCGCGTCAGCGAGCAGGACCGCCGCAAGGTCGAATATCGACTGACGCAGAAGGGGCGCGACCTGTTTCCGGTGATCATAAGCCTCAGCCAGTGGGGCGCCCGCCACCTGCGCCGCGAGGGCGAACTGCCGGCCTTCGCGCTCGTCGACCGCGAGGCCGGCCAGCCGCTCGGCCCGGTCGAAGTCCGATCGAGCGACGGGCGCGTGCTGACACCCTTCGATACGCAGATCGTGCCGGCGTCGGGCACCACCGAGGAAATTCGCGCCGTCATTCCTCCGCTGCGCAAAGCAGGGTAGAAGCGGCGTCATGACCGACGCGCTCCCCTCCCCTTCCCTCCTCGCTCCGGCGGACATGACGCTCGACGAGCTGCGGCCGCTGCTCGTCGAGGCGATGCTCAAGCATGTTCCGTTCGATGGCTGGAGCGACAAGGCGGCGGAAGCCGCGGGTGCCGACCTGGGCCTGCCCGCCGGGCGCGCGCGCCTCGTCTTTCCCGATGGGGCCGCCGACATGGTCGGCACCTATATCGACTTCGCCGATGCGCGGATGGAAGCCGCGCTCGCCGCGCTCGACCTGCCGGCGCGCAAGATCCGCGACCGGATCACGCTCGCCGTCCGCACGCGGCTCGAGCAGGCGGCGTTCGAGCGCGAGGCGGTGCGGCGCGCGCTCGGCGTCCTCGGCCAGCCGCAGAACCTCGGCCGCAGCGCCCGTACGCTCTGGCGTACCGCCGACGCGATGTGGCGCGCGGCCGGCGATACCGCGACCGATTATAATCACTATAGCAAGCGGCTGATCCTCGGCGGCGTCTATGCGTCGACGCTGCTGATCTGGCTCGACGACGAGAGCGAGGGACTCGCGGACACCTGGTCGTTCCTCGACCGCCGCATCGGCGACGTCATGCGCTTCGAGAAGACCAAGGCGCAGTGGCTCGGCGGCGGCGATCATATGCCGAGCCTGTCGCGCTTCCTGGGGCGGCTGCGATACCCCGCCGTCTGAGCCGCGATTCGCGCCGGGCGCCGTAGCTCAGCGCTTCAGCAGCGCGGCCACCTGCGCGGCAAGGTCATCCTGCCGGAACGGCTTCGACAGCCGCGGCAGATCGTACCCCGCGCTCTCCGCGAGGTTGGTGTAGCCGGTGACCAGCAGGATCGGCATGTCGGGCCGCTTGCGCCGCACCGCTTCGGCGAGCTGCGCCCCGTTCATCTCGGGCATCAGATAATCGGTCACGACGAGGTCGAAATCGGCGGCGCGCCCGTCGAGCAGCGCCAGCGCCTCGGGCCCCGTCCGGGCCTCGACCACCGTGTAGCCGAGATCGGTCAGCATGTCGGCGGTGCCCATCCGGACCAGATCCTCGTCGTCGACCACCAGGACGGTGGCCGAGCGCGCGGCCCGGGTCGGGGCCTTCCGCGCGGCGGAGTCGGCCGGCACCGCCTCGTCCGAAACCGGCATCCACAGCTCGGCGGTGGTCCCGACGCCAGGTGCGCTCGACAACCGCAGCGCGCCGCCGAGCTGGGCGGCGAAGCCGTAGACCATCGACAGTCCGAGCCCGGTGCCCTTGCCGACGCCTTTGGTGGAGAAGAAGGGCTCGACCGCGCGGCGCACGGTATCGGCGTCCATGCCGACGCCGGTGTCGGAAACGCCGATGCGGATATAGCGCCCTGCCTTCAGGTCGGGCTCGTCGGCGGCGACCGGCGCTTCGCGCGCGGTGATCGTCAATGACCCGCCGCCGGGCATCGCATCGCGCGCGTTGATCGACAGGTTGAGAATCGCCAGCTCGAGCTGGTTGGGATCGACGCGCGCGGGCGCCAGCGCCTCGGGGACGTCGACGACGACGCGGACGCTCGCGCCGAGCGAGCGCGCCAGCAGATCGTCCATGCCGGCGAGCAGTTCGGCGACGTCGACCGCCCGCGCCTGCAGGTCCTGTCGACGCGCGAAGGCGAGCAGCCGCTGCACCAGCGTGGCGGCGCGCTCGGTGGCCTGGAGTGCGGTGTCGACGGTGCGCTGTGCGCGCGCGTCGTCGGGCCCGAGCCGCCGGCGCAACATGTCGAGGCTGCCCATGATCGGCGTCAGCAGATTGTTGAAGTCGTGCGCGATTCCGCCGGTGAGCTGGCCCACCGCCTCCATCTTTTGCGCCTGACGAAGCTCGGCGGTACGTTCCTCGACCTGCGCCTGCAGCTCGAGTTCGCTCTGCTTGGCGATCGTCACGTCATAGGCGACGCCGATGAAGCCGGCATGTTCGCCGCTGGCGTTCCAGCGCGGCTGCGATTCGGAGCGGATCCACCGGTACTGGCCCTTGGCATTGCGGTAGCGCGCCTCGAGCGTGAACGGCTGCAGCGACGCCTCGTTGCCCGACTGCTCGGCATAGATGCGCGCGACATCGTCGGGATGGATGATGTGCCGCCAGTCGAACGCGAGCGCCTCCTCGTAGGGCAGGCCGAGAAACTCGACATAGGCGCGGTTGGCGAACTCGCGCGTGCGGTCGAGCCGCGTCATCCACATCGGCACCGGCGCCGAATCGGCGATCAGCCGGAAACGCTCCTCGCTCTCGCGAAGCGCCGCCTCGGCGCGCTTGCGCTCGTCGAGTTCGCGCTGGAGCGACTGGTAGAGACGCGCATTGTCGATCGCCACCGCCGCCTGCGCCGCCAGCCCGACGATCACCCGCTCGTGTCGCGCCGCGAACCGGCCGGCGTCGGGATGGCCGAACAGCAGACCGCCGATCACGTCGCCCGTGCGCGAGGTGACCGGTACCGCCAGATAGCTGCGCACCGGCAGATGCCCCGCGGGCATGCCGTGATGGGGCGCGCTCCTGCCGTAGCGCGGGTCGGCAAGGATGTCGTCCGAGCGGATCACTCCCTCGCCCTTGAAGGTCGGCTGGAACACCGCGGTGGCGCGTGGCATCGGGAATTGCTCGAACGCCGCGCGCTCGACGCCCGACAGCGCGTAGAGCATGTAGCTCTCGCCGGCGTCATCGAGCACATTGTAGAAGAAGGCGCCGAACGACGCGCCGGTCAGCGCCACCCCCGTGTCGGTCACCAGCTGGACGACGCGCTCCACATCGAGTTCGGCGGCCATCGCCGCGGCCGACGCGTTGAGCGTTTCGAGCGCCTGCGTTTCGGCGCGCAGCCCCTCCTCGGCGCATTTGCGCTCGGTGATGTCGTTGAACAGCACCGCGACGCGGTGATCGGCGGGATCGTCGACGCGATAGGCATAGACGTCATACCAGCGGCCCAGCGCCCGCGCGTGATTCTCGAAGCGCGCGGGCTCGCCGGTGCGCGCCACACGGCCATAGAGGTCGAACCAATATTGCTCATGCTCGGGCAGGAGATCGCGGATCCAGCGTCCTTCGGCCTCTTGCAGCCCGGTCTGGCGCTCGAACGCCGGATTGATCTCGACGAAGCGATAATCGACGGCCCGGTCGCCCTCATATCGCATCTCGATGACGCAGAAGCCGGCCTCGATCGACTCGAACAGCGACCGGTAGCGCGCCTCGCTGCGGCGGACCATCGCCTCGGCCATCTCGCGGGCGCTGTCGTCGCGCATCGTCAGCACCGCACCGATCTGCCGCCCGTCGGCGGCCAGCACCGGTCGGGCGCTTCCCACCGCCAGCACCTCGGCATCGGGTCGGCGGATCAGCCAGCGCGCGTCGGTGACGGTCTCTCCCCTGACCGCCCTGGCCAGCGGCAGCTCGCGCGAGGGATAGGGCTCACCGTCCTCGGTGAGCAGGCGGTAGGTCTGCGCATAATCGTCGGGGCCGATTTCGAGCCGCGCCATGCCGTGAATGCGCGCGGCCGCCTCGTTGACGAAGGTGATGCGGCCGTCGGCATCGGTGACGATGACGCCCTCGGCAATCTGACCGAGGATGGCGCTCCGTTCGGCCGCCTCACCCGCCAGCGCGCCTTCCGCCAGCTTGCGGTCGTGGATGTCCTCGGTGGTGCCGTACCATTTGACGATGGCGCCGGCGTCGTCGCGGCGGGGGTAGGCGCGCGAGTGCATCCAGCGATGCGTACCGCCGCGCATCGCGACGCGATGCTCGATATCATACACGTCGCCGGTCGCGATCGAAGCTTGCCAACTGTCGAGCGTGCGGCCGCGGTCGTCGGGATGCAGGCCGTCGAGATAGCCGCTGCCGAGGCCGCTGGTGCCGGTCCATTCGAACCAGCGGCTGTTGACGTGATCGAGCCGGCCGTCGGGCGCCGCCGTCCAGCTGGTGTGCGGATTGAGTTCGACGGCGTGGCGATAATGGTCCTCGCTTTCGCGCAGCGCCACCTCGTCGACGAAACGGCCGGTCAGGTCGACCACCAGTGCCACCACGCCGGTGATCTCTCCGCCGGGGTCGCGGCGCGGGGCGAGGGTCACATGAACGTGCCGGGTGCCGCCGGTCTTGTAAGGCACGTCGCTTTGATAGGTGACGCGCTCGCCGGCAAGCGCCCGTTCGAACGACGGCTCGAGCTGCGCGAAGGCGTCGGGACCGAGCACGTCGAGCGCATGGCGCCCGACGACCTTGCCTTCCTCGGGGCCGAACCAGCCTTCATAGGCGCGATTGGCGAATTCATAGCGATGGTCGCGCCCGATCACCGAGACGAGCACCGGCATGGCGTCGGTCAGCGCGAACAGCTGGGCGCGGTCGACGATCGGTTTGGCCGCCAGTGCCGCCCTCGCCTCGGCGAGCTCCTGTTCGAGGCGATCGATGCGTGCCTGCAGCGCGCGCTCGCCGTCCGCCCCATCCGACTCCATCGACAAAACGCGACTCCCCAAGGCCGAACGGCCCCCCAGCCGTCCGATGCCCCCAAATCCTTGATAACAGGCTTGCCCGGGCGGGCAAATAGGTGCGGCGCCAATGACGCTGGCGTCGCCGCGCGGGACATGATAATCGTTCGCAATATTCCAAGGGGGTAGCGTGACGCGCATCGATCAGCTCGCAGTGGGAGTGCCCGCGATCATCGTCAGCATCGACCGTGCGGCGTGCGGCGATCTCGTATGGCGGCGGCTGCACGAGATGGGGTTCGACGAAGGCGTCGACATCGAGGTGCTGCACAAGGCGCCGCTCGGCGATCCGATCGCGCTGCGCGTCGGCAACACCACCATCGCGCTCCGCCGCGCCCAGGCGGCGCTGATCGAGGCCGATATTTCGGCGGTCGCGGTGCGGGAAGCCGCCGAATGACCAGCGCCGTCGCGGCGCTGGTCGGAAACCCCAACGCCGGAAAGACCTCGCTCTTCAACGCGCTGACCGGCGCGCGGCAGAAGGTCGGCAACTACCCGGGCGTGACCGTCGAGCGGAAGGTCGGGCCGCTGAAGCTGCCCGACGGCCGCAGCATCGAGGTCATCGACCTGCCCGGCACCTACAGTCTCGATCCGCGCAGCCCCGACGAGGCGGTGACGCGCGACGTCGTGCTCGGCCGCCAGGCCGGCGAGCGCGTGCCCGACGCGATCATCGCGGTGATCGATGCCACCAACCTGCGCAACCATCTGCGCTTCGTCCTCGAGCTCAAGCGGCTCGGCCGGCCGATGGTCGTCGCGCTCAACATGATCGATCTCGCCGAGCGCGACGGGCTGACGATCGACGTCGACATGCTCAGCGAGCGCCTCGGCATGCCGGTGGTGCCGACCGTCGCGGTGCGCCGCCGCGGGCTCGACGCGCTCGCCGCCGAACTGGCGCCGCTGCTCGACGGCGCCGCCGCAGGCGAAGCGCTGCCGCCGGGCGAGATCGTCGGGCTGCAGCGCGAGGCGCGGCAGCTCGCCGCCGCAGTGACGCTCGGCCAGGGGGTGGCGCGCCGCGCCACGCAGAACATCGACCGCGTCGTCCTCCATCCGGTCGCCGGCCCGGTCATCCTCGCCGCGATCCTGTTCATGATGTTCCAGGCGGTGTTCGCCTGGGCCGAGGCGCCGATGACCTGGATCGAGGACGGCATCGCCGCGATCCAGGGCTGGACCGCAGCGCGCCTGCCCGACGGGCTGCTGCTCTCGCTGGTCAACGACGGGCTGCTCGCCGGCGTCGGCGCGGTCGTCGTCTTCCTGCCGCAGATCCTCATCCTGTTCGCCTTCATCATCGCGCTCGAGCAATCGGGCTACATGGTGCGCGCCGCCTTCCTGATGGACCGGCTGATGGCGCGCGTCGGCCTGAACGGCCGCGCCTTCATCCCGCTGCTGTCGTCGTTCGCCTGCGCGATCCCCGGCATCATGGCGGCGCGCACGATCGACGAGCCGCGCGACCGGCTGACGACGATGCTGATCGCGCCGCTGATGACCTGTTCGGCGCGGCTCCCCGTCTATGCGGTGATCATCGCGGCGTTCATCCCCGACCGGCCGGTCGGCGGCGCCTTCAACCTGCAGGGGCTGGTGCTGTTCGGCCTCTACGCCTTCGGGGTGCTCGGCGCGCTCGCCGCGGCGTTCGTGCTGCGCCGAACGGTCACCAAGGGCGCCAACCAGACCTTCCTGATGGAAATGCCGAAATATCAGGCGCCGGCGCTCCGCGACTTCGCGATCGGCCTCTGGCAGCGCGCCGGTGCCTTCCTGAAGCGCGCGGGCACGCTGATCATGGCGATCACCGTCATCCTCTGGGTGCTCGTCGCCTTCCCGCAGGCTCCCGAAGGCGCCGATGGCGCGACGCAGATCGAGCAGAGCTTCGCCGGCCGCATCGGCCATGCGATCGAACCGATCTTCCGGCCGATCGGCTTCAACGACGAGATCGCCATCGCGCTTATCCCCGGCCTTGCCGCGCGCGAGGTCGCCGTTGCCGCGCTCGGGACGGTCTACGCCATCCAGGGCGACGAGGCCGAGGTCGAACAATCGCTCGTCGAGCGGCTGCGCGGCGCGTGGCCGCTGCCGACCGCGCTCGCCTTCCTCGCCTGGTACGTCTTTGCGCCGCAGTGCCTCGCAACGCTGGCGGTCGCCAAGCGCGAGACCAACAGCTGGCGCTGGCCGATCTTCATGTTCGTCTATCTGTTCGCGATGGCCTATGTCGCCGCCGGGCTGACCTTCTGGGTCTCGAGCGCGCTGCTGTAGATTTTTTCCGGTTTCGCCTTCCCCCCGAACCCGCCTAGGCTTGCGCCGCAATGCCTCGCCGATTCGCTTGCGCGACGACCGGTGTTCCCTATATGTTCCATGTGAAACGACAAGAAGGATGAAGCCGCATGGCTGGAAGCGTCAACAAGGTCATCCTGATCGGCAATCTCGGGCGCGACCCCGAATCGAAGTCGCTGCCGAGCGGCGGCAAGCTGGTCAACCTCAACGTCGCGACATCGGAGACCTGGCGCGACAAGGCCTCGGGCGAGCGCAAGGAAAAGACCGAGTGGCACCGCGTGGTGATCTTCGACGAGAATCTCGCGCGCGTCGCCGAACAGTTCCTGCGCAAGGGGTCGAAGGTCTATCTCGAGGGCCAGCTGCAGACGCGCAAATGGCAGGACCAGTCGGGCGCCGACAAATATTCGACCGAGGTCGTGCTGCAGCGCTTCAACAGCACGCTGGTACTGCTCGACGCCCGCGGTGAAGGCGGCGGCGGCGGTGGCGGCGACTACGGCGCCGACGACTTCGGCGGCGGCGGTGGCGGCCGGGGTGGCTATGGCGGCGGCGGCGGCGACTTCGGCGGCCGCGGCGGCGCCGCACCGGCGAAGAAACCGCTCGGCGGCGGCGCGTTCGACGACGACCTCGACGACGACGTGCCGTTCTGATCCTCAAGGCCGATCGACACGAAGGCGGCGCCGGAGCGATCCGGCGCCGCTTTTGTATCGCGGGGACGCCCGTGTCGGGGCGTCGTCATCTGCGACCTTGAAGCGGCCTCAGGCGTTCACGGCGCGACCCGCGGCGCGCACATAAGGCAGCTGCGGACCGTTTGATCGGGCGCGGTTCCGGCCCATCCGCTTGGCGCTGTACAAGGCGGCGTCCGCCAGCGCGAAGAGATGCTCGGCGTCATAGGCGTACGCGTCGTCGGCAATGGCGATACCCGCCGATGCCGAGACGTTGAGCAGTTCGCCTTGCCAGACGATCGGCTGCGCCAGCAGCGCGAGCTGCTTCTCCGCGACTCGTTCCAGGTTCGGGGCCGGATTGCCGGCCCTCGTCAACACGGCAAATTCGTCCCCGCCGATTCGGGCGATCATCAAGGCATCGCGAAAGCCCGCCCGCAAGCGCTCCGAAACCACCCGGAGACAGGCGTCGCCCGCAGCATGGCCCCAGGTGTCGTTCACCTGCTTGAACCCATCGACGTCGAAGAGCAGCAGCCCGCCGAGCGGGGCCAGCAACGACGTGGCGGGATCCATGTCGAGGAAGCGGCTCTGGAACAGGTGGCGGCCGGCAAGCCCGGTCAGCGCGTCCTCCTCGGCCATCCGGCGCAAGGCCTCCCAGCGCTCGCGCTCCGCGGTGATGTCCTGCTTGAGTCCGTAGAGGTGCGTCGCACGGCCACCGGTCGACCGCGTGGCGGCGGTCAGCCGCATCCAGCGGCGCTCGCCATCCGCCCGCACGATCTGGGCATCGAGCGAGAACCGGCCTTGCCGCGCGATGGCGTGGGCGCGCAGCCGCTCCATCGCCTCGCCCGATTCTTCTTCGTACATCGCGACGATGTCGGCGCGGCCGAGCGGCGCCTGACGGGGCAGGCCGAACAGGTCGAAGACGCCCGCCGTCCAGGTCAGCGCCTCGGTCCTCAGATCGCATTGCCAAGCGCCGATCCCGGCGAGCGACGACGCGCGATCGAACAGGTCGCGCGTGTCGGCGCCGGCGGGATCGCCGTCGGCGACGTTCAGTGTCTGCACAATGTTCCCCGGCCTCTCCGGGCTCCGGCTGAAGCTGGCCATTTAGCGGATACGCATCGCTAGTCGCATGTCGAACAAAATCCCCGGTCGGCGCGTCGTCGAGAATCGGTCATTCCCACATCCATTTAGCGGCCCCTCGCCCTACCGGGCTACCGCCATCGGGCTTTTCGGCGGCCGTAGCTGCGTTTTCTGGCGACACGCTGGCGAACGGCGCCGCCCGAAAGCTCGCCCGCGTCCGCTCACCCTAGTGAATTTGGGTTAATAGTTGATGAGGTTCAACAAATTACCTGCGACAAGCCGCCGCTAGCGGAACGCCGGCTCGTCGAACGCGCGCAGCTTGCGGCTGTGCAGGCGGGCGCCCGCCTGGCGCAGCACGTCGCACGTCGCGATGCCGATCTGGATATGCTCGGAGATGGCGCGCTCATAGAAGCGGTTGGCCTGCCCCGGCAGCTTGATTTCGCCGTGCAGCGGCTTGTCCGACACGCAGAGCAGCGTGCCGTAGGGCACGCGGAAACGATAGCCCTGCGCGGCGATCGTCGCCGATTCCATGTCGATGGCGACGGCGCGCGACTGGTTGAAGCGGAGCGCCGACAGTGCGTAGCGCAATTCCCAGTTGCGGTCGTCGGTGGTGACGACGGTGCCGGTGCGCAGCCGACGCTTCAGCGCGTCGCGGTCCTCGCCGGTGACGATCTCGGCGGCCTGGCTCAACGCCTGCTGCACCTCGGCGATCGGCGGGATCGGGATCTCGGGCGGCAGCACGTCGTCGAGCACATGGTCGTCGCGCAGATAGGCATGCGCGAGCACATAGTCGCCGATCGACTGCGACGGGCGCAGCCCGCCGCAATGACCGATCATCAGCCAGGCCTCGGGGCGCAGCACCGCCAGATGGTCGGTGATCGTCTTGGCGTTCGATGGGCCGACGCCGATGTTGACGAGCGTGATCCCCTGCCCGCCCGGCGCGATCAGATGATAGGCGGGCATCTGGTGGCGGCGCCACGCGCCTTCGGCGACCGCGCGTTCGGGATCGGCGGTCTCGGGGGTGACCAGCAGCCCGCCGGCGCAGGACAGCGCCTCATAGGGGCCGCCCTCGCGCAGCTGCGCGCAGGCCCAGCGAACGAACTCGTCGACGTAGCGGTGATAGTTGGTGAACAGGATGTATTTCTGCACATGCTGCGGCGGCGTGCCGGTATAGTGACGCAGCCGCGCCAGGCTGAAGTCGACTCGCAGCCCGTCGAACAGCGACAGCGGCCGGACACCGCCCGGCGGCGTGCGCCAGACGCCGTCGGCGATCTCGTCGCCGATCGAGGCGAGTTCGGTGGCCGGGAAGATGTCGGCGAGCGCGCTGGCATCGTCGAACTGCAGGTCGGCCGACCCGTCGAGCACATAGGGAAAGGGAATTTCCTGCCCGCTGGCCGCGACCGTCACCTCGGCGCCGAAATCGTCGATCAGCATCGAGATCTGCTCGGTCAGATATTCGCGGAACATCTCGGGCTGGGTGACGGTGGTGGCATAGTCGCCCGGCGAGGTCAGCCGGCCGTAGGCGCGCGACAGCCGCGGGCGCGGACCGCCGCCAACATAGCGGACGCGAAGCTCGGGATAGGCGAAGATTCCGTCGGCGCGGGCCTGCGCGTCGGGGCGGACCCCGGTATCGATATAGGTGCGGAGCGCGGCGCGGAGCGCCTGGACCGACTCGCCGTGACGGCGCGCCAGCTCGTCGACGATGCGGGAAGATTGGCTAGACATGGCCTCGGATAGTCACCGGATGTGACGAGAGCAAGGCCGTCCCCGATCAGCTGTCGACGCCGCCCTTGAGCACGCGGAACGGGTTGCTCGCCCCCTTCTCGGCGGCCGCCAGCGCTTCGGCCTCCTCCTCGCTCAGCAGCCTGGCGCGCACCGCCGCCAGCACCGATTCGGCGGCGCGCGGATATGGGTCGAGCGCGAGTCCGAAGCTCTGAGCCACCGCCTCGCCGAGATCGACCGACTCGCCCTCGAGCGGCAGCACGTCGAGGTCGTTCTCGCCGAGTTCCACCTCCTCGTCGGGGCGGCCCCGGGGCTGCTCGCTGGCGAACAGCAGATCGATCGGTTCGTCGATCGCGACCGCCACCGGCTCGCCGGACACGGCGCAGATCTGCTCGGCCTTCGCCTGGACGCGTCCCTTGACGCGTACCCCGCCGGCCTCGCGGCGGACCGTCAGATCGGCATCCAGCGTATCGAGCGAGGCGAGACCGAAGCGCTCGACCAGCGCCGCCCGCTCCGGCGACTTGGCGCCGATCCGTTCGGGACGCGGCGCGGTGCCGATCTCCGACAGGCGGACGATGCGCGAGAATTCGGGGGTCATCGCGCCATCTCGCCGGCCAGCAGCCGATCGAGCGGCGTCGCATCGACCTCGCGCTTGAGGTCGACGATCGCGGCAGCGGTCCAGTCGAGCGCCTCGCCGGCAGGCGGCACGCCGCGATAGAGGTTGCGCGCCAGCGCGTCGGCGAGCGGCTCGGCGCCGGCGAAGGCGCCGCGATAGGCGCCGAGCCGCCCCTCGAGCGCACCGACCATATGTCCGACATGCTTGCCGATCACGAGGTCGCCGACACCGATCTCGCGCAGCGAACCGTCCATGTCCTCGACGAATCGTTCGGTCAGCGCGACCGTGGCGGCCTCGGCTCCTGGCTCGGCCTCGAGCCGGATGAGCAGCAGGCTGAGCGTCACCGCCACCATGTCGAAGCGCCCGTCGAGCGTGTCGGGCACGGCGCCTGCGGTGTACCAGCGCGGCTCGCGCGCCACGGCGACGACGGCGCGATACAGCGCATCCATCGGCGGACGCGCGGTCCGCCGGCGGGTCAGTCGGTCGAGAAGGTTGAAGGCCATGGCTGCTCCCTGCGGCGCTCGCGCCGCTTGTGCGGCCCCGGCTATTCCGCATATTGAGGCGCGTAAAGCGGCTTTCAACGAGCGCCGCGCCTGAGAGTCGTCGGTCGGGGAGCGGATCCAATGCGTAAGCTGGCACTAGCATCGGTGTTGATCGCGGTCGCGATGCTGCCCGCCTGCACCCGCGTCCAGAACACGATGGGTTATATCGTCGACGAGACGCTGGTGGCCGAGGTGAAGCCCGGCGTCGACAATCGCGAGTCGGTGCAGAAGGCGCTCGGCCGCCCGTCGATCGCCGGCGGCTGGGACGACACGACCTGGTATTATGTGTCGCGCAACACCGCGCAGACCGCCTTCCTGATGCCGCAGCCGACCGCGCAGAGCATCATCGCGGTCAGCTTCGATGCCAAGGGCAACGTCACCAGCGTCAACCGCCGCGGCCTCGAGCAGGTCGCCAGCGTCGATCCGGTCGACGACGAGACGCCGACGCTCGGCCGCGAGACCGGCGTGCTCGAGGATCTGTTCGGCAACATCGGCCGCTTCGGTTCCGCGGGCGCCGCCGGCGGACCGCCGCAATAAGCTTCAGCGAAAGCGCGCCGGCGCATAGGGCGCCGCGTCGAACGGCGGCGTGTCGCCGAGCAGCAGCGCCGCGGCCAAACGGCCCGCCGCCGGCGCGGTCTGAATACCGAATCCCCCCTGTCCGACGTTCCAGAAGAAGCCCGGGCGATCCGGATCGAAGCCATAGACCGGCGCGCGATCGGGCGCGAAGGTCCGGATGCCGGCCCAGGCGCGCTCGAGCCGGCGGATGCGCCAGCTCGCGGCGCGTTCCAGCCGGTCGATCGCCAGCGCCACGTCATATTCCTCGGGCTGCACGTCGGCGGCAGCGCAGGGAATCTCATCGTGCGGGCTCACCCAGAGCCGGCCGCCGTCGGGCTTGAAGTAGAAGCTGCCGTCGGCGCCGACGACCAGCGGCAGGTCGGCGGGGGCGCGCGGCTCGACCTCGACCACCGCGACGGTGCGGCGCAGCGGCATCAATCCGACCGGCCGGACCCCCGCGAGGTCGGCAACGATGTCGCCCCAGGCGCCCGCCGCATCGACGACGATGTCGGCAGCGAAATCGCCCGCGCTGCTGTTGATCCGCCAGCGCCCGGCGACGCATGACAGCGCGGTCACGCGGGCGTCGGTCACGAGCATCGCCCCGGCACGGCGCGCGCCGGCGAGGAATCCCTGGTGGAGCGCCGCGACGTCGATGTCGCTGCAGTCGGGTTCCCACAGCGCCCCCGCCAGCCACTCGCGCCGCAGCTGCGGCCAGCGTGCGGCGACGCGCTCCCCGTCGAGCCGGTCGATCCGGACCCCCGTGCCGGCGAAGCTCGCCTCGAGCGCGGCGAGCGCCGCGAGCGAGGCCGCGTCGGCGATGTGCAGGCCGCCGCGCGCGGTGAGCAGCGGCGCCGCCGTGAAGCCGGCGGGGGGCGATTCGAAGAAGGCCTTGGATCGGGTGGTCAGCGGCTGGATCGCCACGCCGCCATAGGTTTCCGAATAGAAGGCCGCCGAGCGGCCGGTGGTATGATAGCCCGGATGCGCCTCGCCCTCGATCAGCGTGACTCGCGCGCGGTCGCCGAGGAAATAGGCGAGGCTGGCGCCCGCCATCCCGGCGCCGATGATCGCGACCTCGGGCGTCACGCGGCGGCTTTCAGAAAGGCGAGGATGCGCCGGTGCGTGTCGGCGCGCACCGCGTCGACGTCGCGCAGCAGCTCGTGGCGGCCGCCCGCGATAAGGTCGAAGCGGGCGTCGGGGAGCCGCGCCACAGCGGCGCCGATCGCGGCGAGCTCGACGAGACGCTCCTGCTCGCCGGCGAGGATGAGCATCGGCGTCGCGATCGCCTCGAGGACGCCCGGCGCGAACAGCGCGTCGATCGAGGCAAAGGCGCTCGACAGCCAGCCGTAACTGGTGCCGCCGAGTGCCAGTTCGGGGTCGCCGGCGATCCACCAATGTTCGTCGCCGAAGCGATCGGGGCAGCCGGTGAGCAGCGCCTGACGCTCCGGCCGTCGCTGCCAGTCGCCATAGCCCCGCTGCAACGGCGCATAGCATCGGCCGAGGCCGAGACGCGTCGCGACGTCGGCGAGGCGACGAACGAGGCCCGGGGCGGCGGCCGCGGCCTGGATGCCGAGCATCGGCGCCAGC
The DNA here is from genome assembly GCA_030147805.1 of Sphingomonadaceae bacterium. Taxonomy (GTDB): domain Bacteria; phylum Pseudomonadota; class Alphaproteobacteria; order Sphingomonadales; family Sphingomonadaceae; genus Sphingoaurantiacus. The sequence goes on from JASBUR010000048.1 coordinate 32,679, forward strand.
AGTACCGCACGGCCGAACGGCGACCGCCCCCGCGCCAGGTGGCGCAGCGTCAGGTGCCCACCCATCGAATGGGCGACGACGAAATGCGGCGCGGGCATGGTCGCGGTGAACCAGCCGGCCACGACATCGAGATCGTCGGTCCAGCGCTCGAAGTCGCCGTGGCCGCCGTGCGCATCGCGGCCAAGCCGACCCGACCGCCCCTGCCCGCGCCAGTCGAAGGTGGCGAGGCCGAAGCCCTCGTCGCGCCACGTCCAATAGGCCTCGCCATATTTCTCGACGAAGTCGGCGCGGCCGCCGACGAACAGGATCGAGCCCGGCGACGCCTCGCCAGGCGCCGGCCAGCGCGCCGTGCGCACCGGCCAGCCGTCGATCGCCAGCGTCTCCCACCGAACGCCGGGCGGCAGCGTTCGACGGCGCACGAGCGCGTCGGGCACAGGCGCCTTCGGGACTGGCGCATCGGGCACGGGCGGGGGGGAGGCGGGCGGGCGGGAGCGCACGGCGCTTGGTTACGCTTTCTTCAACCATGCCGTCTAGCGTCGGCGCGATGAATGCGTGGCTATCCTGGGCTTGCCTTGCCGGCTTGATGCTGCTGCTCGCGGTCGCAGCGGTGGGTGACGCGCGCCGGCTCACCATCCCCAACCGATTGTGCGTCGCCGTCGCGCTGCTCGCGCTTCCCTATTGGGCCGCGTCGGGGGCCGCCTTCTGGCCGGGCTTCGCCTGGCAGGTGGCGTTCGCGCTGGCGGTCTTCGCCGGTCTCGCCGCGCTGTTCGCGTGCGGCCTGATGGGCGGCGGCGACGTCAAGCTGCTGGCGGCGCTGGCGCTTTGGCTGCCGGCGCGCCCCTATGTCGAGATGATGATGTGGATCGCGGTCGCCGGCGGGCTGCTCACGCTGGCGCTGCTGGTCCGCCACCGCGCCGCGCGCCGCGCGGGGCGCCCCGAGATTCCCTATGGCATCGCGATCGCCGCCGGTGCCGCGATCGCCCTCGGCGAACCTCTTGTTAAACAATTGCTCGCATAAGGGGCCGCTGGTGTAGGCGTAGAAGGCTTGGGGCCATGGACGTCAGGAAGCTGATGCTGCTGGTGGGCGCGCTGCTCGTGGCCGGAATCACCGCGTTCATGGCGCGCAGCATGTTCTCGGGCGGCGGCGTCGCGACCGCGGCCGCGGCGCCGGCGGCGCCGATCGGCAACCAGGTGCTGGTCGCCGCCAAGCCGCTGCCGCTCGGCACCATCATCACCGCCGACATGCTGGTGTTCCAGCCGTGGCCCAAGGACATGGTCGAAAAGGCCTATCTGCTGAAGGGCCAGGCCGATCCGGCGAAGCTGGTCGGCAAAGTGGTACGGCACACGATCATGGCGGGCCAGCCGATCGCGCAGGGCGTGCTGATCGGTCCCGGCGAGAACGGCTTCCTCGCCGCGGCGCTCGGCCCGGGCATGCGCGCGACCACGGTGTCGCTGTCCGACACCAGCGGCGTCGCCGGCTTCATCTTTCCGGGCGACCGCGTCGACGTCATCCTGACGCAGGAGGTGACGGGCGACGGCCCGACGCTGCGCACCTCGGAGACGATCGTCCGCAATCTGCGCGTCCTCGCGGTCGACCAGCGCGTCGACGACACCGCGACCGAAGCCAAGATCGGGCGGACCGCGACGCTCGAGGTGACTCCCAAGCTCGCCGAGAAGATCGCCGTCGCCGAGACGATCGGGTCGCTCTCGCTCAGCCTGCGCTCGATCGCCGACAACGCCGCCGAGCTCGAGCGCGCCATCGCGGCGGGCGAGGTCGAGGTCGACGGCAACGACGCCGCCGCCGACCGCGCCGTCGAACTGGCGATCGCCCGCATGCCCTCCGACGCCAACCCGACCTACACCACCGGCGGCGAAGTCTCGCGCTTCCAGCGCTCGACGATGCCGTCGGGCCGCAACGACTCCGACAGCGAACCGAAACCGGACAGCGCGCCCGTCGCCGCGCGCCCGTCGGGGCCCGTCGTGCGCATCGCGCGCGGCAACGAGGTCACGACCGTCTCCGTGGGAACCAGGTAGATGCGTTTGACGACAGGCTTGCGGATGGGCGCGCTGGCGCTGGGGTTCGCACTCTCTCCGATGCCGGCGACGGCGCAGACCGACACCGTCCTCCAGGAGGCCGAAGGCGGCATCGCGCTCGGCGTCGGCAAGGGCACGCTGGTGCGCCTCCCGCGCGCGGTCAGCGACGTGTTCATCGCCAACAACAAGATCGCCGACGTCCAGGTGAAGTCGGCGAGCCAAATCTATGTGTTCGGCATCACCGGCGGCGAGACCTCGCTCTACGCCACCGACGCCGGCGGGCGCGTGGTCTATTCGGCCAACGTCCGCGTCGCGCAGAACATCGACCAGATCAAGTCGATGCTCGGCATGACGATGCCGGCGGCGGCGATCGAGGTGACGCCGATGAACGGCATGGTGCTGCTGACCGGCACCGTCGCCAACCCGAGCGAAGTCGAAGAGGCAACGCGGCTGACGCAGGCCTTCGTCGGCGAGAAGACCACCGTCGTCACCAAGCTCAAGACGGCGATGCCGGTGCAGGTCAACCTGCAGGTCAAGATCGCCGAGGTCAGCCGCGGGCTGCTCAAGGAGGTCGGCGTCAACCTGCTGTCGCGCGACGTGACCAACGGCTTCCAGTTCGGCATCAGCCGCGGCCGCAACATCGGCTCGATCGGGCCGACCGACCTGTCGGGCTTCCCGACGCTCGACGCCTCGAACCTGTTCGGGCTGCCGGCGGGATCGCTGTCGCTGCCCTTCGATCCGCGGTCGGGCCAGTTCCTGTTCGGCGGCACCAGCTACAATTTCACCAACCCGGCCACCTCGAACACCACGCTCAACCTCGCCGGCAAGCTGCTCGGGCTCGATCTCGCCGCGGCGATCGACCTGCTCGAACAGGATGGCGTGGTGAGCGTGCTCGCCGAGCCCAACCTCACCGCGCTGTCGGGCGAGACGGCGAGCTTCCTCGCCGGCGGCGAATTCCCGATCCCGACGATCGACGGCAATGGCAGCGTCGACGTCCAGTTCAAGGAATATGGCGTCAGCCTCGCCTTCACGCCGACGGTGCTCGATGGCAACCGCATCTCGATGCGCGTTCGCCCCGAAGTGTCCGAGCTGACCGACGACGGCGCCGTGCGCCTCAACAATTTCGTCATCCCGGCGCTGACGACGCGCCGCGCCGAGACGACGATCGAGCTCGGCTCGGGGCAGAGCTTCATGATCGCCGGATTGCTGCGCAACCGCACCAACAATTCGACCGACAAGACGCCGTTCCTGGGCGACCTGCCGATCATCGGCGCGCTGTTCAAGTCGGACCGCTTCCAGCGCAACGAGACCGAGCTGGTCATCGTCATCACCCCCTATCTGGTGAAGCCGGTGAGCGCCGGCCAGATCCGGCTGCCCACCGATGGCTATCTGGCGCCGACCGACCTGCAGCGCTGGCTGCTCGGCAAGACCTTCGACGGCAAGAGCGAGACTACCCGCCCGCAGCCGCAGGTGCTGCCGCCTGGCGCCCCGGCGCCATCGGCGGCCGCTGCCGTCCCCGCCCCCGGGTTTGCGTTGAATTGAGGCCTGTGATGATGCGTACCGTTTCCCCCGCCCCGCTCGTCGCCATGCTGGCGCTGCTCGCCGCCTGCGGTCCGTCGAACCGATCGGTGAACAGCGTCAAGGCGCCGACGATCCAGTCGACGCAGCTCGCCTACGACCTCCGCTTCGCCGGCTATGACGGGCTCGCCGCCGATCAGGCGGCCACGCTCGAACAATGGCTCGCCGCGGTCGGCATCGGTTATGGCGACCGCATCAGCGTCGACGACCCCGTCGCCGCGGGATCGCCGGCCCGCCGCGCCGCCGTCGCCGGCGTCGTTGCGAAGTTCGGGCTGCTGGTCGAGGACGCCGCGCCGGTCACCACCGCGCTGCCGGCCGGCACGGCGCGCGTCGTCGTGACCCGCATGAAGGTGACGCCGCCCGACTGCCCCGACTGGCGCCGCAAGTCGAACCCCGAGATCGCCGCGTCGTCGATGAGCAATTTCGGCTGCGCGACGGTCAGCAACCTGTCGCTGATGGTCGCCAACCCGAACGATCTGATCGAGGGGCAGGCCTACACCGGTGCCGACGGCCATACGACGTCGAAGGCGATCAGCGTCTACCGCGAGCAGAAGCCGACCGGCGGCAAGCCGCTGGCGCAGACCGCGACGACCGGAAATTAGGAAGAGGCCGAGGTGAACGCGCCCTGGAATCCCAACAAGCGGTCGGGCGGGCTGGCGCTGCGCGAGCCGTTCGCCGCCTTCGTCTGCGACGACGCTGCCGCCGAGGCGATCCGGCCGATCGTCGCCGACGTCGGCTGGCCCGTCGACAAGATCAACAAGGGCGGCCTGCGCAACGCCGTCCAGGCGCTGTCGGTGTCGTCGAGCCCCCATGTGCTGTTCGTCGACCTGTCCGAATCGAGCGATCCGCTCAACGACATCAACGCGCTCGCCGAAGTCTGCGAGCCCGGAACGATCGTCATCGCCACCGGACTCGTCAACGACGTGCGCCTGTACCGTGACCTGATGGCATCGGGGCTGCAGGACTATCTGCTCAAGCCGCTCGACCCCGACGCGGTCCGCGACGCGCTGCTCGCGGCACAAGGCGCGCTCGCCGGCCCGAAGACGCAGGGCGCCGCCGAGGTCGACAAGCCGCGGCTGACGCTCGCCGTGATCGGCGCGCGCGGGGGCGTCGGCGCGTCGGCCGTCGCGACCTCGCTCGCCTGGACCCTGTCCGAGCGCCAGCAGCGATCGACCGCGCTGCTCGACCTCGACGTGCATTTCGGAACCGCCGCGCTGGCCTTCGACCTCGAACCCGGCCGCGGCCTCACCGACGCGCTCGAGAACCCGAGCCGCATCGACGGCCTGTTCATCGAGCGCGCGATGGTGCGCGCCACCGAGCGGCTGGCGGTGCTCTCGGCCGAAGCGGCGATCGCCCAGCCGCTGCTCATCGACGGCGCCGCGCTGTTCCACCTGCAGGAGGAGATGAAGAACGCCTTCGAAGGCGTCGTCGTCGACCTGCCGCGCGGACTCGCCGTCCAGCATCCGCATCTCGTCGGCGAGGTCCAGAACGTCGTCGTCGTCACCGAACAGTCGCTCGCGGCGACGCGCGACACCATCCGCCTGCTCGGCTGGCTGAAGAGCCAGGCGCCCAACGTGCGGGTGACCGTGGTCGTCAACAAGGCCGCCGCCGCGCCGGCCCCCGAGGTATCGCGCAAGGATTTCGAAGCGTCGATCGAGCGCAAGGTCGACGTCGTCATCCCGCTCGACGCCAAGCTCGCGGTGAGCGCGGCGCGCCAGGGCAAATGCCTCGCGGCGGTCGCGCGCGGCAGCAAGCTCGCGGGTCCGTTCGATCAGCTGACAGCGTTGCTCGCCGGAGGGCTCGACGCCGGTTCGGGCGACCCGCGCAAGTCGCTGATCGACAAGTTCAATCTGAAGGGCCTGCTGGCGAAGCGCGGCTAGCAGGGCAAGAGGTGCGTTGAGGTCATGGGTGCGATCGGATTCGGCAAGCGCAGCGGACTGACGCCGCCGGCGACGGCGAGCTTCGGCTCGGCGAAGACCGCGCGTCGCCCGCTGGTCAACGAGCCGCTCACCCCCGAAGGCCGGCTGAGCGCCGCGACCCCTGCCCCGGCGACGGCGGCGTCGGACAATGCCGCCTGCGTCTGGGAAATCCACGCGCTGATCGCGCCGCAGCTGCCCGACGTCTTCGCCAAGGACAAGACGCGCAGCCGGGCGCGCGGCGAGCTGGCGGCGCAGCTCGAGGAAATGGTGCTGCGCGTCGCCCGCGACCGCGGCCTCATCCTCGACGACGTCGGCACGCGCGACACCGTCACCGTGCTGCTCAACGAGCTGATCGCCGCGGTCGGCGGCCTGCAGCCCGATCCGCTCGGCGAGGCGGCGGCGCGGACGCAGCGCAATGCCGCGCTGAGCAAGAGCAGCGTCGTCGCCGCGAAGGAACGCGTCCACCCGCTGCTGATGGAGCGAATCGACGCCTCGGTGATGGCAGAGATGAGCCGTGGCGAACTCGCCGAGCAGGTCTCCGAAGTCATCTCGGAGATCCTCGTCGCCGAGAAGATCCATCTCAACCAGATCGAGCAGCGCGACCTCGTCACGCTGCTGCTCAACGACATGCTCGGGCTGGGCCCCCTGGAGCCGCTGCTCGGCGACGAGGCGATCACCGAGATCATGGTCAACGGCCCCAAGACCGTGTTCATCGAGCGCAAGGGCAAGATCTCGCTGTCCGACGTGACCTTCCGCGACGAGCAGCATCTGCTCAACATCGCGCAGCGCATCGTCTCGGCGGTGGGGCGCCGCGTCGACGAGAGCTCGCCGATCTGCGACGCGCGCCTGCTCGACGGCAGCCGCGTCAACGTCATCATCCCGCCGCTCGCCATCGACGGCTCGACGATCACGATCCGCAAATTTTCCAAGTCGAAGCTGACGTTGGAGAAGATGATCGAGTTCGGCTCGCTGACCCCCAAGATGTGCAAGCTCTTGAACATCGCCGGGCGCTGCCGGATGAATATCATCATCTCGGGCGGCACCGGGTCGGGCAAGACCACCCTGCTCAACGCGATCAGCCGCAACATCGACCCCGACGAGCGCGTCGTCACCATCGAGGACGCCGCCGAGTTGCAGTTGCAGCAGCCGCACGTCGTCCGGCTGGAGACGCGCCCCGCCAACCTCGAGGGCAACGGCCAGGTGTCGATGCGCGACCTCGTCAAGAACGCGCTGCGCATGCGCCCCGACCGCATCATCCTCGGCGAGGTGCGCGGCCCCGAGGCGTTCGACCTGCTCGCGGCGATGAACACCGGCCACGACGGCTCGCTCGGCACGCTTCACGCCAACCGGCCGCGCGAGGCGCTGACGCGCGTCGAGAACATGATCAACATGGCGGGACTGAACCTGCCGGCGAAGGCGATCCGCCAGCAGATCTCCGACGCCGTCAACATGATCATCCAGATCAGCCGCATGCGCGACGGCAAGCGGCGCATCACCTACATCTCCGAGATCGTCGGCATGGAGGGTGACGTCATCACCATGCAGGACCTCTACACCTACCGCTACGACGGCGAGGACGAGGGCGGCAACCTGCGCGGCGAACATGTGTCGTCGGGGCTGCGCCCCGCCTTCTACGAGCGCGCCGAATATTATGGCCTCGGCCGCGCGCTGATGGACTGCATGTGACCGACGCGAGCTTCCTGCTGATGTTCGTCGGCCTGTCGCTGACCTTGGGGCTCGGCGTCTTCGCGCTTGCCGGCGACGGCAGCGCCAAGAAGGCATCGCGGCGGCTCGAGGCGGTTCGCGAGCGGCATTCGGGATCGCGCGAGATCCTGGCGCGGGCGCAGATGAAGCGGCTGATCGCGCAACGCGACAACAAGCTCGACAGCATGGTGATGCAGCTCATCCCGCGGCCCGCCGAGCTGCGCGCCCGGCTCGAACGCACCGGCAAGAGCTGGACGCTCGGCCAGTACGCGCTCGCTTGCGGCGGGCTGTTCGGCGGCGTGTCGCTGCTGCTGATCGGTGGCGGCGCGCCGCCGCTGCTGGCGCTGCTTATCGGCAGCTTCCTCGGCATCGGCGTCCCGCATCTGGTGGTCGGCGTCCTGATCGGGCGCCGCGTCGCCGCCTTCACCGCGCGCTTCCCCGATGCGATCGACCTGCTGGTCCGCGGCCTCCGCTCGGGCCTGCCGGTCTCCGAATCGCTCGGCGTCGTCGGCCGCGAGCTGCCCGATCCGGTCGGCAGCGAGTTCCGCACCGTCGCCGACAAGATCCGCATCGGTCGGACGATGGAGGCGGCGCTGCACGAGATGGCGCAGCGGATGAACACCCCCGAATTCCAGTTCTTCGTGATCACGCTGTCGATCCAGCGCGAGACCGGCGGCAACCTTGCCGAGACGCTCAACAATCTCGGCGAGGTGCTGCGCAAGCGCGCGCAGATGAAGCTCAAGATCAAGGCGATGTCGTCCGAATCGAAGGCCTCGGCCTATATCGTCGGCTGCCTGCCCTTCGCGGTGTTCGGGCTCGTCTGGATGGCCAACGCCGACTATCTGATGCCGTTCTTCGAGGACCGGCGGCTCATGATCGCCGGCACCGGCGGCTTCATCTGGATGTCGATCGGCGCGGCGATCATGGCCAAGATGGTCAGGTTCGAGATCTGATGAACGCCGCCGAACCCATGACCATCCTCGGCCTGTCGCCGATCGATCTCGCGACGCTGCTCGCCGCGCTCGCCACGATGGCGGTGATGGTCGCCGTCTGGGCGGCGACGACGGTGCGCGACCCGATGCGCGGGCGCGTGAAGGCGCTGCAGGAACGGCGCGAGCAGCTGAAGGCGGGCATCAGCACATCGCGCAAGCGCGGCAGCGTGGTGGCGAAGGCCGAGGCCACCGATGTGATGCGGCACATCCTGAAGAAGCTCGCCGTGCTTCAGGACGAGCAGACGCAGGTCGCCGCCACCAAGCTCGCCCAGGCGGGCATCCGCTCGAAGGACGCGATCGTGGCGCTGCTGTTCGCGCGGCTGGTGATGCCGCTTTTCCTCGGCGGCGGCACGCTGCTCGCGGTCTATGTCTTCCACCTGTTCGACGGCTATTCCAACTTCACGCAGATGCTGATCGCCGGCGGCTCGCTGTTCGGGTCGTACAAGGCGCCCGATCTGTTCGTTCAGAATCTGATCTCCAAACGATCCGAGGCGATCCGCAAGGGGCTGCCCGACGCGCTCGACCTGCTGGTGATCTGCGCCGAGGCGGGCCTCACCGTCGACGCCGCCTTCAGCCGCGTCGCGCGCGAGCTCGGCGCCGGCTATCCCGAACTCGGCGACGAGTTCGCGCTGACCTCGATCGAGCTCGGCTTCCTCACCGACCGCCGCCAGGCGTTCGACAATCTGTCGAACCGTGTCGCGCTCGACAGCATCCGCGGCGTCGTGACGACGATGGTGCAGACCGAGAAATACGGCACGCCGCTCGCCAGCGCGCTGCGCGTGCTCTCCGCCGAATTCCGCAACGAGCGGATGATGCGCGCCGAGGAGAAGGCGGCGCGGCTGCCGGCGATCATGACGATCCCGCTGATCCTGTTCATCCTGCCGGTGCTGTTCGTGGTGATCCTCGGCCCGGCCGCCTGTTCGATCTCCGACTCGCTGTAGCGGTCAGCCCGACTTGCTGACCACGCTGAAGCGCTTGAGCTGGTTTCTGGGTTCGGCCCAGTCGGGCTTGAGCGCCGCGGCCTGGCGATAATCGTCATAGGCGGCGCGCGTGCGGCCCAGCGCCTCGTTGGCGATGCCGCGCGTGTAATAGGCGATCTCGGGCCGGGCGGGGTTGAGCTCGAGCCCCTGGCTGATCAGGTTGACCGCCTCCGAATCGCGGTTGCCGGTGTGGACCAGCGCGATGCCCTTGTTGACATAGGCCTCGGCAAGATCGGCCTTGAGCCGGATCGCCCGCTCATAGTCGCCGATCGCTTCGGCTATTCGCCGCTGCCGCATGTTGAGGATGCCGCGGTTGACAAAGGTGGCGGCGCGGTCGCGGACGTTGAGCGCCTGCTCCGACAGCGCCCGGTCGCAGCTTTCGAAGCCGTCGGCGGTGGCGCGGCCCGATTCGGCCGCTTCGTAGCAGATGCGGGCGAGGCCCGACCCGATGACGGTGACCGCCGATCGGGCGCTGGTCGGAACGAGGGTCGCGCCGAGAACGACGGCGCCGGCCAGCAACAGCTTGCACGCAGGCATGGCAGTCTCCTTCCCCAAGGAGACGCGACCATATCATCTTTCGGCCTGCGCCGGGAGCAGTCAGCTAGGCGATGATGTCGGGCAGCAGCTGGTCGTGAAGCTGGCGGATGTCGTCCTTGAGCTTCAGCTTGCGCTTCTTCAGCCGCGCCAGCTGGATCTGGTCGTGCCCCGGCAGCGAGCGCAAGGCCTCGATTGCGGTATCGAGGTCGCGATGCTCCTCGGTCAGCGCCTCGAGGCGGGTCTGCAGTTCCTTTTCGTCCACGGCCAGCAACTCACGGGTTCGAGCGACTCAGGTGTCGCGCCGAGTCGTAGCACAGCCATGGGTCGAGGTAAGTGCGCCGCGTGCGGCCGCCCGCGGATCGCCCCCGCCGGAGTCTACCCGTTGAGGCCCGCTCGGTTCGGCATCGCTATGTCTTGTACCGCGGCATGCCCATCGCAAATTTGCTGACGACGGCGGGGAGCTGTGATCTACTCAACCTTGCCGATTGCCCAGGGCTGCGGCCCCATGCGTCCTGCATCCGGGACCGCATCGCCCGAGGCGACCGACCTTGCAACTGAGGAAGGATCCGGACCTATGGCCAGCGCACATGTCGATACTCTCGCATCCAAGCATGCACGGCTTGAAAGCGTGATCTTCGATGAAATGCAGCGACCGCAGCCCGACACGATACGCATCGCCCAGTTGAAAAAGGAAAAGCTGCGATTGAAGGAGCTGATCGCGCACGAGACCGCCCACTAGCGGCGGCTCCGACCACGAAAAAAAGGGCCGGGAGGATCGCCTCCCGGCCCTTTTTCATTGGCGTCGCGGCCGGTCAGAAGCGGAACGAGAATCCCGCGAGGACCTGCTGCGGATTGTAGCTGCCGTCGAAATCCTTGTAGCGATATTCGACGCGCGCCGAGGTGCTGGGGCTCAGCGCATATTCCAGCCCGCCGCCGTAGACCGCGCCATCGGCCCATTCATTGTCGCTGAACGAGTTGGCCGGCGTCACGCTGTCGCTGACCGCGACGTTGATGCGCTCGGCGCCGTAGCCGACGCGGCCGTAGACCAGCGCACGGTCGCCAGCGATGAAGCCGGCGCGGCCCGAGAACATGTAGTTCCAGTCGGGGTCGATCGACGCGATGACCCCCGGAACGAGCGTCTGGCTGAGCTTGCGCCCGCCGCCGCCGACCTCGGCCTCGCCGCCGACGACGAGGCTGGTGCCGACCGGTGCGTCGAAACCGAAATAGGCGCCATAGTCGAGGCTGCTGCGATCACGGTCGAAAACCGGGACGCCGGCGATGCCGAAGTCCTCGTTGATCGAGCGGCTGCCGTAGCCGACCTGACCGCCGACATAGGGACCGGTGAAGCCGGCGCCAATGTCCTGGGCACTGCCCGCCACGGGAAGCATCACCAATGCGGCGGCCACCAAATACTTGCTGTTCATTCCCAACTCCTATTCCTTTCGAACGAACGTCCTCAAGACGCTAGGCCATTCCGAAAGTTCCTGCCGATTTACCAGTCATAGCTGACATGGTGCCGGAAAGTCACAGGATGAAATCGGACACCCCTCATCCATCCATGAGCGATGATTTCGGACATGCAACGTGAATGTCAACTTAACGATACGTGCCCGTTACTTCACCATGTTGTTCATTAGCCGTTCAGCTTTTCAGAACAAAAAAAGGGGCCCACGCGCGGTGGGCCCCGTTTCGCAAGCGGGTGACGGTCGGATCGCTATTCGTCGCGCGTGACCTTTTCGAGCCGCTCGTGCTTTTCCTGCGCCTCGAGCGTCATCGTCGCGATCGGTCGCGCTTCGAGGCGCTGCAGCGAGATCGGCTCGCCCGTCACTTCGCAATAGCCATATTCGCCCTCTTCGATCCGGCGCAGCGCAGCGTCGATCTTCGAGATCAGCTTGCGCTGGCGGTCGCGCGTGCGAAGTTCGATCGACCAGTCGGTCTCGCTCGAGGCGCGGTCGGTGACGTCGGGTTCACGCAGCGATTCGCTCTGCAGCGTCTGAAGAGTCTCGCGCGCTTCGCGGAGGATCTCTTCCTTCCATTCGAGCAGCTTGCCCCTGAAATAGGCCTGCTGCCGCTCGTTCATGAATTCTTCGTCGGCGCTCGGTCGATAACCTGCCGGCAACTCGATCCCCGCCACGACCGAGTTGTCGAACTCGTCGTCGACGACCGCCGGACTCCCCACGACTTCCATGCGTGTACTCCCTGCCACGACATGCCATCCTTGCGTGACGCCAGGCCCCGCGCACAGGACGGCCTCCCCGCCGCGGCCTATACATTTTGCGGGCAAGCCTCACAAGCGGAACTGAGCGGTAGCGGAAGCGTGATGAGCGCGGGCTTAACGCGCAAGCAAAAGCGGCCGCGGCGCCTCGGCGCCGCGGCCGTTTTTACCGAGTCAGGCCGTGCCTTTGGTCTCGCTGCTGGCAATCAGCTTCTCGATCTCGTCGGTCGGGCGGTTGGCGAAATCCTTGGCGATCTCGCCGATCAGCCGCGCCTCGACCTCCTTGTGATAATGTTTGCGCAGCTCGCCCAGCGCCTTGGGCGGCGCGACGACGATCAGCTGCGAGAACTCGTTGCGCAATGCCCGCATCCTCAGCATTTCCGCGGTCTCGGCGGCGAAGCGGTCTTCCTCGAGCTGGTGGAAATCGGTCTCCTCATAGCCCGAGCGGTTGCTGGCGCCGGCATTCGACCTGCCGCTGCCCTTCGAACCCGAAAAGGTCGTCCCCGGCTCGTCGGTCGCCATGTCTTCGCGGGCCGGCACGTTCTGCTCTTCGTGGGTCACGACCTCGAGCTTGGGAAACTTTTCGTCGCCCTGGTTGCGGAACAGCAGCATCTTGCGTCCGTCGGCCACTACCACCATCGCATCGTGCGGAATTTCCATCGTCTACCTCCATTCAATCGAGTCCTGAACGCACCGGAATCGCGAGCGGTTGCGACTTGGCAAAAACGGCCCGGCCCGTCATAGCGTCGGGTCATGCACGACATTCGCTATATCCGCGCCGAGCCGAAGGCGTTCGATGCCGCATTGGCGCGTCGCGGCGTGGAGCCGGCGGCGGAGCGCATCCTCGCCTACGACACCGGCCTGCGCGGTCTCCTGACCGAACTCCAGGCGGGCCAGGCGCGCCGCAACGAGGCGTCGAAGGCGATCGGTGCCGCCAAGGCATCGAAGGACGAAGCGACGGCGCAGGCGTTGATGGCCGAGGTCGCCACGCTCAAGCAGCGGCTTCCCGAGCTCGAGATGGCCGAACGCACGCTCGCCGAGACGCTGCAGGCCGAGCTCGCCGCGCTGCCCAACCTCCCGGCCGACGAGGTCCCGGAAGGCGCCGACGAGAGCGGCAACGTCGTGGTCCACACGAAGGGCGAGCCGCGCCGTCCCGATTTTGCGGCGCGCGAGCATGATGCGCTCGGCGAGGCGCTCGGGCTCGATTTCGACGCGGCCGCGGCGATCTCGGGCAGCCGCTTCGCGGTGCTGCGCGGGCAGATGGCACGCCTCCACCGCGCGCTCGGCCAGTATATGCTCGACGTGCAGACGCGCGAGCATGGCTATACCGAGGTGATCCCGCCGCTGCTGGTTCGCGACGAGGCGGTGTTCGGCACCGGCCAGCTGCCCAAGTTCGCCGAGGATCTGTTCCGCACTACCGACGGCCGCTGGCTGATCCCCACCGCCGAGGTGTCGCTGACCAACCTCGTGCGCGAGCGCATCCTGTCGGGCGACGAGCTGCCGCTGCGCTTCGCGGCGCTGACGCCCTGTTTCCGGTCGGAAGCAGGCGCCGCCGGGCGCGACACGCGCGGCCTCATCCGCCAGCATCAGTTCGAGAAGGTCGAGCTGGTATCGATCGCCGCGCCCGACCAGTCGGAAGCCGAACATGAGCGGATGACCGGCTGCGCGGAGGCGATCCTCGACCGGCTCGGACTCGCCTATCGCCGCATGCTGCTGTGCACCGGCGACATGGGCTTCACGGCGCGCAAGACCTACGACCTCGAGGTCTGGCTGCCCGGCGCCGGCCAGTATCGCGAGATCAGCAGCTGCTCGAACTGCGGCGATTTCCAGGGCCGCCGCATGAACGCGCGCTTCAAGCGCGAGGGCGACAAGGCCACGACCTTCGTCCACACGCTCAACGGATCGGGGCTCGCGGTCGGCCGCACGCTCGTCGCAGTGCTCGAAACCTACCAGCAGGCTGACGGTTCGGTGGCGATCCCCGACGTGCTTCACCCCTATATGGGCGGCTTGAACAGGCTGGAGCCCGCAGCGTGAGGATCCTCGTCACCAACGACGACGGCGTACATGCGCCGGGGATCGAGGTGCTCGAGGCGATCGCCCGCGAACTGTCCGACGACGTGTGGATCGTCGGCCCCGCCGAGGAACAGTCGGGCGCCGGTCATTCGCTGACGCTCGCCGACCCGGTGCGCATCCGCCAGCTGTCCGAGCGACGCTATGCAGTGCGCGGCACCCCGACCGACAGCGTCATGCTCGGCATCGGCGTGGTGATGAAGGATCTGCGCCCCGACCTCGTGCTGTCGGGCGTCAACCGTGGCGCCAACCTCGCCGAGGACGTCACCTACTCGGGCACCGTCTCGGCGGCGATGGAGGGCACGCTCGCCGGGGTGCGCTCGGTGGCGCTCAGTCAGACCTTCGGCGACCCCGATGGCGAGTTCGAGCCCTTCGCCTGCGCGCGCGCCTGGGGCGCCAGCGTCGTGCGCGCGCTGATCAAGATCGACTGGGCGAAGGGCGTGCTGATGAACGTCAACTTCCCGCCGGTCGGGCCGAGCGCGGTGCGCGGCATCCGCGTCACCGAGCAGGGCTTCCACGACTATGGCCGGCTGATCATCGACGAGCGCCAGGACATGCGCGGCACGCCCTATTACTGGTTCGGCCTCGGCCCCGACGCGACGCAGCCCGGCCACGAGACCGATTTGAAGGCGATCCGCGAGGGGTTCATCTCGGTGACGCCGCTGCACCTCGACCTGACGCATCATCCGACAATCGCCGCGCTGCGCGATGCCCTCGGCGATTTCGCGACGCCGGGGGGGCCGGGCTAGTCGGATGCTTCAGGGTCCCATCACCCTTGGCCGTCATCCCGGCGAAGGCCGGGACCCGGGACGGCGACCGGCCTGGGTCCCCGCCTTCGCCACGCTGACGGCCTTGGTGTTGGTCGGGTGCAGCCAGCCGCGCACGCCTGTTCCCGCCACCCGGCCTGCGCCCGCTGCCGTCGTGCAGAAGCCGGCGCCGAAGCCCGCCTGGGTGGCACGCAAGGTCGTCGCCGACGGAGCCGAGGTCGCGCCGAGCCGCGTCACCGTGGCGCGCGGCGACAGCCTCAGCCGGATCGCCCAACGCACCGGGACGAGCGTCGGCGCGCTCGCCGTCGAGAACCGGCTGGCGCCGCCCTATATCCTGCAGCCCGGGCAGGTGATCCGCGTTCCCGGCGGCCGCTATCACAAGGTCAAGCCCGGCGAGACCGGCATCGCGATCGCGCAGGCCTATGGTGTGCGCTGGTCGACGGTGGCCACCGCCAACCAGCTGTCGCCGCCCTATACGCTCGAGGTCGGCGACGTCCTCCGCCTGCCGACGCGCCAGGTCGTCGCCGCCATGTCGCTCGCCGAGCGCGCCAAGGCCTTCACGCTCGACATCGACGATCTCATCACCGGTTCGGAGCCGGCCGAGCCGGTCCGTTCCGCCGGCTCCCCGCCGCCCCGACCGACGTCGCCGCCGCCGGTCGCCGAACCCGCGACCTTCGCTGGCCGCTTCTTCTGGCCGCTCGAGGGACAGATCCTGTCGCGCTTCGGCGCCAAGCCCGCCGGGCGCTATAATGACGGGATCAACATCCGGACGCCCGCCGGAACGCCGGTCAAGGCGGCGGCGGACGGCGTGGTCGCCTACGCCGGCGACGGCATCGCCGGCTTCGGCGGGCTGATACTGCTCAAGCATGGCGACGGCTGGGTCACCGCCTATGCGCATGCCGAGGAATTGCTGGTCGCGCGCGGCGACAAGGTGAAGCGCGGCGACATCGTGGCGCGGGCCGGCGCGACCGGGTCGGTTGACGAACCGCAGCTTCATTTCGAAATAAGGCGCGGCCGAACCCCGGTCGATCCGCTAAAGCA
This sequence comes from Sphingomonadaceae bacterium, assembly GCA_030147805.1. Lineage (GTDB taxonomy): Bacteria > Pseudomonadota > Alphaproteobacteria > Sphingomonadales > Sphingomonadaceae > Sphingoaurantiacus. The sequence goes on from JASBUR010000048.1 coordinate 48,516, forward strand.
TCTGCCGGCGCGCGGCAGCAGCGCACTCAACTGAGGTCCATGGCCACAAGATTACCCGAAGCGCCGAAGGTCGGCATGGTGTCGCTCGGCTGCCCCAAGGCGCTGGTCGACAGCGAGCGCATCCTGACCAAGCTCAGGAGCGACGGCTATGCGATGTCCGCCGACTATGCCGGCGCCGACGTCGTGCTCGTCAATACCTGCGGCTTCCTCGACAGCGCCAAGGCAGAGAGCCTTGCGGCGATCGGCGAGGCGATCGCCGAGAACGGCCGCGTCATCGTCACCGGCTGCATGGGCAACGAAGCCGACGTGATCCGCGCGCGCTTCCCGCAGGTGCTCGCGGTCACCGGCGCGGCGCAATATGAGCAGGTGGTCGACGCGGTGCACGCGGCGGCGCCGCCGGTGCCGTCGCCCTATATCGATCTCGTCCCCGAGGCCGGGCTCAAGCTGACGCCGCGCCACTACAGCTATCTGAAGATCTCGGAGGGCTGCAACCACCGCTGCAAATTCTGCATCATCCCGTCGATCCGCGGCGACCTCGTCAGCCGTCCGGCGAATGCGATCGTTCGCGAGGCGGAAAAACTGGTGGCGGCGGGCACCAAGGAGCTGCTGGTCATCAGCCAGGACACCTCGGCCTATGGCGTCGACATCCGCCATGCCGCGTCGATGCTGGCGGGACGCGAGATCCGCGCGCACATCACCGACCTGGCGCGCGCGCTGGGGGAGACCGGCGCCTGGGTAAGGTTGCACTATGTCTATCCCTACCCGCATGTCGACGAGCTGATCCCGCTGATGGCGGAGGGGCTGATCCTCCCCTATCTCGACATCCCCTTCCAGCACGCCTCGCCGAGCGTGCTGCGCGCGATGCGCCGCCCGGCGAACGAGGCCAAGGTGCTCGAGCGCATCCGCCGCTGGCGCGACATCTGCCCCGACATCGCGCTGCGTTCGACCTTCATCGTCGGCTTCCCCGGCGAGACCGAAGAGGACGTCGCCTATCTGCTCGACTGGCTCGAGGAAGCGCAGCTCGATCGCGTCGGCTGCTTCAAATATGAGGCGGTCGAGGGCGCGGCGGCCAACGCGCTGCCCGGCGCCGTTCCCGAAGAGGTCAAGCAGGCGCGCTGGGAACGCTTCATGGCGACGCAGGCGCGCATCTCGGCGGCCAAGCTGCAGGCCAGGATCGGCCGCACGCTCGAGATCATCATCGACGAGGTCGACGATGAAGGTGGCGCCACCGGCCGGTCGAAGGCCGACGCCCCCGAGATCGACGGACAGGTCCACCTGCGCGACGCAGCGAGTCTCGCGGTCGGCGACATCGTCGCCGTGCAGGTCGAGGACGCCGACGACTATGATCTGTTCGGCGTGCCGGTTGCCCCGATCTGAGCCTTCACCCGCGCCGTCAGCCCGGAAGGGGATGAGAATGACCGACTTTGCCAGTCTGTTGCAGCCCGATCGCAAGCAGGACGCCCGGACCATCCATGTCGTCGATGCCAAGGGTTTCGACGCCTGGCTCGGCAGCCAGTCGGCGCGCGCCCGCGCCGCGGCCGAGGCGGCGCGCTTCACGGGCAAGGCCGGCGAATTCGCGCTGCTGCCGGGCGACGGCGTCGACGACTGGGCGGTGGGACTCGGCGTCAAGGACGCGGGCGAGCTCGCCACCTGGGATCTCGCCGGCGCCGTCGCGCGGCTGCCGGCCGGCAGCTACCGCCTTGCCGACGGCAAACCGGGCGCCGGCGCGCTCGGCTGGCTGCTCGCGCACTATAAGTTCGACCGCTACCTGACCGAGAAGAAACCCGTCGACAGCCGCGTGCTGCTGTCGAGCGAGCCGGCGACGATCGAGGAGGCGGTGCGCTTCGCGCAGGCCAGCGCCCTGGTGCGCGACCTGGTCAACACCCCCGCCGAGGATCTCGGCCCCGCCGAGCTCGCCGCCGCTACCGAGGCACAGGCCGCCGAGTTCGGCGCCAAGGTTGCCGTCGTACAGGGCGAGGCGCTCAAGGACGGCTATCCGGCGATCCATGCCGTCGGGCGCGCCGCCGACAAGGCGCCGCGGCTGATCGACCTGAGCTGGGGAGATCCGTCGCATCGCAGGCTGACGCTCGTCGGCAAGGGCGTGTGCTTCGATTCGGGCGGACTCGACATCAAGCCGGCGTCGGGCATGGCGACGATGAAGAAGGACATGGGCGGCGCGGCGCACGCGCTGGCGCTCGCGCGAATCGTCATGCAGCGCCAGCTGCCGGTGCGGCTGCGGCTGCTGATCCCGGCGGTCGAGAATGCGATCGCCGGCAATGCCTTCCGGCCCGGCGACGTGCTGCGGACGCGCAAGGGCCTGTCGGTCGAGATCGGCAACACCGATGCCGAAGGCCGGCTGATCCTGTGCGACGCGCTCGCCGCGGCGCAGGAGGACCAGCCCGACTTGGTCCTCGACTTCGCGACGCTGACCGGTGCGGCGCGCGTCGCGCTCGGCCCCGAGCTGCCGGCGCTGTTCGCCAACGACGATTCGGTGGCCGAGGGCCTGCTCGCCGCCGGGCGCGAGGTGGCCGACCCGATGTGGCGCCTGCCGCTGTGGGAACCGTACCGCGACATGCTCAAATCCGAGGTCGCCGACGTCAACAATGCCGGCGAGGGCGGCTTCGCCGGCGCGATCACCGCCGCGCTGTTCCTGGCGAAGTTCGTCGACGCCAAGACGCCCTGGGCGCACATCGATCTCTTCGCCTGGCAGCCGTCCGCCAAGCCCGGCCGGCCGAAGGGCGGCGAGGCGATGACGCTGCGCGCCGCCTGGCGCTTTCTCGAGGCGCGTTACCGCAGCTAGGTGGCCGGTCGCCGATTTTTGAAGCTATTTCGCAACGGAAACGCTGCTGGTCCGTTACCTTTGGACTGTTGAGTGAGCGTGACGCCCCCGGAACCCCGGGACGTTCGCAGGCGTTGAGGATGCGTATTATGGCTTCAGAAGCACAGCGGAGCGGCGGCGCGCTAGCGCCGCTCGCTGACTGGATGGAAACGCTGATCGGCTATGTTCAGTCGGCGCGACCGGATCTCACGAACCGTCAGATGGCGTTGCTGATGCTGGTCTATCTCACCGACGGCCCGCACACCGTACGCGGTCTGGCAGCGAAACTCCGCGTATCGAAGCCCGTCGTGACGCGCGCCTTGAATACGCTGGGCGCGCTCGGCTACCTTCGCCGCCAGAAGGATGAAAGCGACCTGCGCAACATTTTCGTGGAGCGGACCCAGAAGGGTCATCAGTTTCTCGAAGAGTTCGCCGGCCTGATCGAGCGGGCGGACAAGAATGGCGCCAGTCGGCAGCGCACCAAGCAGGGCGAGGCCCGCATCACGCATTAGCGTGGCGCGGCTTTGCGGCCCATCGCCGGCACTCGATCGCCGCGTCCATGCCTTCCGCCGCGATCTCGCGGACGTGGCGCTCGCCGGGGATTATGCCGCGGCGTCCTACGCCAAGCCCGCCCGGCTGAGCTGTGTGGCGGCGCGTACCATGGTGCGCGCCGCGCCGCGTTGCGACGCCGGGGCCGGTAGCGAGCTGCTGCGCGGCGAGCCCTTCCTGGCGATGGAGATCGGCAGCGAATGGGCCTGGGGCTATTGCGGCGCCGATCGCTACGTCGGCTATGTGCCCGCGGCCACGGTTGGTCCGGCGATCGCCCCCACCCACCGTGTCTGCGCCGCCAGCGCGCTGCTGTTTGGCACCCCCGACGTCCGCTCTGCCCATCTCGGCGAGCTGCCCTTCGGCGCGCTGGTTTCGTCGCACGGACGCGACGGGGCTTTTCATCGCGTCGACGGCGGTCTCGTCCATGATCGGCACCTCGCCCCGATCGGCACGACGCTCGCCGATCCGGTCGACACCGCAAAGCTCTTCCTCGGATCGCCCTATCTCTGGGGCGGGCGCACGCGCTGGGGCATCGACTGTTCGGGGCTCGTCCAGATGGCGCTCGGCGCCGCCGGCATGGCGGCCCCGCGCGACAGCGACATGCAGTTCGACGCGCTCGGCCAGCCGGTCGGCGAACCGCGCCGCGGCGACCTCGCCTTCTTTCCCGGCCATGTCGGCATCATGGTCGACGGCGAAAATCTGCTGCACGCCAACGCCTATTGGATGGCGACGGTCATCGAACCATTGTCGACGGTGATCGAACGCTCGGCGGGCGACGGTCGTCCGCTGACGGCGTTCAAGCGACTCTAGCGGATTTCGCCGCGCGCGCGGCGGATCGCGCGCCACTTGACGACATTGTCATTGTGCTCGGACAGCGTGTTGGCGAACACATGCCCGCCGGTGCCGTCCGCCACGAAGTAGAGCGCGGGAGTCGCTGCCGGGTCGAGCACCGCCGCGATCGATTCGCGCCCCGGATTGGCGATCGGCCCCTTCGGCAGCCCGGCGCGCGCATAGGTATTGTAGCCATTGTCGGCGCGAAGTTCGGAGCGAAGGATGCGCCGGCCGAGCGGCTTGCCCTTGGTTACCGGATAGATGACGGTCGGATCGGCATCGAGCTTCATGCCGATGCGCAGGCGGTTGGAATAGACGCCGGCGACCATTCGCCGTTCGGACGGTTTGCCGGTTTCCTTTTCGACCACCGACGCGAGCGTGATCGCCTCCTCGGGCGTCTTCACCACCGTCGTCGGTTTGCGGGCGGCCCACAGCTCGGCGAGCGTCTTGTCCATCGCTGCCTGCATGCGGTCGAGCACCGCCTGGCGCGACTCGCCGCGCTCGAAGGCGTAGGTGTCGGGAAGCACCGAGCCCTCACGCGGCACCGCGATGTCGCCGGTCAGCGTCTCTTCGGCCTTCAGCCGTTCGTACACGAGGATCGACGGCATGCCCTCGGGGACCGTCAGCAAATATTGGATCGCGGCGCCCGACTGCAGGATCGACAGGATCGAGGCGGCGCTAGCGCGGCGGGGGATTTCATATTCGCCGAAGCGGATCGGCGCGGTCCCGCCGAACAGCTTGGCGTCGAGCCGGAACAATGCCGCCGAGCGAATTGCGCCCGCCGCCTCGAGCGTGTCGGCCGCCGAATAGACCGAGCTGCCGCGGTCGATCTGCACGCGCAGCGGTTCGTCGTTCGGGCCGGGGCCGTACCAGGAGCCGAGGACGAACAGCACCGCGCCGACGGCGATCGCGATGGCGACGAGGAACAGCGACCGGATCTTCACGCTGCAGGCTTCTTCACGCCGACTCCATTCTTCATCGTCATCCCCGCGAAGGCGAGGATCCATGGCTGACGTCGCTGGGAATGGATCCCCGCCTTCGCGGGGATGACGACAGGAGGGAGGGAAGCACGCACGGAAGCGGCGGCGTCAGACCAGTTTCATCGCCAGCGACGCGTTGGTGCCGCCGAAGCCGAAGCTGTTGTTGAGCACCGCGCGGATCTTGCGCTCGCGCGCCTGGTTGGGGACGAGATCGACGCCCTGGCAGCCGTCCGACGGATTTTCGAGGTTGATCGTCGGCGGCGCGACCTGGTCGCGCATCGCCAGCAGGCAGAAGATCGCCTCGACCGCGCCGGCGCCGCCGAGCAGGTGGCCGATCGCCGACTTGGTCGACGACATCGACACATTGTCCATCGCCGAGCCGAACAGCCGGCGCACCGCGCCGAGCTCGATCTCGTCGCCGAGCGGCGTCGAGGTGCCGTGCGCGTTGATATAGTCGATGTCGGACGGCGCAAAGCCGGCCTTCTTGAGCGCATTCTGCATGGCGCGGAAGCCGCCCTGCCCTTCCTCGTGCGGCGCGGTGACATGATAGGCATCGCCGGTCAGGCCGTAACCGACGAGCTCGCCGTAGATCTTGGCGCCGCGCTTCTTGGCGCGCTCATACTCCTCGAGCACGACGACGCCGGCGCCCTCGCCCATCACGAAGCCGTCGCGGTCGCGGTCATAGGGGCGCGATGCGCGCTCGGGTTCGTCGTTGAACGCCGTCGACAGCGCACGCGCCTGCGCGAAGCCGGCGATGCCGAGCGGGCAGATCGCGCTCTCGGCGCCGCCGGCGAGCATGATGTCGGCATCGTCGAGCGCGATCATCCGCGCCGCGTCGCCGATCGAATGCGCGCCGGTCGAGCAGGCGGTGACCACCGCGTGATTGGGTCCGCGCAGGCCGTGCTTGATCGACACCTGCCCCGAGACGAGATTGATGAGGCGGCCGTGCACGAAGTGCGGGCTGACGCGGCGCGGCCCCTTCTCGTGCAGGACGATCGATTCCTTCTCGATGCCCGGCAGGCCGCCGATGCCCGACCCGATCGACACGCCGGCGCGGAACGATTCCTCCTCGCTGAGGTCGGTCAGGCCCGCATCCTCGATCGCCTGGCCGGCGGCGTCGATGCCGAACTGGATGAACAGATCGACCTGGCGCTGCACCTTGTGGTCGACGCGCCTGTTGACGTCCCAGGTACCGTTGGTGCCGTCGCCGGTCTTCACTTCGGCGGCGATCTTGCAGGTATAGCCTTCGCCCGAGGCATCGAAGCGCGTCAGGCGGCCTGCGCCCGACTTTCCGGCGAGAATGTTCGACCAGCTGGTTTCCACGTCGCCGCCGAGCGGCGTTACGAGGCCCAATCCAGTGATGACGACACGACGCATGGGGCATTTCCCTTCTCGCGGGGCAGATAGACGAACGGCTCCCCGGCCTTAGCCGGAGAGCCGTTCCAAGTCACGTAGTAGACGCATCCAGCTTAGCTGGCGGCGTGCTCCTGGATGTAGCTGATCGCGTCCTTCACGGTGAGGATCTTCTCAGCCGCGTCGTCGGGGATCTCGACACCGAACTCTTCCTCGAACGCCATGACCAGCTCGACAGTGTCGAGGCTGTCGGCGCCGAGATCGTCGATGAAGCTGGCGTCCTCGGTGACCTTGTCGGCCTCGACGCCCAGATGCTCCACAACGATCTTCTTAACGCGCTCTGCGACGTCGCTCATGAGATAGTCCCTTCGTTGATCTTCGGCCCCAGCCACTAGCTTTGCCTCACAACGCTGACAAGCCCCAGACGTTGCGCAAGCGTGCGGCTATATCATCGCCATCCCGCCATTCACATGCAGCGTCTGCCCGGTGACATATGCTGCCTCGCGCGACGCGAGATACACGATCGCGGCGGCGATCTCTTCTCCCGTGCCCATGCGGCCGGCCGGAATCCGCGCGTTGAGCGCCGCCTTCTGCGCTTCGGGAAGCGCGTCGGTCATCGCCGAGACGATGAAGCCGGGCGCCACGCAGTTGATCGTGACGTTGCGGCTGGCGACTTCCTGCGCCATCGCCTTCGACATGCCGATCAGGCCAGCCTTCGACGCGGCATAGTTCGCCTGCCCGGGATTGCCGGTGACGCCGACGACCGAGGTCACCGAGATGATGCGGCCGAAACGCGCCTTCATCATCGGCTTCATCGCCGCGCGGGCGAGGCGGAATGCCGCCTCGAGGTTCACGCGGATGACCTGATCCCACTCCTCGTCCTTCATCCGCATCGCCAGATTGTCGCGCGTGACGCCGGCGTTGTTGACGAGGATGTCGAGCCCGCCCATCGCCTCGACCGCCTGCGGTACCAGCGCATCGACCGCTGCGGCGTCGGACAGGTTGCACGGCAGCACCACCGCGTCACCGCCGATTTCGTCGGCCAGCGACTGCAGCGTCTCGGCCCGCGTCCCCGACAGCGCGACGCGGGCACCCTGCGCGGCCAGCCCGCGCGCCACCGCCGAACCGATGCCTCCCGAGGCGCCGGTGACCAGCGCCTTCATGCCGGTAAGGTCGAACATCCTCAGTCCTTTCTTTGATCGTCATCCTGACGCACGCCGGAGGACATGCGTCGGTTAGAGCGTGGCTGCGAAGGCCTCGATATCCGCCATGGTGACCAGGCTGACCGGCGTGGCGTCGGGCTCGATGCGCTTGATCATCGGCCCGAGCACCTTGCCGCCGAACTCGACGAAGGTACCGACGCCGAGCCCGGCCATCGCCGCGACGCTCTCGCGCCAGCGCACCATGCCGGTGACCTGCTCGAAGAGCAGGCGGCGGATGTCGTCGGGGGCGGCGACGGGTGCCGCGGTGACGTTGGCGATCAGCGGCACGAAGGGTGCGCGCAGGTCGGCCTCGGCGAGCGCCTTGGCCATCGCCTCGGCGGCGGGCTGCATCAGCGCGCAGTGGAAGGGCGCCGAGACCGGCAGCAGGATGCCGCGCTTGGCGCCCATGGTCTTGGCGATCTCGATGGCGCGCTCGACCGCGGCCTTGTGGCCCGAAATGACCACCTGACCGGGGGCGTTGTCGTTCGCCGCCGAACAGACCTCGCCCTCGGCCCCCTCGGCGGCGGCCGCCTGCGCGGGCGCGAGGTCGAGGCCGAGCAGCGCCGCCATCGCGCCGACGCCGACCGGCACCGCCGCCTGCATCGCCTGGCCGCGCAACTTCAGCAGCCGGGCGGTCTGCGCCAGCGTCAGCGAGCCGGCGGCGCACAGCGCGCTATATTCGCCGAGCGAGTGGCCCGCGACATAGTCGGCCTTGTCGGCGAGGGTGACGCCTCCCTCGCGCTCGAGCACGCGCAGCGCCGCGATCGACGCCGCCATGATCGCCGGCTGAGCGTTTTCGGTCAGCGTCAGCTGATCCTCGGGGCCCTCGAACATCAGCAGGGACAGCTTCTGCCCGAGCGCGTCGTCGACCTCCTGAAAGACCTCGCGCGCGGCGGGCGACGCGTCGGCGAGCGCCTTGCCCATGCCGACGGCCTGGCTGCCCTGCCCCGGAAATACGAATGCGCGGCTCATCACGGCTCCTCGTTCTTTTCGTTCGGCCGCGGCTTAGGGTGCGCGACATCGTTTCGCAAGACAGGGGCCAACGAAGCTATTTGCGTCTGTGTCGCGATTGGATAAGGTCCGCACCGCTTTGCGGGACGGGCACGGTTCGGCCGTTCATCCAGCGGCCATTCGCTTTATCTATAGTGGGGGCGTCCGACGCCCCCGACTGATAGGGCAGTGCGTCGAGGGATTGCGGCCTCCCGGGGCTCGCGACACCGATAACGAAGAGGACAGACATGAAGCTTGTTTCCCGTCTCGCCATCGTCGCAGCGATCGGCCTCGCCGCGCCGCTCGGCTCGGTCGCCTACGCCCAGGCGGTTTCGGCCGCCGTCGGCAAGGCGCTGCAGAGCGCGTCGAGCGCCGCCGGCCGTGGCAACACCGCAGCCGCGACCGCAGCGGTCAACCAGGCGCGCGCGGCCGCCAAGACGCCCGCCGAGCGCAAGAAGGTCGCCGAGATGGCGGCCTATGTCTACACGCGGGGCGGCCAGTTCAGCCGCGCAGCTTCGGAGCTCGAATCGGTCGGCGCCTCGCCGCGCCAGCTCGCGCCGCTCTATTATCGCGCCGGCCAGTACAGCAAGGCGATCGCCGCGGCGAACCGCGCCGGCGGCACCGACATGCAGGTCATCGTCGGCCAGTCCTATCTGAAGACCGGCGAGAACGCGAAGGCGGTCGGCGTCTACGAGAAGCTGTCGCGCAGCAACCCGAAGTATCTCGAGAATCTCGCCGCCGCGCAGTACAAGTCGGGCGACAAGAAGGCCTATCTCGCCACCACCGAGAAGCTGATCCGCTTCGACCCGTCGCCGGCGCGCTGGAAGACGCTGCTCGTCGATCTGAAGCAGGAGAAGATGTCGCGCGAAGCCAAGCTCGCGCTCTTCCAGCTGATGCGCGAGACCAACAACATCAGCCGCCCGGAGGATTTCGCCGAATTCGCCAAGCTGGCGATCGTATCGAACCAGCCGGGCGTCGCCAAGCGCGCGCTCGACGAGGCGAAGGCGGCGGGCGCGGTACCGGCGACCGACCAGCAGGGCCTGGCGCTGCTCAACGCCGCGACCCAGCGCGCCGCCGAGGCGCAGGCCGCGCTGCCCAAGCTTCCGGCCACGCCGACGGGCTTCATGACCGCGGGCAACACCTACATGGGCCTCGGCGACTATCCCAAGGCGGTGGGCGCCTATGCCAAGGTGGCGGTCGGCAGCTCGCCGCAGGCCGACCAGGCGCGCCTGCTGCTCGGCATCAGCCAGGTCCGCGCCGGCCAGGCGGCTGCCGCCCGCAAGACCTTCGGCACCATCGCGCCGACGAGCACGTTCAAGGACGTGGCCTCGCTGTGGTCGCTCTATGCGAGCAGCCGCGGCTAGGGTTGCATTAGACCCTGGATTGCGCCATAGGGCGCACCGGTTCCGGCGGCAGCTCACCCTGCCGCCGGTTTCCGTTTCGAAGCAGGCCGGAGGGGCGACGGAGTGGCCGTCGTCAGCGATCGGCAAGAGGAGAAGACGAACATGCCGTTGTACGAGCATGTCTTCCTGGCGCGCCAAGATCTGGCGACGAACCAGGTCGACGGCCTCTCGGAGGCGCTTACCAAGATTATCGAAGACGGCCAGGGCAAGGTCACCAAGACCGAATATTGGGGCCTGCGCAGCCTTGCCTACCGCATCGCGAAGAACCGCAAGGCGCATTATGTGCTGCTCAACGTCGACGCCCCGGCACCGGCCGTGGCGGAGCTCGAGCGCCAGGTCGGCCTCAACGAGGACATCATCCGCTTCCAGACCATCCGCGTCGACGCGCATGAGAGCGAGCCGTCGGCGATGATGCGCAAGAGCGACCGCGACGAGCGCGGTGGCCGTGGCGGACGTGGCGGTGGCTTCCGCGGCGACCGCGGCCCGCGCGAAGATCGCGGCCCGCGTGAGGACCGCGGTCCGCGCGAGGACCGGGGTCCGCGTCCTGATGGTGGCTTCGGTGGTGATCGCGCGCCGCGCGCCGCCGCCGGCGGCGAGGAGTAATCGAATATGGCACGGCCGTTTTTCCGCCGGCGCAAGAGCTGCCCCTTCTCGGGCGCCAACGCACCGAAGATCGACTATAAGGACGTCCGCCTGCTTCAGGGCTTCGTCTCTGAGCGGGGCAAGATCGTCCCGTCGCGCATCACCGCGGTGTCCACCAAGAAGCAGCGCGAGCTGGCCAAGGCGATCAAGCGCGCCCGCCACCTCGGCCTGCTTCCGTACCTCGTGAAGTAGGAGAAGCAGACATGGCAGCCATGGATGTGATCCTGCTCGAGCGCGTCGAAAAGCTCGGCAACATCGGCGACGTCGTCGCGGTGAAGCCCGGCTTCGCGCGCAACTACCTCCTGCCGAACGGCAAGGCGCTGCGCGCCAACGAGGCCAACCGCAAGCGGTTCGAATCGAACCGCGCGCAGATCGAGGCCGACAACGCCAGCCGGCGTGCGACGGCCGAGACCGACGCCAAGGGCATCGAGGGCAAGAAGCTGGTGCTGATCCGGCAGGCGTCGAACACCGGCGCGCTGTACGGCTCGGTGTCGGCGCGCGACCTCGCCGAGGCGCTCGTTGCCGACGGCGCCAAGGTGGCGAAGAACCAGATCCAGCTCGACACGCCGATCAAGGCGCTGGGCCTGCACGACGTCCGCGTCGCGCTGCACCCGGAAGTGTCGGTGATGGTTCAGGTCAACGTCGCCCGCTCGCCCGAGGAGGCCGAACTCCAGAGCCAGGGCGTCGACATCAACGCCCAGTTCTTCGAGCGCGACGAAGCCGGCTTCACCGAGGATTATGACGCCGGCGCCGAGCCGGGCGTCCCGTCGGACGAAGCCGCCGAAGGCGAGACGACCGAGACCGACGAAGCCTGACGGGCTTTTCCGCTTTCGACACAGAACGGCCGCGCAGCGATGCGCGGCCGTTCGTCGTTGATGGGCTGCCGACCGTGCCGCGATGCGCCCTCTTGCAGGACTTGTCGGGCTCGGCCGGCCATGATGTAAGTCGGAATGCGACATCGCGTTGCGGCGGAGGGAGTCTGTGAACGGCGAGGCGCTCACGCGGATCGGCGGCGAATATGCCGATCGCGCGCGCGAACAGAGGTTCAGGGCAGACCGGCTACCGGAAACGCTCCGCCATGCCCGTATCCTGTTCACCCTCTCGGCCGTTCTCAACGCGCTGTTCCTGATCAGCGACTGGCGCTTCGCCGGCACCGGCCATTTCTGGGTCGCGGTCCCGGCGCGGGGCGTCGTCATCGCGATCGCGCTCGTCTGCCTGGCGCTGATCGGCCGCTGCCGCAGCTTCGCCGCCGCCGAACGGGTGATGCTCGGCTGGATGTGGATCAACGGCGCCGCGGTCGGCCTGCTCGTCACCTCGCAAAGCGACATCGCCTTCTTCGTGGTGATGATGCTGCCGGCGGTCTACTGGCTGGCGGTGCCGGGCTCGTTCGCGGCGGTGGCGGCGTCGGGAATCGGCTGCAGCGCGATGATGCTCGCCGGCTATCTGCTGCCCGACCCGAACCATCCGACCGCCATCGGCTTCGTCATGGCGATGGTGATGTTCAACGCCATGCTGTGGATCGTCCAGCGCCGCTACAACCGGCTGCTCCGCATCGAGGCGTTGAGCAACGAACGGTTGCGGCAGAGCCGTCAGGCGCTCGAGACGGTGTTCATGGCCAGCCCGGTCCCGATGATCGTCAATTCGCGGCGGACGGGGCGGATGATCTACGTCAACGATCTGGCGCGGCGATTCTTCGGCGAGGACGAAGCCGCGCTGCGGATGAAGACGCTGCAGCACCTGTTCGTCAGCGAGCATGATCGCGAGAAGGTGGTGCGCACCGTCGAGGCGACCGGCAGCGTCCACAGCGTCGAATTGCAGGTTCGCGATCCCAAGGGACGCATTCGCGACATGCTGGTCTCGACGGTCGGCGTCGACGTCGGCGACGAGCCGGCGTGGATGACGGGCGTCATCGACATCACGCGCATGAAGGCGGTCGAGGCCAATCTCGCTCGCCTCGCCAGCACCGACGATCTGACCGGCCTCGCGAACCGCAGCCGCTTTTTCTCCGCCGCCGACGCGGCGGTGGCGGTCGCGCACGAGGAAGGCGGCGCCCTCGGGGTGATGATGATCGACCTCGACCATTTCAAGCGCGTCAACGACAATCACGGCCACGACGCCGGCGACCGCGCGCTGAAGGCGATCGGGGCGCTGCTGGCCGCGCATCTCCCCGTCGACGCAGTCACGGCACGGCTCGGCGGCGAGGAGTTCGCGGTGCTGATGCCGGGCTTCAGCGGCGGGCGGCTAGCGGCTGCGGCGGAGAGCCTGCGCGCTGCGGTCGAGAGCTGCGACGCGTCCGATATCGCCGCCGGGGTGCATTTCAGCTGCAGCATCGGCTTGTCGGAACTTCGCGCCGGCGAGCCGAGCGTCGAGGCGGCGCTGTCGCGCGCCGACCGGGCGCTCTACGCCGCCAAACGTGCCGGCCGCAACTGCGTGCGCAGCGCCGAGCCCGCGGGCCTCGCCGGCAACCTTGCCTGACTTCGCGCCGTTCGCGCGTTAAAGACCCCGCATGGCCGATCTGTTCAACGACGAGACCGCACACGCCGCCGCGACGGCGCGCCAGCCGCTGGCCGAGCGCCTGCGGCCGAAGGCGCTCGACGACGTCGTCGGCCAGGAGCATCTGACCGGACCCAAGGGCGCGATCGGGCGGATGGTCGAAGCCGGCAAGCTCGCCAGCATGGTGTTCTGGGGGCCGCCCGGCACCGGCAAGACGACGATCGCGCGGCTGCTTGCCGATGCGGTGGGCCTGCGCTTCGTCGGCGTGTCGGCGGTGTTCTCGGGCGTCGCCGACCTCAAGAAGGTGTTCGCCGAGGCGCGCGAGCATGCGCGCACCGGCGCGCAGACGCTGCTGTTCGTCGACGAGATCCACCGGTTCAATCGCGCGCAGCAGGACAGCTTCCTGCCCTATGTCGAGGACGGCACCGTGGTGCTCGTCGGCGCCACCACCGAGAATCCGAGCTTCGAGCTCAACGCCGCATTGCTGTCGCGCTGCCAGGTGCTGATCGTGAAGCGGCTCGACGAGCCGGCGCTCGAGCAGCTGCTGCAGCGCGCCGAGGCCGAGGAAGGCCGGACGCTGCCGCTCACTCCCGAGGCGCGCGAGGCGCTGACCATGTCGGCCGACGGCGACGGCCGCTTCCTGCTCAACCAGGCCGAGACGCTGTTCTCGGTGAAGATCGACGAACCGTTGGGCCCCGAGGGCCTGCGCGACCTGCTTCACCGCCGCGTCGCGGTCTACGACAAGGACCGCGAGGGTCATTACAACCTCATCTCGGCGCTGCACAAATCGCTGCGCGGGTCGGATGCGCAGGCAGCGCTCTATTATCTGGCGCGGATGCTGACCGCCGGCGAGGAGCCGCTCTACGTGCTGCGCCGGCTGGTGCGCTTCGCCAGCGAGGACGTCGGCCTCGCCGACCCGCAGGCGCTGGTGCAGTGCCTCGCCGCCAAGGACGCCTATGATTTCCTCGGCTCGCCCGAGGGCGAGCTGGCGATCGTCCAGGCCTGCCTCTACCTCGCCACCGCGCCCAAATCGAACGCCGCCTATGTCGCGCAGAAGGCGGCGTGGAAGAGCGCGAAGGAAACCGGCTCGCTGATGCCGCCGATGAACATCGTCAACGCGCCGACCAAACTGATGAAGAATCTCGGCTACGGCCAGGGCTATGCCTACGACCACGACAAGGCCGAGGGCTTTTCGGGCGACAACTACTGGCCCGCGGAGATGCGGCCGCAGACCTATTACCGGCCGGTCGAGCGCGGCTTCGAGAAGCGCATCGCCGAGCGGCTGGCCTATTGGGACGAGCTGCGCGCCAAAGGCGGCAGCGATGGCTGAGCGGGGCGTCCCCGTCGCGGACGGCACACGGCCCTAGCGCATGCGCTTCAGCCGATTCGTCGCGGTCGACTGGACCGGCGCCAGAGGCCTGCGTCACCGCGCGATCCAGGCCGCTGAGGCCGAGGCGGGTACCGGCGCGCCGCGGCTGCTGCGCCCCGGACACCGCTGGTCGCGCACCGAGATCGCCGAGATGATCGACGGCATCGCGGCGAGCGGCGAACCGGCGCTCATCGGCATCGACTGCTCCTTCTCGCTGCCCTTCGTCGACCGCGGCGGCTATTTCCCCGGCGATGCCGACGCTCCGGCGGGCCCGCGCGCGCTGTGGGCGGAAATCGACCGGCTGTCCGCCGCCGAGCCCGACCTTGCCGCGCATCCCTATATCGCGCACCGCCGCCGCCATTTCTGGTGCGGCGCCGCCGACGGCCCGCAGCGCGATTTCGCGCGGTTGCGGCTCGCCGAGCAGCTGCATCGCGACCGGCGGATGGGCAGCCCCTGCTCGCCCTATGTGCTGGTCGGCGCCAGCCAGGTCGGCAAGGCGACGCTGTCGGGGATGCGGCTGCTCGCGCGGATGAAGCACATTCCGATCTGGCCCTACGCCCCCGTCCCCGCGCAGGGACCGCTGCTCGTCGAGATCTACTGCCAGACCTTCGCGATGGACGGCGGCTTTCGCGGCAAGCTGCGCAGCCGGGCAGCGCTCGATCAGGCGCTCGAACGGCTCGGGTCGCAGCCGTCGAGCGGCCTGCCCGAGCATTTCGACGACCATGTCGGCGACGCGCTGGTCTCGGCCGCGGGGCTGCGCCGGGTGGCACCGATCCCTGAATATTGGAGACCGCCGTCGATGACCGACGAGGTCGCGCGCACCGAGGGCTGGACGTT